>JAAEUE010000165.1 GCA_024227565.1 Alphaproteobacteria bacterium
CATCAAGGCGCCGCAGAGCGCACTGTAAAGGACATACGGCGCAAGACTCGGAGGCGGTATTCTTCTGAAGACAAGATACGGATTGTGCTGGCCGGAACGCACTTTCGTTTGTGCCGAAATCGGAATTTACGACTCCCTTTCCCGAACGTAGATTTTATCTGCGTGCTTCGATAGTCTCGCTATGTAGGGAGACACAGCATGGCGCGCAGGATGACCGCCATACTCGCTGCAAATGAAGTGGGGTAATCGCGCGAATTCATCATTCCATTATAAGAGCCAAACGCCGAAGGTTCAGGGATGTTGGCCGAGAATTGGATGTCCGCTACATCGTAGAGGAATGCGAACGACACTCTGCCAACAGGATGTCCACGCCGGAGTAAATATTTCCCAATCGCCGGAGCAAAGCTACACCACTCTCTATGTTGCGGAAGGTTATCCCTGTGATCCACGGGAGGGGGCCGCGCGGCCTGCGGAGTGCACCTCATACGCTGTGCAGCGGAACGTGTGGGATGGACCTGTGGACCCGCAGGATTAAGTTGGGTTCAGCTGACGCCTCATTTTTACTGAGTTCTGCGCTTTTTGCGGTGCTTAAGCCTGAAGCTATCGCCATTCATCTCCAGGATGTGGGCATCATGAGTCAGCCTATTGAGAAGCGCGCCGGTGAGCCGTTCGGAATCCAAGGTATTGTGGTCGCCATTCGTCCAGTTTGCTGTTGGTTCGGGCACAACCGATTGTGCATCTCTCGCTGCAGGCTTTTGGGGTGAGAAACTGCTCTTTTAAATCCGACGCACCGTATTCATCAAGCGGTCTGGAGAATTCTTCTCTGGTTTGTGAACACCAGCACACCTGGCCAAACTCGTCGACATAGATATACCTGCTCCCTGCCCGGCATCTAAAGGGAGCTCTTCCTTCTGTAAGCAGTCGCGTCCTATAGTCAGCGGATTCTGTCACGGATCGTCCAATTTCATCCTGAATCTGAGAAAAAAGCTTGACCTGATCGGAGGTCAGATCGAGCTGCCCGTCTTCACTGTGGATCAAAAGCACACGAGGCTTAAAACCAAGCGACTTAGCAAACTTTAACACCTCCAATGTTTGAGAGTCGTTCGCGCTCCCGATCACCGAACTCAGCGTAACCTTGAAGTTCGCGATCTCCGCAAGAAGCTCCAAACGCCGCCGCAGTGATTTCAGAACCTTGTTCGTTGTTTCGTTTGGCTCAACACCATCGACACTTATCTGTAGATGCTGCAGTCCTGCTCCGTTCAGCCTTTTGATCTTTTCCCGGTTCAGCAAAAAAGCGTTCGATATCATCATAATTTGCCAAAACCCCATCCGCTGCGCCGAGCCCACAAAATCTATAATTTTTGGATGCAGGAGCGGTTCGCCGCCGGTGAACTCTAGAGCAAGTGTACCCAGATCTCTCAACTTGCGCATGCGTTCCAAGATGAGTCTTGCATCGACTGGCGGCGAATGCAGATCATATTCATTGCAATAACCGCATGACAGATTGCAACGCCTTGTCACAATCAATTGCGCGAGAAAAGGCGAATATAGGAGTCTGTGCCAGTAGTTCATGTGCTACGCGCTCAAACTCGCGAGACGTTCGTTCGGCGTATGCAACAAAGTCCGTTCGCCTGCATAGCCTTTTCGAATTTCAGGCAATATTTGGAACACGCATGCCGCCTCACGCACACGCGGGTCTACATTAACCGGTCCCCCGCAAATTAGATGTTGAGCCCTAGACTGGTCCATACTCTCTCCAGACGCCTACCTTCCCGGTCTGGGATTATGCCACATCGGATGGCCAAAAAGGAACGGTCTATGGCATTTTTTGCCTCTGCTTTCGCTTTGATCTCGGCAAGAAACTTTCAAACACCAGAACGGGCTGGAAAGTGAAAGCAGAACCAAGCGTAAAGACGCTATCGCGCATCTAATGGGAAGAGCATCTTGGTGCTCACGTAATTTCGGGCCGAACATTCGGGGACGGCGGCATGAGCCGCCGCGGCCGCGCGCGCACACCCAAATGTGCACGCTATTGTCATGGGATCAGGTTGCCAAGTGTGACGTGTGTCCCGATTTAGTGATCCGTCCTTAGAGAGAGAATTTGGCTTAATCGAGCCTCTTGAAGGAGATGAAGATGAGCCGGAAGCGTTATAGCGATCTGGCAAATCCTCAGATTGAACATGGTCCGTTGTTCCAGAACAAACAGTTGACGTGACTGTTCTAGTAATGCACGCTGATCCCAGTTGGATTCTGCAAGCTGGTCTAAGATTTCTAAACCCAAAACATCTGCTGGCGTATCTTCCAGAACGCATCCCCCGGCAATGGCAGAAAGTCATTCGATCAGCATATGCGTATGCACCTATAACCGTGCCGATTTTCTGCGTGATTGTTTACAAAGTATTCTTCAGCTCGAAAACTTACGATCGGAGACTGTGGAACTTATTGTCGTGGACAACAATTCCACCGATGAGACCGAAGCGCTCGTAAAGGAAATAGCGAACGTTTCTCCCATTGCTGTTCGGTACATTTTTGAGGCGACTCAAGGTCTTTCGGTCGCACGAAATCGTGGGGCGGACGAGAGCAGTGGTCGCTACATCGCATACGTTGATGATGATTGCGTGCTTGCTACAGACTGGCTCAGGGTAGCATTTACGATTATTAAGGTGGCCGATCCCGTTATTGCTGGGGGCCCTTACTTTGGGCGCTTCACCAACGAACCGCGTCCTTCCTGGTTCAAGTTGGAGTATGGAAATGCCTATTTCGTCGGCCAATATGAAGAGGCCGGTTACTATTCCAACTTTCGTGCGTCGGGCGGCAATATGCTGATTAGGAGAGACGTGTTCGATCTCGTTCGCTTCAGTACGCGGTTCGGTGTTAGTGGTAACAAGCTGATCCTGGGTGAAGAACGTCATCTGCAGGATCAGTATCTGGCACGGACAGGAAGGGAAGGAGTGTTCTATTCACCTGACTTGCGGGTGGAACACACCATTCATTTGCAAAAGATGAGCCTTGCCTATTGCGCGCGCCGCAATTTCGCAATTGGGCGCACGCACGCAGTGATGGGGATTTTTTCAAAAGTAAACGTGCGTTTGTTGGCGTTTTTTCCAGCCCTGCTGGCCTTCGTGGCCATGTCGCCCATCTTGTCTCTGGTCCGGCCAAGAGCGCAGTACCCTAACTGGAGAAATTTCTACTATGAAACGGTGCTGCCCTACCCCGCACGCGGGTTTGGTCTGGCCGTGGGCCTGGCAGAACGGTTTGGCCGCTGAACACGCCAGTTGGCCAATATTCCAAGCTCAGCTCCTTCAGGAAGGACCGCCGGAGCAATAAAAGGAATTAACGGTTGGCTGCAACTTGGTTCAGTATCTCAAAAAGTTTATCGCCAGCCGCTTTGCTGTCAAAGCCAAGATTGGCACGGATACAGCACTGATGTCGGCCCTTTGAGAACAAAGCTTCGATATGTTCTGACATCCGCTCCACTTCTTGCCAGCCAAAGCTGTTGCATCCTTCGATTCCACTCACCAAAGCCCTAAGTTCGCAATTATCCGTGACCATCATGACTGGTCGCTCAGAACATATGTAGTCGAAGGTCTTTGCTGGAATGCGCTGCTGGGTAGCATTGCTGACAGAAACCAAAACGTCTGCCGCGTTCATAAACGCTCCAGCGCTGGAGTGCAGAATTGGGCCATACTCAACGATAGAGTCAATGACACCGCGGTCTATTGCCATCTGGTGTATCTTCTTTGGAAGATGGCTTGTAACAACGAGCTGGATCTGCTTGCTGCCGAAACCTCTCCGGCGCAGATTTGCCAAAAGCTGGATCAGAACCTCTCCCTCCACGTAGGGACGCAGCCGACCCAAGAATAGCAGGGTGAAACGGTCGAAGTGCACAGGAGGACCTGTCGAGATCAGATCCTTATCAGTGCTATTCCGGATACAGCAAAATCTTTCTGGTTCTATGTCATTATAGTGCCGACGGTAATCTATCAAGGCGGTTTCAGTGTTGAGGATCACCTTCGCCGCCGAACTCACCGCAGAACGCTCCAAATAATCCACGATCCAACGCTGCGGGAGCCACCTCTTCGGTCGGCGCAATTCACATATAGACCATGGGTCTCTAAAATCGAGGATTAGAGGCAAACCGGTCACTTCATGAACACGCCTGCCCACAATCAATCCAGACTGCGGATCGCAACTGACGACAATCGCCTCGCAGTCCGGATGTTCGGCCTGTGCTTCCAGCGCTGCTGTTGAGGCATGCGAAAGCTCTAGCAAATCCCAACCAAACGGTATCAGATCGGGTGGTGCATTCCAAAGTTCCCATTTGTCTAAGGAGCCCGCCCCCGTCTCCCTTGCCCGAGCTAAGCCCGGCGCTGGCTGCTCGGCTTCGCAGGCGGAGACTTGGATTGCGTGGGTACTTCGTGTTTCAGGTTGATCACTTGAGCGTGTGTAGTTGCGGATAACGATCGTCGAAGATGGCACTTCATCCAGGAATTGGGGTGCCGTGGCATGTCCCCTTGGCCCGCCGCAAAGGACGACTGCGCGCCATCCAAGTGCTTCCAGGCTGCGCAAAAATTTCAAAGGCCGCAAGGCACCCACCATCAGCGTTGGAGGGAACCATGGGGTGATATAGAGGAACTTACGCATGCGCCGGAAAGCCACCTAACGAGGTTCGCGTACAATGGCGTTGAGTGCATCGGCAACCGGTAAGACCTGTGCACCTGAACTAAGAATTTGACTAATTGTCGCTTCAAGCAATCCCGGCGTGACACCGTATCTTGAAGGCGCATCACTCACATCATGTGTGTAGAACACCACCCAACCAGGCGTCTTTCGCAGGTCCTCAGCTAAGTTGGCCAATGCTGCAAGAGAAAAGGTTGTTTCGTAGAGCTGGATCGCCCGGAGAAAGTTTAAGTTGAAGATGCCACGGTTCACTCCTTTTGCGATTGTTCGGACGCATTTGAACCGAGAGGACACGCGCTGGTGGTGCAAGGGACTGACCACGCCCTGCGGGTATGCAAATGTCTGAAAGTGTAACCCAGGAATCTGTTCTGAGATGTGGCCTGCATTCATTGCCACATCCTGTTCAAACTTGGATGCAGAGGATTGATAACATGTCTTGTGGCTGAAGGTATGACATGCGAGTTCGTGTCCATTGATGTAGGCGTCTTTCAGGTCAGAAACCGAGAAATATTCACCACTAGCGCCGGAGGTTCCTTGCAAACCTAGCGACGTGTAGTAGGTTCCTCTCAAATTGAAATCCTCCAATATCCGGCCTCCAACCCGATATGCGGACGACGGAAAATCGTCGAACGTAAATGACGCGATAGGATGGTCCAAAGTGAACGATGCCGTCTTCCGGCAAACCAGCTCGCAAATTTTGGTGTCCATTCGCTTTCTGGCTTTGCCTCTGAGATCTTTAAAGGGTGTCAAAATGGTTCTCGGATTTTTAGTGTGACGGTAGTTCCGAACAACCACAAGCGCTTGCAGGAACGGAAATCTGCCAATCTCCAAAATATGGCTCAATGCAGGGACCTGAAAACTGTGGCAAGTGTTTCACAGCGTGCTTATGCGGTGAGTTCGCTGAATGAGAGCTGTGAGACGTTCGCGTCCTGCACCTGAAGGACCTGATCGGCAACATGATTCCATGCGGATCGATGAGTCACAACGACTATAGTATATCTTTCCCTTAGGGCCGCAATGTTGTCTCGTATCTGAATCTCGGTGGTAACATCCAACGCGCTCGAAACCTCGTCAAGAATCAGCAAATCTGGATTTGCGATCAAGGCCCGCGCCAAACCAATCCGCTGCCTTTGGCCGCCGGACAATTTAGCACCGCATTCGCCAACTTGGGCGTGAATACCACCATCAATCCTACGGACGAAAGTTTCGGCACCGGCGATCGACAGCGCTTGCCATACTTGCTCCTCGTCATATTGGCTGTTGCCCAATGTGACGTTGTCTAGAATCGAGGTGTTTAGCAAGTTCAACTCTTGCGGAACATAACCAATATTGGCCCTCCAATCCGCCAACGAGACCTCTGACGTGTCTCGGTTATCGACAGAGATTCGGCCCTTGCACGGCGAATAAAAACCGAGGAGCAAATCGATCAGAGTAGTTTTTCCCGAACCTGATGGCCCGGTAAGGACAGTAATTCCTCGCACCGGGATTACGAACGATACGTCGCACAGCACAGGAGAATTTCCGTGTGAAAAACTAACATCCTCAAACGCATAGCCTCTGCGCACCTTGCCGAGCGGTTCGCCGCTTGACGGTTCGCGGTTCGCTTCAGTTTCCTCAGCGTAACGATTGCAACTCCAAAAGGCACTCTCAAATTCTCCGTGCGCGTGCAGGTGCGATTGAAGCTGCTGAAAATTGTCTCCGCCACGCAAGGCGACCAATCCGAATACAACAACTTCAGCCAGCGCATGATCGAACTGAACCACGGCCAAGTAAAGCGCCAGCCCAAGCACCAACGTCAGGATTGCGTCACCCCCTCGCCGCATTCCGTATTTCGATACGGTTTGACGAACCATAGCCTTGTACAAGTGGTCGAGCTGCTGATGTGCATACGCAGCAATATCAGATTGGCGACCCATCGCCTTCATGGGTTTCAGGTTGTTGAACATGTCGGTAATCGACGTGATGAGTTTGGAAGTTGATACCGTTTGTTGATAGCCAGCCCGCCGCGCCATTCTAATGAGCGCATTGAGGGGGACGATCGACACGGTTCCCAGGCAAAGGGCGACCAGCGCCAACAATGGAGCTACGAGAACGCCCACAATGAGGTAAATGGAGACCTGAAAAAGAGAGGCCACAAATTCAGCGGACGCCATATACGCATCGCCCGCGCGGTCCGCTTCCGCGCTCAACACGTTGGCCACACGCCCGGATTTGGTTTCCACCAGGTAAGGCCAACGTGCGTTGAGCAGGCCATTAATCGCTCTAGTCCGCATGTGTGTTGAAATTTTTGCGCGCGCCGTCCCTGCGTAGCTCGATGCCAGGAAAGAGAACAGAAATTTGAGACAAAGCCCAGCCGTCATGAGAATAATCAAGACGTAGAGCTCGTGGGAAATACCGAGGCGGGAGAGGGCATTCTCGGTAATGACAAACATTGTATTGGAGTTTTCTGATGGCGCCCCTTCAACGACCGAAAAGACGGAAAGAATAAAACCAATACTGAACAATTCGAGGAAACCCGCTGTCACCAGACACGCAAGGATCAAGTAGGGCCTTGCCTCCCTGACGGTAAAGAACATCTTGATTGCATTCTTCATGTGAAGTTCCCGCCCTCTAACAGACATGACGTCCCATTTACATTCAGATACAATGCCAGTGCGGAGTCAGAGGCGTCAATGTTATTGAACCGTTCTTGGCTGACTATGGACTCATATGGCGCTTCTGCTCGAGCATTCCAGGAGCTGAAGAAGTGATACAAACCTGATATGTTGATTCTATTGACCGCGTGAAAATGCGTGAAGTCGGCCATGCCCTTAAAAGCGAATAAATTTGCACCTTGGGCAAAATCGAACCGGACCGAGCCAGGATACCGCCTTAATGCAAGCTACACCTAGATGGAATCCGACACCGTGCGCCTATTGTATATTCGCCATGGCGGGATATCTGTTCGCTCACGCGCTAAGCGCCTCATCCTCAATGGCCGAGTCTCGCTCAAAGGAAGCGCCATCGGAGATACGGCAGGGTTTGATTCTGTTGAGCTTGTACCGTGACATCCCAAAAGTTCGGCTTATTCTCGAATGCATACAATTGGAGAATCCAGATTTGACCAATCCTATTCGATCTCGTGAGGCCTTCCACTCTCTGGGTCTTTTAACGGCGCCAGTTCCGGAGACGCTCAAGAACGGAGACATCGCTGTTGTGGCGAAGGATGGGCGGATCTATTCGATGTCGGGCAGTGTGGTCGATCAACTGCTTTATCGGTTCACGCAAAGCTTGATTGCTCACCCCAAGTTTGAAGCACTTTTTGATTGTTATTTGGGCAAATTGAAACTTGCCGAACAAGTTGCTGTCCGTGCACTACTGATCGTGAAATCTAAGTCCAGCCTTTTGAAGCAAGATGGTCGAAAGTATATATTGAGAAAGATGGGGGGAAAATTGGGAAAATTGCCTTACTGAGCTGCCCAAAACCCCCATTTGGTCCAATACCCGGCGTATTAGTGAAATGGTCTGACGGAGCTTGAACCTAAGATTGGAGCAGGTGTAGATAGGGCATTCTTGCCCGCCCCACCCCACTGTGATACGTGTGACCTATGATAGATCCCGCAACGGGCAAACTGCTGGTATTGACACCGGGCATGGGCGCCGTTGCAACGACCTTCATTGCTGGGGTGGAGGCCGTGCGTCGTGGTCACGCAAGGCCAATCGGATCATTGACACAATTGCAAGGTATTCGACTTGGGCCTCGATCGGACAATCGAAGCCCGCTCATTCGAGATGTGTTGCCGCTCTCTGACTTACAGGATCTGGTGTTCGACGGTTGGGATATCTATCCCGATGATGCGCTACAGGCCGCAACGCGAGCGGCTGTTCTCAGCCGCGAAGATCTCCAGCCGCTCTCCGAGTTTCTTGAGGGTATACATCCCATGTCAGCAGCTTTTGACAAGCGCTACGTAAAACGCCTCAATGGCTCAAACGTAAAGATAGCGGCAAATAAACGCGAACTCGCGGAGGCATTACGCGACGATATTCGCAACTCCAAGGAGCGCCACAAGGCTAGCCGTGCAGTAGTGATCTGGTGCGGGTCTACTGAGATTTACCTTGAGCCAGCCGCCTGTCATCAGACTATTTCTGCATTTGAAAAAGGGCTTCTAGAGAATGACGAGGCCATCGCTCCTTCACAACTGTATGCATATGCTGCAATTATGGAAGATATTCCCTATGCAAATGGCGCTCCGAATTTGTCCGCTGATATTCCCGCGCTGGAAGAACTTTCAAGTAAAAGAAATGTCCCTCTGGCAGGCAAAGATTTTAAAACGGGCCAAACGCTCATGAAGACGGTACTCGCGCCCGGGTTTAAGGCACGCATGCTCGGAATAGATGGTTGGTTTTCGACCAACATTCTGGGCAATCGTGATGGCGAAGTGCTCGATGAGCCCGATAGCTTTCGAGCCAAGGAAGTGACGAAGTCGAATGTTCTACATTCAATTCTACAACCCGATCTCTACCCAGATCTCTATGCACAGCTTTATCACAAAGTTAGGATAAACTATTATCCGCCACGCGGAGACGCCAAGGAAAGTTGGGACAATATCGACATTCGCGGATGGCTAGACTATCCCATGCAAATCAAGGTGGACCTTCTTTGCAGAGACTCCATTCTTGCAGCACCGATCGTACTCGATCTAGCACTGTTTCTCGATCTCGCCGCAAGGGCGCAACTATCCGGAATACAGGAATGGCTTTCGTTCTACTTCAAAAGCCCGCATGTTGCCGCGGGACATGTTGCTGAACACGATTTGTTCATTCAACACATTCGTTTGAAGAACACACTTCGCATGCTTGCAGGAGAGGAGCCGGTGACGCATCTGGCTGAGAGCTAAACGCCGCATAGCGAGACGTAAGGAGCGCACAGATTCTTGGCCTCCTGCGTCTTTTGGTGTGGCCTTCAATTGCAACGGCAAGAGAACCACCTTCGATCGACAAGCTTCGCAAACCACAAACTTATGGCGCTCACAGACCTCCGCCTGGCCGATAGAGCATACGATAACTTCGACCGACCGCAGCAGCGGCAAGCACCAGCAGAGGAAACCATATAACCAGAAGAGGCGGCATCGCGTGGGAGTTTGCAATGAACGCGCCATAAACGAGCAATTCATGGCCCACGAATAAAGTGATAATCCCAAACCCTAAGCGGTAAGTGGCGCGCCGATTATTATAAAGGTTGGAAAATGTCAAAGCTAGAAACGGTAAAATCGCTATAAATAGGATCTTCGCGAAGCGGAAATTCAATTCTATGAATACCTTCCGATTGTTGGCTTGCTGAGGCCCGACGTGATCCGTAAAAATGAGCTCAGTAAGCGCCCATTCCTTGGGAGACCGGCCGCGTGCCCGGAATGGTTTGTATGAGCCCCCCAAGAGCGTGCGCAACATGATGGTTTGACTCACTCTAAACGAAGGTTGTCTTCCTTCCTTCGATCGATCCAGCGAATGCGTTACATCGAAGATTTGGGCATCGTGAAGTTCCAGCGTTGGTTGTTTGGTGTGCGAACTGAGGATCAGCCGCCCCTGCTGGCCCGTAAGCGTCTGAATGCGATCGCCGCGCAACTTGCGATGAATGAAGATTCGTTTTAATAGACCGTTTTTTCGGTCAATCTCGTCAACGAAAATAACTGTAGATCCCAGTTTTATGAATGCTTGCTGTTCTACAGCTAGGTAGACCGCGCGAAGTTCGATTTCATGGTTGAAAGCGCGGCGGGCGTAAGTGGTGAAGGGTTCGACCCATCCATATATGAATGTGCCGAGTACTATTGTAAGAGTTGTGAGCAGCGCTGCCGGCCTGATCAATCGTAGTGGACCCTGACCGCAGGCCTGTAGAACGATCAATTCACTGGACTTGGCCAGCTTGTCAAAGCCGATCATCAGCCCACAGAAGAGCGACATAGGTATCGCAAGGCCGAGATAGAATGGTATCCAAAACAAGGTCGATTGGAGAATAGTGAACAGCGCGCTGTCATCGTTCAGACCAAACTTAACGACCATTCCCAGGCGCACCGACGCCAAAAAGGAAAGTCCGATGACAAGCCCGACTAGCATCGGCTTTGCCACCTGTCTCATAATATATCGCTCAGTTATCAACACTGCTGGATAAGATTCCCGATGGCACGCGTTTCGCGATCATACACTGCTGATTGTTGCAATCAACATCGTCAAATCTTTTAGAATTCGAACCGCCGTTAAGATGATCTGCCCCCAGTGGGAACCTCCAGGCCTGTGGTCCAAATAAGGGGAGCACGTCACCGGCATTGATCATCAGCTTAGTCGGTTGACCTGCCTCAAACACGATAACGCAAGCACTCTAAGGACAAAAAGACATCATCTATTGCAGTCGCTCCTCGCCAAAGTCCGGCCAACCTTAGCCGTCCTCATTGGTATGTTGCCTAAGATGAATCAAAAGTGTGTCGGCAACCCGTCGGGGCAGCAAGTTGAAGAGTCTCATTATAATGGCAAGAGGTAGCGGTCGGACGAGATGCGGGGTACCACTCTTGATTGAGGTTTTGATCAACCTTGCCATTTTCTCAGGTTGCAATATCATGGGCTTTGCGAACGGGAGAGTTCGGCTCATCGGGGTGTCCACGTAGCCAGGTGAAATCACCGAAACTGAAACACCATAAGGTGCCAGAAGCGGACGGAGCGCCTCGCCATAGACCCTGGCAGCGGCCTTTGTCGCAGAATAGACTGGGGAATCTGGCATGCCCCGCAGCCCAGCCAATGATGAGATGATTCCAATGTTGCCAGCTCTTCGCGCAACCATTCTTGGGATTATTGGTCTAAGCGTGTTCAACACGCCAACGAAGTTTGCATTGACCAACTTTTCCACTGTGGGTTCGGTCTCTCCATTTGTTCCTGCAAGGGCCTCCAAGCCTCCAAAGCCAGCATTGGCAATAACCACATCTAGCCGGCCTTCGTTGTCTGCCCGCAGAAGTGCCTCAGACATGGCCTGTTTGTTTTCCAGGCTCACCGCACAGATCTCGACGTCGACGCCAAATCTGTTGCAATTTTCAGCAACGTCCCGCAACCGAGATACATCTCGTCCAAAGGCAACAATGTCTGCACCGTCCGCCGCATATTCCAAAGCTAGAGCTTTGCCGATCCCTGAACTGGCACCTGTGATGGCCACTCGCATTGTTAAAACACCTGAGTTCGTGAGGTAGTCCGAAAATAAGAAACCGGAAATCCGGCGTGCCAAAGCCTTGAACTGGACAGGGGCCGGAGCATTCGGGTTTTCTTGCAAGTGAGAAACCGGTCAATCATACGGCAAGCACAAGCTGATTACGGAATCACCGCAAAACGCAAATGATAGGAAGCGGCAATGCGTCCCTCGCGGCGAAGTGATCAGTCTGGGACGATCGGACATTGAGAATTCCAATTCACGCGGATCGATGGCAAGTCCAAGCCCAACGGCTTTCATGAAGGCTTCTTTTAGGGTCCAAAGCCAGGAAAATCGAAAGCGCCGCACCTGCTCGTTGTCGGCCCGCTCCACCCAGGCCCGTTCGCGCGGGAGGCAACACGCGTCGAGCAATCCTGCCCGTAGCTCTCGCGTGCCCTCAATGTCCACGCCGATCGGCGAATGCTGGCTGATCGCCAAGACCACATGAGCTCGGCAATGACTCAAACTGATTTCTGGCGCCCCGCCGAAACGTGATTTGATATGGGGCTTACCCCGATCATCGCGCACGATTCTGACCGTGTCCTCAGCGGCGCCAGCCGACCGGGCCGATGCTTCCGCCACTTCCTGCATCAATCTCAGGCCGTGAAGCGAATTGGTGGCTGTCCGGGCGCAAACAACGTTCCTCAGCCTCTCCGCTTCGTAGCTGGGGATCTGCTCCAGCCGGCGGGAGATCGTACGCATTGAGAGACATGGCTTGGCGCGTTCAACGATCAGCTCGATTGACTTGTCCAGGCGAACGCCCAACCGGTTTTCGTCCGTTTCTCGCTGAAACGGCCACGATTTGGCATGCGCAGTGTCAGGGACATAGCCTGCTGCTTCATGCAGCTGAGAACACACTCTCCCGCAAGCGGTTTGGCCAGGTTCCTGAAGGCAAAGAAGCGAACTGCCTTCGGGGCTTGGTACCGCTTTACAAAGCTTTCTGCAGTGCCGCCGCATGAAGCGCATCGACCAGCCCGTCAATATTCTCAATGCTGTTGAGTTCAGAACGTGGGACCTTAACTCTCAGTTCTCTCATGCTAGATGAGACGACCTCAACGATATCCAAGCTCGTCGCCCCATAGTCCTTCATAGACTTTTGTGGATCGAGATCTGACTCGTCTATGTCTTCGACAATTTCGAGAATGTTCCTCTTTATGACAGACAAAATTTCTGCTCTATCCATTCTTTCTCCGCCTTTGCCGGAATTTTCACCGTCTGACAAAATCCAAGCGACACTCTAGAAGAGCCGTTGGAACCCTATTTCAGGGAGTCGTTTTCATAGTAGCGCACAATTGAATCCCCAAACATCGTCCCGCGATCCACTTGAATCACTTGACCATTTACACCATCGAGCAAGCCGGAGCAAAGTGCAAGAACTGCGTTGGCGACCTCTTGCTTCGATATCACTATGCCTGGACTCTTCTCTTCCAGATAGGTCGAAAAGTCTTCGCCGAAAACTGTAGCCAAAGCTTCAGTCTCTACAAAGCTGGGCCGAACGACATTCACCCTAACGCCCTCAGGACCCAATCTAAACGCAAGATAGCGGCACATCGTTTCCAGCGCAGATTTTGCGATCGCAACCGCATCGTAGGCGCCCGCATACCGGAGGTGTCCGGTGGAGGAGATGCCAACAATGTATCTGGGATATGAACCAAAAAGATCCAGAATTCTCTTGGTATAAGAAGCCAATGGCCAGGTTGAAAATTCCAGACACCGGGTGAAGTCTCGCCGGACATAGTCATCAAGTCCCTTCACAAGTGGAGCCACAGCAACATTGGCGACAAGGACATGGACGCCGTCATGGCTCTCCTTCATGAGGTTCAAGAGCGCGGTTGTGTCATCTTCGTTCACAACATCGGCTTCATAGATCGCTGGCTGCGATGCACCGACTACTTCGAACTTTTCGCAAATATCCGCCTCGTCGGCTGACCCCCATCTGTGCGTCAGGACGCAACGTGCACCCGCTTTTCCAAACGCCAAACCGGTCTCAAGACCAATGCCCCGCGTTCCCCCAGTGATCAATACGGTCTTTTCGCGCAGTTCACTCAGCATAGTTTCTCCTAATGCGTTCAGCCGTCAATCGATCTTCCAAGCAAACACGATGCATTGCGGTTTCCATCTCCCTGGCGTGTTTGAACACCGCGCACCGCTCGGCAGCTAGATTGGTTTTGAGGAGTTGCAACGTGGATCTCGAATGGCTTGTTATCCGCGCCGCAACGTCTTTAGCTTTTGCCATCACCTCATCTTTCGGCAAGACATAATTAATGGACGAGTGGCCACGAAAATCTCGGCCCCTCCGAAATTCGGCGGTATACATAAGTTCGTGCGCGATTGCTTGCCCTAGAACCAATGGTGCAATTCTTGTTGCTCCCATGCCCGGCGTTAGGCCGAACTCCACAAAATTAAGGCCATAACGGCTCTTCTCTGCCATCAGGATAATGTCGGCAGCAAGTCCCAACGCAAAACCACCACCGACTGCGTCGCCCTCCATCGCTGCAATGACCGGCACTTGCGCGTTCAAAAGCAAGGCGGGCAGAGACAGTTCCTCAAGCGGGACATTGCCATCTGAGATCTTTTCTAGGGTATTGCGGGTCGCTCCAGAACAGAAAGCATCTTGCAACCCACACAAGATTATTGCCTTCACGTGAGGGGTCTGCTCAACGGAATGGAAGGCGCTCTTTAGGGACCTAACAAACTCCTCCGATAGTCCGTTGCGGCCATCCACGTCGCACATCTGGATGGTGGTCACGCCATCATCGGAGTGCTCCACGGCGATCAGCCGAGGGTCAACGTCGTTATTCAGGCCAGCCATGGCGCCTTCCCATCTCGCATTGCCTGAATTCGTTTCTGCGCTTCGGGGGTTGCGATCAGTTCCGCGGTCCGGCCTATGCCATGGCGAATTGCGCATTCCAGTTCCGTCTGTGAATGGAATGACTTTACGACTTCTATTGCGCCAGAGTGCCCACGACAAAGATCCCGCGACAGACGGCGCAAGATAGAAGGAATATTCGTCTCTTCAACAATCATGTCGACCAAACCAATCTCCGCCGCCTCTTCGGCCGATCTGGTTCGTCCGTCCATCGACATTACGTTTAGACGCGCAACATCGACGCGGCGCAGCAGAACCGGATAGACCGCACCTGGCACCAATCCGATTAAGCATTCTGGCAGGCAAAAGCTCGATCCGGGTGTCGCAATCGCGTAATCGGATGCAGCGGCGAGCCCGACTCCTCCGCCGACTGCCGCACCAGACACGACAGAGATAACCGGCCTGTTCATGCGACACAGGGCAATCAAGATCTCCGCAAACTGAACGATCGCAGTGTTAAGAGCTCCGCTATCGGCCGGCAACGATACGGCAGACAGCTCTAGACCTGAGCAAAAAACGCTCTGCCCTCCCTGCAGCACAAGTGCCCCGTCTGGCTCAGCAGCCTTCACACGCATCACCTCTTCATGCAGCTCAGCCACAGACTCTGGTGAGAGATTGGTCGGGACGTTTAATTGCATCAGTAACACTAAGCCCGTCGATATTGTCGGCGATGGTCTTCGACCCGGTCCAGAATCATTGCACCCGTTCCCACATAACGCTTTTGAAACCAGCCATCGAAAGCCTCAAAATCCGGTGTGTATTTTGGCTCTCCAATTGCTGTGTTGCGAGCGGCTTCGCTCTTCTCATAGTCCTCAACTGTCACAACATGCCGTTCATCTAAAGTTTCTCCAAGGCGCCCGTGGCTTGCGACTTCGACCGCATGTGGTCCAAGAGCTGCGGTGTAAAACTCCGCACATGAACCTGAGCCGTAGGAGAAGATACTCAGCTTGTCGCCAGTCGCGATATCGTTGCAATGGTCCAACAAGGAGAACAAAGCCAAAAAGATACTTGACCCAAAGCTGCTGCCTATGCGCCTGCTGTAATGCAGTGAAGGGGCAACCTTCTCTGCAAAATGCTCTTTCGCCTCTTTGCGGCCCAAGCCCATTGCGATCGATGCCAGTATACAGTGGGCTCGAAGTCCCATGCCTGCAAAGGGCAAATGGTAGATGTGTTTAGCGAATTCGGCGCCGAAATCCACCGGACGGCCCACACGTCGAATAAAATCCTCGTATGCCCCTTCCAGTGCGTCCATATAGGAGATGAGACTAGTTTCAGAGTTGCCGGTTTCAATGCGCATTGACGGCCGAATAACGTCCGTGACTTCGCTTGCAAACACTCCCCATTCATCTTCGTTCATAACAAGAAAATTTGGCCGATTGGACACGACAATGGCTGAGGCACAGGCGCCCGTAATCGGCTCCCAAGGTTTGTTTAGCGGGAGCAAGTTTTCATCCGCGGTCACAACCAAAGCGCGGCAGTCACGACCGCGCTGTCCTTGCAGCCAAGCGGTCGCCATGCGCAACGCAGCTGTGGTCCCGTAGCAGGCGTGTTTGATTTCAAAGTTTCTGCACGAAGAGGGCAACCCGAGCCACCGGTGCACCCAAGAACTGATCGGTTTTTCTTGGTCAACTGCCGTCTCAGTGGCAACGATGAGCAATTCAACGGTGCGCAGTTCGTCCTCGTTCAGCAGGCCGTCAGTAGCATTAACGGCCATGGTTACTGTGTCCTCCCATGGGGCAAGGAGCGATCTTTCGTCAGTCATTAAGTCTCGCTGAACCGAGGCGAAGTCATTGCCCCGCGCCCGACACAAATCTTCTATTTTCAGACTGAGTGTGCCTGGAAACACCCGTACCTTTTCAATTCCGGTTTGGTGGCTCATGGCGATTCAGACAGGCCGCCGTCAACGTGCAATGCCGCCCCATTTATGAAGCCGGAGGACGGATCGCCGAGAAAATGCACCACATGCGCCACTTCGGACATCTCCCCCAATCGCCCGGCGGGGCAATATTGTTTCCAATATTCGATTGCTTTCCCACTGGCATCCGTTCGTGCAATGCCGCCATCAATTAGCCCCAACACTATTGTGTTGCTTGTAATTCCTTTCCGGCCGTACTCTTTTGCAATAGCCTTCGACAGCCCCTCTAACCCGGCTTTGGTGGCACAATAACCTGCCTGGCCGGCCATACCTTCGTTTGCAATGGAAGATATGTGAACAAACCGCCCAAATCGATTGCTAACGAAGTGCGCCAAGAATTGGCGGCACACATAGAACGCTCCGCTTAGATTCGTCTCCAATACATCCTGCCAGTCTTCGTTAGACATTGCGAACATCATCCCGACGCGGGTGATCCCAGCATTACAGACCACAACGTCTATTGTTTCAAATTCATCGATTGCGGCTTCGACGACCTCTTCCACCCGATCAGGGTCGCGCACATCCAATTGGTAGGCCAAAACGCGAGAGGACTCATTAAGCGCTTTGGCCTGCTGAATCAGAGCCTCGGCGTGCTCATCCTCATTGAGAAAGGTGAACCCCACGTCGAACCCGGCCCGCACCGAGTCTAAAACGATCTGAGCGCCAAGGCCCTTAGAGCCGCCCGTAACAAAAAGTGTGCGCGCGGTGTTAGCCATCATCCATCCTCGAGAATATCGCCACGCAGTTTATGCCACCAAACCCAAATGAGTTTTTCATAAAGCGATCAATGTTCAATTCCACATTCGACGTTTGGCACACATCCAAGCTCACTTGAGGATCAAGCTGTTCAATGTTTATGGACCTGTGCAAACACCCCGCGCCCATTTGAAGTATGGCAGCAACAGTCTCAACGGTAGGTGCCGACCAGCACGTGTGGCCCAGCAAGGATTTAGGTGCGTTGATTTTGAGCCGTCGCGCATGGTCAGTGAACACTTCCTGAATGGAGTTTATTTCGACAATATCGCCAAGCGGCGTCGATGTTGCATGGGCATTTATATAATCGATCTCCTCCGGCCGAACCCCAGATCGATCAAGCGCCAAGCGCATCAATCTTGTTTGTCCTTCTTGGGACGGTTGAGGCAGATGATTGCCATCACTATTGGCTTCCACCGCCAAGATTTCCGCGTAGATCCGAGCCCCGCGACGCTGAGCACTTTCTAAGCTCTCAATAATGAGCGAAGCGCCACCGTGAGCGGGAATGAAACCTTCCCTCTTCGTATCGTACGGCCGACTGGCCTGCGCTGGGTGATCATTGAAGCTTTCATAACTGATCGCACCCATCAAGGCCATTGCCTGAAGGTCGATCGCAGCAATATCAAGACACGGCGCAACCAGAACAACATGATTGACGCCCCGGTAGCGAATCTCATCAACCGCCAACCGCAAGGCTAAATTTCCGCTTGCACAGGCTCCGCCAACTGTAAAGAGCGGACCCTTGGTCTGCAGTACCTCTGATACTGAGCCACCGTGATCGGTATCAAGCGCATGAAGAGAAAATAAGGGATCAATATATTCCGGTTCTCGATCAAATTCCGCAATCTGCCCGCATACGTAATTGGAGTTTTGATTGTGCCCAGCGACGATTGTTGCGCAGCAGGAGGCATCTAAGTCAGTGTCAAACAAGCCTGCGTCGAGATATGATAGTACAGCCAGCAACATGCTCAGCTTGGTCGACCAAGGAGCTCTCCGGATCAGTCTTCTTAGGCGGTGGAACACCTCGCTTGGCACACGCTCCTCCAAACCTGCCAGCTTGGTCGCATAATCGTAATCGCCCAGATCACCGCCAATCTTGCCATAGATGTTATCCGATTGAATCGTGCGCCATTGAGAGATGGCCGAGCGGTTTTCAAGAAGACCAGTTAGAAATGAATCGAGGGTGTCGCCCAGCGGCGTGTTAACAGACATTCCTGTGATTACTACGCGGCTAAACATCGATCATCGCCACCGTCACCACCAGGAGCGAGCACAATCGTTCGCCAACATAGATCTGCCCGGCGGCCGTGCCGCAAAGATCATCGAAATATATCAATTTTGCGTGCAGCTCCATTGTATCGCCGGGCAGGATCGGATGATAGTGAACGGCACGATCCACTTTCGCCACCACAATATTCTGATCACCGTATCGCCGGTCTTTCTCAATATAGCTCCAAGCACAAATACACGTTTGACCTATCGCTTCGATCTGCAGGCTAGCGGGGAAGATCGGGGCATTGGGGAAGTGCCCCTTGAATACAGGCGCATCAGCGGCAACGTGCCGTTCCGCCAATGTAGTCTTTTCTTCTGCATCGACTTCCAGGATCTTGTCGATAAAAAGAAACGGATCCCGATGTGGCAGAAGCGTCTTAACAAGGTCCAACCCGCCCTCGATCATTTGCCCGCTACCCTTGATGTGCAGAGGCTTGCGCCTAATCGTACGCGTCAACGCATCAATGTCATCGAGCTCAAAACTCATGCTGATATTGAAGCGCGGCTTCTGCGACGGCCAATGCGCCAAGCTTGTCAGTTGCAAGCTTGCGAACCCGAACCCAAGACCGGCGCATGAGGTTTGTAAGCACTTGGCCGGGCCCGACTTCTATGAACAGCGCATCCGGGCAAAGCTGTATGGCCCGTTCAATGGATTGCCGCCAGAGCACGGGTTCGCAAACATGTTCGCACAATCGCTCAGAAATGTACGCACCGTCAGGGTTTTCAACTGGATTGGCGGTGACGTTTGATACATAGGGAAGTGAAGTCTTTTGCCATCTCGTCTGCTCTAAAATGGGGCGCAGCGTCTTGGCGACAGAACCAAACATGCGGGAGTGCATTGGTATCTCTGTCTCGATGAGAACGGCCTCAGAAAACTCTCGTTCCTCAAAAATGCTTGCAGCTGCGGCGACAGCTTTTTTTTCACCCGAAACGACGAACTGGTTGGGAGAATTGTAGCCAGAGATCTCAACACTTCCAAGTTGGGAAGCCTCCCGCAAAATTCCGCGCACCGTTTCTTCGTTAGTTGGAAACAAACAAGCCATGCTTCCGCCCGGGCCTGCGTCGAACGCCGCGCCTCGCGCATCGACGAGCCGAATTGCCGACGCAAGATCAAGCGCCCCGATGTGAACCAAGTGACTGTACTCACCAAGCGAAAGTCCAAGCGACAGCGTGGCCACAACACCCGCCTCATTCAATTCTGCAAGATGCATCTGCGTGGCAAGGAATACGGCCAGTTGAATGCTTCGATTAGACCGAAACAATTCCGGATTGTCTTGACTGATTTCACAACCGACATCGCGGTCGAGCACCGTACCGGCCAAATCAATTAGACGGCGCGCCTGCCGGGAACTTGCGAGATACGAGCTCATCATTTCCCGATACTTCGAAGACTGCCCCGGAAAAAGAAGTACTATGTGTCGAGCACCCAACAAACCCACTCCCAAGCCCGGAGCACACAATAAACAATCAATGCTTCAAATCAAATACTTTTCGTCTGTGTACGTTCCGCGTCAGCATGCACGCGCCCGCAAACGGGGAACAACGACGTCTTCAATGATATTCAGTGCATCATCGAGGTCCGATTTTGTATGTGCACTCGTCACGCATGCCCTGAATCGAAGCTGATCTTCCGGAACTGACGGATAGTCTACCGGAGCTACGAACAAGCCCTGTTCCCTAAGCTCATGTGTGAGCTCATAGAGAAGGCGCCGACCGGAACCCAGTACTATTGGCACAATGTGAGAATTCGAGCTGCCCGTGCTTATTCCTAAGCTGTGAAGTGCGCTACGGAGATAGTCTGCATTGTCGTGCAGTCGCACGCGCAGGTCGTTGTCCCGCGTGGCGACTTCTAAAGCAGCCTTAACACCAGCCACGACAGCTGGAGGCAGGGCTACGGAGAACACGTAGGTATTTGCATAAAATCGAATGTAGTCGAGGGCCTCATCTGCGCCGGCGAGATACGCACCAATGTTGCCAAATGCCTTGGAAAAGGTCCCGTAGGAAAGGGCCACATCGCCTTCCACGCCATACAGTTCAGCCGCACCGCGACCGTTTGCACCGACAGCGAGGATAGAGTGGGCCTCATCAAGTACAACATCAACGCCATGGTTTCTGGCAACAGGCACAAGTGATGCCAAATCTGCAAAGTCACCGTGCATTGAATAGAGCGCCTCGATGATGACAACCCTACGGCAGCCTTTGTTTTTTTCCAAAATTCTGTCCAGATCAGAGGCATCATTGTGCGCAAACATTTGAAGTTTTGCTCCGCAGAGCTTCGCGCCCTCAATGAGGCAAATGTGCGAATGTTCGTCCATTACCGCCACATCCCCCCGTCGCAACATGGCGGAGATCATTCCAATTGCCCCTGCGTTACCGCTGTTAAAGAGCAAGGCCTGCTCGCGCTGCGCAAACGATGCAAGTGAACTTTCAAGTTCCCGATGTAGAACGGTCATTCCCGATAGCATGGGCGAACCGCAAGCGCCCGTGCCGAATGCTTTAAGCGCCTCGATGGAAGCTTGGACGACCTCAGGATGTTGAGCAAGCCCAAGGTAATTGTACGAGGTCAAGTTGATAACTGATTGTTTGCCTGCTCGAGTCGCAAGCTGAGTTCTTGGTGCTGGGCCGGCAGCCAAGGACGGTTCAAACAACCCAAACACTGACGCCATGTTCGCCTTCCAAGTGGTGAAGTCGGCACCTGGGTAAACGGGATTATCGCTATCAGTATGATAGAAATCACCGAGATCGTATTTCTCTATATCTTGAAGGTTCATAAGCCGTTCCTTATTGGCACCTTATAGTAACCGTGGAATACCACTCTACCTCGCAACAATTAAGGATGCATCGAGCTAACCGGCACATTCGTTGTCTTCGACCAGACGTCCAGAAGATTTTGGATGTTCGCCTAAATGTGCTTGCTCGAACTGTTTCCGCACGTTTAATCGGTTTCTTGTATAGTTTGTTCCCTCTTCGATCTTTGATCTGGCACAAGCGAATAATGTGTATCGAAATCTGGGCTCCAGATTTTTGACCAATCCAATTTAACCCCCTGCATTCGAGCGGTTTGAAAGGTACGCATGGACTCCGCGAGCATTCGCCAGAAGCCATGACGGGTGTATTTGACGCCAAATTCGGCGCAAACCTCCACCAAAATCTGTTGGATTCGCGGATAGTGGCTTTGATCCACCGACGGCATCAGATGATGCACGGTATGATAGTTCAGCCACAAATACATAGCCGATGCGATATAGCTGCACTGAGGCCCCACATCCGAGGACGCCAGAAGCTGCGCCTCTCCCCAATCTTCGGCTTTGCGCCGTTTATCCACATCCCACGATGCTTCGTTGTTGTGATTGGTGAGTGCGAGGGTGAAGTACCATGTTGATGTCAATCCGTAGGCCGCAATGAGTATCAACACGCCTCGCCAGCCCCAACATAGGCTGTACATCAAGAAAGTGGCCGGTAGGATCAAGCGTGTTGCGAACAATTGACCCCGCCACGCGCGCCTGTCGCTGAATAGTTCCTTCAAACTCAAGACAAAGTTTGCAAACAAACCGCAAAATACGACGGGGATAAAATAGAGCCAACACAAAGACTTCTGCAGTTTGTTACGTGGCCTTACCGGGTCAACCACCATGAATGGAGATGTTCCGCCCCAGTGGTTGTCATGCGGAGTGTTGGTAAACATGTGGTGCTGCAGAACGTGTGACGTCTGCCATTGCCGACAAGATAATCCGATAAGATCAAGGCAAAGGGCGAATCCTCGGTATCTAGGCTGATGCACCCAATTGTGCCCATAAGCACCGACCAAACCCGCAAACATGGCTAACGGCAAAACAGACCAATAACTGCCAGTTAACAACGCGAGGATATGAGACAGAAAGAAGCCGCTTATGGAAACCCACCATACAATCCAACCCTGCAGAGTTGGCCCTCCGCCTTGAACCGACTTCAGGTAACGCGCAACACGGCGCCGAAACTCACTGTAAAACGACTGATCGCGTGACAACTGTGGAGAGAGATGATCATCGGATCCTATTCGAAATCTCTCAAGAAGCTCTCGCGCAACAGACTGGTTCGAATGATGCGCTTCAAAGGCATAAGTCGCGTCAGCAAAATGACGGCTTTGGAGCTCAAGTAGTTCCCGTCCCCCGGGGTGGTGATCAAGCCAATCGGTCAGATCATAAAGGGTTCCTCCAATCCGCAAGACGCATTGTGCCTCTCGATCGGTTTCTAGATCATCCACATTAAATACTCCAGCGGGCTCGTTAATCAGCATGTTGTCGACGTATTCGCTGTAACATGACAATCGTTATACCAAGTTTCACTTGAGCCACTCCCATTATCTGGACCACCGGGATGGAGGTTTTCCGGGGTGGTTGAGCTTAGGGCGGCGATGTTGCCATTGAGCGGTTCGTCAGTGTTACCGGCGTCTGTTACCGATCGGACTATGGGGACGGACTTCTTTGTAGTCGTTGCGCTATTCCTCCATTTTGATGGTGTATCGTCAACACTCATGAGCCAATGTGTGTTCAAGCGCTCAGGCGGGAAGTTTTCACTGAAGCTTTCGATGAACGAGTTGTCGGTTGGCTTGTCAGGCCTGGAGAAGTCAAGCGTGACGCCTTTCTGGTATGCCCACAGACGGAGATCACGGGAGATGAACTACGAACCCTGACCAACTCGAATGATATTAGGGCAACCATGTCGGCGGCACGTGTGTTCAGAGATTCGAACCTCTCCTCACCACAATATGAGAAGCGGGATCCGTCGCAGGCGAGACGCGCGAGAAGGTATCAACGATCGTCAGAGTGCACAACATGCAACCGGGAATGAACTGAACGTGGACAAAGTCCATCGCCCATGTCCCATTATTTATAGTTGCCCAAGTGAAAAAGCACAAAAAGCGCCCCAAAAATTGCATATTTTAACGTTGCAGGTCCGGGAAATGTGAAATAAAGCTCAATCCACCACTTAGCCAACGATTTGCTATTGCGAGCGCCGCCGGAACTTTGGAGCTGGTCCATCAAATCTATCTGGTCCAAGACACACCGAATGCTTGGGAAAAACATGGATAGTCGCGCGTCGCAGATTGCAGGGGCAACTGGCGCAACGAGCTTAATCTGCTGCTTTGCGGCCGTCAATTTTGGCGGCGCCGCCCTTCTTTTGTTGTGGCCAGCGGCCAGCCTAGCGACGGTCTGTGCTGGTTATTTGTGTCTGGGTCCGGCGGTATGCGGAAAGAAAAAGACGGGACAGCGACGCTTATCTGATCCATAAGTGTTTCAAAATTGAGGGCATAAATCTGTTAAAACTCGCGCGCTTCGGCCGCAACCTTGAACAATAATTCAACGCCGATAGCCATTCACCGTATCATCCGACTGAGAAGATCTTTATCGCCCTCCGAATCCGCCCGCACTGTTTGTTGAGCTTTGAGTTTCGTGGTACAGGCCCATAATTTTATTATCTCGAACGGGCGCATTTTGGAAACGCACAAAAAACCATGGCGTTATCGCCAGTCCCTCAAGAATATAAATGTCGAGGAACCAATCGATCTGTGGTTGCACCGCCCGATTGCATTCGTGCTTGTTCAGCCGTTCGAGAACCGTTTTTCCCACATCAAACCAGTACATTTGACTGCCGCCTCAGCGGTCGCCGGAATCTTTGGCGGGCTATGTTGTGTCGCTTCGGTCAGTCAAGGATCCCATTGGTTCCTGATAGCTGGGCTAATGCTGTTCGTTTCCGTTGTTCTTGATTGCGCTGATGGCATGCTGGCGCGCCTGCGAGGTGTTGGCTCGAGATTTGGAAGGTTGTTAGACGCCTTCGCCGATCAAATCGCAGGGATCTCGTTCTGGCTTGGTATGAGTTACGCGATGACCTTTGGATGGGAGGCTTGGTGGGTGTGGCCTGCCAACGTTGTCATCCTGGTCAGCATAATGTTCCGCGTGGGGATCTATGATCAATTTAAGGAGTTCTATCTCTCTCATACCGAAAGCGGATCAATTGCCACGTCTTCGGAAATCGGGTATCAAGCGGGCAGATTCGAACGGTGGATGTATGCTTACTATAAGCAGGGCTATCCTAGGATATTTGAATTGGTTGGAGGAGGAGGCAGAGCCGCGGGCAATCTGTCACCAGCACAATTTGAAAAAGAGTTCCGAAAATCAATACGTTTAATCAGTTACCTTGGCCTCGGCACCCATCTGTTCGTTATTTACATTATCGCGCTGCTCTCAGTTTGGCTTCATGAATATACATTCTTGATCACACAGATCATCGTCACGGGCCTCATGAACATTTGGTGTATCGTTTCGCTATGGCATTGGCGGCGAACCGATCGGAACATCATGAAACGCGGCAAAGGTCAATCTCGCACGTCGCAATAGGAGCCGCCGCTCCGGCGCCCAAGTTTCAAATACTCATGGTTTGATGTTGAACTCCCTTTCGGCAATTTCAACCATTTCAGGTGTGTCGATGTCCATCCACATTGCGGCACCAATGTCCACCACACGAGCGCTGCCTTGCTTTGCCAATTCTAGGACGCCATCACTTATTCCGCAGGTCGGTCGTCGCAACGCGACTGCCTGGAGTACAGACCGAAGATCAGCCGAGGCGAGGAAACAACCCGTGTCGAAAGCGTTATACGTTGACAGATGTTTCCCTATGTCAACGATGCTCCCTTCGTGACATCTGACCCGCGTGACATCTTCAAGATCGACAAGTCTGTTATCAAGGTCAAAATCAACCGCCAGCCTCAACCCGGAATCCTGCGGGTCCGTTGCGGCCAGCCGAACGAGAATGTTCGGATCGATCAGATGATCGGCCATCAAAAGGAAGAATGGTTTTTCAAAGGTGCGTCTTGCTGCCAGGACAGAAGTTCCGTTCCCGCGCGGCCAATCAGCGTTATGCGAGGTTGTAACCGGTAGGTCCGAAGTACATGCAATAGTCCGGAGGGATTTCTCAACTTGGTCGCCGTTCCAACCCGTCACCACCTCAATTCCATCTATCCCGCATTTTTCAGCAACCGCGTTGATCGCTGTAACCACGTGAGCAATCAATGGTCGTCCCAGAACAAAGGTTAGCGGCTTACAATCTGAGAGCTTAGCTAGTCGACTGCCGCCACCGGCAGCTATAATAACAGCAATCATCGGCCCATCCCGCACATCTGCTCGGTTAATTCCCTGCCTTAGAAAGCGCTTGGGGCATCAAGCACGCCGCCCCAACCAAAATCAAGGAACTTGGTCTCATTAAAAACGTAGGAGAGCCGATAAAGCCTTTCGCCAAACTACCCATTGCCAATGACCAGCATACAACCGGTCCTCCGCAACAGAGGTGTTGAGCCCCAGCCCTGTCCATACTCTTAACCGTCGCCGCTCCCAGCTGGAATTCAGTGCCACATCAGTTTACCAGAGGGGAATAGTCTAGCGCATCTTTCCCGGTTACTCGTGTTGCGGTTTCAACAAATCTGTTTCGTAGCCGGAACATGTTGACGAGTGGAAGTAAGACGACCCTTGAAGGCGATTGGGCCTTCCAGCAGAAAGGGGTGGCTCATGTCGAATGACTATCTGGAGCTTTTTTGTTCTCAACTTGATGTTGGTCGAGCTTCTAAAATCAAATGCAGCCACCAGAGCCCCTATAGCAACGCACCAATCTATTGTCATAAAATTCGGCTGGCAGTAGTCTCTCTGCTTGCAAGCGGATGACCCCTCGACACGGGTGGCAAACAACCTCGCGTAGATCCACGGATGGTGAACCGAAACCGGTAGAGAGTGGCCATTATGGGCAATGAGATTTCCTTAGACGAAACAAGACCGGTTTGGCTAATTCTGTTGCCGGAGGAAGAGGAATGGCGAAGATTAATGTTCGCCCCGTTTTGCGGCCTGCCTTTTCTCACTCGTCAAATGAGAATCGCTGCGAACGCAGGCGCAAGCGACATACTGATCGTTTCCCAATCGGGGCAAGATGTTGAACTTGAACTAGTTAGGAAGCACCGCCTAAGTCCTCCGTTCGATTTTGCAAGCCCCCAGGAATCTCAGCGGCGAATTGCGCACAAAGTATCCGTTACATCTCTTCCGTCTCGCGTTGTTGTTCAGCATGCCGCCTACATCTCCGAGGCATCTGATCTCCGCGAGCTGATAGATCGAGCGTGCCCCGCTGACTTGAAAAGCAGTGTGAACGAAACTGGCAATGAGCATGGTGCAATACGTCTTTGCCGCAATGACGAAGTCCATGATGTGATATCTGAAATTTATGCTCACCAAAAACTAGAAAAAACAAAAGCGTATGCGAACAATCTGGCGTCCGTGGGATATGTTCACGATAGAACATCGCTTGCCGAGACAGAACACAAACTATGGGAAAAATGTCGTAAAAGCACTGATGGCATAGTCAGTGCATACATAAATAGAAGCTTAAGTCTGCCGATCAGCAGACTGCTGGTCTCGACCTTCGTTTCTCCAAATCAAGTCACAGTGATTGCCTTTCTCCTGGGCATTGCCGGAGTGTTGTTCATCGCCTCGCTGGAGTACTGGATGACCCTTGCCGGAGCGATCTTTCTTAAACTCGGGTCCATCGTTGACGGCGTCGACGGTGAACTTGCTCGGATGCGCGTTCAATCAAGCGTGGTAGGTGAGTGGCTTGACACGATATCAGACGACGCTGTGAGTTTGATGTTTGTTATTGCGCTTGGCTATCGATCGATTGTGAATGGGAGCGAACTGGGCTTGTACCTGAGTGTCTTAACAGCAATCGGTATGACTTTGGTGAGCGCCATTTACTACAAAAATCTCAGTGACGTTGGTCGTGGCGACATTTTGATTTTCGGTTGGTTTGACGATCGTGATCCAAAGATGAATCATGGTTTTCTCTCAAGAGCTCAGTTCTGGGGAGGGCGCCTATTTAGACGTGATCTCTTGATCGCCTTGATCCTTGTACTAGCCGTCTTCGACGCCATTGAGCTGTCACTATTAATCGTTGCACCTGCAACTGTGCTGACTTTGCTGGCCCAACTTCGTGGTCTTCCGCAACATAAGGCGGCACCTTGAACATGCGTATTGGATTTGTATCGACTTTTGAACTCCCTTCAGCTGAGACGAACACCGAACAATTTGCACGCACAGCTGATGCGCTTGCTGAAGCGGGACTGACAATCGAACTGATTGTCCCGAGCTCACGAAGGGTGGCAGGAACTTCTTTACTACACTCTGACATAACGAGTTATTACGGCTTGAAGGGATCTTTCAGTCTCAGAAGTTTCCCCGGTCCACGCCCCATGGCTCTCGAAATAGAACGTGTTTTCAACGCGCTGTCCTTGATATTCTTCCGCTTCGACTCCTTCGACATCGTTCATACGCGAAGCCGAGGCACGCTTTTTACTTCGATCCTGAAGCGCCAGCCAGTGGTTTTTGAAATGTACAGGGCTCTCCCAAAAACAGAGCCCTTGTTTTCACGGTTACTTTGTTGGCTGCTCAGGAGCAGCAGTTTTTTAGGCGTGATTTGCCATTCCGAATACGCAGCGCGCTCACTGATTGCAGTTGGCGCGAGTGAGGACAAAGTGAAGATTGCATACAATGGATATGAACCGCAGCTAATGCACCCGCGGTTGCAAAAGGCTAAGGCACGCCAGAAACTAGGGCTGGGGCTGGTCAGCGAAGATCGGGTGGTAGTCTATGCTGGTAACGTGCAACCGGGAAAGGGCATTTCGTTCTTGTTCAACATGGCAGAGCAAACCCCTCAGTTAAAGTGGATCATTGTTGGGGGACAAGAAAAACACCTCATTCCGCTGCACAGGAAGCTGGCTGAGAGCCAGCTGAAGAACATATCGCTAATTGAGAGAAAAAGCCCCGCCACACTCGCCGAATACCTCTACGCGGCTGATGTGCTGATTATTCCACCCACGAGTGCCCCCTTAGAGCGATACGGTCGGACGGTGCTTCCAATGAAGACCTTCTTGTATCTCGCCGCCGGTCGTCCGATTATCGCACCGAACACACCAGACGTGAAGGAGGTGCTCACCGACGGTGAGACCGCACTTTTGACCGATCCAGACAGTATCGAGGGGGCTTGCGATACGCTGCTGAGTCTCTTTCAAGACCGTCAATTGCAAAATCGGCTCTCCAGAAACAGCAAGTCATTGGCCGAAAGGTACACTTGGGATTGCAGAGCGCAACAAATATTGCAGCTCTACGCGGGATGGCTGGGCGATCGAAAGCCCATTCCCGTGCGAAGCCTATGAATAACGCACGTTAGCAGAGAAAATTAAATCAATTTAGCCCGTCCGGATGGCGTCGGTATCCTAAAGCGGTTCCTAGCTATATCGGATGATTTACCCAGTTATTTTGCTCTGAGGTTTGAACGTGAACGTCCATTATCGTAGACCACCACAATTTCAATGAACTTGGGCGATATGTCTGTTAGGGAAGCAACGTATTGCAAGCAGCGTTGCAGGAAGCCGGCGTGGCTTTAGGTGCATATGCAGAGGCCGATAAACATTGGATCAGGCATTATAAGCGCGATCTCTGCCGACGCGACACGTTCGGTCGCTATAAACCTGAAACAGAATATTGTTTAGTGGTTCAACGAGTTACCACTCTGATTTGCGCAATTCTCCTGCGGCTAAATCGATGCTGAACTCCCGCTCAAGTTCGGCGCGGATCAGATCATAGGCGGCTCCTATGATCTTCCGTTTGATCAATGTTGTGCTCGTGTGCCTTGTATAGGGGAGATATACGACCTTGCCATTTTCTTCCATCCAGGCGAGACCCTCGAGATACTCACCTTCCCAATCGTCACCGATGGCCGCTACGTCTACTTTGTAGGACTTCAGTATTTCAATATCCATGAGGGCTGACTGTTGGGCAACCATGTCGACAATGTTGATGCTTTCTATGATCGCCCGACGTTCTGCAAATGGTATCACCGGTTTGACCTTTTTGTAGGATTCGGTCAATTCATCCGTGCTTACACCGACCACCAGGAAATCGCCGAGTTCTTTGGCCTGCTTCAACGCATTCAAGTGCCCGACATGAAAAAGGTCCCAGCTGCCAGAAATGTAAACAACCGTTTTACCCTTAGCTGAAGTCACCCGCCCTTCTCCTGAGATCATTGAACCTTATCAATCTGTCATAAATTTAGCCCTTGCGCCAATTATCTACCAGCCGATCCATTTCCTCAACCATCACGACAACTAGCGCAGTGTTATCGTCCTCGCTCAAGTCCCCGAGATGCCCGATTCTAATAATGTCCTTCTCAAATTCATGGGAGGGAGGATTTATGAACCAATTGTGCTTGTCCCGGATCGCAACGTAAAGCGGTGTCGCAACACCATTTGGCAGAACAATAGCACTGGCAGCATTGGAGGGCGCCTCAGGGAATTGCTGAAAACCAGCATCGAGTGCTTTGCTCCGAAAATCCTCAGCCAGCTTAGCCACCGAACGGATTACCGCCGACGCGCCGCCTCTACGCTCAATTTTGAGCAGTTGCGCGTGCAACATAACTATGGTTCCACACGCACTGGTAAACGGCGTCTGGCCCCGTTGGGAGTTGGCGAAGTATCTGGCCAGATCGAGATAGTAGCTGCGAGGTGTCTTAAGTTGTGCAAGAGCTGCTGGAGTGGCAATCACGAATGCGAGCCCCGGGGCAACGGCCAATCCTTTGTTGCTGCTAAAAACGGCGACATCCACATCCATGTTCGCCATATTGAGCGGGTCGGCCAAGATGCTGCTGATGGCATCAACCAGAAGTAGGCACCCTTTCATCCGACAGAGTTCTCCGAGTTTGGCAATATCGAACCGCTGACCCGTTGACGTTTCATGCGCACAAACAAGAATTCCACCGAAGGTCTCTAGGTCGATTCGTTTCAGGGCCTCTTGATTGAACGCGCGACCTGGATCCACGCTGAGGACCTGATGAGGAATCTGGTGGGCCTCACAGATCTTTGCAAGTCGCTGACCAAAAGTCCCCCCTTCAATCACAAGCACTCTGGAGGTCTCGTCAAAAAAGTTGATAATGGCAGACTCGAGCGCGGCCGTTCCGCTTGCCGTCAGGACTGCCACACTGGAATCGTCCGGTGCTCCAGCCAGGCGAAGTAGCCCCTGTTGAACCTGCATTAGCAACGCGGCAAAACTCTCGTCACGAAAATACGGAGGGGGCTCGGCGCCAAGTTTGAGAACGTCACGATCAATGTTTACCGGACCAATAGTGAACAACTTGGGCATGGGGGTAGCTCCATGGGCGTAGGCAAAGCGGGCGGTCCAGACTGCAACATTTACATCTCAAGCGCAGTTGCGCTTGATCTTCGACGACCAGACATCCTCTTATTTCCGCCATACAACCGCAGTTGAAGGACACTCATAACGGGGTTTGGCCATCAAGTCTCCATGTCCGACGGCCCGTCAGCCTTGATCTTTAACGCATGAGCTATAGGGTCGCAATCGCCTCGACATGTTGTCAAGACGGTCCGAATCTCAGCTGTCCCAATTGCATTTCTGGGTTATTTCTCCAAGCGTGCATTGATGCCGTAGTTGCAATCGAGCAAGCTGCAGCCATCATCTGGTGGTGTTGAGCGCCAGTAAGATTGAAGTTGGCTGCACGACTGTTGAGGCACCCCCGCACCGAACCTGATGAATTGGAGCCCTGTACTTCGCGCTCTCTTCAGCGCACTGAACACTGGGCCAATATAATGCCATCTCAGGAGAGCTGGCCAAGTCCAATGATCTTTGCGGTATTGCCCGCTTTTGGTGGACGGTTCACAAAGATCCGATTGACTTTCTGCCAAAGTGAGAAACTGCGTTTGCTGCATGTGATGCAACGCACATTGACTCACTCATCGGCGCAACATTCGTCACTCCCATTTTACTTCCTTGTGGATATCAAAAAACAGCACTCCGTTTTTCCTGACCCGCTTCAACTCCTCTCATTCAAAGTTCCCCTCCTGTTGCATTTCGATAATTCGACGGATGATCTCGCTTGAACTGACGCCTGGGCGATAGTCAAGATGATGCATGATCCCCGTTTCTTCGGCTGGAGCATAAAATTCGGGCGTGGCGGTTCCAGCATGAACCACAATTGATATCTCGTAATCTCGAACTAGTGCCCTCATAGTCTCTGGTACTATGGGGGCGTCGAGAAGGAACACTTCGTCCACACAGGACAACGCTTCAATGCACCTTATTCGTTCATTTTGCGGTATTATTGGTTGTCGCTTGTATTCACGCGCATTGCGATCGCTAACAACACCAACAACAAGCCAGTCCCCAAGCCCTCGTGCTTTTTCAAGGAGAGCGATATGATTGGCGTGCAGGAGATCGAACACACCGTCAGTAAGAACCTTTCTCGTTTCCATCTTCTCCCAATCTCTCTGGTGGTCAGGTTCCCGACCGATCGTACAATTCGCACAAGTTGCCCCTAAGTCGCACAATTTTATTGGTGACATCAGAAACAAATTCTTCGCCGCATTGCTCATCAAAATTGTCATTCAGGCACACGGCATCAAATTTCAGATATGGTTTAATCGCGGTTGGAAAATCCGACACCTCGAAAAAACCTAGCGCATATTTGGATCGCTCAAATTGGCCAGAATAGATTTGAGCCAAGCGATATATGTAGCAGGATATGTCGTTAACATGACGGAAAGAGTGTTTCGCCGTTGATTTCATATGCGACTCAAACAATTTGTGCGTGTCTGTCAAAACGCTTTTTCGAGTCGGAAGCGGCCCGTGATCGAGTAGTGGGATGAGCTCCGGATTTCTGTCCAATTGACCAAAGGCCTCACTACAAAGCCGGTTTTCGCGTAGGTACACCTGTTTCCAGAGGAGTTCCCCTGCATAACGAGACTGCTTAACAAGACGGAAGTTCAGCTTTGGCATTCCTGCAGGGCTGAAAAACTCTTGGGGCGCGCGTGGCCTTGGGAAGAACATGTCGTTATCCAGAAATATAAAATGCTCGGCCAACCCTGGAACATTCTTGATCTGGGTGTCGATCACAAACGAGTTGAACGTCGGCAACCTGATGTCCGCATCAAAATAGTTCGAGTGCTCGTGCACAATGATCTTTCTTTTGAAGAACTCTGTCTCTCGCAACCAGGTGGGGATTTGGCCATCGTGCACACAAAGATGCACAAATCTCACCCAAGGTAGGTTTCGCTCGATGCTATCGAGCAGGAGTCTTATTTCTCCGTAATCGTTAATGCGTCGCTTGCCGGTGCTCTCAATGTCATCGGCCAAGCCCTCTTCGGCAATCCGTTGTTCCATTTTATTTTGGTAGACAGGATCATTTCCATCGACAGTTGCAACATACGCATCAATGTCAAACTGTACTGGCGTTCGCCAGGCAGAGTTGAGGGAGCTAGGACCTCTGATATACTTTCTCCCTGCGCGCCTTAAAGGGTCGAGTATGATTTGTCTCAGCTTTTTCAATACGGACCCTATGCGCTTCCACCGCCCTCACAATCCTTGGATTGCTAACAAAGTGGTTGCCCACCCCCGTGCAAAACCAAACAGCATTAGTACGTAGGTCGGACCCGATGTAAAGTCCGTTAGACGCGCACTTACTGCACGCGTTGCTATTATGGGGTTAACCTACCTGAGCCTTCCGCATGCTTCAGAACTGCCCATGCAGCCGGGGAGTTTTGGGCGGTGTGGCACACTAACTGTCCGGCCTGTTGCGGGGTTTGCGGCACCGCTGTATCCTCCAGCATGGCTGATGATGACGAAGCCCTAATTCGTGCTGCAATGACTCTCTTGGCTTTTGACCAAAACATCCAACTGGAGAGCGTTATGGCCGAGCGGTGGCATCAGCTCACGCGGGAAGCCCGAGAGGACTATATCGGCAAGGCTGGCACGGCTATCGCGACCTTTCTGACTGCAAAAGCGGAAGCCTGACATTGTTGCAACGCGCGTTGTGTTAGATGGTATTCGTAAGCTTGAATTATGGACAAGCAAGACAAATTCCAAGACGCCGTCGCTGAGCTGGAAGCACATGATGACTACCGTGTGGTGCGTCGCATCCCACCAGCTACCAAGTGGCAACTGCGGAACGCCCAGGGCCAATGCCGGCGCGGGCTATTCGTAGATGTCGAAACTACGGGCCTTGATACCGAGACAGATGAGATCATTGAAGTAGCTCTGCTGCCATACGACTATGACCCAGGCACCGGAGAGATTGTTGCTGTTCATGAGGACCACGCACTTGATGACTTCCGCGATCCTGGCATCCCTATCCCGCCTGAGGCTTCTCAAGTAAACGGCATCACAGATAAGTTGGTGAATGGTAGGACGAGCTGGTGCTTTGGCCTTTTCCTCAAGCCGAAGCGTAATTGCAATTGTTTCAGCAGTCCAGGTGGACATCATCGAGGCCCGCTGATCGTCGTTCCCGTAGTCGGTTTCTGATTGTATTACGCTCCGCAATCGCTCAGGATATTGCAATGGAATTCTCAACTGGAATATCCGTTGCCCGACATTAGAACACCGTTAGTGCAACCGGGAACGATGGCAAGTGAATCAAGACGATATCTGATCTGGCTGGCCGTCGGCATGGTCGCGTATCTGCTCGTGGAAACCTGCTCCCTTCTATCCCTCTATTTGCTTCGAACAATCGCTGGGCTTAGCTATGCGCCGATTCGGATGTCCCTGTCCGAGAAGCACCAAGAGACCGTACGAAAGATGCTCAAGGATCAAACATCCTACATGCGGCATGATCCCGAACTCGGTTGGAGTATCAAGAAAAACGGGGCTGTCGGGCAGATGTATCGAGCCAATTCAGATGGAATTAGATCGAATCGCGATTATCGGTTGATGCCGCCAAATGGGATGTTCCGCATCGCATCTTTTGGTGATTCCTTTACTCATGGTGACGATGTCCGCAACGAGCACACCTGGCAGGAATTTCTCGCCAGCGCGAAACAAAACCTCGAGGTGATGAACTTCGGGGTTGGAGCTTTTGGGCTTGATCAGGCCTTCTTGCGCTATCAAAGGGATGGCCGGCAATATGGTCCCCACCTGGTGTTCATCGGGTTCATGTCGGAGAACATCCAACGTCATGTAAATGTATACCGCCCCTTTTACTTTGCTGACACCGGGCTTCCCCTTGCCAAGCCCCGTTTCGTTTTGGGAAATGGCGGTATCGCGTTGCGAGAAAACCCTCTTAAGAGTCTCTCCAATTATTATTTGCTTCTTCGCAACCCCGAGGATGTTTTATCCGGACTCGGTCGATACGATTGGCATTACCAACGAAAACCAAAGGAAAGCGCGTTTGATATTCTCCCCTCGATTCGCATCACGCGCTTTGCCGTGTATGCTGCAGAGAAAGTGTTGAGGCCGCAGATTTTTCAATGGGGAGTTTACAATGAGGATGCGGAGGCATTCGAGCTTACGTTGAAGATTTTTGACCGATTTTGCCAAAACGTTAGCAAGCATGGGGCGCTGCCGGTCCTCCTACTGTTTCCCGCCCGGGCCGACCTGAAGGCGTATAGAGAGAACAAAAGATCAGTGTTCGCGCCAATGATCCGCCATTTCGAGAGGTTCGGATGCCGATATATCGATCTTCACAAGGCCTTTGATAAATACGCGGCGAATTCGCCACTGAAGGATATGTTTGTCAGGCGGCACTATTCGCCTACCGCCAACAGAGTTGTTGCGATATATCTTGCCGACTATATTGCCAGCAATCGCCTCGTGGACAAACGCTAATTGCGCTGACGTCAGACAGTCCTTGCTACTGGCGCGCAATTGCGTAATCGCGCAACACGTTGGCTTCTAATTCCATTTCATTGAGCCGTTGTTTTACGACGTCGCCAACGCTTACCAACCCCACGAGCACACCGTCCAGTTGAACAGGAATATGCCGCACTCGACGCTTGGTCATTATCTTGGCAACCTCAGCAATTGAATCGTCTGGCGAGCAAGTTACGACGTTCTTTGTCATTAGGTCCGAAACGCACAACCCCTGCAAACTGGCCCCATGCTCAGCCAGACCGTGGGCCACATCCCTCTCGGACACGATGCCCTCGATCGTTTTGCCGTCTTGGCTGACGACCATCGCGCCAATGCCTTCAAGTTTGAGCCTGTGCGCTAATACGTCGATCGTTTCAGAGGGCCGGACAGTTACAACCCTGTCGCCCTTAGACTGCAGAATATCGGAAACGTTCATGAGCTTCCTCCATTTTCGATGTGTCTATGCACTGGAAGAAACCGTGGAAATCAAACTCGGCCAAATCTCGGCCTGAACGTCAGGTTACAGACCGGCTTCGAAGCCGACTTTCAACCAGGCATGCGAGCAGGATATCACATTTGAGGCTGCAGAAGCGAGCAAACCAATTCAGGCAACCATGTATCGTGTTGGACTTTGTCCAAAGGTCCGTAGGATCAACCCGCGGTCTGGCACGCATTGAAGCTCCGACGGGCACAACACTAATTCAGACGCGCCGCCGGAAGATATTGCGACGGTTCTTCGGGAAAGCCTGGACAGTGCAATCTATGTGATTTGCAAGTTTGATGTTGAAGCTGGGAAAATGCGGCCCGATGCGTAATTTCAACCATTGCCATAGCTCTATTGCCAATTTCCAAGTTCAGACAAGTTTGGCCAAATTGCGCAAGAAAAGGACAGATTCCGCAACTGGGCGCGATGCGATTGAAGCCGCCCGCAAGCTTGAGCAAGAGGAAAGGACGATGATTGACACTATCGACGACGAGCCAACCCTTGTCGAAGAGCTGATCCAAACTGCACGTGCTGCCTACAGAAAGGACCCAAGGAAAGTCCTCTATCTGAGGTTGCCTTCAAAGTTTTTTGAAGAAGGTGCCGCTGATCATGCGGAATACTTCACGGTTGCCGAAGGCGAAGGAGGGCCAGCATTGTGCGGTGAAGGTATGGTGATCCAAGAAGGCGACGAGTCTCCGGACACGTGATCGAAGATAGCGCACGGTCAGCCCCTGGGATGACACCTGACCGGGCATGAGCACATTTAGTCAATGTGACCGTGGGAGTGCCCAGTGTCTGTGTATCTCAAGTCCAGGCGAAAATCATGTGATGGACGTCACAGCGGGCAAACCTGGCCTAGAAGCCCCATAGCACGCCACACAGAGCAAGTATTGCGTTTAGTCCTAAGGTGTCGAACGATCCCTGAACTTGAAAGCTAGTGCCCAGCCGACATCCAGGCGCCTCCGGGTCGTTCGAGGCTGTGCCGGCCAGGCAGGAGCCCCCTCTCTAGGGATATGATCCGGGTGCTCCCAACTGCCATTTTACTCTCATCGAACGGATCGTGCCAGAGAGCAATCCCTCAAGGGGATGAGAGGTGTACCGTCGCCAATTTTGCCAACTACCGCACTGCCAACAAACCCTCTGAGTCATGGTCAGATCAGCAACAGCCTTCCTGAGCTGTTCGTTCTCTTTTTGAAGCTGCTTTAGCTGCTTTAACTGCTTGAGCTGGTTCGTCCCCATGCCGCCATACTGTTTGCGCCAGCGGTAGTAGGTTTGCTCTGTGATACTCACCTGACGGATCGCATCCGGACGGCTCATCCCTTGCCCAACCAGTACATCAACTTGGCGTAGCTTCAAGACGGTCTCTTCGGGTTTGTGGCGCTTCATAGCCATTCCCAGTCCTCCTTTTACTCAACAGTAAGGTGGACCAATTCAATTGGGGAGGATCAGCGCGTTCAAACGCCGCGACATCCAGAATCAAAAGGCCACGACGTCTTTTCATCTCAAGGATTGGGAAAATGAGCCGAGTTACAGTGCAAGTTTGGATCAATCTACTCGATTGGTTTCACCACGCCGCCTCGTGCGCGTGAAGAACACTGCCACCGCGCCGAGAACGAGCAACACTGCCACCTCAATCATCAAAATACGCTGATCAATTTTTCTCTTCCCAATGCGCAGGTCATCAGGGGTTGGCTCGGATTGAATCATCATAAAGCGATCCCGAGCCAAGAGATTGTTGGGGTCTTTCGGTATGTACTTCTTGGGTGTTTTTTCGCTGAGAACCAGATCGCCTTGGCCGATGAAGCCCCAGCCATCAAACTTACGCATGATTAGGGTGTGGCGCCTGTTGCCATCACCCAGAACTGAAGCCTTCCGCTCCCACGTAATGGGCGGGAACGCAATTAACAATATCAGGACCGCCATCACTCCGGCAGCGACCCTCAACTGCAATTTGTTTAGTCCCATCGGTGTTTGCTTCCAAGCTTTCCATCCAATATCGCACGAATGGACCTTCCAAGCGAATTTTGGACCCAAAAGCCAGTTTTTGCGCTGACTGGGAAAGGCGTTCCGTCTAGTAGTGTACACGTGGAAACCAACGGCGGTTTTGCCAATGGTGATGTGCAATGACACATTCGAAAGCGCCGCTGACTGAGCTGGCATAGAACATACTGGCGAACGGGCTGGAACGGGTCCTCGCAACAAAGTTGGAAAGGTTATCAAGTCATGGTGGATCGCAAGCTCAATTATATCGGCGGAGAGTGGCTTGCAGGTGCGAGTGAGCTTGAAAACCGGAACCCTTCCGATACCTCAGATCTGATTGGCCTATTTGCGCAGGCGGATACGACCCAATTGAAGCGCGCCCTGGACGCAGCAAGCCGTGCCCAGGCTGAATGGGCGAGCGCAGGTATCGAGCGCCGTTACAATGTAGTGATGGCGATTGGCACTGAGCTCATGGCGCGTTCGGCCGAATTGGGTGAGTTGTTGTCGCGTGAGGAAGGCAAACCGCTGGCTGAAGGCAAGGGCGAAATCTATCGAGCCGGCCAATTCTTCACATATTATGCGGCCGAGACACTGCGCCAGATAGGCGATACCGCAGACTCGGTCCGAGACGGTGTAGAAATCGATGTGCGTCGTGAACCTGTGGGCGTGGTGGCAATTATCTCGCCTTGGAACTTTCCGACGGCCACAGCCAGCTGGAAAATCGCACCAGCCCTTGCATTTGGCAATGCCGTGATATGGAAGCCGGCCAATCTTACACCCGCCTCCGCTGTCGCATTAACCGAGATCATTTCCAAGCAAGATATTCCAGAAGGTTTGTTCAATCTGGTTATGGGCCCCGGCGGGGCCATCGAGCAGAGTTTGGTGGAGAGCCCGAAAATCAATGCGATCAGCTTCACTGGGTCCGTGCCAGTGGGCAAGACCATTGCCGCTGCGGCTATTCAGAATCTGACCAAGGTGCAGATGGAAATGGGCTCGAAGAATGCACTGGCCGTGATGGATGACGGCGATCTGGAAATCGCTTCGGCAATCGCCCTTGGCGGTGCCTTCGGAGGCAGCGGGCAAAAGTGCACCGCCTCGTCACGATTGATCGTGCACGAGCGTGTTCATGACGCTTTCGTTGAAAAGCTCGTTGCCGGTGCAAAGGCCATGGTTGTGGACCACGCCCTGAAAGAGGGAACACAGATAGGTCCCGTCGTAAGCGAAACTCAGCTGAACGAGAACCTTGCGTATATGGATCTGGCTCGTTCAGAGGGCGGTGAGGTGCTGTGTGGGGACGAGCGGGTTGAGCGGGATACCGACGGCTATTATATGACGCCGTCTGTCATCGGCGGGACCGCGAACTCCTGGCGCGTGAACCGCGAAGAGATGTTCGCGCCGATCGCCTGCATCATCAAGGTTGGGTCCTATGATGAAGCCTTGCAAACAGTGAACGACACAAACTTTGGGCTTACATCGGGCATCGTCACGAGATCACTCTCGCGCGCGAGCCATTTTCGGCGCAACGCCCGGACCGGGTGCGTGATGATCAATCTGCCGACAGCCGGCACAGACTATCACGTTCCTTTCGGTGGCCGGGGCGAAAGCTCATACGGTCCACGCGAGCAAGGTTCTTATGCGGCGGAGTTCTACACGACAGTGAAAACCGCCTATATCGCCGCCGGCATCCCAGAATAAACACGATGAGCCGATCACCCGGCCTGGCCGGTCTTGCGGACTTTTCCGCAGAGAATCCGACAATAACTCATGGCAGACCATGGACACTTGGCACACCATATGCACACATCACACATTTGAGGCTCGGTTCATTGGCTTTGCCAACAAGGGCTTGTGGTTACGGGACACAGAGGGATAAGATCGGTGCCCATGAAACGGATAGATGTACGTTTGGCCTTTGCCGCGCTGCGCACTCGCACGGGCCTGTCGGCTGACGGGTTCGCCAAACTGCTCGGCTATGGGTCAAGTGCTGAACTTGACTGCTATGAACATCCCGGCGGCAGCTACCAGCACGCGCACCTGCCGGATCAATTGATTGAACGCATGATCGAAAATTTGATTGGCGAAGGCCACCCGGCCGTCACGCGCGATGACATCGTACAACTCTCTCTGGCACACGATTGCCTAAACCGGGATTTGACCGCAGAATTGGTGACGCCCTCCCTTCTCGCAGACATTCTGGTGGCATTCGATGCGGCAGTTGAGAACAACAGCCAGCTCAAGCCAACGGCAGATGTAAGCGCCAAGGCGCGCCAAACAGCGATCTTGTACAAGCAGCTGAACTCCGGCTTGATTGGCCCATCCCTCGTTGCAGAAATCATGGGCCGGGTGCTGAGCACTTACACCGGCCACCGATTGGGCGAGGCACAACGCGAGGCGATACTGGAAGAATTGGTCGCGCGGACCATGCTGGTGGAACTGATTGAAGCGAAAGCACAAGACGGCGCGACGGTTGCCTTTCTTCGCCACCTTCTCGATACCAGATATGCCGGTGTTGAACTCAGACACCAGAGCAGCCACGCCTTAAGCTCAATTCTTGACCAGATTGGAGCAATTGCCGCGGCCCACGAAGATCCCCGCATTGCCGACGCCGACAATGTGGTGGTGCTCAGAGGGCGCAGCAGATGAACCCGGATCGCAATAAATCACCGGCTGTTCGCATGTCCTTCGGTGGCGACATTGACGAAATGTTCGACGCCGTTAATCTGTGTTTCCTGCACAAGGGAGCGAAGATCGAGCATTTCCTTAAGCTGAAATGCTCCCCTGCCATTCAGGTGATGCGCAATAACGGCTTCGATACGCCCACATTCATTTATGCTGGCCCTGAGAGCGGGGCAGCGAAGTTTTTTGGCGAAGAGTTCGCACGCAATTGCGCCGGCAAAGCCGGCGTTCCAGATCAAGAATTCGCCCTCAGCTTGTGCGACGCCTACAAAGAACTGGCTTGGGATCCGCGTAAGCCGATCTTAGAGCGGCTGGCACGCACAGCAGATGACCGCACAATACAGTTCGAGCGTGGCTTGTGGGCTGCAGAATCCACCAATGACACACCGGTGGTGGTCTGTTTCATCAAGCCGCTGCGAGTTTTTCGAGAGATTCCTCACACTGCCACGCTAGATCTTCACGCGACAGCCATGTGACATAGCGCGGCCGCCTAAAGTCCGGTTCCTTCTCCCAGCCATGGCAATATAGCTGGCTATGAACATAGCCGAGGCGGGCGCAGTATCCTGATCTGACCAGATCCTCGATCATCAATCCATAAACGATTTCAGGGTCGAATTTTATGAAGGCATAGGCCTGCAGAATTCGGCCGAACACCGGCGCCAGCTTCTGTTTCCGATGCTCCCTCCTGATCCATACATCGCCGTGGTAGGCAACCCGGCCCGTAAAGTTATCAAGAACCGGATGCGATTGAACGGCCACGCCGCCATGGATGCGCTGCAACCGGCGCTTCAGCGCGGTCGTCAGGCTTACCCCTCGCAAATCTTCAAACCGCAACGCCTGATTGGCTATGTGGTTGCCGCGCCGGTCCTCGCACATAAACCAGACGCCCTCCTGTTCGAGGGTGTCAATGTAGTCAATGTCAAAATGCTCTGAGAGTTTACCCCGCACCTTCAGCATGATTTTTTTGTATTCTTCAAAATCGTTGCTGAGACGAATGCGGGCCACACCCATTTCTTTGAGAACGGCCTGCCCTTCCATCATGAATCTGGCAGCGTCCCAATCCGCTTGAGGGTTCATCGCAATCCCCGTCATTTGTATCGCCCGGTCTTAACCGCATACCACCGCAAAGGGTGATTTGATAAGACCAAAACTCAAGGGCGATTCAGATGACGGCGTTCGCCGTGCACCGGCACTCAAAGCGATATTGAGGCAGCTTTGCCGCTTTGCTCGGCCAACCTGGCTGCGGCCGAGGCGACAGCAAGGTCCTGCAAGCCAACGCCAGTGCCGTCGAACAGGGTGATCTCACCATCCGATGTTCGGCCGGGATGTTCCCCGTTGATGACGTCGCCAATGGGAGTGATGTCGGCCTCTGAAATTAGGCCAGCCGCAATGGCATGCTGGGCTTCGCCGATGCTGATCGATTGCGCAATTTCGTCGGTGAACACCGTTGCAGCCTTCATCAGGGCCGGATCCAACTCCTGCTTGCCTGCTGTATCGGTCCCCATGCAGGCGATGTGCGTGCCGGGCTTGATCCAATCGGCCATGAGCAGAGGCTCATGAGCTGAGGTGATGGTGATGATGACATCTGCCTCAGCGCCCAATTGTTCGCGCTCCACCGCCTCAAACGGCAGGCCGAGCTCGTCCGCCACTGCGCCCAGCTTGGGCAACATGTCGGCATGCAGGTTCCAGGCAACCACCTTCTCAAAGTCTCGCTGCTCGGCCGCGGCGCGAAGCTGGAATGCGGCCTGATGGCCGGCGCCGACCATGCCCAGAACCTTGGCGTCCTTGCGGGCCAGATGCGCGATTGAGATGGAGCTGGCCGCCGCCGTGCGGATGGCGGTCAGATAGTTGCCTCCCACCAGCGCGCCGATCTTGCCCGTGTCCGGGTCAAACAGAAACACCGTCGACTGGTGGTTCGTGATGCCCTTCGCCGCGTTTCCCGGCCAATAGCCGCCGGACTTCAAGCCGAGGGCAAGCCCCGCCTTGTCGAAACCGGATTTGAAACCATAAAGCGCATCGGCGTGGCCGATCGCCTCGCGGATGACCGGGAAGTTGTAGGCATCGCCCTTGGCCATGGCCGCAAACACCGCTTCCACCGCGCCGAACGCATCGGCGCGGCCGACAACTTCCTGGCAAACCTCTTCTGAGACAATCAACATGTTCAAGCTCCCTTAGTACGCCATGCCGCGGGCCGTGACGGGCCACAGGCACTCCACCTTGCCGCCGCGCACGCCCACATACCAGTCGTACACATTGCAGGTCGGATCGCAGTGGCCCGGAACCAGCTTCAGCTTGTCGTTAAGCTTCAAGGCGTTGTTTGGATCTGAGATCACGCCGTGTTCGTCGGAGCATTTGATGTATTCAACATCATCGCGCCCGAAAATCACCGGCAAGCCGCTGTCAACGCTTTGGGCCTTGAGGCCGGCATCGCAGATCGCCTTGTCGATTTTTGTGTGGGACATGATGGAAGTCCAGATGAACAGGCTGTTCTGGAACTCGGAGATTTCCTTGCCGGTCTCATCCAGAACGCGCTGGTAGTCGGCGTCCATGAAGATGTAGGAGCCGCACTGCATCTCGTTGTAGACGCCTGATGTGCCCTCAAAATAGTAGCTGCCGGTGCCGGCCCCGCCGACGATATCGCACTCCAGGCCCTCGGCTTTAAGCATTGCGACCGTATCAGCAACTTGGCTCACGGCAGTTTCGATCTTGTCTTTGCGCTCTTCAAAGTCATGCACGTGCTGGGCAGCGCCCTGATAGGCCTGGATGCCGGAGAAAGTCAGGCCATCAGAGGCATCGATATTCTTGGCAATGTCCACCACCGGTTGGCCCCAGACAACGCCGCAGCGCCCGGCCCCGCAGTCAATCTCAACCAGACACTCGATACTGACCCCATGGTGCACGGCGGCGGCCGACAGGTCATCCACATTGCCCAAATCGTCAACACAAACAAGAATGCGGGCGTTCTTGGCCATCATGGCCAGGCGGTCGATCTTCTTTGGGTCCACCACCTGATTTGACACCAGCACATCCTTCACACCGCCAGCAACCAGGGCTTCAGCCTCAGAGACCTTCTGGCAACACACGCCGCAGGCGCCGCCATGGGCGATCTGGTAGAGCGCAATGTCAGCAGACTTGTGGGTCTTGGCATGAGCGCGGTGACGGATGCCCTGGGCCTTGATGTAGTCGCCCATGAGCTTCACGTTGTTTTCGAAAGCGTCCAGGTCAATGATCAGGGCCGGTGTTGCAACTTCCTCCAACGGCATGCCGATTGAGGCGGGAACATTGAGGCCGACGACGGGTTCGGTGATTTTGGCAATTGCGTTCATTTGATCTCTCCGATCTGGTTCGTTCATTAAATCCAGGGAAGTTTTTTCAGGTCCACGTTGCCGCCGGTGAAAATCACCCCGACACGCTGGCCCGCAAAAAGCTGCTTGTTCTTCAATATGACCGCCAGCGCCACGGCACTGCTCGGCTCGATGACGATCTTCATGCGCTGCCAGGTGAGGTACATGGCCTCGATGATCTCCTCCTCGCTGACCAACAGCACATCGTGCACGGCGGTGGAAACAAAGTGCCAGGTACGCGGGCGCAGGCTGACCTTCAGCCCATCGGCCACGGTCTGCGGGGCATCGTCCTCGATCATGGTTCCTGCATGGAAGGAGCGGTAAACGTCATCGGCCTGTTCAGGCTCGGCGGCGTAAACCTTGGTGGCCGGCGAAAGCGCCGACATGGAGATGCAGGTGCCGGAGATCATGCCGCCGCCGCCAATTGGCGCTACGACAGCATCCAGCGGGCCCACCTCTTCGTGCAACTCGCGCGAACAGGTGCCTTGGCCGGCGATCACCCGGTGGTCGTTATAGGGATGGACAAAATCAGCCCCCGTCTTGGCAACGAAATCTTCGAGCATCCTTTCGCGCGCGGCGGTGGATGGTTCACACTCCAGCACATCGCCGCCATAGCCACGCACCGCAGCCTTCTTCGGTTCCGGCGCGGTGTTGGGCATGATCACGGTGGCCTTAATCCCGCGCTGACCGGCAGCATAGCTGAGCGATTGCCCATGGTTGCCCGACGAGTGGGTCGCCACGCCCTTAGCGGCAACGTCATCGGATAGGCCGAAGACCGCGTTCGAGGCGCCGCGCGCCTTGAAGGCGCCGGCTTTCTGGAAGTTCTCGCATTTGAAGAACAGTTCAGCCCCGCTCAGGTCGTTGAAGAAGCTGGAGGTGAGCACCGGCGTGCGGTGCACATAGGGCTTGATGCGCTCGTGGGCCGCTTTCACGTCCTCAAATGTTGGGATGTAGAGGTCTAGAGTTCCGTTCATGTCGATCACGCTGCCTTTGCAAGGGCGAGCCCTCTGCTGGCCCGGTAGTAATCTTGCGCCGCGGCAACACCGGAGCCAAGTGTAATTGGGTAATTCAGGTCTGCCATCGCCATTTCGATGGTGGAGAGGCCGGACAGGGCCATGACGTCTGTGAGCGAGCCCAGGTGGCCGAAGCGGAACGCCCTGCCTGCCATCTCGCCGAGGCCGATGCCGAAGGACACACCGTAGGCATCGTAGGCATGGTTGGTCAGCACGTCGCTGTCGAAACCCTCTGGAACGTAGATTGCGCTGACGGTGTCTGAATAAAGATCAGGAGACTTGGCGCAGAGCTCAAAGCCCCAGGCAGACACGGCCGCGCGCACGCCTTCCGCTATTCTGTGATGGCGGGCGAAGACGTTTTCCAGGCCTTCGTCCAACAGCATGTCCAGGCTCTCACGCAAACCGTTTATCAGCTGAACCGGCGGGGTGTAGGGAAAGCCGCCCTTGGCGTTCGCTCCGCCCATGTCGGCAAAATCGAAGAAGCAGCGGGTGCAGGTTGCGGTCTCAGTGGCCTTGAGGGCTTTCTGGCTGACGCCCACAATGGCCATGCCGGTGGCCAGCATGAAACCCTTCTGAGATCCGGAGACGGCAAGGTCGACACCCCATTCATCCATGCGGAAGTCCGTGGAGGCGAGCGAGCTGACGCAGTCCACATAAAGCATGGCCGGATGATCGCTTGCGTCCATGGCTTGGCGCACTGCGCCAATGTCGCTCACCACGCCGGTTGCGGTCTCGTTGTGGGTGACCAGAACGGCCTTGATCTCATGGTTGGTGTCGGCGGCCAAGCGCTCTTCAAAGCGGTCGGCGGGAGCACCGGAGCCCCATTCGCATTCGATGATTTCAACGTCGAGGTTATGGCGCTGGCACATGTCGATCCAGCGATGGGAGAACATGCCGTAGCGGGCCACGAGAACCTTGTCGCCAGGCGACAGCGTGTTGGTGATGGCGGCTTCCCAACCGCCAGTGCCGCTCGCCGGGAAGGTGATGACCGTGCCGGTCTTGGTCTTGAAAACCTTCTTCAGATCCTCAAGCACCGGGGCCAGCAGTTTCACGAAATCAGGCGCGCGGTGATCCACAGTCTGCATGTTCATGGCAGAGAGCAGGCGGGCTGGAATGTTCGTGGGGCCGGGAATGAAAACAGGGTTTTGGTCAGTCATGATGCAGGCCTCCTTGGCGCTTCAATTTCACAGACCTTATCTGCACATTGTAACGCGTGCAATTTTTTCGAAAAAATATTTCATTTTCACGATAAATATGTAATATGCTGTTTTAACGTTGTTTTCTATTTTCCAATTCTCAAAAGTAAGATTTTTTTAGAATTTTTTTTCGATAGAATCCGACACAAGGAGCCCTGCTCGTGGCAACAGAAATCGAATATAAGAAAACCAGAGGCCGGCCCCGATCAGCGCCGGGCGACAAACCGGCCACCATGGTCCAGGCCCTCGACCGCGGCCTGACGCTTTTGCACAAGCTGGCGGAAACCGATCAGGCCACCCTCACAGAGCTCGCCATGCAAACGGGCATGGTGCCCTCCACCCTGCACCGGCTGCTGGTGACGATGCAGCATCACGGGGTGGTGGGCCTGGATGAAGCCACCCAGCATTGGACCATCGGGGTTGAGGCGTTTCGCATCGGCTCATCGTTTGTGCGCCGGACCAAGGTGGCCGAAGCCGGCCGCGCGGTTATGCGCGATCTGATGGAGGCCACCGGCGAAACCGCCAACATGGCGATCGCGGATGATGGCGATGTGGTGTTCATCTCTCAGGTGGAGACCCACGAGACGGTGCGGGCGTTCTTCTGGCCGGGCACCCGGGGGGCGATCCATGCTTCGGGCATAGGCAAGGCGCTGTTGGCGGAGTTTTCGCCTGAAGAGGTCAAACGCATCCTCCAGAAGAAGGGGCTGACGGAGTTCACGCCCAAGACGATCACGGTGCCTGAGAAGCTGTTTTCAGATCTTGAGGCGGTGCGCCGCAGAGGCTGGTCGGTTGATGATGAGGAACGCAATCTTGGCATGCGCTGCCTGGCTTCGCCGATCTTCAATCAGTTCTCAGAGGCCATCGCCGGAGTTTCGGTCTCAGGCCCCTCGGTGCGCATGACGCCGGCGCGCGATGACGAGATCGGCGCGATGGTGAAGCAGGCGGCCGATGCGATTACCCAGGCTATTGGAGGGCGGTTGCCGACGCGGGGGTGATGCACGTAGATTCCGTCATGCCTGCGTAGGCAGGCATCCAGGGCCACAGAGACAATTGAGCGATGGGCTCCTGGATTCCCGCCTTCGCGGGAATGACGATTGAGAGGATGCGTAGGTGTGTCAAAACACGACCGGTTCCCCGGCCACGTAGGTCTGCGCGATCGACCGGTCATCCCCCAACGTCTGCAGCACGAACAGCTCCTCGCTGAGCGAGGTCACCGTTTCCATCCGCAGCGCCATCGCGCTGGTTGCCCTGCTGTCGAGCACCACGATGTCGGCCTCGGTGCCCGCGTCCAGCGTGCCGATCTTTTCCTCCAGCGAGAGGCAGCGGGCATTGCCCAGGGTGATCCAGTAGAACGATTTCAGAGGATGCATGCGCTGGCGTTGGAGCTGCAGGATCTTGAAGCCCTCGTCCAATGTACGCAGCATGGAGTAGTTGGTGCCGCCGCCCACATCGGTTGCGATCGCCCGACGGACGTTCTGCGCTTTCAAGCCGGCCTCGTCAAAAAGGCCGCTGCCGAGAAACAGGTTGGACGTTGGGCAGAACACCGCCACTGACCCAGTTTCCGCCATGGCAGAGCGTTCGCGCTCGGTCAGATGGATGCAGTGGCCAAACAGGCACTTGGGCCCCAACAGGCCGTAATGCTCGTAGACGTCGAGATAATCACGCGCCTCTGGATAGAGTTCCGCAGTCAACGCGATTTCGTCGTGGTTCTCTGACAGATGGGTCTGCACGTAGCAATCAGGGTGCTCGGCGCTGAGCGCCTGGGCCATCTCCATCTGTTCGGGGGTTGAGGTGATGGCAAAACGCGGAGTCACCGCATAAAGCCCCCTGCCCTTGCCGTGCCACTGCGAAATCAGCGCCTTGCTGTCATCATAGCCGGACTGCGGCGTGTCGCAGACGCCTTCTGGCGCGTTGCGGTCCATCATCACCTTGCCGCCGATCATCCGCAGATTGCGCTTTTCAGCTTCCCCGAAGAAGGCATCGGCCGAGGCCTTGTGCACCGAGCAAAAGGCCGCCGCCGTGGTGGTGCCATGGCGCAGGAGCTCATCAAAGAAAAGCGACGCGATGCGGGCCGAGTGGCCTGGGTCAGCGAACTTGGTCTCCTCTGGAAATGTATAGGTGTTCAACCAATCGAGCAGTTGGTCAGCCCACGAGCCAATCACCTGCACTTGGGGGAAATGGATGTGGGTGTCGATGAACCCGGGCATCAGGAGTTTGGGGCGGTGGTCCACCACCTCGGCATCAGAATCCGCCCGCAACGCGACCTCCGCGTGCTCGCCGGAAGCCACAATCAGCCCATCGCGGATCAGGATCGCGCCGTCCTTGGCGTAGGTGTAGACGGAAGTGTCCTCAACCCCATCGGGTTCATCCAGGAACGACAAGACCCGGCCGCGGAGCAGCTTTTCCGCGCTCATTTGGTCACGGTCTCCCCCGACGTCACGCCGCGGTACCAGGCCTGGATGAGCTTGCGTTCAGACGGTTCCATGAAGGAGACATTGGCCGGCGGCATGGCGTTGGTCACACCGGCGTGCAGATAGATTTCGCGAGCCCGCTCAGCAATCTGCGTCTCAGTCTCCAGCAACACGCCTTTGGGCGCCCAGTGCATGCCGTCCCAGGCCGGCTCTGCGGCATGGCACATGGAACAGCGGCCGGCGACAGCTTCATGCACTTGGGTGAACATTTCAGAGGCGGCAAACTTCTGCGCCGTGGGGCTCATGGCTTGTTCTTCCTCCTCCGGCAAGGCCTTCGGCGTCATGGAGAGCCACATGATGATGACGAACAGGATGGCGGTCGCCAACCAGGTCCAGACCGGGTCTCCGGTTCTGGCGTGCTTGGAGTTGAAGTAGTGGCGGATGGTGACGCCCATCAGGAACACCAGCGAGGCGATGATCCAGTTGTACTCCGTGGCAAAGGCCAGCGGGTAATGGTTCGACAGCATCAGGAACAGGATGGGCAGGGTCAGATAGTTGTTGTGGGTGGACCGCTGCTTGGCCTGCGCGCCCAGAGCCGGATCGGGCTGCTCGCCAGCTTTGAGGCTGGCCACAACCTTTTCCTGGTTGGGGATGATGATCAGGAACACATTGGCCGACATGATGGTGGCCGTGAAGGCTCCGAGATGGACGAAGGCCGCGCGGCCTGTGAACAATTGGGTGTAGCCCCAGGCCATGGCGACCAGCACCACATAGAGCAGAACCATCAGCTTGGTGTTGTCGACACCCAACGGCGATTTGCACAGGAGGTCGTAGACCACCCACCCCACGCCAATCGATGCGAGCGAGATCATGATCGCCGTGCTGGCCGAAACGTCCAGTACCGATGGATCGACCAGATAGAGATCTGCCCCCACATAATAGACCACGGCCAGAAGCGCGAAGCCCGACAGCCAGGTTGCGTAGGATTCCCATTTGAACCACGTCAGGTGATCCGGCATCTCCGCCGGGGCCACCAGATACTTCTGGATGTGATAGAAGCCGCCGCCGTGTACCTGCCACTCCTCCCCTGCTGCGCCTTTTGGAAGATCAGGCACCTTGCGCAGGCCTAGATCCAAGGCGATGAAATAGAACGACGAGCCGATCCAGGCGATGGCGGTGATGACGTGGACCCAGCGGACCGCAAAGCCCACCCAGTCCCAAATAATGGCCAGATCATACATGATCAAAGTTGTCCTCAAGACGGTTTGGAACACCATGCCAAATTATTCATTCTTGAAAAACCAACGAAATTCACGTTCACTATCAAAATAAAATTGATAATCGGAAGGAAGCGATGCCCTATCTGGGAAGCATTCGCGTTTTCGTGAGGGTTGTGGAGCTGGGCAGCATTACCGCCGCCGGACGCGACCAACGGCTGACACCGGCTGTCGCCAGCAACCGCATCAAGGAGTTGGAAAACCGGCTTGGCGTGCGCCTTTTCAACCGCACCACCCGCAAGCTGCAGCCGACGGAAATCGGCAACTATTTCTACGAAGGTGCCCTGAAGATCCTGGAGGCGGTTGAGGAAGCCGAAGCCGGGGTCGCCGGTTTCGCCGAAAAGCCCCGAGGCGCCGTGCGTGTCACCGCACCGCTTGGGGTGGGCCGGCGCATCATTGCGCCGCTGGTGCCGGTGTTCAACGAGGCCTATCCGGAAATCGAGGTGCGGTTGCGCCTGTCAGACCACCGCATCAACATTCTGGAAGAAGGCATCGATGTGGCCTTCGCACTGGGATACCTGCAAGATTCCAACATGAAGCTGCGCACCATTCTGGAGTGCCGGCGGGTGCTATGTGCCGCGCCCTCCTATCTGGAGAAGCACGGGGTACCAGAGACCCCGCAGGATCTTCTGGCGAGGGATCACAACTGCCTGCTGCTCCGCTTCCCCGGCAGCCAGGAGTATTACTGGACGCTTGAAACCGGCGAGGGCAACCAGAAATTCAATGTGTCCGGCAAGTATGATGCGGACGATGGCGATGTGCTCACCGAGTGGGCCTTGGCCGGACACGGCATTGCCAACAAGCCCACCTTTGAGATTGCAGACCACTTGGCAGATGGCACGCTGGTGCCGGTGTTGCAGAACACCCCGCCGCCGAATGCACCGTTCGCCTGCCTCTATCCGCACCGGCGCCTGCTGGACCCGAAGGTGCGGCTGTTCATTGATTTTATGACCAAGCAGTGCCGCGACCGCCTGACCGCGCTCACAAAGAAAGACGGGCCCTGAACGGACCCGTCTTCTCCCCCTCATCGTGAAGGGTATGCCCCAGCCGTTTACAAACAACGGCGCTCACGCTGGACCTGTTCGCTCGTTTTTCTGCTCTGTAACACTCGGGCTTGACCCGAGGGCCCACTGCTGCAGAGATCCGAGCCTCCTGCCCTGGGTCCTCGGGTCAAGCCCGAGGACGACAGAGCTAAATTGACCGGAGTCAATCGGTCAAACGAAAGGACCTGTTGTGTAATCAGCTCTGCACACCTTCCACATACCAGTCCATCTTGTGAAGATCGCCGTCGTTCAGGGCTGCCCCTGCGGCGACGCGCTCTTTACCGGACTGGTCGTTGAACGGACCGGCAAAGGCCGGCGCCGATCCATCGATGATGCCATCGCGCGTGGCGTTGGCTGCTGCTTGCACATCGGCGGGGATGCGTTCGTTGTAGGGTGTCATTTCAATGACGCCTTCCTTGAAGCCCCACCAGGTGTCGCCGCCTTTCCAGTTGCCGTCCATGACGCCCTGGATCGACTTGATGTAGTGGACACCCCATTTGTTGGCGATCGCAGTCAGATGAGCCTTAGGAGCGAAGGACGACATGTCCCAAGCCTGGCCAAAGGCCATCAAGCCGCGCTGTTCACATGCCTGCAAAGCAGCCGGGCTGTCGGTGTGCTGGGCGATAACGTCTGCGCCCTGGTCGATCAGCGCCTTGGCCGCATCGGCTTCCTTGGCTGGGTCATACCAGCTGGAGACCCACAGAACCTTGGTTTCAAACTTCGGGTTTACCTTGCGGGCAGCCAGTGTGAAGGCGTTGATGCCCATCACCACTTCAGGGATCGGGAACGAGGCGATGTAGCCGGCAACGCCGGATTTCGACATGTGCCCGGCAATGGTGCCGCACACCGCACGGCCTTCATAAAAGCGGGCATTGTAGGTTGCCACGTTCTTTGAGCGCTTGTAGCCGGTGGCGTGCTCGAACTTGATCTTCTTGTAGCGCTTGGCAACCTTCAAGGTCGGCTGCATGTAACCAAACGATGTGGTGAAGATCAAATCATGGCCATCTTGCGCCAGATTGCGGATCACCCGCTCAGAGTCGGGGCCTTCAGCCACGTTTTCCACGATGGTGGTCGCGATCTTGTCGCCGAAATGTTTGATGGCGTCCTGGCGGCCCTGCTCATGGGCGTAGGTCCAGCCATGGTCGCCAATCGGCCCCAGGTAGACAAAGCCCACCTTCAGAGGATCTGCACCGAAGGCCGGTGCGCCGATCAGGGGCAATGTTGCGGCCGCTCCGGCCGAGGTTTGCAGTATCTTACGTCTTGTGAGTTTGGTCATTTGTATCTCCCTTCCTAACTCAAGTTGATGCTTTAAATGGCTGAGCGAGGCAGGCAGGAGCTTTGGCTCCGGCCGACTTTCGCAGCGAAATTAGCGCGAGTACGACAATTGTCGCGATATACGGCATGGCTGCAAGGAATTCCGGTGCCACCAGGGAAAACCCTGCCGCTTTGGCATGAAGCTCAAAGGTCATCACCGCGCCGAACAGATAGGCCCCCAGGAGAAGCCGCCCGGGCCGCCAGGCTGCAAACACCACCAGCGCCAGTGCAATCCAGCCACGTCCAGCGGTGAGCTCTTCTGCCCACATGGGCGTCAGAACCATGGAGTAATAACAGCCGCCGACACCGGCCATGGCGCCGCCAAAGGCAACCGCCGCATAGCGCACACCGACGACCGAATAGCCGATTGAGTGGGCAGAACCGGCGCTTTCACCCACGGCCCGCAAAATCAAGCCGGCACGGGTGCGTTTCAGGAACCAGGCCACCATGAAGGTCATGAAGAATGAGAAATAGACAATCGGGCTGTAGCCGAAGATGACCCGGAAGAAGGAGTGCTCCGCCAAACCGGCCGGGAAGACCGAGGCATAGATGTCAATCGTCTTGCCCACATAGCCCTCGCCCGCCAGGGACGAAAGGCCGATGCCGAAAATCGTCAAGGCAAGCCCTGTGGCCACCTGGTTCGACGATAGGGTGAGCGTCAGATAGCCGAACAGCAGTGCTGCGCAGGTCGCCGCGATCATGGCGCAGAACACGCCAATCATGGGCACTCCGGTTACAGAGGTGACCGCAAAGCCGGTCACCGCACCGATGAGCATCATGCCCTCGACGCCGAGGTTCAAGACGCCGCTCTTTTCAACGATCAGTTCACCGAGCGCTGCCAGCAGAATAGGTGTCGCAGCGCCGACGACCGTCATGACGATCGAGATGATGATGGCATCGTTCATTGTGCTGCCTCCGCAGAAGCTTCGCCGATCTTCAGGCGGTAGTTGATGAGAATGTCAGTTGCCAGGAGGAAGAACAGCATCATCGCCTGGAAGATCCCGGTGGCCGCATTGGGCAAGCCAATGCTGGTCTGTGCGCCCTCCCCGCCCACATAGGAAATGGCAAGGATCAGCCCGCCGCCGATGATCCCCAGCGGATGCAATCGTCCAAGGAACGCCACGATGATGGCGGTGAAGCCATAGCCGGTTGGGAACTGCGGAACCATCTGACCGAACGGGCCAGCGGCTTCAAAAGTTCCCGCGAGGCCAGCCAAACCGCCGCCCATCAAAAGCGCCAGCCAGATGGTACGGTTTTCATCGAAGCCCCCATAGCGGGCCGCATGAGGCGCTGCCCCCACGACGCGCACCTGGAACCCGAACACGGTTTTCGACATGACGAACCAGGCCACCAAGGCAATCAGGAAGGCTAACGGCACACCCATGTGGATGATTGTGTCTTCGGTGAGCGTTGGCAGAATCTGGCTGTCGTTGAACAGCCGGGTTTGCGGGAAGTTGAACCCTTCCGGGTCCTTCCACGGCCCGCGCATGAGGTAGTACAGAAGCTGGACTGAGACATAGGTGAGCATCAGGCTGGAGAGGATCTCGTTGACCTTCAGCTTGGTGCGCAGGAATGCCGGGATTGCCGCATATGCCGCTCCGCCAATGAAGCCGCCAACGCACATGAGCGGCAAGATCCACCAGCCTTCCATCTCCCAAGTCAACAGGGCAACACCGGTGCCGGCCAAACCGCCGACCACATATTGCCCCTCGGCACCAATGTTCCAGACGTTGGCGCGGAAGCCTATGGAGAGGCCCACGCCAATGAGAATGAGCGGTGCGGCCTTAACACCGAGATCCTGCCATTTTTCCGGATTGATCACCGGTTTGATGAAGATCTCCCACACTGCGCCGGCGCCGTTGTAGCCCAGCAGGGTGAAGATGATGCCGCCGGTGATCATGGTCAACACCACGGCGATAACCGGCGTCAGATAAAGCATCTGACGGCTTGGTTCTTTGCGTTTTGTAAGTTCAATGAGCATGGACCGCCTCCGTCATTTCTGCCGTGGCGAAGGGATCGCCATGGACGCCGCCCATCAGGAGGCCGATTTCATCAATGGACACTTCGCCCACGTTGTGCGTCTTGGAGAGGCGCCCCTCGTTGATCACCGCCATGTGGTCGCAAATGGCCAGAAGCTCATCGAGGTCCTGGCTGATGACCACAATGGCTGAGCCGCCCTCGGCCAGGTCCACCAGAGCCTGGTGGATGGCCGCCGCGGCGCCGGCGTCCACGCCCCATGTGGGTTGCGAGACCACCAACACCTCTGGGGTCTGCATGATCTCGCGGCCCATGATGTATTTCTGCAGGTTACCGCCGGACAGCGAGCCTGCTGTTGAAGTGGGGCCTGTGGTCTTGACCGAGAACTTCTCGATCACGTCCTCTGTGTAGCCCATGGCGATGCTGGAGTTGATCACGCCGTAGTTCACCATGTTCTTGCGGTTGCGCGCCGTCAGAATGGCGTTGTCGCACAGGGTGAAATCGGGCACGGCACCATGGCCATTACGTTCTTCAGGCACGGCGCACAGCCCGACAAAGCGGCGCGGTGTGGTGCCATGGGCACCAATGGGTTCGCCGTCCAGCATCACGGCGTCTCCGGTATCCGATGTCACCTCGCCGCTAAGTGCCAGCAGGAGTTCGTTCTGGCCGTTGCCTGCAACACCGGCAATGCCGAAGATCTCGCCGGCCCGCACGGTGAACGAGATGTCGTTCAGGGGAACGCCGAAGTCGCCTTCACCCGGCAAGGTCAGGCTGGTGACCACGAACTTCGCGTCGCCGAACTTCCGCCCGCCGTCCTTCTCAACCGATTTTAGGCTCGCGCCAATCATCATCTCGGCCATGGAGCGGGAGCTTTCCTTCTTGGGATCGCACTCGCCTACAACCTTGCCGCCGCGCAGGATAGTTGCCGCCTCGCACAGTTCCTGGATCTCGTGGAGCTTGTGGGAGATGTAGAGGATCGAGCAGCCCGACTTGGACAAGGCCCTGAGGGTCTCAAACAACTGTCCAACCTCCTGCGGTGTGAGCACCGATGTGGGCTCGTCCATGATCAGCAGGCGCGGGTTGAGCAGCAGGGCGCGCACGATCTCGATGCGCTGGCGCTCGCCCACACTGAGGGTGGAGACGATGCGGTGCGGATCGAGCGACAGCCCGTACTCGTGCAGCACATCGGCAATGCGGCGTTCCAGTTCGGCATGCGAGATGTTGTCATCAAGGCCGAGCGCGATGTTTTCAAGCACCGTCATCGCCTCAAACAGCGAGAAATGCTGGAACACCATGCCCACGCCCATGCCGCGGGCCGCTTTGGGGTTGGGGATGTATTGCACCTGGTCGTTCAGCAGGATCTCGCCGCTGTCCGGCTGCATGATGCCGTAGATCATTTTCACCAGGGTGGATTTGCCTGCGCCGTTTTCACCCAAGAGCGCGTGGATCTCTCCTGGTTTCACCGCAAAACTCACAGTGTCATTGGCAATCACGCCTGGAAACGCCTTGGTGACGCCGCGCAGTTCCAGCCGGTTGACCGGTTCGTTAGTCATGGGTTTTCTCCCTCTCCCGCCGCTCTTTCTCAGCCCCCATATTATTGTTTTTAGGAGGGGCCAATGCGGCCATCACTTCAGCAGCCACAAAGGCTGCAATCACTTCAGGACGCTTGTCCCTGTTCAAACTCACACCAATCGGACACACCAGCTTGGATGGGCTTACTTTCAGTTCTGACGATTTGCGGCACCAACTGTCAAAAGTCGCGCGCTTGGTCTTTGAACCGATCATGCCCACGTAGGCTGCGTCTCCCCGGACCAGAGCTTCGCAGGCGATGAGAAAATCGAGCGAATGGTCGTGGGTCAGAATGATGAAGGCGCTGCCTGGCGCCGCATTGCGGGCTACATCTTCGGGCACCGGCGTCAGGCGTTTGTCGATCTCATCATCGATCAGAGCGAGTTCCTCTGCCCGGGTGTCCACAACGATCGGGTGCACTGGAAGCAGAGCGAATGCCTCAGAGAGCGCACGGCCCACGTGGCCGGCACCAAACATGTAGATGTCTGGATAGGCTTGGCGCTCTGCCAACTCAGCTTCGATCAGTTCAAAGCGAATGGCGTCATCAACCTGCTCGACCGTCAGCTTCACACGGCCGCCGCAACACTGACCAATCTCCGGGCCCAACGGAATATCGAGAACCTTGATCTCGCCCTGTTTGGCGAGCAGCGCGCGGGCTTCGTCGATGGCCATGTATTCCAGCTGCCCACCGCCGATTGTGCCGTAGCACGCCCCAGCGGCCACCAGCATCCATGTGCCCTCTTCGCGCGGCGAGGACCCGCGGACGGAATCCATGCGCACGACGGCAGCTTGTCCGTGCTGGGCAAGAAACTTTGCGGCACCGCTCATCTCAGGCCCCTCCCCGCAAACGTTCTACCGCCATCAGCACGCATTCCGGCGTGGCCGGCGCGTCAAGGCGCGGGCAAATCTTGTAGTCGGCCACACTGGCCACCGCCATGGAGAGGGCCTCCAGCACCGAAACGGCCAGCATGAAGGGCGGCTCGCCCACGGCCTTTGAACGGCGGATTGTGGCTTCGCGGTTCTTCGACCATGTGGCCAGATCCACGTTGAAGATAGCCGGGCGGTCCGAAGCCACAGGGATCTTGTAGGTTGACGGGGCATGGGTGCGCAGGCGGCCCTCATCGTCCCACCAGAGCTCTTCGGTGGTGAGCCAGCCCATGCCTTGGATGAAGCCGCCTTCAATCTGGCCCTTGTCCAACACCGGGTTCAGCGAGCGGCCCACATCGTGGAGAATGTCCACACGGTCCACATGGTACTCGCCGGTCAGGGTGTCGACGCTCACTTCAGAGACGGCGGCGCCATAGGCGAAATAGTAGAACGGGCGCCCCGTGCCGGCATCGCGGTCCCAGTGGATCTCAGGGGTTTTGTAGAAACCGGCAGCGGAGAGATGAACCCGCGCCATGTAGGCTTCCTTGATGAACTCATCGAAGCTCTTGCGCACGTTTCCGATGCGCACGATGTTCGGCTCGAAGACGATTTGGTCTTCCGGCACGGAATATTTCTCCGCCGCAAAGTCCACCAGCCGGTTCTTGATCTGATCAGCCGCATTGGCTGCCGCCATGCCGTTCAGATCAGAGCCTGACGAGGCAGCCGTGGCCGACGTGTTGGGCACTTTTCCTGTGGTGGTGCCGGTGATCTTGATCTTCTCCAGATCCACCTGGAAGCAATCGGCAACAACCTGCGCCACCTTGGTGAACAGGCCTTGACCCATTTCCGTGCCGCCGTGGTTCAGGTGGATGGAGCCATCATTGTAGACGTGCAGCAGCGCGCCGGCCTGGTTGAACCAGGTGGCCGTGAACGAGATGCCGAACTTCACCGGCGTCAGCGCCAGCCCCTTCTTGATCACCGGGCTCGACGCATTGTGCTCAAGAACCGCCTTGCGCCGGGCCGCATAGTCGGAGCTTTCTTCAAGTTCTCCAACGAGTTGGTTCAGGATGTTGTCCTCAACCGTCTGATGATAGGGCGTAACGTCCCTGCCCTCGTCCCCATAGAAGTTCGCCTTGCGCACCTCCAGCGGATCCTTGCCCAGATGATAGGCGATCTCTTCCATGATGCGCTCTGCGGTGATCAACCCTTGCGGGCCGCCAAAGCCGCGGAACGCGGTGTTCGAGACGGTGTTGGTTTTCATGGGCCGCGAGTTGAAGCGCACATGGGGGTAGTAATAGGCGTTGTCCGCGTGGAACAGGGCCCGGTCGGTCACCGGCCCTGAGAGGTCTGCTGAAAAGCCGCAGCGGGCTGCGAAGGTTCCGTCCACCGCAAGGATGCGGCCCTCGTCGTCGAAGCCTACTTCGTAGGTGTTCAGGAAATCGTGGCGTTTGCCGGTGGCGACCATGTCGTCATCGCGGTCGGGGCGCAGCTTGACGGCGCGGCCCCATTTCTTCGCCGCCAGCGCCGCTACAGAAGCAAACAGGCTGGGCTGGGATTCCTTGCCGCCGAACGCACCGCCCATGCGGCGCACATTCACGGTGACATCGTTGGACCGGGTGCCCAGCACATGGGAGACCATGTGCTGAACTTCGCTGGGGTGCTGGGTGGAGGAATAAACCGTGACCTCATCGTCCTCCCCGGGAAAGGCGAAAGCAATATGTCCTTCAAGATAGAAATGATCCTGGCCGCCCACGCGCTGGCTGGCCTTGATGCGGTGCGGGGCGCCGGCCATGGCGCTCTCCACATCGCCGCGCTCAAGTTTCAGCGGCTCGGTTACATGGGGGTAGTCCACGTCCAGCGCATCGTCCACATCGATAACGTGCCGTTTGGCTTTGTACTCGACCTTGGCCAATGCAGCGGCCCGGCGGGCGGCATCTCTGGTTTCGGCGACCACGGCGAAAATGGGCTGGCCGTGAAACTCCACGGTCTTCTCGGCAAACACCGGATCATCGTTCTGGCCCGTGGGGCTGATGTCGTTCACGCCGGGAATATCCTCAGCGGTCAGAACACCAACCACGCCCTTGGCAGCAGCAACGTCGGTGAGATCCAGCTTGGCGATCTCACCATGCGCCTGCTCGGCAAGGCCCAGATAGGCGTGGAGCGTGCCAACCGGCTCCATCATGTCGTCGATATATTCGGCGCGGCCCGTCACATGTTTGTGCGCGGAATCGTGGCGCTCATCAGTGTGGACGCCGCCTTTGATATTGGCTTGTGCTGTCATGGCATTATCCTCAAGCCGCCGTGCTGCGCGCCAGGCGCACTGGTTCGCCGGTGTGTTCAAGGTAGAAACGGCGCAGCAGGTTGCGGGCCGATATGGCTCTGTAGTCAGCCGAGGCGCGCCAGTCTGTCAGCGGGGTGAAATCCTTCTCAAACTGCGCCATGGCTTTAACAACTGTCTCTTCCGTCCATAATTTGCCCACCAGGGCTGCCTCCACCTTGGAGGCCCGCTTTGGCGTGGCCGCCATGCCGCCATAGGCGATGCGCGCCTGGCTCACGGTTCCCTCCGCTACGGTGATGCAGAAGGCGCCGCACACCGAGGAGATATCCTCGTCGCGCCGCTTGGTGATCTTGTAGACCGCGTTGATGTCATCGTTGCCTGGGCGCGGAATGTGGATGGCCTCCACGAAATCGCCCGGCTCGCGGTCTTGCTTGCCATAGGCAATGAAGAATTCTTCCAAAGGCACAGTCCGGCGGCCAGATTTGCTGCCCATGGTCACCGTTGCGCCGAGAGCGATCAGGGCCGGCGGCGTGTCGCCGATGGGCGAGCCGTTGGCGATGTTGCCGCCGATGGTGCCCATATTGCGGATCTGCCAGCCGCCGATGCGCGGCCAGAACTCGGCCATATGCGGGAACTCCGCGGCCACCACATCTTCAAATTCCGTGTAGGTGACGCCGGCGCCGAAGGTGACCCCATCGGCAGTGACATCGATCTGCTTAAGCTCTTTCAGGTGGGCGATGAACACCGCAGGCGAGATGTTGCGCATGAACTTGGTGATCCACAGCCCCACGTCCGTGGATCCGGCGACGATTGTCGCGTCCGGGTTATCACCCAGAACGTCCACAAGGTCTGCAACGCTGCTTGGCAGGATCGAGGTCTCGCCATCACGCGAAACTTCCACCCGCGCGCCATCATCCAAACTCTTCAGTTGATCCAGAATGGCATTGCGCTGTTTGACCAGGATATCGTTCCCTGCAGCACCTTTCTTGGACACCGCCAGCGCTGCATCGATGATCGGTTGATAGCCCGTGCAGCGGCACAGATTTCCCTGCAGCGCCACTTCAACATCGTGAGCAGTGGGTGCCGGATTGCCCATCCACAGCGAATAGAGCGACATGACAATGCCGGGCGTACAGAAGCCGCATTGGCTGCCGTGATTGTCGACCATGGCCTGTTGCACCGGATGCAGTTCGCCGCCTGGCCCCGCCAGATGCTCCACCGTCACCACATGGCAACAGTCCACTGACGCCAACAGGCGGATGCAGGCGTTGACGGTCTCATACACAAGCCCTTCGCCCGAACGCCGGCCAACCAGAACAGTGCACGCGCCGCAATCGCCCTCCGCGCAGCCTTCCTTAGTGCCGGTCAGGCGTTGATCGATGCGCAGATGGTCCAGCAGCGTGTCGGACGAACCAACATCACTGGTGCGCACCTCACGGCCGTTCAAAAGGAACCTGATTTCGTTGCGAATGGTGCTCACCGGTCAACTCCCGCGATAGGTTGAATAACCGAACGGCGACAGCAACAGGGGCACATGATAGTGCTGGCCCGCATTGTCGATGCCGAAGCGGATGGGGATTTCGTCGAGAAACAGAATGTCGTCATCGCCACTGGCGGTGCGCCGAATGTAATCGCCTGCGCTGAACACCAGCTCGTAGCTGCCCTCGGTGAGGTCAGCGCCTTCGAGCATGGGGCCGTCAGTGCGGCCATCATCGTTGGTGACAACTGATTTCAAATGGACCCGATCTGCCCCGGACAGGCGGAACAGCTCGATTTTCAAACCAGAAGCCGGTTTGCCAAGCGCAGTGTCCAAGACATGGGTCGTCAGGCGGCCGGAGCCGGTTGTGGCGGTCATGCAATTCCTCCAGATGCTGAGCGCATACATTCAATTCAGCCATTAGACAGCGCGCAATTGCCAAGCGATACAGCGTAAATCGCTTATCTCTTTCAATATTATTTTGAAAATGCCGCTGGCAAAAGTGAGATATGTCATCTGTAGACACCTATTGAACAAAAGAGCATTCCAACAATGCGATACCCGCGCGACCTGCACGGCTATGGATCAAACCCACCAGCGGCAAACTGGCCAGACAGTGCCAATGTGGCCGTCCAGTTTGTGGTGAACTATGAGGAAGGCGGCGAAAACTGCGTCCTTCATGGGGATGAAGCCTCTGAAGCCTTCCTGTCGGAGGTGGTGGGCGCTCAAGCCTGGCCGGGCCAGCGCCACTGGAACATGGAGAGCATGTATGAATTCGGCGCCCGCGCCGGGTTCTGGCGCCTGCACCGGCTTTTCGGCGAGGCAGACATTCCGGTCACGGTCTATGGTGTGGCCACCGCGCTCGCCCGCTCGCCGGCGCAAGTTGCCGCCATGCAGGACGCAGGCTGGGAAATTGCCAGCCACGGCCTGAAGTGGATCGAATACAAAGACTTCACTCCAGACGAAGAACGCGAACACCTGAACGAGGCCATCCGCCTGCACACCGAAGTGACCGGGGAGCGCCCGCGCGGCTGGTACACCGGCCGCTGTTCGGTGAACACGGTGAACCTGGCAAGCGAAGATGGCGGATTTGCCTATGTAGCGGACTCCTACGCTGACGAGCTGCCCTATTGGCACGAGCATGACGGCCGCCAGCAACTGATCGTGCCCTACACCCTCGATGCCAACGACATGCGCTTTGCCACGCCCCAGGGCTTCAACTCGGGCGACCAGTTCTTCGCCTACCTCAAAGACAGCTTCGATCTGCTCTATGCAGAAGGCGAAGCCGGCGCGCCGAAGATGATGTCCATTGGCCTGCACTGCCGCCTGGCCGGACGCCCCGGCCGCGCGGCTGCCCTGAAACGCTTCATCGAATATGCCAAGTCCCACGACAAGGTCTGGTTTGCCCGGCGCATTGACATTGCCGAACACTGGATCGCAAACCACCCTGCCCCGGCAGCTGAAGACCGACCCTCGGGCCTGGACCGGAGCAGCTTTGTGGCCAAGTTCGGCGGCATCTTCGAGCACTCCGCCTGGATCGCCGAACGGGCCTTCGACGGCGAGCTGGGCCCGGCGCACAATACGGCCACTGGCCTGCATTCTGCCCTGGCCCGCGTGTTCCGCAGCGCCAGCGAAGAAGAGCGCCACGGCGTGCTCGCCGCGCATCCAGATCTCGCCGGCAAGCTTGCCGCGGCCAAGCGTCTGACCGCTGAGTCCACCTCAGAACAGGCCTCAGCCGGACTTGACGCCCTCACCGATGAGGAGCGGGCCCGCTTCACCGAGCTCAACACGACCTATACTGAACGCTTTGGCTTTCCCTTCATCCTGGCAGTGAAGGGCCGGAGCAAAAACGAGATCTTAAACAACTTCCAATCCCGGGTGGGCAATGCGCACGAAGACGAATTCACAGAAGCTTGCCGCCAGGTCGAACGCATCGCGCAGTTGCGCCTGCACGACCTGTTGCCCGACTGACCCTAAAGAGGACCCCATGAGCACCGAACCACAAACCGATCTGCCCGCTTTTGCCCGCCAAGGCGTGAACCTGGCGTCTGCCGGACTGGGCGCCAAGGCGCTGTCTTGCACCGATGAGTTCTTTGCCCCCCTGGAGCGCATGCTGCAGGACGCACCTGCGATCTTCATTGCCGACAAGTTCGATGACAACGGCAAATGGATGGATGGCTGGGAAACCCGCCGCCGGCGCGACGGCCGCAACGACCATGCCATCATCCGCCTGGCCGTGCCCGGGCAAATCATGGGCTTTGACGTGGACACCGCCCACTTCACGGGCAACTACGCCCCGGCGGTGCGCATTGAGGGCTGCCTCTCCAAGGACGACCCCAAAGACGATGCGGCCGGTTGGACGGAGATCCTCCCCGCCTCACAGCTCAGCGCCAGCGATCATCATTTTCTGGCGGCAACCGGCAGCGGCACCTATAGCCACCTCAGAATCAACATCTACCCGGACGGCGGCATTGCGCGCTTGCGGGTCTATGGCAAGCCACAGCTTGATGTGGGGGCCGTGGAAGGCGAGATCGATCTTGTGTCTGCCTTGAACGGTGGGCACATCGTTGCGGTGTCAGACGCCCACTATGGCGCCTATCATCGTTTGCTCGCCCCTGGGCGCGGCGAGAACATGGGCGATGGTTGGGAAACCCGGCGCCTGCGCGAACCGGGCCATGACTGGATCATCGTGGCGCTGGGAGCCCGCGGCAAGGTTGACCGCGCGGTGGTGGACACGGCGTTCTTCAAGGGCAACTTTCCAGACCGCTGCTCTCTTCAAGGGGCAGACTTGAGCGAATTTTCCGGCGAGCTGGATGACGCGATCGTCACCTCTTCGATGTTTTGGGAAACCATGCTGTCTGAGCAAAAGCTGAGCGCCGATGCGATCCATGAATACGGACCGGAGGTGGATGACATCGGACCTGTCACCCACGTACGTTTCAACATTTTCCCTGATGGTGGTGTAAGCCGGCTCCGGCTCTTCGGTATGCTGGCTTGATGGTGCTGGGGCCTCTTGTGTGGGCCTAATTGTGTTAGCGTAGTAAGATATAGCCCGACCAGCGTCACGCTGTCAAGGAAAAAATTGCTATCTTCTGGATATTTCTGTATTTCTGCGACATATCAATGGCTTATGGCCACCTAAGACCGAATTGGATTTTGCCACTAATTGAGAGATTTTGCCGAGTCTGCCCATTTTCCGACGCGCGCCGTTGGGGTGACGCTCGCCGCGCGGCAAAAACTGCCAAACGAAACCATTCGCTTGTAATCTATTGATTAAGAACGGAATTTCCATCCGGTAAGATCTTTTGCGGATTTGATAAAATAACAACAAGGGCGCTCATGTCTGAGATGCCAATCTGCTGTTTCCTTCTGTAGCCCCCGGGCTCGACCCGAGGGCCCAGAGCCGCAGAAATCCGAGTGTTCCGCCTTGGGTCCTCGGGTCAAGCCCGAGGACGACAGAGACGAATTGACCGATGTTCATCGGTTAAACCATCGGGGCTTTGAGAGTGCTGCCCTAGGCCGCCAAACCCGGGCGCATTGTGATGAGCCCATCCCCCTCCCCCGCCGAGACGCATACACTCACCAGGGTGCGGGGCTGCTCATAGGGCCACGGCGTGCCCCGGTGGAGCACCGCCCGCTCATCCCACACGAGAACGTCCCCTGGCTGCCACTGATGGACGTAGACCGCTGCCGGTTGGGTCATGGCCGCAATCAGCTCATCAACCAGGGCGGCGCCCTCCTCAGCCTGCATCCCGGAAACGGCAAACACATGGGAGGCGATGTAGAGCGCCTCCTCTCCTGTAACCGGATTGGCCCAAACGGCCCGCCACTCGGTGTCGGGCCACATGGTGAAGCGTTTCAGCTTGGCAAGCTCAGGATCGACCCGCGCGCGCGAATGACTGTAGCGGTGATGGAAGCTCAGGGAGCGCAGGCGCTCCTGGAGCTCTGGGGCAAGCCCATTGAACCCCGCCCGGGTCGAGGCAAACTCCGTGGCGCCGCCCTCGCTTGGCACCACGCGCGCCTGCAAAATGTTGGCCAGCGCTGGAACCGGCAGAAAGGTGCTGTCGGTGTGCCACAACATGTTGGCCTGCAGATCGAGCAGGCGCAAGTTGGCTTCATCCATCACGCCGCCGTCTCCAGTCTCGTTGCTGACGCCGGAAATCCTTGCCGCCCCGTCCATGCGGATGTTTGAGCGGTCTTCAATGGGGCCGAACAGCTTGGCGAAGGCGAGATGGTCCTCGTCGTTCAGATGCTGGTCTCGGAACAGCAGGAGAGAGCTCACTTCGAACGCCTGGCGGATGGCAGCGTAGAGGTCAGGCTCGCCTGCGCGGCGCAGGTCGCACCCGAGCACCTCAACGCCGAATAATGGATGAACAGGGGTTGTTTGAAAGGCAAGCGGAGCCGGTTCTGACATGGCGTTGTCCTTGAAGACGATACCGGGAAAACTGGGACGCAGCGGCCAGGCTTGTCAAGCGCGGAGGGAGGGTGCCAAAACGCGCCGGTTTAATCGATTGGATGAATCTCCCGGCCCGCTGTATGGTGGGTGAGAGGTTGCCTGGCTGAATTGGGCGGCGTCAGATAAGGAACTCAGTCATGCCGCGCTTCATGCTCTTCAGTGCCCTTTTGGCAGGGCTCATCTGTTTTTCATTCTCCTCGCCGCCCGCCCAAGCGGGCGATCAGCGCACCTGGAGCAATGTGAACAACGGATCTCCGCCGCGCTACACGAAGGATTGGCGAAAGCGCGCCAAGCGGCGCTACTACCGCAAGAGGCGGGGCCGGACCTATCGCCGGCACCGCGAGAGCCGCGACTATCTGGTCACCTTCCCGCACAGCCGGGTGCACTTGGGCACGAACATGTAAGGCTGCGGCCGCTGGCATTGGGCACAATTGTTTTGGGGAGAAAATGGCGGGAGTGACGGGACTCGAACCCGCGACCTCCGGCGTGACAGGCCGGCACTCTAACCAACTGAGCTACACCCCCGCTGGGTGTACGGGCCGCCAACGGCGTCCCGAGAGGTGACGGTCATTAAACCGGGCACAGGGCCAAGTCAAGCCAATCTGACCCCGGCTCGGGGCATTCTTTGCACTTACCTGGAAAATCCTGCAGGACGGCGCCATCAGAGCGCCTTCAAGCCCTTCCGGTAACGCCTCTGATTCTCCACATAATGCGGCCCCGCATAGGCCATTGCGGCTGCCTCCTCATCGCTCAAGGTGCGCACCACCTTGCCCGGGATGCCCACCACCAGGGCATTGTCCGGAATGGCCTTGCCCTCGACCACCAAGGCGCCGGCCCCGATTACGGCATTCTTGCCGATGACCGCGCCGTTGAGCACCGTGGCGCCCATGCCGATCAGCGAATTTTCTCCCACCACGCAGCCGTGCAGCATGGCCCGGTGGCCAACGGTGACATTCTTGCCCAAAACCAAAGGATAGCCAGGATCGGTGTGCAACACGCTGGCATCCTGCACATTGGCGCCCTCGCTTATGATGATCAACTCATTGTCGCCGCGCACGATGGCGCCGAACCAGACGCTGGCGCCGCTTTCCAGCTTCACCTTGCCGATCACATCGGCGGACGGCGCGACCCAATAATCCCCATCTTCAGGCAGTTCGGGCTCAACCCCATCAAGAACATAAAGCGTCATTATCGTTTCCTTGTTTACCAATGCTGATGCCATATTGATCTTGGCCCCCGGCAATGCAATACCTAGTAACTGTTAGCGTTGATGGGCGGGGGCCCTTCGGGACCGGTGTTTGAGTATGGTGGACGACCAGCGTGAGGACTTTGGCCTTTTGTATGCGCAGTTGCGCAACACGCAGCGCGTCTCCTTAAAGCAACGCTCCATCTGGGTCATCATGTCGATAATGCTGATCGGCTTCATTGCCTCAGCCGGCACCATCATGGCCTACTATTTTCTGCCCAATCAGGATCTGTTGTTCGGCGAACGCAAGAGTGCCGGCTCCATGGACAAGCTTATTCATGTGGAATATGGCGGCGATGAGTATGTTATCCCGGAGCCCTTCGTGCGCCAGGTGCACCGCACGGTCATTGGCGGCGTCAAGCGCATCGAGGTGCGGGTGCCCTGGCCCTATTGGTCTGGCGACCGCAAACCGATTTTTGCAGATGCCCTCAACCGGCTCACCGGCTCGCTGTTCATCAGCTTTGAGCCACGGCCGGACAAACTTGAGCCTGAAGAGCGGATCACCCGGGTCTACTACCGTTATTTTGCCGGCCCGCCGGTTGCCACCCGCGAAGGCACCCAGCGCTATACATTCCGCTCAGATTCGCCCTACCCGTTTGCCGAACTGTTCAAAGGCGCGCTGCAGGGCCGACAGGTGATCATACGGTGCGAGCCGGGTGCAGAGCGCAGCGGGCCGTCATTGTGTGAGAGTGAAATTCCGTTGAATGAGACCACGGTCGCACGCTACCGCTTTCACCGCAGCCACCTGCCCGAATGGCGGGCGCTGGACAAAACCGCACGCGAGTTGATTGCAACGTTCCGCCAACCGGCTGCGCCGGGCTAGGCTTGCAGCGGGCTAGCCCGCCTCTTCGATATCGAATTCCAAGATTGCCATCTGGAACGACCATGACAGATCGTCATCGTCGTCATCGCGGTACATCAAGCCGATAAATTCATCGCCGATGAAGACTTCGGCGGAATCATCCTTCTGCGGACGGCGCTTAATTTGGATGGTCGGAAGCTGAAACTTCGAGCGCAGATAATTTTCAAGCTTGGCAATTTCTAGAGGGTCCACCAGCGGTCTCCGTAGATTTGTATAATTTGATCGCCCAGACGATAAACCGCGCGCGACTGCGTGCAGCACTCGCGCCGGTCTAACGTGAAGCTAAGTGGTTCGCAAGGTGGCAAGCGCCGCTAAAGCCTAATCTGCGGCGTCATCCCCAACTTCAGTGCCAATTTCCGGGAACAGATGGTTCATGGAGATCGAAGGCTCAGAACACCCGGCATAGCCGATTATCTTTGCCGGCACGCCGGCAACCGTGCGGTTGGGCGGCACGTCGTGCAGAACCACCGAGCCAGCGGCCACGCGGGAGCAGTCGCCAATCGTGATGTTGCCAAGAACGCTGGCGCCAGCCCCGATTAGCACTCCGCAACCGACCTTCGGATGGCGGTCTCCGTCAATCTTGCCGGTGCCGCCAAGGGTCACCGAATGGAGCAGCGAGACATTGTCGCCGATCACCGCAGTTTCGCCGATGACGATGGCGTGGGCATGGTCGATCATCAGGCCGCGGCCCACCTTTGCCCCTGGGTGAATGTCGAGGGAGAACACCAGGGAGGCGCGGCTTTGCAGATAAAAAGCGAAATCCTTGCGCCCCATTTTCATGAGCTGGTGGGCCATCCGATAGGTTTGAACCGCCTGAAAGCCCTTGAAGTAGAGCAGAGGCTCGATGAACCGGTGGCAGGCCGGGTCGCGGTCTTCGATGGCCACGATGTCGGCCCGCATGGCATCGCCGATTGCGGGGTCTTCTTTCACGGCCTCAGAAAAGGCGCGCATCAGAAGATCGGCCGGCATGTCGTGGTGATCGAGGCGCTGGGCGATCCTGTAGGAGACCGCACCTTCGAAGGTTTCGTGGTTAAGCACATTGGCGAAGGCAAATCCGCCCAAGCTCTGGTCAGCTTTGCTGAGGTCTTCGGCCTCTTGCCTGATGCGCGACCAGACTGGGTCAAGCTCGTGGATCTTAGAAACGGCACTAATGGGTTGGGTCATTTGGCGTTCCCTTTGGACTGGGGCTTGGATCGTTGGGGTAAGATAGTGTCGCGAATGGTGTTTCGCTAGTGCTGATGTAAGACCTTGTCCAAAAGGAGGAGCACGGCCCTCCCCGGGTGCGCAGACCGGGGAGGACGCATTTGTGAGCTGCAGAGGCAAGCTATTGGGCGACCGGGTGAAAGTCGAAGCCGCGGGCTGCATGAAAGTAGAACTCGCACGGAGTGTCTGAAACGCAGGCGGTGGCATGCACGGAATTTGCCGGCACATGCCAATACGATCCTGGTTCCATCTTCGGCGGATTGGATTGCCCCTTGAACGGGTTGGTCATGACCCCCTTGAGCACCACGCCGTGATAGGCGCCGGAATGGGTATGGAACGGGGTTATGAACTTGCCGGGAAATTTCCCGAACGTACCGTGAGCCGATTTTGAGCGGTCGCCATAGGCAGCCGCCATCTGGATTGCAGGGTTGAGATGCTCGAACTTGAGCTCGGCCTTGGGCAGTACGACCTCCCCGGAAGAGCCCGCCAGGGCATTGCCTGAGAACAAGGCAACGGCGAACAGGCTTGCGTGGACCGCGGCACATTTGATGGATATGGAAACATGGGACTTCATCTTGGTTCCTCAGTTTGAGTGTTGCTTGAAGCCATTCACCCTAATCAACAGGAACCTACGCTTTGAATGACCGAAAATCTAAATATTCAAACTGATCATCCAATTTCTTGGCATATCGATTGATATTCCCCTAGAATACAGACACCTGTTCTTAGAGAAGCCACAAGCTGGGAGACCCGGTTTGGACGATCCGCTCAGCGACATCTTTCACCTCATCAGGCTGAAGAGCGCGGTGTATTTTGAGCGCAATTTCCACGCGCCATGGGGCATGCATATCGCGGGCACCGGGTTTGCCCAGTTCCATGCCGTGACCCGAGGAAACTGTGTTGTGGAAACCGGCGGCCGGGAGCATGAGTGTTCCGTGGGCGATGTCTTGCTGTTTCCACGCGGTGCTCCCCACACACTCTCAGATCTGCCTGGCCGAAACGCCGTGCCGGGCTCTGAGGTCATGGCCTCTTTGGCAACAGATGACCCGATGTTTTCCAACGGTGAAACCTATACGCGGCTCATTTGCGGACACTATGAGTTTCGCTCCGATCTCAGGCACCCCATGTTTGACGAGCTGCCGGAGTTCATCCATCTGCGCAGCCTGAACCTGCCGCGCGATGAGCGGGTCTCCTCCACGCTGGCCCTTCTGATGGGCGAACTCAACCAACCGGCGGCGGGGTTTAGATCGATTGTAGAGCGCTATGCGGAAATCCTGATTGCCCAGGTGTTCAGGATCCTTGCGGCCCGGGAGGTTGAGGGATCTGGATTCTTCAAGATACTGGCAGACGAACGTCTGTCCCGGGCGCTCGGGCGAATGCACCGCGAATATGCCGAAGCGATCAACCTTGACGACCTTGCCGCTGAGGCCGCCTTGTCCAAGTCCGGCTTTGCCTTGCGTTTCAAGGAGACGACCGGCGTCGCTCCCATCGAGTATCTCAGCAAATGGCGCATGCTCCAGGCGGGCGATCTGCTGGCATCAACCAATCTGTCAGTTGCAAATGTGGCGGAGAAAGTGGGCTATCAGTCCGACATAGCGTTTGCGCGTGCGTTCAAGCGGGAGTTTGGGAAGACGCCCTCGCAACACCGTGCAGGGGCATGACGGCGGTACATGTCTCGTGTCTATTTGTCTGCAATCAAGACCATCTTACCAATTGATATCGTTCAATTTCTCTGCAATCAATCTCCGATCAAAACCAAGACCGCCGAGGCAACGAGAGGCATCATGGACGTTCTAGACGCAATTAAAGCCCGCAAATCCATTCGCGCCTTCACCGATCAACCTGTGCCGCGGGAAACTGTTGCGCGCATCCTTGAGATCTCTCAGCGCGCACCCAGCGGCACCAACATCCAGCCATGGCACGTGTATGTGTGCAGCGGCGCGGTGAAGCAGGCGATTACCGACGACGTGCTTGAAATGGTCAAGTCTGGCGCCGGCAAACCGTATGAGCATTACGACTACTACCCGCCAACATGGAAGGATGTGCACCGCGACAGGCGCCGGGGTGTTGGATGGGGACTGTATGGCCTTCTCGGCATCGAGAAAGGCGACCGCGAAAGTAGCGCCCGCCAGGGTGCGCGCAATTTTCTGTTCTTCGATGCCCCTGTCGGACTTTTCATCACCATTGATTCCTACCTGACCCGGGGCAGCTGGGCAGATGCTGGCATGTATGCGCAGACCATTATGCTGGCCGCAAAGGGGTTTGGCCTCGACACCTGTCCGCAAGCAGCTTGGATCCCTTTTCAGGAGCCGATCTTCCACCATCTTGGAATCCCGGAAGATCAGGATCTGGTGACCGGCATGAGCCTCGGATATGCAAACCCGGACGCAATCGAGAACACGCTCGTAAGCGACCGGGAGGACGTATCGAACGTGGCCCACTATCGCGGATTTGAGTGAGGCGGCGGTGCCTTAGCGGGCCACGAACTGGCTGCCCAGCGGTTCAGCTGAGGTGTTCATCCACACGGTCTTTGGCCGTGTGTAGTCATATACCGCCTGGAAGCCGCTCTCGCGCCCGTAGCCTGAGTATTTCATACCGCCGGCCTGGGCAATCGGCGAGACCGCCCGGTAGGTGTTGACCCAGACAATGCCCGCCTTCACCGCCTTGGCCACCCGCAGGGAGCGGCCGCTGTCTTTGGTGAAAATGCCGGCGGCCAAGCCGTGCTTTGTATCGTTGGCCAAGCGGACGGCGTCAGCTTCGTCTTTGAAGCGCTGAACGGTGAGGACTGGGCCAAACAACTCGGTGTCGACAATCTTCAGGTCCTGGCGCGGGCACTCAACGATGGTTGGTTCGAAGAACTGGCCGCTAAGGCCCTCAGGCCGTCTGCCGCCGCACAACACTGTGCCGCCCTCCTCTTTCGCCTGTGCCAGCTCACGCTCGATGTTTGCAATCTGCGCTGTGGTGCATAGCGGGCCCATCTCGGTGTCATCGGCCATGGGATCGCCCACGCGGATGCCCTTGGTCAGCTCGACCATGCGTGCGATGAAGGCATCTGCAATGCCCTCTTGCAGATAGAGGCGTGAACCCGCCACGCAGCTTTGACCAGACGCGCCGAAGATCGCGCCCATGGCACCGTTCACGGCGCTCTCCACATCCACATCATCGAACACGAGAACCGGAGATTTCCCGCCCAGCTCCAAGATCAACGGAGCAAAGTTCTCTGCCGAATTGCGCACCACGTGCTGGGCCGCAATGGGGCCGCCGGTAAAGGCGATCTTCGCCACCAGCGGGTGCGAGGTGAGGGTTTTGCCGCAGGGCTCTCCGTGACCGGTGACGATGTTGACCACGCCCGGCGGGAAACCGGCCTCCTCAAACAGTCGGCCAAACTCCAGAAGGGCGCCTGAAGCGTCCTCTGATGCCTTCACAACGATCGTGTTGCCCGCTGCCAAGGCTGGCCCAATCTTGATCGCCGACAGGAACAGTTGTGAATTCCAGGGCACCACTGCCGCCACGACACCCAGAGGCTCGCGGTGGGTGAAGACGAACATGTCAGGCTTGTCGATCGGCAGCGTGTCGCCCGATACCTTGTCGGCGCAACCTGCGAAAAAGGTGTAAAATTCTGCAAGGTAGTTGGCCTGCCAGCGCGTCTCTTTGAAAAGCTTGCCCGTGTCGGTGGCCTCGATCTGGCCCAGAGGCTCAGCGTGATCGATCAGGATGGCCGCAAGCCGGCGCAAGCAATGCCCCCTCTCGGTGGGCGACATGGCGGGCCAGGCCCCTTCGTTGAACGCCCGGTCTGCAGCGCGCACCGCCCTGTCCACATCATTGGCGGTGGCTTCGGGGATCTGAGCCCAAACCTCTCCGTTGGCTGGGTTGATCGCGTCAAAAGTCGCGCCATCTTCTGCATCGCTCCATTCGCCGGCAATCAGCATTTGATAGGTCTTGATACCCGCCATTTTTGAAGTCTCCCAAACCAACCGCTCAAATTGAACCGGCGCCTTGTTATCGGGAATTGCAATTCTTGCACAGCGCTTTTTCGCACCAGCTCCTTGACATTTATGTACCTTGGTACCACCATAACAATTATGAACAAACCAATCGAACGTGTGCAAACGGGCGTGCGCTTGGAAAAGCGTCTGCTCAAGGTTCTCAAAGGCACTGCTGAACATCTGGACATGTCGCTGGGCGACCTTCTGGAGGGGATGGCACTGCATTGCTTTGAAAACAAGGTTCCCTTTTCTGCCGAGACCCTTGGCAAGATCGAACAGCTGAAAGGCGTTTACGATCTTGATCTGAGGGCTGCCGACAGTCACACCTTTCTTGAACAAGGATCTTAGAGATGTCTGCTTCTTCAACGGCGCTCGTGCGCTCATTTGAAACCGGAGGCTTGGATCCCGCCGCCTTTAAGCACGCCGACCATGTGGCGGTGGCGTACGAGATGTTGGGGGCATACGAATTTCTCGAAGCCTGCAGCAAATATGCCTCCAACCTTCGCGCCCTGGCGAAAAGAGCTGGCGCTCCCATGAAATTCAATGCCACCATCACTTTGGCGTTCATGAGCCTGATTGCAGAGCGCATGGCCTCAAGAGAATATGAGAACTATGAGGAGTTCATCTCACACAATGCGGATCTGCGTTCAAAGAATGTGCTTGAGCAATGGTACTCGCCCGAACGCCTCAACAGCGACGCCGCGCGCGCCGTGTTCCTGATGCCTGATGCCCGGTAAGTCCTGAATGTCGGCAGAGCAGCCCCCTCATCGCACCCACAGCGGCACACCTGTTTGGGTCAACGGCGCGGGCAGCACCATAATCTTCATTCATGGCGTGCTGGTTGACCACCGCATGTGGCGCCCTCAGGTGGAGGCCCTCTCGCCCCACCACCGGATTTGCTGTTTGGACATGCTGGGCCATGGCCAGGCCCCCGATCTGCCCGGCGAAAGGGTGTTGAATGATTTCGTTGCACAGGTGCACGAGGTGGTGGAGACGTTCTCAAACTCCGGTCCGCCGGTTCTGTGCGGCTTTTCCATGGGGGGACTGATCGCCCAGGCTTATGCAGCACAGCATCATGAGCGTCTTGCCGGCCTTGTGTTGTTGAACACGGTGCACGACCGCTCGCCGGAAGAGGCTGCAACGGTGCTTGCGCGGTTTGAGGGCAATGTGGCCCGCGGGGTGGAAAATGCGGTTGAATCGGGCACCAAGCGCTGGTTCACCGAGACAGACCACCGGCAACGGCCGCAAGTGATTGCTGATGTACAGCGCTGGATGCGTGACGGGGACTTTACCGCCAAGCGCAAGGCCCACCGGGTGTTCGTGAGCTCCGATGCAGAAGTGACCGGCAAATTGGGCGCCCTCTCCTGCCCCGCCTTGGTGATGACCGGCGAACGCGATGCCGGCTCAACACCTGCCATGGCCCGCAAGATGGCCGATGCCATCCCGGATGCAGAACTGCACATTCTGGAAGACCAGCACCACATGATGCCGACCCTGGCCGCAGACCGGGTGAACGAGATCATCTTGAGATTTCTGAAACGTTGCTGGTGACCGCCTTAGCCGGACGGCAGGCCAGCTTCAGATTTCACCCAGTCCACAAACGCCCCGCTGGCCGGGGTTGCGTTCTGGCGCGTGGGCTCCATCAGATAGTAGGCCTCCAGCATAGGGATCGAGGCCGCATGAGCGCGCACTAGAGCGCCGGCCGACAATTGTTCAGAGACGATACAATCATGGGCCAACGCCAGCCCTGCGCCCGATTGGGCCGCCGCAAGAGAGATCACGTAAGTGGTTGCGAAATTGACCACCTTGCCCTCGGGCAACTTTTTACCAAGACCCGCAAGCCAGCTTTCCCAATTGGCCAATATCCCGCCGCAGTCGAACAGGGCTTCAGAATGCCAATCGCCGCCGCGCTCAAGCACCTCAGGCGAACACACAGGAAAGCATGTATCGGTTGTAAGGCGGCTCAAGCGCTCGCCCTCAAGGTCGCGGCCAAACCGCACTTCCACATCCGAATTGCTCTCGTTGCGGCTCTGGTCCCACAGGGCCGTCACGATATCGAGCGTCAGCCAGGGATGAAGGGACAGCAGTTTTGGCAACCGCGGTGCAAGCCAGAACACCGAGAACGCGAGATTGCACTGCACAGTCAGGGCTTTGCCCCTGTCGCCGCCAATCAGAGCACGCGTGCCGGCAGCGAGTGTGGCAAACGCCTCTTGCACAGTGGGCAGATAGTTGAGGCCCGCATCGGTGATCTGCAACACGCGTGTGCGCCGGACGAACAGAGTGCGGCCCAGATAGTTCTCCAGGCTCTTAATCTGCTGGGAAATGGCTGATTGCGTCATGTTGAGTTCTTGCGCAGCACCGGTGAACGACAGGTGGCGGGCCGAAGCCTCAAAGGCACGCAGCCAGTTCAGCGGCGGAAGGGGATCACGCGCCATCAGGTTCCTCTCAGAAGCCGTCTATTAGTTTGACTTATGAAATTACCGCAAAATTCTAACTTGCACAGCAGCTGATTTCTGGCACAGGGAATGCGGGAGATATTCTGGAGCATTCATCATGCAACTGCCTTACCTGACCGCGTCAAGCCGGGTGCGGCTCACGCCATTTTCAACCCGGGTGGAAGAAGCCGGCGCGCAAGCCTACACCACATACAACCATATGCATCTGCCGACGATCTTTCGCTCGCCGCAGGAAGACTATGCCCACCTGAAATCGGCTGTGCAGGTGTGGGATGTTTCGGTGGAACGCCAGGTTGAGATCCGGGGCCCGGACGCCCTGAAACTGGTGCAACTCACCACACCGCGTGATGTGTCCAGGATGAAGGACGATCAATGCTTCTACATTCCCATGGTGGATGAGACCGGCGGAATGTTGAATGACCCGATCTTGCTGAAATTGGAAGATCAGCGCTTCTGGGTCTCTTTGGCCGATTCCGACATGTTGTACTATTACAAGGGCTTGGCGAATGGCCTCGGGTTGAATGTTCAGGTTTTTGAACCCGACGTTTGCCCACTTGCGGTCCAGGGCCCCAAGGCCGACGCTCTTGTGGGGCGGGTGTTTGGGCCTGATGTTGTGGAGACGAAGTTCTTTCGCCACACCCGGGTCAACATCGCAGGCAAGCCCATGGTGATTGCCCGCTCCGGCTGGTCGTTGCAGGGCGGGTTTGAGATCTACCTGGACGGCACCGAGCACGGCGAGACGCTGTGGGACATGCTGTTTGAAGCTGGCGCCGACCTTGATGTGCGGGCGGGCTGTCCAAGCACGATCGAACGGATTGAAGGCGGCCTCCTGTCGTTCGGCAACGACATGACGCCGGAACACACGCCGTTCGAAGCCGGTCTCGGCAAGTATTGCCATCTGGAAACCGCCACAAGCTGCCTTGGTCACGCTGCACTGGTGGAGAAGCGCGAGCCGACGCGTCAGGTGCGGCCTGTGGAGATTTCCGGTGAAGCCGTGCCTGCCTTGCGCGCGCCATGGCCAGTGGTGGACGGGAACGGTCAGCCGGCCGGCTTTGTCTCGTCTGCCGCCTGGTCGCCCGATTTCAGCACCAATGTGGCAATCGCCATGCTGGATCGTGCCCATTGGAGCGCTGGCAGCGAGCTTGAAGTGCAAACACCCGCCGGCACCCAAAGTCTGATGGTTCGCGACAAGTTCTGGATCTAGCTATAGCATTGCCACCGTCAATGCAGCGGAGGCGGCCATCATGCAAACCAGCCGGTCATCAGGGTCATACGTCAGTCATCTAGAGTGCAGCCGGACGGGTGAACGGGTTGAACATGATCGCGTGCATGGCCTGTCGGCCAGCGGCGCACCCCTGCTTGTGCGCTATGATCTGAACCGGATGAAGGCGGATTTGGACCGCGACCTGATTTGCAGCCGCACGGCCGATATGTGGATGTGGCGCGCGTTTCTTCCCCTGGATGCTGAGACCCAGCCGGTATCATTGGGGGAAACAATGACCCCCCTGATTCCGGCCGGCGGCGGGATCATGATCAAAGATGAAGGCAGGTTGCCGACCGGTTCCTTCAAGGCCAGAGGCATGGCGGTTGCGGTGTCGATGGCGCGGCATTTCGGAAAGACCGAACTTGCCGTCCCAACCGCAGGCAACGCCGGAGCGGCTGCGGCCGCCTACGGTGCTGCTGCAGGCATGAATGTGAATGTGTTCACGCCGGAAGACACCCCAAAGGTCACCGTTCAGGAAATCGTGCTGCACGGGGCGGACGTTTATCAGGTCCCCGGCCTGATCGACACCTGCGGCAAGATTGTCCGCGCCATCACAGCCACTGAGACCGGCTGGCACGACCTATCAACCCTCGCTGAGCCCTACCGGCTTGAGGGCAAGAAAACCATGGGCCTGGAACTGGCATTTCAGTTCGGTTGGTCGCTTCCCGATGTGATCTACTATCCAACGGGCGGAGGCACAGGCTTCATTGGCATGTGGAAGGCCTTCCAGGAACTGCGTCATCTGGGATGGATCGACGGCAAGCTGCCCCGAATGGTTTCGGTCCAGACCCATGGATGCAATCCGATCAAGCTTGCCTTCGAGAACGGCCAAGATGATGTTGAGGAACCGTTTTCGCCAGTGACGACCGTGGTGCCGGGCGTGCGGGTGCCCAAGCCGTTGGGCGGACGGTTGATCATTGAAGTATTGCGTGCCTCCGAGGGACATGCGTGCGCGGTCTCCGATGATGAGGTGATGCGAGCCCAAGCCCAAATCGCCGCGCAACAAGGCATCAATCTTTGCCCAGAAGGCGCAGCCTGTTTGGCGGCACATGCGCTGGATGTTGCTGCAGGAAAAACTGGGCCCGAGGAAACAGCAATCATCTTCAACACCGCAACCGGATTCAAATGGCCGATGCCGGATGTGAAACCGTCTGCTGCATCCCGCGCGCTTGTAGAGCGCTATATGGGACAGATTGGGCGCTAGGACGTGCAGCTGCCAGAAATGATCCATTAGTTTGACTTATTTCAGTTGTGAAGATTTCTCGTTTGTCGCCCGCCCACTATCGCGTCACCTTTGTCAGGTGAAGTGGAGTGAACGCTATGACGCCAGCCCCCATTGCCACCAACGCCGCCTCGTCCGGCGTCAAACTTGAACGCAAAACCCTGAGACAACTGGGCAAGCGCAGCGATGTTCCAGGCCTGATCTGGTTAGCGCATTGGGTCGTGTTCCTTCTGGGAGGCGGCGTGCTTTTGCATCTGTCTGTGGGCACTTGGTGGGTGGTGCCTGCGATGATTGCCTATGGCGCGGTGTTGGTTGTGCCCACCTACGCACTCAGCCACGAAACCTCCCACGGCACTGCGTTTAGAACCAGATGGTTGAATGATGCGCTCTTGTGGATCTCCTCCTTCATCTACTTTGAAGAGCCCAACCACCGGCGCTATGCGCACACGTCCCACCACACCTACACCATGCATGTGGGCAAGGACGGCCAGATGCCGTTCGCGCTTCCCATGACGTTTAGAGAATGGCTTGTGGAACTGACCCACCTGGGCTTCTACTGGTACGAGATCAAGCTGTTTGTCAAAAATGCGCTGGGCCGGTTCAGCCCGTTGGTGCTGCAGTACACTCCTGAAGACGAACTGCCCAAGCTGAAATGGGGCGCCCGGGTTTATCTTGCCGCCTATGCCACACTGCTGGCGTTCATCGCAGCCGGGCACGTGTGGCCGCTGCTCTACCTTGTCCTCCCGCGGCTCGTCGGCGCCCCTGTGATGCAGATGTTCACAATCTTGCAGCACGCCGAACTGAGCGAGGACACGCCGTCCATTCTGGACTCAACCCGATCCTACAAAGGCGGTTGGCTGTCTTGGTTTTTGTACATGAACATGAACAATCACGTTGAACACCACCTCTATCCCCAGGTTCCGTTCTACGCCCTGCCCGGCCTGCAGAAGGCCATTGAGGATCAGGTTCCAGAGCCTGATCCGGGGTTCTGGCGCACCAACTATGAAGTGGCGGCAGTTGTCGCGCGCCGCTCACTCGGCCTGAGCACGCGGGCGCCGAGCATCCGCCAGGCCCCCCACATGATCACCGAAGGCGGCTTCACCAAGATCTCCGAAGCAAACATGCGCTGATGCGGACGAGCCGTTGCGCACAGGAAGGCAAGCGAGGGATGAGCACCTGGATCAAAGCCTGCGCAGCAGACGAGATCGATGACGAAGATCTGATCCGCTGGGATTATGACGGACAAACTTTTGCGCTCTTCAACACGCCGCGGGGCTTCTTCGCCACAGACGGGTTGTGCACACATGAGGACCAACACTTGGAGGACGGGATAGTGATCGGCCAGGTGATCGAGTGTCCATTGCATCAGGGCCGGTTTGATATCGCTTCGGGCAAGGCCCTGTCTGCGCCTGTGTGTGTTGACCTTAAGACCTACCCGGTGAAGCTGGAAGCCGGCTGCGTGTTCGTGGATATTGGATAGGCGGTGGCACCAATCAGCCTGGTTTGGGAGGGCTTCTGCCCAAATTTCTGGGCATACTGCTTTGCAAACCGGCCCGCATTCGAGAACCCATACTTCCCGGCAATGTCGGTAACGGTGCCCATTTCCTTGATGATCTCGTTGTGGGCGGCCTCCAACCGGAAATCACACAGAACGGCCATGGGCGTTGTCCCTCTGAAGGTTTTGAATGCGACATGCAGGGCACGCGGACTGCAACCGGCCGCTCCGGCAAGCTGTTCAATTGTGATGGGCCCAGCACAGAGCTCTCGCATGTATTCTTCTGCGCGCTTAACTGATCGAGGGACAGCATTTGGCCGGTTGGAATTGAGTAGATGGCTATAATTGTGGGGCAAACTGCTCAGCAGCACGGTGTTAAGATAAGACTTAAAATTGGCATTCGAAATCGGATGGCTGAAGGGATCAGGCAGATTGTTAAACTGGGACATCAGATAGTTGATCAAACTGACAACAGCACGCCCCGGTCCGCTGTTAGCGTTCACCAAGGGCGTGAACGACAACCTCGCGTTCATTTGGGAGACCATGAGCGATTGCAGTTGATTCTCCAGCAAGCTGGCTGGAACAACCAAGGATAGGTTTGTGTAGTCGGACGAGTTGGTGTTTTCCAATCCTTCCATTCTTCGGTAGATGAGCACTTGGTCCGGATTCTGAACAATCGCTCCATTGTGCGGACAGATCCGTTTTGAAGAACCAGAAATGGGCAGGCAAATGAAATAAGCATCGTAGTCTGCAGAAAACTCCCCCTTCAGCGCCAAATTGTAGCGATACAAGACGAGCGCCACATCATCGATGGTCGCCCGTGACAGTCTCGCAACCGTTCCGTCTGCAACCTCCTCACAAGGAGTGATCCGAATACTCGCATGTTGGTTGGATATCCAGTCAGCCACTTCATCGGCCGATTTGGCCTCAAAATTGAGATATCTCTTCTCGAACGAAGTTAATTCGGACAAAGCAATCATCTCTCCAACGCCCCCTGGTCAATGGCACAACACGCCAACTTGCCTGAAAGGGCATTTTACAGCAGTAACAATTCAATTGTCACATATTAATTCAAAATGCACATAATTTTATCTGAACTCGTCAAGCTCCGTGTTTTGCACTCCGCGCGATGCGGGACGGGCACTCGCCAAATTTCTCTGCAAAAATCTTAGAAAATCGGCCAAGATTACTGAAACCCCACTTAAAAGCGATCTCCGTCACGGTGCATTCAGTGTGCAAAATGTCGCTATGGGCTGCTTCAAGCCGAATATCACGCAACACGGCCATTGGCCCTGCCTGCCTGTGCGTTTTGAAAGCGTTTTGCAATCCACGTTCGCTGCAGCCGGCAACCCGGGCAAGCTTGGTGAGCGTAATCGGTTGATCGCAGTGGGCCCGCATGTAGTCCTCTGCCCGGCGAACCGATTTAGGAAGAACATCGGCAGAGCCCGCCTGCGCGGTTTCGCGGTAGTTGTGCGGGAGACTTTCAATCAGAACCGACATCAAGTGTTCCATGATGTTGGTCTTGATGAGTTCGTTGTCGAGACAGCCGGGCGCAGAATTGAGCAATGTAAGCATGTGTGAAATCAGACTAACAACCGGCGCTCCCGATCCGTTGTTCACATCGACCAATGGAGAAAAGTCCAGCGGCTCTTTGGCTCGGTCACCAATCCAATTTTCCAGCCGTTTCTCCAACAAACTTGCCGGTACGATTAATGAGAGATTTGAGAAGCCGGGTCCCACTGTATTCTTCAGGCCCGCCTGCCTCTTAAAAACGCGCAAATTTTCAGTGGTTTGGACAATTTCAGTCTTTTGCCCAAGCTGCATCTTCATCTTGCCAGCGTGTGGGATGCACACGAAATAGGCATTCATGTCATCCAGCAATTCGCTCTGACATGCTTGGAACCAGCGAAAATTAACAAGAGACACTTCATCAACCGTTGCTCGGGCAAAGCGTGCAACTGGTCCTGGTTGCGGTTTTTCGAGAGGAAACGAACGAAAGCCTTTGTGCCTCCGTGAAACCCACTGGGACACTTCTTCTGTTGAGTTTGCCTCAAGGCTTAAATACTGCCTTTCAAACTCGCCAATAATCTCGGCATTGAGCATCGAAGGTTCAGCCTATTGCTCGAACTTACCCATCTAAGATTGCAGTTCTGAAACACCACTATCTATACGTAACGTAAATTATCCATTACAAGTGCATAGCTAACTTTTAAGGATATCACTTCACATTTCTGTGACGGCTACACTCGCTCACTCGACCAGACGGCCGTGTAGCACTTGCAAAAACATCTTATAAATCAGGCTTTTCAGCCGATTTTTCAATATCCAGGCAGAATCAGGATCTTTGCCTTCTGAGGCAAGGATGTATCGGAAACGGTGATCTGGTTGGACTTATGAACCTCGATTTCGAACGCGCCGCTTAGCGAATCAACGAATGACTTCAGTCCCAGTGAGCTGAAATAGTGCATGGGAATAACAAGCTTTGCCCGCAGATCCTTGATCACCTCTACCATTGAGGTGTGATTCAACGTGTAGGTGCCGTCAACCGGCACCAAGAGAATGTCGATGTAGCCGATCCAACCCAGATGCTGCGCCGTGAGTTGATGGTGCAGATGGCCGAGATGGGCAATACACAGCCCCGCCACCTCAAATATGAAGATCGAGTTGCCAAACACTTCCTTGGCACCGGACCAATGCCGGATGTCGGTGGGCACGTTGCGCACATGGACGTCTTTGACATTCAGATTGTGCTGCGCTGCCGGATCTTCGGGACTGCCGGTGGCCTCTGGGTTCCAGCCGCGCAACACGTGTTTGATCTTCGGATCCGGAAAGTCGGTGTAATGGGAGTCGTGGGCATGGTTCATGGTAACCACATCGGGCACGATCCCCGGGCCCGCATCGCCCGTGAAATCGGTGGCAATGCGCACGCCGGCAGGGCTCTCAATAAGAAACGTGGAATGGCCCACAAACGTTAGGCTGACTTCATTTTCTTTGAGCGCCGCCAGATGCACCGGCGGTCCGGCATCGGCAATGGCGAGACAGCGGTTCTGCGCGGCGTTCGCCACCGTTGGGGGCAACAGTGACAATACGAACAGCATAACCGCGGCGAACCGGGCAGAGGTGTTCATGGCGACACGGCCTCATCTGACTGTCGATCATCGAGTATACGCCGCCAGGACGCAGGCACAACGGCAGGCAAGATCAGATTTGCTTGATCACATCGCAAATGACATCGTTCACCTTGCCAGGTTTCTCCAGCATGGCGAAATGTCCGGTTTGGGAAAGCGCCACAATGTTCGCCCTGCCCGCGCCGCGCCAGGCATCGAACCAGGGCGAATTCGGTGCCTCATCCACATAACATCTTTGTCTCGCTTCACCGGGTAGAATTGAGGTGGACTGGACCACTGCGGTTGGCGCCTCAACCTGCTTAATGGCAGTGGCCAAGCGGCTCTGGTCCCAGGCCGTCATGTTCACATAAAGCTGCAGCCCCACTTCGGGGCCCAAGGCAATGGCGCGTTGCAGGATGGTGTTCTGATCCTCCGATGTCAGATTATCCAGAAACATCTCTCCCATGTTCTTCTCAGACCAACCGGCAAAGCCCAGTGCGTCGATAGCTGCCGAAATTGCGCCTCGCACCGCTTCCGGCTCGGCCTCCACCTTGCTGCCATCCACCAACACCAGCCCGCTCACACGCGCTGGCGCTTGCAGGGCCGCTTCCAGGGCAATCCGTGTGCCCATGCTATGGCCCACAAGAAACGCGCGCTCGATGTGCAGGGCATCCAACAATGCAATCGCGTCAGCGGCAAAGGCGGCCATGGTGAGTTCACCTTTGGCCGGACCGCTGCGCCCATGGCCGCGCAGATCCATGGTGATGCAGGTGTGGGACGAGGACAGTCCGGCAACCTGCAAGCGCCAATCCTGGGCCGTGCAAGAATAGCCATGGATGAACAAGATCGCCGGCGTGCCGGTGCCGGTGACATCGTAAGCCACGGCACCGCCAGGCAGAGACAGAACAGGCATACCGCCTAATCCCGGCGGGCCAGAATGCGCACGCCGCCAATCACCCCATCGGCGAACAAGCCTGCTGTGGTGGCGTAGAAGTCATGCAAGCCATCGGTTAGATCCTCGCCGTTCACCTTCACATTATGCTCTCTTCTGGCCTCATAGGCGGCCAAACGCTCGCCGGTGAATGCGGTCCAGGAGGCCGACATATCCTCGATCTCAACAGAAACGAACCCGGCATCCAGCAAATGCTGACGATAGGTCTCCATGTCCGGCACATAGGGGCACTGGACTTTGACCCTCAGGTCTTCTGCTTGCTTGTCCGAAGGCTCCCCCAGCTTGATATAATCCTCGATCACAATGCTACCGCCCGGCTTGAGCAAGGAATGGCAGACCGAAAACAACTCAGCGCGCGCAGGAATGTGGAGAAACACCAGAAACGACATGATGGCATCGAAGGTGCGATCGCCCAGCGGTTTGTCCAGGGCATTGCCGCACAAGTGCTCAACCCGGTCAGCCAAACCGCAGCGTCCGGTCAACTGTTCGGCAAGCGTGCTGAGATCAGGCTGCAATTCAACCGCAGTGACCTTGCAGCTGGTGGCATTGGCCATGTGCCGGGCTGGCCCGCCTATGCCGGACCCTATTTCAAGGATCTCAGTCTGCGGCGTTGCGCCGAGCAGGTGCGCGGCTTCATCAACCGCCTGTGTGCCGTGGTAATGATACTGATCGAACGGTGTCAGGTCTTCCACGCTCAGGGGCGCGTCTTCATCGATGCCCAGGTGATGCAGTTCGTTCAATATGCGCTCTACCTGATCATAGAGCCGCATGGTTTTCATGGACTGGTCTTGCGCCACGCCCGCCTCCCTCACTTATTATTGTGAGAGATACCTAGCCCCGTCCGCCGAGAGGGCGCAAGCGGCCAAGGGCCAAATCAGAATTTGCGGAACTGAACCTGGGCTGACTGGTACCAGCCATTCCGTTTGGTGACCGACGAGCACTTGGTCTCACCGTTCAACCATTCTTTCAGCATGATGCACAGCCGTCCGCTGCGCACGCTCCAACGACCCTGGTCTTTGTAGTTCTTGTATTTGCCGTAGAGCCGACCGTTGCCCATGGCGCTGAACTTGACCTTGTAGCCCTTGATGATCGCCTGGAATTGCCCAGGAAACAGACGCTTAAGAGTGCTTGAGGAAACCTTTTCCGCTGCACCTGCCGGCGCATGGGACGCAATGGCCAGGGCGCCCGCAATAGCGAGCACAGACAGTTTTTTCATTTGGTAATGCCCTTCCGGCGCGCCGTTTACCCCAACGCACTCGGTGAATCGTCATGATTGAGTTGGCGCGATATATAAGCCCAATTGCGTCAATATTGCGGCGCACAAAATACGTTCAAATCAAGGCCAATCTTTATGGTTAAATTTTTGTTTTCAAACAAAAAAGATGACTTTGTGCAGATGCGAAATGGATGACACTTCGGGCGAAGTGGTCAATAGCACCTATGAACAGCACGAGATGCCCTCTTGAATGGGCGGACAGGCCACAGAACCATACGAGCAATAGACGCAGCAATCGCCCGGCTTGGGCCGCAGCAGCGCCCCGCAATCCGCGCACTCATAGTACCATTGGCAGGCGTTGGTGGGCATGGTTTCGTGGGCCTGATGGCCACACTTCGGGCACGTTAGGGTCGAATTGAGCTCAATCACGCTTTCTTTCGTTTCCATAGAGCATACACCGTTATGAGTACAAAAATAACCAATGCGGGCAGCAACACAAAGTCGAGGACGCCAACGAGAGCGCTCAACCCCAATGCTCCAAGAATACCCACCAGAATAGGTGTGAAGCAGCACACTGCCGCGATGAGCGTCCCGCCAATGCCAAATCTGAGCAATCGGTCCGGATCCATGGAAACAAACTAGCGCCTGTGTGCATCGTTGTCGAACGCGGCTGGCAGGCCTTATTTAACACCCTGATCCTGGGCCAGCAGGCCAGCATATTTGACCCGCATTTCGTCAAGCTGAGCAAAATGCACCTGCAGCTTCCGCCGCGCGCGCACCAGCGCTGTGCAAGCGCCGATGGCAGGGAACGGCTCCAATAGGCCCTGAGAAGCCAATGAGCCGGTCCAATAGCTCAACGTCAGGTCGATCAGCGAGAACCTCTCGCCCAAATAATACGGGCCGCCCTTGCTCAACCGCTCCTCAATCACCTGCAGGCGCTCCAGGGCGGCATCCAGCGCCAGTTGTTTCGCTGCGGCGGTGTCTTCCGGGCGCACCACGTAACGGTGTGCATAGAACACACGCTTCATCGCCGGCTCCAGTTCATCGGCCAGAGAAAACAAACCGCTCAGAAACATCCCCCGATCCGGGTCGCCGACGGCCGGTGCCAGATGGGTCAGCTCATGGCGTTCGGCCAAATAGAGATTGATCGCCGGGGTCTCAAACAGATGGTCCCCTTCAGGCGTGATCAGGGCTGGAACCCAGCCTGCCGGATTGATCTTCAGGAACTCAGGCGTGCGATGCCCGTTGTTCAGAATATCCACGGGACGAAGCTCGTGAGCAATGTCCCCCTCGGCCATCACCATCTCGGTGATCAGCGCCCGGGTGAAGGGGCCGCCATAGAGAATGTACATGAATTGACTTGCTCCAAGTTCCTGCTCTTAACTGCCCCTCATATCGAAATTGTCTGAGCAAATAAACCAAAGGAATACCGCATGCCGCACGGGTCAGACATCGCCTTCACAGATGCGGTCAAAGCGGTGCAGGGAAAATATGGCGTCCGGGCGTTCAATGAACAAGTGATAGCCAACCGGGCCTGGGGAACGGAGGTGACGGCGGAGTTGGCGAAGTTCGTCGCGGTGCGGGATTCGTTCTATCTGGGCACCTCAAATGGCGAGGGCCAACCCTACATCCAGCACCGCGGCGGCGCGCGTGGCTTTCTGAAGGTCATTGATGCCGCCACCCTGGCGTTTGCCGACTATCCGGGCAACAAGCAGTTCATCTCGGCGGGCAATCTGTCGGAGAACGACCGCGCCTTCATCTTCCTGATCGATTATGAAACCCGGCAGCGCATCAAGATTTGGGGCCGTGCCCGCTTCGTGGAAGATGATCCGGAACTCTTGAGCGCCGTTCTTGAACCGTCCGCGCCTTCTGCCAAAGTGAGCCGCGCCGTGGTCTTCACCATCGAAACCTGGGATGTGAACTGCCCACAGAACATTCCCCAGCGCTTCAGCGAAGAAACCGTGGCGCATGTGGTGAAGAAACTGACCGAACGTGTGGCTGAACTGGAGGCCCAGCTTTCTGCCGTGTCTGATTGAGCTTATTCGGAAACCCTTGTCTCCCAGCGCAGCTTGTGAGACGAATAAGGCATGGCTAGGGAGCATTTTGACGTCGCGGTTGTGGGCGCCGGCATGGTGGGCGTGTGTTGCGCCATGTGGCTGCAACGAAGCGGCAAGCGGGTTGTGGTTCTGGACAAGAACACACCTGGAAACGGGACCTCGTATGGCAATGCGGGCACCTATGCGCCGTTTGGATGCGTGCCGATCAACAGCCCGCAACTGGTCAAATCCCTTCCCGGCTTGCTGTTCTCAAAATCAAGCCCATTGAACCTCGACTGGGCCTATGCCGCAACGCATCTGCCCTGGATGCTTTCCTTCCTCAAGAACTGCGCGCCTGACAAGGTCGAGCACACCACCGCCTCACTGGCCAATATTCTGGCCCACGTTGATGCAGGGTTTGATCCGCTGGTTTCTGCGGCCGGAGCCGGCGACCTGGTGGTGTCCAATGGGGCGATCTATGTGTTCGGCACCGAGGCAGCCTACGAGAAGGCAATCCCCGGCATCGCGGCGCGTGAACAGCACGGGGTTGCCGTTGAGGTGCTTGACGCAGACCCGATCCGGGAGATGGAGCCGTCGTTGCGCATGCCCATCCACAAGGGCATGCATTTCTCCGACGCCCGCCATGTGCTCAACCCGAAGGGGCTGATCGAGCGTCTGTTTAAGAAATTCCTCTCTGACGGCGGCAGTTGGCGCCAACGTGAGGTTGGCAGCGTCAAGGCATCTGCGGATATTGTGGAAATCGATTGCAACGATGCTGACGACTTGACCTGCGGCCAGCTGGTGGTGGCAGCCGGGGCGCATTCGAAATCGATCAAAGGCTCTGGTGCGGAAAAGTTGCCGCTCGATTGCGAACGCGGCTACCATATTGTGTTCAAAGGCGCAGAGCGCAAACTCTCACGGGTTGTGGGTTGGCAAGAATATGGCTTCAACGCCACGCCCATGGAAGGCGGCTTGCGCATCGCCGGAACGGTCGAGATTGCCGGCCTCCAGAAACCGCTCAACCCGGAGCGTATCGACTTTTTGACCGACAAGGCCCATCGGATGTTTGACGGTCTCGGTGAGCCAAACGAAGAATGGCTGGGCCATCGCCCCACCCTTCCCGATTCCCTGCCGGTGATCAGCCACTCGCCGCGATCCGAACGCATCTTGCTGGCCTTCGGCCACCATCATATCGGCCTGACGCTTGGCGGCATTACCGGGCGCATAATCGCAGACTTGGCGGAGGGACGCGTGCCGAACTTTGACATCTCCGCCTATTCGGCGGCGCGGTTTACGCGCTGATGGTTTTGCCTCGCTCCGAGCAATGAGATAGAACCAACCTCCCATTCAATGACCGGCGATAGCATGCGTGTTCTGCTCACAAGTCTGATCTGCCTTCTGCTTGCGCTCAGCACGAGCCTTGCGGCTGACGACGCACGCCTCGCCTATATAATCAACATTGAAGAGTATGAACGCCCTGCCGGCCCGGTTAAAAGAAAGTCTGGCGCTGACACTATGGCAGATGCACTTGCGCGCTTCGGTTACACGGTCCAGCGCTACAACAACATCAACAAATGGGAATTCGAGGCGGTCCTGAAAGAGATCTATGCCGATTCAAAAGGGGCTGAAGCGGCCATCGTCTATGTCTCCAGTTTTGCCTTGAACAAGGGCCAGAGAAACGTGGTGCTTCCAGCCGACGCGCTCTCTGGTGGGGCTGACAAACTGTTGTCGCTGGCCGTGGAAGCCAAGGACGTTGTGAATGCGCCCCAGGCCCGTTTGCTCAACATGATCATTCTGGATGCGCCAGAAGATGCCAGGGCCGCGTTCGGGCTTACTGGAAGCGGCGAATTTGGTGTCTTCATGAGCACCCAGGATCCGTTCGTCCCAAACCGGCTTGCGGTGTACACCAGCACGGCACCCAACAATCTCTACATCCGCTTGGCGCCAATGAACACGCCCCTCACCTATGCGCGCAATTTCAAGCTGTTCTTGGGCCGCAAAGAGAGAACAGCGGTAGAATTTTTGAGAAAGGTTTCAGTTTCTGTGTTCTACGACAGCTCGAACCTGCAGTTCCCAACCGTTGTCGGCAAACTCAACAAACCCTATATGCTGGTCCGGAAGAATGAGGTCTCCGATATCACCGCCTGGCTGAAAATCCAGGCCAAACCCAAGACGGAAAGCTTCGAGCAGTTCATCAGGCAGTTTCCAAAAAGCATCTACATTCCCTTCGCCCGCCAACGGCTGAAGGAACTGAGCGCCCAATAGACCAAGTTTACCGTTGACTTGTGTTTGTCCTTTTTATAGGACGATCGTTCGTTATAAAGAACAATCGTTCACAAGGACACGCAAGGCCAATGGGCACAATCCACGTAAAGGACCAGGACGGCATCTCGCATGAGATTGAGGCCGTAGAAGGTTGGCGGGTGATGGAGATTATCCGTGAGCATGGCTTCAACATTCAGGCCCTATGCGGCGGTGCGTGCGCCTGTGCAACGTGCCACGTGAAAGTGGATCCAAACTGGACGCCGCGGCTTCACCCCGCCCGGGACGACGAGGAGGGCATGCTCGACGAGCTGCCCATGGTCTATGACACCTCGCGCCTCTCCTGCCAGATCATCTACTCGCCAGAACTAGATGGCCTGACCGTTGAACTTCCCGAGGCGGCGTAACCCCTCCCTATCTGGCCCAAAGCTTGTGGGCCATAATGCCAACACGCTGCTCAACCGCCTCGCAGGCGTCCAAGATCAAGTCCTCTCGGAAGCGCTGGCCCACAATTTGGACGCCGACCGGGAGGCCATCATTGTAGTTGGCCGGCACATTGCCGGCGGGCAGGCCCATGAAGTTCATGGAGAAGCTGTAGAATGCCGCGCCAAGAACTTCCCTCACCCCGTCTTGGCCTTCCATATCACGGTCCCATTTGAAGGTGGGTATCAGCATGAACGGGGTCAATACAAGCGGGTATTTGTGCAGAAGCACCGTCCACTCGCGGACAAACCGGGCGCGCTCCGCCATGGCCTTGAGCTGTTCTTCGCCCTCGAACGGCGGGAACATCTCAAAATAATCATCAAAGATCGCGTTGATGTCCGCACTGCCATGTTTGCGGATGTCGGCCTCAAAGAACACCTTTACTTCGCCCATCAGGGCCCGGAAGCCAATGTCTCCACAGGACTGGACGTTTGGCGTCTCGATCTCTTCAACCACGTAACCTGCGTCTACCAAACACTCGCGAGCTGTATCCAATGCCGCGCTCACCGCCGGGTGCATCTCAACGCCATAGGTTTCACGGCTGAACCCAACTTTGGGCAAACCGCCAAGCTCGGGCCCGTTGAACGGTGCTGGAACCATCCACGGATCATGCGGGTCGTAAGCAACAAGTGTCTCCATTGCCAGGCGCACATCACGAACTTCGCGGGCGATGACCCCTTGAACCGACATGATCTGCGCCAGTGGCCCACGCTCCTCAGGCGCTGAGGGGTTATAGGCGGGCACCCGGCCAAGGCCCGGCTTCACCGTGGCCGCGCCGCAGGCATAAGCGGGAAAGCGCAATGAGCCGCCAATGTCGTTGCCATGGGCCACGGCGCCATAGCCCATCATCACACCGGCTGCTGCACCACCTGAAGAGCCACCGGCCGAGGCCCAGTCGTTCCACGGGCTGAAAGTTCGGCCGTGCAGTTCGTTGACAGTTGTGGCCCGGAAGGAGAATTCCGGGGTGTTGGTGCGTCCGATCGGGATCGCGCCGGCTTTCTTGAAGTTGCTCACCACGGGCGCATCACCGGGCGCGAGGGTTTTGGCCAGCGCTGCAACGCCGTTGGGGGTTGTGTGTCCCTTCTGGTCAATGTTCTCCTTAATGGTGACCGGCACGCCGAACATTGGCTGCTCGGCACCTGCACCTGCCTTGTCTTGGCCGCGTGCCGTTTCAATGGCCGCATCGCCCAAATCCTCGACAACCGCGTTGATTTTGCCATTGGTTGCCCGCATGCGCTCAATCGCAGCGCCGGTAGCATCTTCACAGCTCACTGCGCCGCGCGCCACCGCTTGTGCGATGTCGCAAGCGCTCCACTGCCAAAGGGGACGGCCATTGGCCTCGATGTCAGACATTGGGGTTGGATCCTTTTAGATTTTTGCTTGGAAGGAACATTATCGCCCTGCCGGAGGCTGTCCAGCTGTTTCCTCGACGCACTAATCTCTGTATAAGCAGAAGCTCTTGAGGTCCTGGCGATGGCAGTTGGGCGGCTGCATCGTGTAACAGATAAGAGTACAGTCCAATGGTGGTTACGCGTATTGCACGTCTCGGTGTTGCGGCAGGTCTTCTCGCCGCACTCTTCAATCTCCCCTCTTCCATTGCGCAGGCGGCTGAGCGCATCGGCAGCGCTGAAAAGATCGTCAATCAGGTCACGGGCCGAATTGGCAAAGCAAGGGCCGTGCGCCTGGCGGTTGGCAAATCCGTGCACCGCGGCGAGCAAATTCGCTCCCAGCCAGAAAGTTCAGCGGAGTTTGTGTTCAAAGACCAGACCCGGCTGGCGGTGGGCGCCAATGCCTCTGTGTACCTCGACGAGTTCGTTTACGCCGGCGCGGGCAAATCCAATAAGATTATCCTCAACGCCGTAAAAGGCGCCTTCCGGTTTGCCAGCGGCAAGGCGGGCAGTAAGTCCTATTCCATCCGAACCCCCACATCGACCGTTGGGGTGCGCGGCACCATGTTTGATGGATATATCGGGCCGGATGGATCGGCCTTCATTGTCTTGCTCAATGGAGAGGTTGAAGTCTGCAATCATGGCGGCGCCTGTGTGCAGCTGACCGATCCGTGCGAATGCGCCCTGGTGCAGCCGGACGGCCGCATTCAAGGCGCGCGGCGGCCGAACCAGCAGATCCTGCAAGGAACAAGTCCTGGCGCTGCCGTGCCGTTTTTGCTGGGCCAGGACAAGCTCAATCCGAAAATGCAGACCCCCACCCGGGTGGCGCGCAATTGCCTGGGCGGGCTTAGCAGTTCCCCAACAACCACCGGCCGCACCAATTTCTCCTCAAGCTCGGGACGAGGTGATGGCGAGGGGGCCAACGGGCTGGGCACAGGTGGTGCGAACGGCGGCAGCAACGGTGGCGGCAATGCTGGAGGCAACGGCGGGGGAGCTGGCACAAATGGGGGTGGAACTGGGGGGCTCAACTAACTGTGTTCCCCAGCCACTTGTGAACGCTTTCGTACATCTGAGTTCACCAACGGTGACAAACTGGCCCTTGAGTGTTCGGTGCGCTTAGACGAATGTGACCGCAACATTCACCCCTGAGTTGGTTGGGAGCGGTTTGAGATGAAATCTCATGCAAAAGTTTGTGTTGTCGGCGGCGGCGCCATGGGTTGCGGCTTGTTGTATTATCTGGCCGAGGAAGGCTGGGGCAACGACATCGTGATGGTGGAAAAGGGCGAGCTCACGTCCGGCTCAACCTGGCATGCGGCGGGCCAATGCCCAAACTTCACCGGCTCGCTCAACCTGGCGAAAATCCACCATGTGGGCACCCAGCTCTACCCCAAGCTTGAAGAACTCACCGGACATGCGGTCTCCTGGCACGGCTGCGGCGGAGTGCGCTTGGCCCTGACCGAAAACGAGATCGACTGGTTCAAGCACGTAGAAGGCATCGGCAAGCAGATCGGGTTTGAGTGCGAGATCGTTGGCCCCAACGAAATCAAACGCCACCACCCCTACTTGGAGATGTTCGGCGTGAAGGCCGGTTTCATCACCCACAATGATGGCCACGTGGCCCCGGCAGACGTCACCATGGCCATGGCGGCAGGCGCGCGCCAGAAGGGTGCGGAGATCTATCGGCGCACCCGGTGCACCGACATCCGGCATTTGGCGTCCGGCGAATGGGAAGTGATCACCGAGAAGGGCAACATCATCTGCGAGCATGTGGTCAACGCCGCCGGCTCCTATGCGGACATCGTGGGCTCGTGGACCGGGCACAATGTGCCGATTGCAAACGTGCTGCACCACTATTTCATCACCGAGCCGATCCAGGCCTTGGTTGACATGGAAAAAGAACTGCCGGTGGTGCGCGATCCCTATTCGAACTGTTACTTGCGCGAGGAGACAGACGGCATCCTCATCGGGCCCTATGAAACATCCGGCGCAACGACCTGTTTTGACGACGGCCTATCCTGGGACTTCGAGAATGAACTTGTCACGCCGCAAACCGAGCGCCTGTTCCCGTGGCTGGAACAGGCCACCGAGCGCTTCCCCATGTTTGCCGAGGCTGGCCTCAAATCGGTTGTTTCCGGCGCGATCACCCACACGCCCGATTCAAACTTCCTGTTGGGGCCGGCTGCTGGCCCGCACGGCTATTGGATGTCCAACGGTTCTTCGATCGGCATCTGCCAAGGCGCCGGCGCGGGCAAATATCTCGCCCAATGGATGGTGCACGGCCAGGCTGAAATCAACATGGCTGAGTTTGACCCGCGCCGCTTTGGCGACTGGGCGACTTCGGAATATGCCAAGGTCACGTCGATCAACGACTACCAGAACATGTACACCTGCATGGCCCCTGGTGAACAACATGAGGCCGGCCGGCCGGTGCGCGTCTCCTTGCTTTACGATCAGTTGAAAGAGCGCGGCGGCCAGTTCCAGATTGTTCATGGTTGGGAGCGGGTCCGTTGGTTCGACCCGACCGGCAAGGGCGAGAAGTACTCTTTCCGCCGGTCCAACTGGTGGGATCCGGTGGCCGAAGAATGCAAGGCCGTGCGCGAGCGTGTGGGTTTGATGGATCTGTCCACTTTCGCCAAATACGACGTCAGCGGAAGCGACGCAGAAGCCTTGCTCGACCGCTTGATCGCCAACAAGGTGCCGCGCAAGACCGGCAGCGTGACATTGGCCCACATCCTCACCGATGCAGGCTTCATGGAAAGCGAAGTGACCATCACACGGATGGGGGACGACAGCTTCTATGTGTTGTCAGCCGCTACGGCCGAGGAACTGGATTACTGGCAACTGAAGAACGAGGTGCGTGACGGCGAAGACGTGACCATCACCAATGTCACCATGGACCGCGGCACGCTGGTGTTGTCTGGCCCGCGGGCCCGGGATGTGCTGGCCAAGCTGACGGACACTGATTTGGGCAATGCCAATTTCCGCTGGCTGAGCGGGCAAACCATCTCCGCCGGCGGGGTTGACGACATCAGGGCCCTGCGGGTGTCCTACGTGGGTGAACTTGGCTGGGAACTGCATTGCCCCATGGACGGGTTGCCGCAACTGTTCGATGCCTTGATGGAGGCCGGTGAGGAATTCGGCATCGGTTTGTTCGGCGCCTATGCCCTGAACTCCTTGCGCATGGAAAAAGCCTATCGCGGATGGGGCTCAGAGCTCACCACGGAAATCGACATGTTCGAGGCAGACATGGCGCGCTTCTGCCGGCTCGACAAGGGCACCGCGTTCCGCGGCGAGGCAGGATCACAGGTGTTCAAGCAACGCGGGCCGCGCATTCAGCTGGTCTATTGCGAGGTGGACGCCGATGATGTGGATGCCGGTGGCAATGACCCGATCTTTGACGGAGACAAGCTGATTGGGCTGACCACGTCCGGTGGATATGGTCATGCGGTGGGCAAGAGCCTCGCGTTCGCCTATGTGGAACCGGGATACGTCAAACCTGGCTCAAGCTTTGAAATCGAGATTATGGGGGCCCGGCGGAAGGCAAGCGTCATAGCCCAACCTGCCTATGATCCAGGCAACGAACGGCTGCGTGCATAGGGCAACAAGACGGCAACAGCCAACCCTGTTGCCCCCTCACCTCAATCGATGTAAGTTTTCTGTACTAGAACGTGCAGTTATCCACATCGATGGGATGTGATCATGACCACATTGGGCGAACGCGTCCGCGTGCGACGCAAGGAAAAGGGTTGGACTCAAGGCCGGTTGGCACAGGAGGTCAGCCTGTTGGGTTACAATATCCCGCAGCAGAGCATCGCTACAATCGAGTCACGAGGCGCGGTGCGCCCGCAATGCCTGTGGGAGCTTTGCCGAGCCCTGGAAGTTGAAGAGCGCTGGCTCGTTCATGGTGAGGGTCCCAGACGGCGCAAGGCCGGCCCCGTCACTTACGAGCGCGATCTGCTGTTTGAGGTTGTGCACGGGGTCGAGGAAGCCTTGCTTCGTCAGGGCGCATCCCACAACACCTCGCCTTCGGTGCGGGCCGAGCTGATGGCCACCTTGTACGAATATTTCGCCCAGGGCGACGAAGCGAACGAGGACTTAAGCCGCGCGCAAGTCATAGATCTGCACACAAAATTGAAGAGGGTTTGACGCACATACTCAGACTGATAAGATTAAATAAGACCGAGGGAGACACTTATGACGCCGAGTGAACTGCAACTCAAGATCGATAAAATCATCGACCGAAGTTTTGAGCCAACTCGCGAACAAAAAATAACTTCTATTTTGACAATTGTCAGCAGCCTGGATTTCGATTCTGTACTGGCCCATGCACTGAAAGTGACATTTCACTGCGACGATATTAGAGGCCTTCAGGACGAACAATTAGAACAGCTCTTCCAAATTGCACGAACCTGGCGTTATCAGGCTGACAACACTGGCCCCCAAGAGCAGCAAAGACCAGTGGTGGTGAATTTCCGCAGCAGCGACGCTTAGGTCTGATGGAAAGCCCGCAAATCTCACGCCTGCCCCTCTCTGGGATCGACTGTCCGGTGCAAGAAGCCGGCCTGAGCTGGTGGAACGACCGGAGCGGCGTTGCAGAGCTCAACCATGACCCATATCTGGCCATTAGCCCTCATTTGCAGCTGGTTATCGATGAGGTCCGAGACGGTGCGCCCCGGTTTATTTATGTGGGAGAGCAAAGCTTTGCTGCAAAGCTGCTGGGTGAACGCTGCACTTCGGCATTTCATGCCGGTGAATGGTGGGACGATGGCGGTTATGCAGAAGCTGTCTCCGGCAGTTATGACGAAGTATCGAAATCCGGAGAACCCGTTTTGGAGGAGATCAAGGCGAGGGTACGTCTGCCTGAACGCCTCTATCCAATTTCGGAAGCCACCATCCACTATGAAAGACTATGCCTGCGGACGTGCTTGGCGAACGGCATGAAAACCATCACGGTGATCACCAAGGCCGTGGGCAAAACTATCTTGAAGAAATCGTTTTAGAACATGAGAGCCAGAGCTTACATCGCCCGCAAAAACCTCTGCCAGATGAGCTGTCCGATTCAAAGCGCGGCTCTTTCCTGGTGGAAAGCACGATCCGGAGTGGCGGAGCTGGACCAGCCGGAATACCTGGATCTGGTGCCTCACTTCCAGATTGCGATTGATGACAACCTCGCTGGCCCGCCAAACTTCTTTTATGTGGGAGAACAGTCTCTGACCGCCAAACTTCTGGGACACAACTTCACGCCCGCCATGCACGCCGGGGAGTGGTGGGATGATGGCGGTTATGCGATGGCGATCTCGGATGTGTTTCCCGATGTTTCCACAACGGGCGAACCCACGCTTGAAGAAATCAAGGCACCGATCCTACCACCGTCACACTGGCCCTCGCGCGCTCCAATCGTGTTGCATTACGACCGGCTGAGCTTGCCATCAATGCTGGATGACGGCCAGAAGACGTTCACCATCGTCACAACCCGGAAAAGTATGCTTCAGGTGGTGAACTGACCAGTTCGACAAGATCCTGCCAATCACTCCACACCATGTGATCTGACGGATCCCAGGGCGGATGGGGTGTCCCCCAATTGACCGCCTCCTCGCTCTTGTGTTTGTAGCCTCCTCGGGCGGGAAAACCGGCCGTGGAGATTTTTTCCGTGGTCAGAGCGTAAAGATAATCGGGCTTCCAGCGCATAAACGCTATGCCCAATGCAAACCGGAGCAAGGCGGAGTTCAGCCGCTTGCGGGCCTCGCCGCGATCGATCCAAAACTCGCCGTGAAATACCACCCGCCCATTTATGTTCTCCGCAACAGGATGTTGTTCCTGAGCCATTGGGCAATCGTAAATCCGCCGGAAGTGAACACGCCACCAATCACCCAAGGTGATCCACTCTAGGTCATCGCAGCGCATGGCCTGGACATGCACCAAATCACCAGCATCGTTGTGTCCCGATATCCATAACCCCCGATGCGCGGGGGTATCGACCAGCGCAGGATCAAAGAACGAATTCAGGGCCGTCTTGCCCGTCGTTTCCCGGCAGGCTGCGCTGAGACAATCAAAGTCGTCAGAACACTGAATGTGGATGCCTTTGGCTTCAAAAAAACGATGATGCGCAGAAATAAACCGCGCGGCATCCACTTCAAGAGAGGGTGTGTTCTGGCGGACACTTGTGGTCCGCGAATGTTTCAACCTAACCCCCTTTCCCCCCGGGGCACCTGTGAGCCTTATGTGAGATCACTTGATTTGCCAAGTCGGGAACGGCTCCCAGATGCAACCAAAAATCGAGTTGACAGTGTTGTTTGTGGGTTTTAACCTCAAACGATGTAAATTTAGATGGCTACGGGGGTGCTATCAGTGTCGGGTGCCGTGATTTCTCGGTCAAATGGGGCAACGGAGAACAAGCAATACAGGATGCATCCTTATTCCTGGACCCTAGAAAGCAGCTGGTCAAAACAGCTTGGCTTTAAGCGGCTGAAAATGTTCGCGAAATTCCGTGACGGCGTGCTGAACAAATGTTCGCCCCCCCTGCCCACTCTCTCAACTGTCATAAGAATGGCCGGCGGCCTCCTTGCCGAGGCATTCCAACCGGCCAGGCGGGCGAGAGTCGGTCCCCCCCGAGCTCTCGCCCGTTCCGGGCCTGCGGCCAACAAACATAAAATAACCGTTCTGAACTCTAGAATAGCCGGTCATCAAGCATTCTCGCAAGTGCAACCGTTCGCCCGGAGATGACCGGATAGGCCGGAGGGACAACGACCAATCATAGCAATAAGGTCGTTTGTCTCTCCGGTTTCTTTTAATCCAGGGCGAAAGGCTAGATTTTAGCCAACCAGTTCGTTAGCAGAGAAGAAGAACTCAATTTCCGTTGCTGCCGTTTCCGGCGCGTCAGAACCATGCACGGAGTTGGCTTCGATATTTTCTGCGAAATCCTTGCGGATGGTGCCGTCGGCGGCTTCGGCCGGGTTGGTGGCGCCCATCACTTCGCGGTTCTTGTTGATCGCATCTTCACCTTCAAGCACTTGAACCACGACGGGCCCAGAGGTCATGAATGCGACCAAATCGTTATAGAACGGGCGCTCTGCGTGAACGGCGTAGAAGCCTTCTGCCTGTTCTTTGCTCATGTGGATGCGCTTGGACGCGACGACGCGCAGGCCTGCGCTTTCGAGGCGGTCGATGATTTTGCCGGTGATGTTGCGGCGGGTTGCGTCGGGCTTGATGATAGAGAATGTGCGTTGCACAGCCATTTTAGGTACCTGTCTTTTTTTGGAGATGAAGCTTGGGATTTCGCCGCGTTATAGCGGGCCTGCCTCGTGCCATCAAGCCGGAAGACCGCCACCTTTAGAGGCAATTCGTCCTATGAGGCCCTGCCAGAATGTGCTTAGTCTTAGATCTCGGGACCGAGAATGAGTAAGGCTGACAGGGGCGCCGCTGCTCGCCATGGGATTGAAACGCTTGTTTGCACTGGTTGTGGTGCTGATGGTCGCTGGCCTCGGTGGCCTTTGGGCCTATGAGACAGGGCGTACATATCAGATAGCCGTAGGCGCGGGACCGCGCTCTGGCCAAGCCTTTAAGCTCATGACTGCATTGCAAGAGGTGATTCGGCGGCACAATCCGGAAATAACGCTTGAAGTGTATGAGACACGTGGGTCGTTGGAGAACTCTCTGCTGATGGCGCGCGGTGCCGTTCAGTTCGCCACAACGCAGGCAGACTTGGCCAGTACGCCTGCGGCGCGCATGGTTGCTGAGCTCTACCCCGACACCTTCCAACTCATTGTCAGGCCAGACAGCAAGATCAACAACATTGGTGATCTTGCAGGCAAACGCCTGGCTTTGCCGCCCGAAAAGAGCGGAGAGTTCAAATCGTTTTGGTTTCTCGCCTCCCACTATGGCCTGAAGCGCCAGGATGTAGAAATCGTGACAGGGACGGAAAAGACCACCGATTGGGTTTTTCTAAATGGCGATGTTGACGCTCTGTTTCGCATTAGAGCTCCTGGCGACGAGGCTTTGCTTGATCTGATCGATAAGGTGGATGGACGTATCCTGCCCATCCGGCAGGCTTCTGCCTTGCAACTGCGCCAACCTGCGCTGCGGGCTGGCACCCTGCCCGTAGGCTCCTATCGGGGCCAGCCGCCGGTGCCGGCGAGCGATTTGCCGACGGTGGCCGTTAAACTGCTTCTTGCGGTAAGGGCCGAAGTTCCTGACAGCGTGGTGCGCGCCATAACTTCGCTGTTGTTTGAGCGGCGCAGAGAACTGATCTCCTTTGAGCCCCTGGCCGGATCCATCACCGAGCCAAAGCGTGCCGACGGCACCTTCCTGCCCATCCACCCGGGCGCGCAGAGCTTTTATGACCGGGATCAACCATCGTTTCTTCAGGAAAACGCCGAACCGATCGCCCTAATCGTCTCCGTCATCGTTGTGCTGGCCTCCCTTCTTCTGCAGCTTGCAAGCTATCGCAGAAAAAAGGCGATGGACCGCTTCAACATTGAACTTCTGCTGCTCTCAGACAAGGCCCGCCATGCGGACAGTCTTGAGACCATCGACCGCTGCGATGCCGAGCTTTCAGATTTCGTCCCGCGCATCGTTGCAGCAACACAGAGCGGTCAAATCAGTGCAGAGCAGTTCGACATGTTCCATTTCACCTACGATACCGTGGAAGATGCGATCAGGGATCGGGAAACGCAATTGTTGCGGACCAAACCGACGCCGGCGACCAAACAGCCCCGCCGCACAAACCAGCGCCGGGCAGCAAAGGGCAAGGCCGTCTGATGCGTAAATTCCTGGCTCCCCTCCTCATTCTCGCCGTTGCCGCTGTTGCTGGCCTTGTTACTCAGCATCAGGTGCGAACCTATCAGAATGAAGAAGTTGAGAAGCGTGCGTTTACACGCCTTCAGCTCTTCTTGGGTTTGCGCAAGACCGCCCTGGAAGATCATTTTCGCTCAAGCGGGTCAGATGTGCGTGCCATGAGCCGCAACACCATGGTGCAGCTTACGCTCAGCCATCTTCAAACCGCCTGGAGCGCAGAGGGCGAGGAAGCCAGCGCACTTTTGAGGGCAGACTACATCACAAAGAACCCGTTCCCCGTTGACAAACGTGACCGGTATGCCGCGGTGCCAGATGGATCAGACTACAGCCTCGCCCACCAGCAATTTCAGCCGTGGGCGCGGCGTTTCGTGAGGCACTTTGGCTATTACGATCTGTTTCTGATCGCAGCAGATGGCACCGTGCTCTACACGTTCAAGAAAGAAGACGACTTCGGCACAAACCTGACGATCGGCCCCTACTCCTCATCGGCGCTGGGATACACATTTGCCGCCGCAAAACGTTTCGGCGGCAGGAAAACCGCATTCTCCGATTTTGAAGAGTACGCTCCAAGCGATGGCGCGCCGGCAGCATTTGCCGGCAGCGCCATTGTGGGCAAGAACGATGCGGTGATTGGCGTATTCGCCGTACAGATGCCCTCTGCCCCCATCGAAAAGATTTTGGATTTCAACGAGGGGCTTGGAAAAACGGGGCACACGTACGTTGTGGGACCCGACAATCTGCTGCGCAGCCAACTGCGGTTCTCATCAACCCCCACACTGCTGAAGCAACAAGTGAAATCGGTTTCCATCACCCGCGCCCACGGCGGCTTCAGCGGCACACACATCGTAACGAACTCTGCCGGTGAAAAGGTGCTGTCGGCCTATGCTCCGCTTGAGCTGCAAACGGAACGCTGGGCGTTGGTTGCCGAACACACACAATCTGAGAATCTTGAGGCTGTCGAAAGCCGCTGGGCGCTCGCGGCAGGAGGGTTGGTGGCACTGGTCACGGTTCTTGTGTTGTTTGCATTTCTGTCCTTGCTCTCCGCACACACAAACGGTGTGCAAAGGACAAAGGCTGAGCCGTGACACAAGGCACGCCGGAATAGCGATGGCGCAATCTGGAAAAGTCCTTTAAACGATCCTACCTCACACCATCCTGCATAGTTGAGTGTTCTTTCAATGAGAGTAGTTCTTATCAACCTGCTGACGACGGTCATCACGCTGCTGGTGTGTGTCGGTGTCATCGAATTTGGCCTGAGGCTCTATTACTTCGGGCATGTGACCCCCTTTATCGGTGGCCCAAAGCTCTACCGTCCTGATCCCCAAGTTGGTTTTGCGCTCAATCCCAACTTAAAAAGCTCACAGCAGCGACCCGCTTTCATCGTGCCGGTAACCACCAACTCCCTGGGCTTGAGGGGGCCGGAATTGGGGCCAAGATCCAATAAATTCCGGATCGCCGTGCTTGGCGATTCACACACCTTTGGAAGTGGCCTGGCCGATAATGAGACACTGCCCGCACTCCTTGAGATAGAGCTGAACAAACTGGCAGGCTCAGATCGATTTGAGGTTGTGAATGCCGGAAGCCCAGCCCAAAGCACCGTGCAAGAATATCTGCAACATAAGCGCCTGGCCAAACAGGTTGATGCCGATCTGTGGATTTTCGCTTTCACCGGGGAAAACGATATCCAATACAATACGGCTGAACTGCGCTCCAAAATGACCAGCGGGCCCCGTCGCCCCGTAGCCAGCTTGAACAGCAACGGCAACCTGGAGTTCGATTTTTCAGGTGCTGAGCGCTACTTCAAGAAAAATAAATGGCGGCTTGAGGGTCCTCTGCAAGACCGACCGTGGTACGAGAACACTGCCCTGTACTTGCGAGGCAAGATTGCCTGGAAATCGTTCGGGGGTCGATCGGCTGCGCCTGATCCAAACATTGTTCTGGGGTGGCCTTACCTCAAAGAATTTTCGCCCGAGTATACGCTTCCGGGATCTCCTGCGGTCGATTATGAAACGTTGTGGCAAGACGGTTGGAACGTCACCAAGGCGTTGATCCTGGCCATTCGCGATGAAACGAAAATACTCCAGTCCGATTTTGCCATGATATCGGTGCCCTCTGACTTCCAGCTAAAGCCGGGCATAAGGGAGGGGTTCGAAGAATTGTTTCCAGCTCTGAAAATTGACGACACCCACGGTGACCGGGCGTTAAAGGAATTCGGTGCCGCCAATGGGATCCCGGTGCTGGATATACGGACGCCACTTGAAAAAGCGAAGGCCACCGGCATCAGAGACCTGCACTACACAGTGTTCGACAGCCACATGAAACCGAAGGCGCACGAAATCATGGCCAAGGACCTGGCGCGACAACTGATGTCGCAAAAGCTCGTGCCGGGCAATTGACATTCAACCATGCCCGCGCGTATTGAAACGCCGGTCTAGAGCATATTGTTCCCGATCAGACGTAACCGTCTGCTTGGAGGTTGCTCTGATAACGGCCGTTTCGCAGCAACAGCACCTGGGCAGACCCCCTTGGCAAAGAACCCGACAGCAATCCACGAGGATTTCTCGCGCAGTGAAGACTTGAAAGGTCCCAGTGACCGCTCGTTTGGGATCACGTTCTGCGTGGTGTTCGCCCTGTTTGCCGGGTTTTCTCTTTGGTTTGGCGGCAATTTGTGGCCGTGGCTGGCGGGCATATCGGCGGTGTTTGGCCTGCTTGGTGTCGTTTGGCCATCAGTGTTGGCGCCGCTCAACAAACTCTGGTTTTTGTTTGGGTTGCTGCTGCACAAGATTATGACGCCCCTCATCATGGGAATTATGTTTTATGGGCTGATTACTCCGGTTGGCCTGCTGATGAGAATGACCGGGAAGGATCCAATGCGTCTCAAATCGCACCCTGAGACCAAGTCATACTGGATCGACCGTGAGCCGGTTGCCGCAGACGGCGACCATATGAAGAACCAATTTTGAGCTTTTGAGGCGAATTGCCGTGTTAGACTTTGTCCGTGAACTTTGGTCGTACTTTCGCACAAGAAAGAAATACTGGCTTGCACCTGTGATTATCGTCATGGTGCTGTTAGGCGGCCTCATCGTCCTGACCCAAGGTTCTGCCGTGGCGCCATTCATCTATACAATCTTCTGATCTGGCTGCCTGACCGCACATGCATATCCTCGGCATTTCCGCCTTCTATCACGACAGCGCGGCTGCACTTGTGCGGGACGGAGAAATTGTTGCGGCCGCCCAGGAAGAGCGCTTCACGCGCAAGAAACACGATTCCGGATTTCCGCATCAGGCGATCGAGTATTGCTTGAGCGAAGCTGGCATCGGGATTGATGACATCGATCATGTGGCCTTCTACGACAAGCCCTTCTTGAAGTTTGAACGCCTGCTGGAAACCTATCTGAGCTTTGCGCCAAGCGGCTACAAGTCCTTCGCAATGGCCATGCCGGTCTGGCTAAAGGAAAAGCTGTTTCAAAAGTCCTTGCTGAACACCGAGCTGAAGAAGCATCTGCCAAAGTTCAACTGGTCAGACAAACTGCTCTTCGCCGAACATCACCAGAGCCATGCGGCGAGCGCATTCTTCCCCTCACCTTTTGAGGAAGCTGCAGTTCTGACCATGGACGGCGTCGGCGAATGGGCCACCACCTCGCTGGCGGTCGGGCATGGCAATCAGCTGGAAATGCTGAAAGAGATCCATTTCCCGCACTCGCTCGGACTGCTCTATTCAGCTTTCACCTACTACACAGGTTTCAAGGTGAACTCCGGCGAATACAAAGTCATGGGCCTGGCCCCCTATGGCGAACCCAAGTTTGCCTCCGTCATCAAGGACAATCTGATCGACATCAAGCCTGACGGCAGTTTCAAGCTGAACATGGACTACTTCGACTATTGCACCGGTCTGCGCATGACCAACGCCAAGTTCGATGAGCTGTTCGGCGGACCGGCCCGCTCGGCCGAACAACTCATGACCCAGCGCGAGATGGATTTGGCGGCGTCCGTTCAGGACGTTCTGGAAGATGTGGTCCTGGCCATGGGCCGGAGCATTGCCAAGGAACAAGGCCAGAAGAACCTGTGCCTGGCAGGCGGTGTTGCACTGAATTGCGTGGCCAACGGCAAGCTCTTGCGGGATGGATGCTTTGACGAGGTTTGGATCCAACCAGCCGCCGGCGATGCTGGTGGCGCGCTGGGTGCAGCGCTTGGGGCCTGGCATCAACATTTTGACAAACCCCGCAAGACCAATGGCGGTCACGACGCCATGGCGGGTTCCTATCTTGGCCCCTCCTACCAGCAGGACGAGATTGAGCGGCGGTTGACTGAGGCAGGTGCAAAGTTTGAAAGCTTGGATGAGGACGCCATAGTCACCCGCACAGCCGCTGATCTTGCAGACGGCAAGGGCATTGGCTGGTTTCAGGGGCGCATGGAATTTGGCCCCCGCGCCCTGGGCTGCCGCTCCATCCTGGGTGACCCGCGCTCACCGAGCATGCAGAAGATGCTCAACCTGAAGGTCAAATACCGCGAAAGCTTCAGGCCCTTCGCGCCCTCTGTTCTGGAAGAGAAGGTGGGCGACTGGTTCGACCTGGATTCTGAGAGTCCTTACATGTTGTTAGTGGCAGATGTTAAAGCAGAACATCGCACCGAAATGACCGCCGAGGAGCAGGCTCTGTTCGGCATCGAGAAGCTCAACGTGCCGCGCTCTTCCATTCCGGCGATCACCCATGTGGACTATTCGGCCCGGGTGCAAACCGTCAGCAAGCGCACCAATCCGCGCTACCACGCGCTCATCAGCGCCTTTGGGGAAAAGACCGGGTGCCCGGTCCTGGTCAACACGTCATTTAATGTGCGCGGCGAGCCGATTGTGTGCACCCCGGAAGATGCCTTCCGCTGCTTCATGGGCACCGACATTGAGACCCTTGTGGTGGGCAATTGCCTGATGGAAAAAGACGCCCAGGACCCTGCCCTCAAGCAGGACTACAAGGACGCCTTTGAGCTCGATTGATTGATCAGGCTGTGGCGCGCAACGGCTGCGCTTGATCGAGCTGAGCCAACTCGTCAGTCAGAAATTCTGCGATCTTCTCCATACCGCCAGCCTCAATGTCGGCGCCTTCTTCTGCTGCCGCATTGTAGTTGGTGTTGGTGTTGATGTCGTAGACCACGGGCGTGCCGTCCGGGCGGCGGATATATTCGATGCCTGCAACCTCAATGCCGTTCGCGGCCAGCACTTCTTCCAGCTTCGCGGCCAGGGTGAGATCAGGAGCATCGGAAATCTCAAACCGTGGGCCCGCTGCCTCAACCGGCTCCGGTGCTTCGTTGGAACCTGCCGGGCAGAAATCTGCAAAATCAACATTGCAGGCATCCGCCGGGCAGAGCTCAAAGCTTCCGCCAGCAAACACATTGACCGCATAGATGAACTTGCCGCCGACGAACTCTGCGCGGGTGATGTGCTCCTCGTTTGTTTCGATCTTCTCCTGGACCAACCACACGTCGTCAAGCGTCTCGGGGAACACATCCGCCTCAAGCGCCTGTTCGAGCTCGTCCACCGTGGAATAGAGCTGAACGCCAAGCCCCTTGCCGCCCTGGTTGGGCTTCACAATAAACGGCTCGAGTGCAAGTTCGCGCGCAGCGTCCAGGACCTTGTCTTTGCCCACCGCCACAACCGTTTTCGGTGTCGCAATGCCAGCCTTGCTCAGTTGGATCTGTTGGGCCGCTTTTGAGAACTCAAGTTTCAGCACATCGCTGCCGTTGATCACCCGGCGACCGTGGGCCTGCAACCAGCGCAGAACAATGTCCGTGCTGTGATTGGCATGGAAATGTCCACGGGTGTAGTTGGAGGCACTCATGCGGCTGAAGAATACGCCCTCGGGCGGTATCGTGCTGAGATCCACCGTCAGTTGGTCGAGCAGCCACTCCTCATACGGGGTCTGGCGCTTCTCGAACGCGTGCCGCAGGGGCGGCAGCCAAGCTGAGTTTTCGTGGATCACATAAACCTTGGGGGCAACAGACATCGAGCTCTCCTCGGGGCGAGTGCAAATTGCATGTCTGTTCTATTTAAAGAACGAATTGTTCTTTTTCAAGGAATGTCCGTTAAAACAAACGTGAAGATCTAGCCTGTTGCGATGTCCGCGGCAACAGGCGGACGCCGCAGCGCCCGCATCAGCGGCGGCGTTGCGAGCAAGCAATAGGCTGCGAAGCACAGGCACACGGTTTCAATGGGAAAGCCCAGATCGAGCATCACACCCACCGTAACCGGCCCGAGCGCAGAGGCAAACACGCTGATGGCCCCGACGGTGGACTTGATCGCACCCAAGTGGCGTACCCCATAGAGTTCAGCCCAAAGGGCCGTCAGGCCGGCAAAATAGAGGCCTGAGTTGATCCCACCCAAGAACAGATAGGCCAGGACCCAAAGCGGATCTTCGGCAGGCGCTAAAAGGATTAAGCCTGCAGCCAAAGGCAGGAGATAGAACGGCATGATGCGCGCTGCCGTTAATCGGTCAATCAACGGGCCTGCCGTCAGCAGCGCCAGCACTGTGGAGAGGCCGAAAACCCAATAGCTGCCGGTCACCCATTCTGCCGACCACCCTTTGGCTTCGGCCAGAGTGAGATGATGGAAAAACATGGCCGTCATGATGAAAGACGGCGCCACAGCTGCCGGCAGGAGCAGGTAGAACCGTGGTTCGCGCAGCATCTCCCAACGTGTCTTGTTGCCGGCGGCGCTTGCATCGGTGGAATTTTGCTCACGAACGTCCGTCAGATGCTGTTCGTGCCGATGCGCATGCCCCTTCAGAAGCCACAGCACAATTGGGATGATCGCCAGGACCACAAATCCGGACACGCTGTAGGTTTGGCGCCACCCCCAGGCGGCGATAGCGGCAACGGCCAGCACCGGCAAGACGGCTTCCCCGATGGTGAACCCAATGGAAACCAATGACAGCGCCTTGCCGCGGTGCGCACCGTGATAGCGGGCCATGGAAGTGGAGGCTGTGTGGCTGGTCAGGCCCTGGCCCATTTGGCGCAGCAGAAAGATCGCCACGGTCAACGCCACAACCGACTGGATTGAGCTCATGACAAAACACGCGCCGGCCAGCCCCGCAATCACCACGCCGGCAAACAGGCGCAGATCCATCCGGTCGATCAAGCCGCCCGTGTACGTGAGCAGCGCTGCGCTCGACAGGGTGCCGATCATGTAGATTGTGCCCCACTCGGTATGGCTCAGCGAAAACGCAGCGCGCACCTCCGGGCCAAACACGCCAATAAAGAAGGTTTGGCCGGCACTTGAGGTGAAGGCGACCACAAGACCAAAGGCGAGAAACCGCAGGTTCGCGCGGGCAAAGGAAAGATAATCGCGTAAGGCCATGAGTTTGAGAAACTTCAAAGAGGTTCCGTGCCTCTTACAGGTCTGCCTTGTTCGGGTCCAGCAACAGATTTGCCGGTTCAGCCCGCCGGCGCCATGGACAAGCCATCGGCCATGAGTTCCTCAATGAACAAACTGAGCAGTTGCGGGCGTCCGGTCACACCAGCCTTCTGGTAAATGGCGTTGCACTGGGCCTTGATCGTGCCCTGTTTGGTGTTGCGAATGTCAGCGATCTCTGCGAGCGACAGCCCCTTGATCGCGAGCAGAGCCACATCACGTTCAGACGGCGTCAGCGCCCAGTCGGCAAAGTTCTGATCCAACAACTCGAAGAACGCGCCCGAAGCGACCTTCAGTTGGGCTTCCGTGCGCTCGTGCCGCTTCAACAGCGAGCGAAGCTCAATGGCGACCAGCACCACCCCAATAACCAGTCCGGCAACCACTACGATTTCCACCAAATCGTCATCAAAGCCAATGCCCTGATCGCCCCAGCCGAAAAGGTCAGCGCTCACGTCAAACAGGAAAAACAACGTGCAGCCCGCTTGGACTGCCAGCAACCACCAGAGAGTGCGCGCCCGGCTTTTTACGTCCGGCGCGGTGTTTGGTGCAGCATCAGTGAAGGTCATCGAAAAAGCTCCCCAACTTGGCCCTTTGGGATCGGGCGCAACCAGATTGTGAGGGTTGCGCCCGACATCACCTCTGTATCTTGAGTTGGGGGGCAAGTCGAGACAACAGAGGCCAAAGCTCAAGCTTCATCAGTGAGAAGCCCGATTGGCTCAATCGTTGTCGTCTTCCTTTTCGGTTTCGGAGATCTTGCCTGTGCCGGGGTCAACTTCGATCTCATAGGCCTGGCCGTCCTTTTTCACGCCAAACTCCAGCTCGTCGTCCTCAACCTCACCCTCGGTGACCACAAACCCTTTGGCCTCAAGGGCGGCGCGCCCTTCGGCTTCGGTTTTGCCAAGGTATGTGCCCACCTCAGCGCCTTCCAAGGCGACATCGTTCTGAGAGCTGGCAGCATAGGCGAGGCCTGATGCGGCAAGAAAAGCGGCGGCCAAAGTCGTTGCAAATACGGGGGTTTTCATGTGTTACATCCTCTATTCTCGAGTTGGCTTAAATGTGTGCGAATGCACGTTGATCCGTCGCCGGATCGCATACGGCCATCTAAGCCACGAGGCGCGCAACTCCCATTGATCTGGGGTTTAGATCCGCGCGCCTAAACTTTGGATTATGAGTTTGAGAACGGTCAGGTGGCTTGTCGGGCCACTTCAAGCCCGCCGCGCAGGGCAAGCACAGTGCCCTCCGGCAATGGCTCCCAGCCAACCTCTCCCAGGGGCACGCTGGCCAGCAACACGGTTTGCTGGTCGCCCAATCCAACCTTCAGGCCGGTGCAGGCGAATTCGGGGCCCTCTTGGCAGGCAACGCAATTTCGCACGCTTAGACCAGGCGCGCGCGGCGTGGAGTAACCGCCATTTTCTTCATAGATGCGTTTGTGGGCATGGGCGAACAACACATCACCGTCTGAATATAGAAAATTCGCTGAACCGCGCTGTGCCATCTCGCCGGCGAATGCGCTGAACACGGCCAGGCGTTCTTCGAGCGGCGGATATTCACCGTCAGCCCTGTTCCAAACAGCACGCAAGCGTTCCATCAACAGGCAGAAGGCGAGTTCAGAATCAGTTGCCCCAATCGGCTCATGGCGCAGCGGCGTTCCGGCAAAATCCTGATGCAGGCCAGCCAACGTGCCATTGTGAGCGAACACATGGACATTGCCCCCTAGCTCGCGCCGGAAAGGATGGGTGTTCTGCAAGGACGGCTCACCCACCGTCGCATGGCGCACATGCGCGATGACACAGCGGCTTTTCAGTTCCTGTTCGGCGATGAACTTGACCCAGGGGCTGTTGTGAGCCGGCTCGGGCTCTTTGACCAACAAGGCCTCGCGATCGGAAAAATAGGCGATCCCCCAACCAGATTTGTTGCCATAGGTCAGCCCGCCATGGGTGGCAAATTCGTTGAGGGAGTAGCTGAGCGCCGAAGGCACCCGCGAGGACATGGCAAACAGTTCACACATGGGCTGATGATTGACGCGGTTTGCCCTTCACCGCCACACAAAGCTGCGTGAGCAGAATTGAAGGGCCGGTTTGGCTACTTGTCGAAGACAACCTTGGTCTGACGCTCAAATGGCCGTGGTTTGTACTCGGGCATATCGGGGCGCGCCATGGGAGGATAGATCACCTGTTTGCGCGCGGGCGGAATAGCCACGGCTGGAGCCTCGAACCTCACCCCGATTTCGTTGCTGTCGCTGCGCCACATGACCTCGCACTTGGCCAACAGGCCATCGAGCTCGATGGTCAGCTGAAAATGTTCAGGAACCTGTCTGGTGTCTTTGACCTTAAGCTTGGCCCCGCCTTCGGAAAGGTCGCGAACCACGCAGGTGGCCTCAAAATCCGGCAATGCCCGGATTACGCCTGCTTTCAGGATCCGTTTGCGCGGTGCACCGCGACGATCGGAAAAATCCACGTCCGCGGCATTTGCACCAGCCATATTTGCGTCACTGTCTGCTGAAGACGGCATAATTTCGCACCTTTCAGCCTTTTCGCCCCATCAATCTTCCGGAAATTAGACCAGAATTGTATGAGCAGGAGTTTAACCAAAATGATGCATTTTAAGATTTTTTGAGCAGGTTCAGAGCTGACACACCAGGTAACGCACTGATTTTCCGCGGTCAGGCAAGTGGGCGTGACCGGCCTTTTCGAAGCCCAAGGCCTCGTGAAACCGGTCAGAACCTGGATTTGGCGGGTCGCTGTTCACCTCACAGCAGATCATGGAGTGGCCGCCCGCCCGCGCTTGCTCAAATAGCTCTTTGTAGAGTTTTGCCGCCAGTCCTTGCCCGCGTTCACTGGGAGAAACCACAATTCTGTCCACGTAGACAAACCGTCCGAATTTTTCCTTGAACCAGATAAAATTCGGGCTGTCATAGTCTGCATCCTGGTCAAACGTGAGCAGGAAGGCTCCACGGCTGTCAGCGCATCTTGCCAAGAACGCTGCTTGGACCAACTCGCTCAAGCGCACCAAGCTCAGCGAAGAGAGTTCGGTGACATGGGCCTGATTGAGCTCGAGCAGCGCCGGCAGATCGTCTTGAGTTATGTCGCGCAACAATATTTTTCGCCTAGTCCCGTGGACCAACAAGCTCAATCTTGTGGCCATCAGGATCTTCGATGAACGCAATAACCCGTGTGCCGTGCTTCATGGGACCTGCCGGGCGGGAAATGGTGACCCCTTCTTCAGCCAACGTATCGCAAGTGGCATAAACATCCTCCACCATGAGCGCCATATGGCCCCAGCCCTGGCCCATTTCGTAGTCTTCTTCCTGGTCCCAGTTGTAGGTCAGTTCCAGCGAAGTGCCCTCACCTTCGGGCTGATAGCCCACGAACGTGTTGGTGAACTTGCCGTCGGGATATTCGGTTTGCCGAAGCAGCTTCATGCGCAAGATCCGGGTGTAGAAATCCACTGACTTTTCCAAATCCTTCACGCGCATCATTTGATGGTCAATTTGCATGTGCTGTCCCTTCGTTCCTTGCGATTAGGCTGCTGCGGCCTCGGGTGGCCGCGCGGTTTGAATGACCCTCATCACGTACCAGAGAAATCCTGATGCAGCTACCGTGTATCCCGCCATAAAGAGCATCTGTGTTTCCATGCCCACACCCACATCAACCAACCAACCCACAATGCCCGGCGCCAAGGCCGTGCCGAACACCATGACCGCCGCCATAAGCGCGCGGATCGCACCCAGATGGGTGGTGCCATAGAGTTCCGGCCAGATTGACCCGCTCATGGTTTGCCCTGTGCCGATCGTCATGCCCAGCAACACCATGAACACGCCTGCAATCGCACTGGTGGCCGTAATGCCCAGCAAGAGCGCTCCAAGGCCCAATGGCAGCAGGAATACCGGCAACAAAACCACCGAGTTCCAGCGGTCGATGGCCCAGCCGCTGGCCAGTGATGTGATCACGGTGGAGGCAGCAAAGAACGGGAAGACGGCGGGAAAAGTGCTGATGTCCCACCCCTTCTCGTCCATCAGGTGAACCTGATGAAAGAATATGCCGGTGGAGATAAAAGGCGGACCGAGGGTTGCAGGCAAAAGTCCGTAGAACACCGGGTCGACCAGAACCTGCTTTCGGGTCCAGTCTTCAGCACCGCGCCGATTGTCGTAGCGCGCCATGCCCACAGCAGGCTTTGAGGTTGGCGTGCGCGGCACACGAAACAGCAGATAGATTGCAGGCAAAGCAGCCAGGAGCAAGACGCAAGCAGCCGCGAGCCAAACCTGGCGCCAACCAATGGCGCCGATGAGCAGCACCGTCACAAACGGCAACACGGCTTCTCCCGCCGAATAGCCCAGGCTTGATACGCCCACGGCGCGGCCCCGGTAGGCTGAAAACCAGCGGCCCATGGCCGTCATGGCAATGTGGCCAAGCATGCCTTGGCCCATCAGACGCAGCAAGAACATGGCTGCAAGCAGGACCACCATGGAGTTCGCCGAAGCCATGGCCAGGCAGGCAACTGCAAAAACCCCAAGGACGATGGCGCTGAGAACGGGAATGTGCACCCAGTCGGCGGTCTTGCCGAGCCAGACGAGCGTGAGCGCACTGAGCAGCGTTCCGGCCGTGTACAGCCCTCCCAGCTCGCCGTGGCTCAAATCAAACGTGGCGCGCAACTCGCCTGCAAACAAGGAGATGAAGAAGGTTTGCCCGAAGCATGAGGCGAGCGTCAGAAGAAAGCCCCCAGCCAGCCAGCGACGGTTCTCGTAGATAAATTCCGTGTAGTTCAACGGAGCCCCGACCGGTGCGGCAGATTACGGACTGGCGCAACCAGTGCCTTCATGGTTTGCATTCGGGCTGACCCTAGGGACACACATCGGTTGTGACAAGCCAAAACAATCGTTTTGCGCATTGTAAAAGGAACACTCCCCCGCATGACGAACCTTATGAAGGCCTTCCCCGCTAGCCCCACCGATCAGGTGACCTTGGCCAACTGGCGCACCGGCCCCTTCAACAAATGGGCGTTTCACCATGTGCGCGAAATCGTGGCATCAGCCGACATACCCAACGATCCGGGGTCTGTCTGGGCACTGGACGAGAAACCACGAGATCTAACGGACCTGCAGATCGAGCTGGATCAAACTGAAACTGTCGCACTTCAAGCTGTGCTTGAGGAGACCGTAACGGATGGGTTTGTTGTCATGTATCAGGGCGCCGTTGTGTATGAGACCTACGCCAACGAGCTGACACCGCACGCGCCGCACATACTCATGTCGGTCTCCAAGTCCATGCTTGGGCTTCTCGCCGGCATTCTGGCTGACAAAGGCGTGCTGATCGTTGACAATCTGGCCTCCGACTATGTGCCGGAACTTGAGGCGACCGCCTATAAGGGCGCCACCGTGCGTCATTTGCTTGATATGCGCGCGGGTGTGGCGTTTGACGAAGACTATGACACCACAAGTGGGCCGATCATTGAGTATCGCAAGTCGACCAACTGGAACCCGCCTGGCCCAGGCGAGACGGCGAGTGATCTGCGCTCGTTCCTGCAAACGCTGACCGACGGCGACGGCCCTCATGAGGGCCGTTTCCACTATGTCTCACCCAACACAGATCTTCTGGCCTGGATCATTGAGCGCGCCAGCGGGCGTCGTTATGCCGACCTGATGAGCGAACTCCTCTGGCAACCTCTGGGGGCAGAGCGCAGCGCCTACATCACGGTGGACCGGCTGGGCGCGCCGCGGGCCGCCGGCGGCATGTGCGTCACGGCCCGTGACCTCGCCCGGGTTGGCCAACTGATGGTTCAGAACGGACGGCGGGGTTCAAATCAGATCGTGCCGGAGGCCTGGGTTCAAGACATTGCAACCCAAGGAAGCCGGGACGCCTGGGAAGCAGGCTCGTTCGCCCCGGACTTTCCAGAATATCCCATCCGCTATCGCTCCAAATGGTACATCCTGGAGGGCGAGGCGCCGGTGATCTTCGCCATGGGCATTCATGGCCAGCATCTTTTTGTTGACCAGAAAAACCGCATCGTAATCGCGAAAATGTCGTCGCAACCCAGGCCGCTTGAGCCAGAGCGCGAAATGCTGCTGATGAAAACCGTCAAGGCCATCCAGGACCACTTGATCTCTGGATAGGCGGTATCAATCGACCGACAAAACCCTGTCGCTGGACAGAATATCTTTTGCAAAGTCAGGCATTTGCAGCCCGGCCTTGACCTTTTCCTCCAGCCCAGCTTCCGCCGCCAGAACGTCAGGGAGGCGCGCCAGCACCGCTTCAATCTGATCTTGCGGCACGATGACCACCCCATCGGCGTCCGCCACCACAACATCGCCCGATGAAACCGGCTGGCCGGCACATACTATGGGTAGCCCTGCGGTGCCTGGACCGTTGCGGGCCGGCGAGTTGGGGGTAACCACGGCGCCAAAACAGGCGATGCCTGTTTCGCAAATCCCTGCCACATCACGCACGGCGCCATCTGTGACCATGGCGACTGCCCCGATGTTCGCCGCCATCCCCACGACCAGATCGCCGATCACCGCGGTGGTGAGGAACTCATCGGTCGCGATCAAGACCACATCGCCTGGCTGGCAAATGTCCATGGCCGCGAACACGGCCAGATTATCCGCCGGCCCAGTGTGGCAGGTGACGGCGACACCGGTGAAGCTTGTAGCCCCAGGCGTAACTGGCTTGACCGAGTGATGCAGCGCGCCGCGCCCGTCCATGCAGTCAACCACGACACCGGTCGCCGTGCCCTTGAGCTTCTCAACCAGCTCCGCACTTGGCCGGGGAAAGTTGCGCCGTACCGTTAGAAGGGGTGGATCTTCAATCATTCTTGTTGCACCTCGCTGCTGCCATTTGTTTTGCGGCACTATACGGTCCTGCCGGGCACAATTACCAGCGGGGCGGGCTCAAGATTCCGGCAAGGCCCCGCCTTCTGCGGTGCGCCGTTCAACGAAGCTGTCGATTTCCTCCAGAACCGCCTGCTCAATGGGCGGCGGCTCGAAGGCTTCCAGAGTTTGTTTGTAAACGGAGTGTGCCCGTTCATAGGCATCCGGCCGGCCGGCTTCATCCCAGGTTTCGTAATTTCGCCAGTCTGAAACTATGGGCTCGTAGAACGCTGAGGAGTAGCGGTCCAATGTGTGGGCCGCACCGAAGAAGTGTCCGCCCTGGCCCACCTCGCGGATGGCATCCAGGGCCAACTCCTTGGTATCCACCGGCAGGCCAGTGAACACCTCTGCCATCATCTGCAACATGTCCACATCCATGACGAACTTCTCAAACGATGCGGTCAGGCCCCCTTCCAACCACCCCGCGCCGTGCATGAGGAGATTGCAACCACCCATGAGCGTGCTCCAGATGGCCATTTGGGATTCATACGCCGCCTGAGCATCGGGCGTGTTGGAGGCATTCACGTTGGAAGAGCGATACGGCACATTGTAGCGGCGGCAGAGCTGACCGGATGCTAAGGCGGCCTTCACATATTCAGGTGTGCCAAAGGCTGGTGCGCCCGACTTCATATCCACGTTCGAGGTGAAGCCGCCATAACAGACCGGTGCGCCCGGATTGACCATCTGGCTGAGACAGAGCCCCGCCAGGGCCTCGGCATTTTGTTGGGCAAGCGCGCCGGCAATGGTGACCGGCGCCATGGCCCCTGCCAGGGTGAACGGGGTGAGCACCATGAGTTGGCCGGCATTGGCAAAATCGATGATGCCCTGACACATGGGCACATCAAGCTGCAAGGGTGAGTTGGCGTTGATCACCGTGTAGCATCGTGCCTCTGAAGCGAAATCTTCCGGGCTGGCCTGCTGGGCGATGCGGACGATTTCCAGGGCGTCGGCAGTTTGCCCCACGCCGCGGGCAAAGACGAAGGGAAATTTGTCCGACAACACAGACTGGGCCCGGGTCACCTCCAGATGACGAAACCGCAATTCCACATCCAGCGGCTCAACCGACGGGCTCAACAGGTGCACGATATCAAAGCTCTGAGCCATTCTCACAAGGTCGCGGAAGTCCTTGCCGGTGCCCGGCCGGCGCCCCCGTTCGCGATCAGACACATTGGGCGGGCCGCCAACGGCGGCAACCGCGATGTTGCGGCCGCCCAGCTCCAAGCTCCGCTCCAGGTTACGGCAGTGCAAAGATACGGTTGGCGGGACCGACGCCATGAAGGTCTCAATCAGGTCTCCGCCGATGCGCACGATGTGTGTCTCCGGGTCAACCAATGCACCGGCACGCTGATAAACCCCGCGCGCGGCCGCGTGCAGAACCTTTATGCCAATCTCCTCAAGGATGGTGAGGGATGCCTGATGGATGGCTTCAACCTCATCGGCGGAGAGAATTTCTATGGGGCCAAACGGATTGCGCAAACGCCGATAGTGGCTGGTATTGCGAACGGTTGAAAGGTCGCTTTGCTGGCGGCCGGACCGGCCGCCGGATCTACGTGTTCTTTGCGCCACTGTCTTTGCTCCCGGGATTTGCTCAATTCGGCCCTACAATATCGACCGTGCGGCGTACAGTGGTGAATAATTCACCTTGATCAAAGGGCGCATTACCCTAGGGAAAGTCCCAGAAAATGATCACAACAATGCCATTAATTTGCCTAAGTCCTCTCGAAATTCGGTCTCAGTTCGCTGCGAGAAGCCGCCCTACATAACGAGAGGGATTCGTATGAGACTACTCAACATCGAAACCTGCTTGGCCGCAACCGCGGCGGCAGGTGCAGCAACCTTGCTGCTTTTTGCTACCCTTCCCGCAAACGCCGGACAAACCGGTGTGGCGTCTTACTACAAATCTGGAAAAGTGACTGCAAATGGCGAACGGTTCAAACCGCACGGCATGACGGCAGCTCACCGCAAATTGCCATTTGGCACAAAGGTTCGGGTCACACACTTGCGTACAGGTAAGAGTGTTGTGGTTCGCATCAACGACCGTGGCCCGTTCATCGGGAAGCGGATTATCGATCTGTCGCTCGGCGCAGCTCGCAGAATTGGGATGACCAATTCAGGCGTTGCTCGGGTGCGCGTGGACGTTCTCTAGCGTCCGGTTAGTTTACCCCATGTCATGCGTATCAGGGTGTCGTCCTTGTCCACAAAATGGTGTTTCAAGGCGGCACCCGCATGCCCCAAGATCAGGGCAATGGCTCCATACGAAAAATAGTAATGGATTGAGATGGCCGCATCGCGGGCCGTTTCTGATTGCGGCAACATCGCCGGCACTTCAATCAGTCCGAATATAGACACCCCCTGCCCGGCCGATGTGGTGATCACATAGCCTGTGACCGGCACCAGAACCATCAACACATAAAGAGCCCAATGCATGCCCGCCGAGGCCATGCGTTCCCAGGGTTTCAGTTGTGCGCCGGGCGTTGGCGGGCGATTACCGATCTGCCAGCAGAATTTGGCAAAGACCAACAAGAGCACAATCAGACCAAAGGCTTTGTGGAGCTCCAGGCCGGAATTGTACCAGGGATCATAATAACTGAGTCCCACCATCCACCAGCCAAGCCAGATCAGCCCGATGATGCCGAGCGCAATCAGCCAGTGCAGGAGCTTGGACACCAGCCCGAAACGGTTTTTTGTGTTGTACAGGTCCACAAGCGAATGATACCGGACCCGCCCATTCATGGCGAGCCCGGCATTGTGTTCAAACGGCTATTTGTTCTTGATCGCTTCGATCATCAAATGCATTTCGATGATCTCCGCAGCCGGCCCAAGGTTGTACCCCATGCCGAACTCTTTGCGCGCCAAGTTGTATTTGCCTTCAAACCCTGCGCGGTAGCCGCCCCAAGGGTCCTTGCCTTCGGCAATCTTCGTGATCGGAAAGGAAATCGACTTTGTGACACCGAGCAAGGTGAGATCGCCGGTTAAGGTCCCGCCCTTTTCGTCGCCTTCAAATTTTGAGCTCTTGAAGGTTACGGTGGGGAACTTGTCCGTATTGAGGAAATCGCCGCTGCGCAGGTGCTTGTCGCGGTCCGCCCAGTTGGTATCGACACTTGCCGCGTCGATGGTCAGCGAAATGTTCTGCGCGTCCGTTCCGGCGGCAGGGTCGTAGTTCATGGAGCCTTCGAACTTGTTGAACTGACCGATCAGCCAGCTCATTCCAAGGTGCTTGGTGCGGAAGTGGACAAACGAATGTGAGAGATCCACGGTATATTCCGCAGCATTTGAGCTCATTGGTGCCGCAACAAACAAAGTGGCGGCCAGTGCGGCGGCGGATGCCACCCTAAGGATACGTGCTTTCATCGAGGATGATCCCTTTTCTACAAAGTTCGCTGGAGCAAACCTGTCGGTCCATTGTGACAATTGTCAGACAACGGAACGCATGAAAGACAAATCCTTTGTGGCAATCAAATGTCTTTGGATAGTATTTTCGTGAACGCTCCCCCCGCCAGCCCAATCTCAACCGGGCGTCACGTAGCCAGCGGCATAGGTCTGGCGAATGAGTTCAAGGCAGCGCTCACGCGTCAAATCGTTGGAAAAGCGCGATGGGTAAACGAGGGGCAAGTCATATTCAGGCTCGCCATTCACCATCCAATGGGCAAGATATTCAGCTGATCCTCCCCCGGTTCCGATGCCGATGGAAAATCCGGTGGCCAGCCACAACCCTTCTTGGCCTTCAACAGGCCCCAACAGCGGGCAACCATCGGGCGTGTAGCAGATGGGCCCATTGTTGACGGTCTTGATGCCTGCCTCTCCAAAGGCCGGCAAGCGCTCCATAACGCGCACCAGATGGGGCTCCAAGCGCTCCATGTCCGGCGGCAGAAGCTCTTCAATGAAGTCGGCAGGAATGCCGTCCACGGCCCAGAATTTCGGATTGGATTCGTAAACGCCGCACAAGAAGCCATTGCGTTCCTGTCGCGTGTTGGACGGTGCCCAGGGATCGCGCACCGTTGGCACCTCAAAGCCAAGTTCGGCGAGGCCGGGCACCTCCCCGGTGATCACCTCGTGATGTTCAAGTGGATAGAGCGGCAGGTTCAAGCCCAATCCCGCCAACATCTCGCGGGCCCAGAAGCTGCTGGCCACAACCACCTTATCTGCCTCAACCTCTCCGTCGGCGGTTGAAACGACCCAACCGGATTTGCCTCGTCTGATATCAGTCGCCGGCGTGTGGCGCTTGATCCGGGCACCCAGTTTTTGGGCGGCTTTCGCCAGGGCGTGCGTAGCGCCGGTTGGGTCAACATGACCGTCGGTGGGTGTGTGGGCAGCGCCATGAAGACCGGTTACATCCAAAAGCGGATGTAGCTCGCCTATCCGATCTGGCCCAACCACGGCGTAATCCACGCCAATCTCATCATAGAGCGGCTCAAGGCGTTTGTACGCCTCAAGCTCGTGCTCAGTGGTTGCCAAACGCAGGCTGCCGGCGGGGTGAAAGCTGACCGGTTGGCCGCTTTCGCTCTCGGCTTGCAGATAGGTTCTTACCGAATTGACGTAGAGCTTGGTGATGCTCGAGTAGTGGCCGAAATAGGTGACATTGCCTGCCGCGTGCCAGGTAGAGCCTGAGGTCAGTTCGCGGCGCTCCAGCAGCAGGGTGTCGGTCCAACCAAGCTTGGCCAGCCAATAGAGCACGCTGCAGCCGACGATGCCCCCACCAATGACCACCGTTTGCACCTTCTCTGTCATGATCTGCCCCTTCGGGTCCAAACAGGGTCCAGGTGGATGTCGTAGGCATCACGGATAGCCGTATCCGCAGCGCTGTCGATCTGACGCGGATAATGATCGTTCAACACCGTCTCCACCTTTTGGGCTGCCCGCTGCCAAATGTCTTCTGCGCCGGCATCCGCCCAATCGTCCGGGCTGGAGCGGTCTGCTTGGCGTGGATAGATGAACTCGGTCTCCATCAGTTCCATGGTTTGCTGCGCGCCGAGGAAATGGCCAGGGCCCTTCACCGTGTTGGCAATCACGTCCACCGAGAGGGTTTCATCAGACACCTCAATGCCGCGGGCAATGCGCCGGATGCTGGAGAGCATGTCATCGTCGATCACCATGGCTTCAAAGGAACAGCCGAGCAGGCTGGCCAGCATTCCGGCGGACTCATAGACAAACCCGCCTCCAGAGAGCGACGCCAGCACCATGGTCAGCGCTTTTTCAAAGCCGGCCTGATTGTCCGGAACTTTGGAATCCGACATGCCCGCACCGACACCGCCGGGCACACCATAGAACGCTGACATTTGCCCTGATGCTGCGCCCAAAAGGGCCTGCTCACCGCCGCCGCCGCTGAAGGCCCCGGTGCGCAAGTCAGACACGAAGGCCCAGTTTCCCATCACAACCGGGTAGCCTGGCTGGAGAAAGTTGACGACGGCAAGCGAGGCCAGCCCCTCGGCACACACCTGGGCCAGACTGCCTGCAAGGGCGGCGGGGGCGGTAGCACCGGCCTGGGGGCCTGTCAGGCAATGCAGCGGCATGCCGATCTCCACCGCTGCGCACGCCACGTCCAGGCTGTCCTCTGCAAAAGTCATCGGCGAGACAACGGTGGTGGCGTGCACCGTGCAGAACGGTCTCTTCCGAAACGCGCCCTCCCCTCCGGCCAACGCATCGAGCATTGGGACAAGCTTTTGGACGTGCTCGCCCGCGGTGATGCTGGTGGCGATGTGTTTGTTGGTGCCGGCCGCGGATGCGTAGATCGTGTTGGCATCGAACTCAAACAGATCTTCAATATCCGTCGCAACAACCGGCCGGGCAAACCATTGAATGTTCTCAAGGGTGTCGCACAACCGGGCAAGATCATAGAGATCGCGCAAGATGCTTGGGCGATACTTGCGCGTCTGGCGGTCCAGCATCTTCACCGCTGCCCCGCCCGTGCACATGTTGATCTTGCCGTTGCGGGCCTCAAAATCGAATGCTGACTGGCGGCCGTGCACCGTGAAGCTTTTGGCGGCACTGGCGATGACGTCTTCCACAAGCGCTCGCGGAAACATCAACCGGCCGTTCTCATCCAGTGAGCATCCTCTGGAAAGAGCGGCTTCGGCGATCCGCTTGGTGGGTGAGCCCATGCCGACTTTTTCCAGCAGGTCCAAGGCTGCGCCGTGAACCTTCTCTACGTCTGCTGCAGTTAAGGGCTGAAAGGAGGCGCCAAGTTCTGTGCCCGGGCTCATGGTGACCGTTTCGGCGGCTTTCTTCCGGCGCTCTTTGCACGCGCGCCGACCGCCTGATCGCACAGCGATACTTTTCGTGTCCATCATCGCTTGATCACCTTCACATAGTTCTATATTATAGAACTCACTTTCCGTAATATAGAACATTTAAATGTGCCCAGATCCTTCTGTCAATCACTTCGTGCAGCGATGAGCTGTTAGATGGCGACAAGCTCAATTGTCTCAAAAACCGCCCTGGTGCTCGATTTTTTGTGCGCTCGCAGCGAACCGCTCAGCTTCACGCAAATTGCCAAGGCAACGGGGCTGCAGAAAAGCGCGACCCATAGAATTCTCTCCATCCTGCGCGAAGAGCGCCTGGTGGCCTATGACGCGACCAACCAGACCTACTTTGCGGGCAACCGTTTGACCGGGTGGGCGGCTGGGGTCTTCAGGACCAACGATCTGCCCGCTTTGTGTGCAAGCGCCATGGAACGCCTTTGCGCGCAGTGCGGCGCGCATGTTGCCCTGTCGATCCTCGATGGATCTTCGGCGCTCTATCTCAAAACCGTTGAGGCCGGCGAACCCTACCGCCTGGCAGCCAGGGTGGGCGAACGTTCGCCGCTTCACGCGACCGCGGCTGGAAAGGTCTTGCTGGCACATCAGAATCCGGCAAAGCAGGCTGGCCTGCTGGAGGCTTTGCCCCTGGAACGGTACACCGAGTTCACGATCACCAGTCCTGACGCCCTCAAGACCGAATTGGACGAAATCCGGGCCCGTGGATATGCTTTATGCAACCGGGAAGAATTTTTGCAAGTTGCCGGGATTTCTGCTCCCATCTTCGGATCGCAAGGCAGCCCGGTGGGGGCCATCAGCATTTGGAATCTGGTGGAGCGTCACGATATCGATGCACTGAGCGGCCACGCACCCAAGCTGATCGACGCCACCAAGACGCTGTCTGAACGTCTGGGACATGGCGCGAGCCTGACCGAATAAGCATCACGGATGTAAATTAACTGCCTCAGCCTATTGCGGGGCCGCGTTCTATCGGCTACGTGCCACGCCCATGCTTCACGTCAACGAACTCACCTATCATATCGAGGGCCGGCTTCTGCTGGATGGCGCCTCCGTGGCTGTTCCGGCGGGCCACAAGGTTGGGTTCGTCGGGCGCAACGGCACCGGCAAGACCACCTTGTTCAAGATCATTCTCGGCGAGATAAACACAGACGGCGGTTCTATCAATGTGCCGGCAAGCTGGCGGGTTGGCGCCATTGCCCAGGAAGCCCCGGGCGGACCGGAAAGCCTGATCGACCATGTGCTTTCCGCCGACACGGAACGCGATCAATTGCTGACCGAGGCGGAAACCCAGGAAGACCCCTCCCGCATTGCCGAAATCCATATGCGCCTGGCCGATATCAGCGCCCACACAGCCCCGTCGCGGGCCGCAACAATTCTGGCCGGCCTGGGCTTCAGCGAGGCTGCACAGCAGCAGCCCTGCGGCTCACTATCTGGCGGCTGGCGCATGCGTGTGGCCTTGGCCGCCGCGCTGTTTTCCGAACCTGAAGTGCTTCTTCTGGATGAGCCAACCAACTATCTCGATCTGGAAGGCACAATTTGGCTGCAGAACTTTCTCCGGAACTACCGGTACACGTTGATCATCATCAGCCACGATCGTGACCTGCTCAACACGTCGGTTTCAAGCATCCTGCATCTGGATCAGAAAAACCTGACGCTCTATCAGGGCAACTACGACACGTTTGACCGCCAGCGCCGCGAACAGCAGGCGTTGCAGCTGAAAATGAAAAAGAAACAGGATGACCAGCGCCGCCACATGCAGGCGTTTGTCGACCGCTTTCGCTACAAGGCCTCCAAGGCCCGCCAGGCGCAAAGCCGTCTGAAAGCCCTCTCCAAGCTGGAGCCGGTGGCCGCCATGGCGGAGAACCAAGTTGCCCCGTTCCTGTTCCCCGCCCCAAAGAAAATCCTCAATCCGCCCCTGGTGCGCTTTGAGGATGCGGAAGTGGGTTATGGCGATATCACGGTGCTTCGCGATCTCAATATGCGGCTGGATCCGGACGACCGCATCGGCTTGCTCGGGGCCAACGGCAATGGCAAATCAACCTTTGCCAAGCTGCTCTCCGGCCGCCTGTCGGTGAGCGCGGGCTCCATGCGCCATCACAAGAAAATGGACGTGGGCTACTTTGCGCAGCACCAGCTCGACGAGCTCGATCCCGGGGAGAGCCCCTACGACCACATCCGCGCGCGGATGCGCGACTCAACCGAAGCTCAGCGCCGCGCCAAGATCGGTGCGCTTGGGTTTGGTGCTCACTTGGCCGACACCAAGGCCGGCAAACTGTCTGGCGGAGAGAAAGCCAGACTGCTGTTCGCCATGGCCTCCTTTGCCGGCCCTCACCTCCTGATCCTCGATGAGCCGACCAACCATCTGGATGTGGATAGCCGCGAAGCCTTGATCCACGCGATCAACGACTATGAGGGCGCCGTGATCCTGATCAGCCACGACCGCCACCTCATAGAAACTTGCGCCGACCGGCTGTGGCTGGTGAACAAGGGCACCATCAAACCTTTTGAGGGCGATTTGGACGATTACACCAAACTGATCCTCAGCGCCGCCCGAGCCGAACGCAAGGCCGCAGCAGCGAAAGCCAAGGGGGCAGATGTACCTGACGCCAACGGCTCAGATGTTGAAGCAACCCCTTCAGAACCTGAAACAACGGTGCACAACGGCATAGAGCTGACCCCGCAAGAACGCAGACGCGCAGCTGCTGATGCCCGGGCCAAGGTGCAGCCGTTTAAGAAAAAGATTCAACAAATCGAATCTAAGATGCAGAAACTAAACGAAATTCTCAGCTTGATCGATACGAACCTCGGCGACACGGGCCTTTATGAAAAAGAACCCGACAAAGCCCAACAACTGGTGCTGGAGCGGGGAAAAGCCGCCAAGGATCTGCAGGACGCTGAAACAGAATGGGTTGAAGCCACAGAGGCCCTGGAGAAGGCAGAAGCTGCTGTGCTGGCCGTTCAGGCCTGAGTGCAATTTTACCCAGCCCCCCAAAAGAGGGGCGACTGCCGCCCCTCCTGAGAATTGAACAGCCTAGACCAGCGCAAAGATCCGCGTTGGGCCCCCGGTGGCGCCCTTAATCTTGGGACCGCCCACGACGATGGTTGCGCCGGCTTCAGGCACATCGCCCAGATTGGCGACACACTCCAGCCCCCACCTGCCCGACGGCAGCCATTTGTAGTGGGTGGAGAACTTCTTCGACTGCCCATAATCCAGCGACAGGGTGTCCGATGCCATGCCGGCTGCGCCGCGCTCGATCATCATATCGGCCGCCTCAACGTGGAAGCCCGGAAAGTGCAAACTGCTGTCTTTTGCACCGCGGAACTTGTCGGAACCCACATGCTTGTCCCAGCCCGAGCGCAAGGCCACGCAGGAGCCGGCCGGGATGGTGCCATGTTTGGCTTCCCAGGCTTTCAGATCGTCGGGCGTCAATTGGGCGTTCACGTCAGTTTCCGCGCGCGCTGCAATATCCACCACCACCAGGGGCAGGACGAGCTTGTCGGCAGGGATGCCCGCAGCGTCTGCCTGGTCGGCGGAGAAATGGATCGGCGCGTCCATGTGCGTGCCGGTATGCTCGTTCAAGTTCCACCGGTTGAGGTTGAAGCCCTCTTTTTCGAACGCGTAGACCTTCTGCAAAGCAATGCCGGGATCACCCGAAAACGTCGGAAACTCCGCGGAGAGTTCATGGGTGAGGTCCACCACTTTGGAGAACCCGTTGACCGCCGCATTGGCTGGGGCAACGGGCAGGCTCGATGCCACTGTTGCTGTGGCTGCCGCGGCAGCCGCAACAGAGAAGAATCCTCGTCTCGACAGCCGGTCGTGAACGACTTGCATACATCCTGGGGCGCACATGTGTATCTCCCGTTTGTTGTTTAAGAGGACCAGCCTAGCACACAGATCAAAGTTGGCTACAAATGCGGCAAATCTGTCACAGTATTGCAAGGTTTTGTTAACCCGCACATGGAAAAATTTCAGCGTTAGTAGGTGGGTATTTGAGTATGAGTTGGTACACGAAAAACCAGGCGGTGGCCCGTTCAAGCACGCTCGGACTGCTGGTATTGGCCGGCGCTGTCACTGTTGATTTTCAGGACGCGCCAGCAAACATAATCCGTCAACAACCTGAGACTGTGCAAGCGACCAAGGTCAGCCTGGTGTCGTTGCGCGCAAGTCTGCAGAACCCGGCAGAAATGCTGGAGACGGGCAACGTTTACTTTGATCTGGATGCGCCGGTGAACTGAGCGCCGGCCGGGAGACAGGTCCCGCTCGACGCGCATTCAATCACAATTTCGCCACCAAATAGCCAATTTTGGACGAAACCGGGCTTTAGACGTTGACGTCAGGCCAATCTTTTGATCTGAGTTTTGCTACGCATTTGCGTAGTGGTTGGTGGGTTGATTGAGATGTGGCGCAAGTTTGGCAAACGCAGTCCGCGTACGCGTTTGAAAGAGCTGTTGGCGAGTATTGAGCAGGCGAGAGATGATGCCTCTAACCTGAGGTTGGACTCTACGACCAAACTGCTTGAAATGGCGGAACTTTCCATTATCGAAGATCTGGAGCGCCCAGCCCGCAAACCCTCGCGCCCGCGCGCATCAACAGCTGCCAAACGCACCTCGCCCCGCCCCTCGCGCTAAGCTCCTCATCGCTGTATCAAACGATCGGATCATAGCGAAAACTCAGGTTACCACCCCGCAACGTGGCTGCGATATTTCCGCGCCAGTTCGCATCTGAGCACTCAGGAAAGTCGGATCGAAAGTGCGCCCCTCTGCTCTCTGCCCGCCGCCCACAATGACGACGTCGGTGTTCAACGCACCGGGTATCTAGCCTGCAATGAGCTTGATGTAGCGGCCATGGACCCAACCGCTGGCGCAGGCCCCGGCATAGGATTGGCGCTCGGCAATCGGACTGCTCACCCCACAATCAGCATCATCTGGTCCATAAACAATGCCAACCCAGGCACCGTTCTGGTCGCACATGTAGACTTGGGTTTTGGACGTAAGCTTGTCCTTCATCGGGTGCGCTGAACCAGGGCCGATCCGAACCGCGAGAAAATTGTCCCCGTCGGGGTTCAAGCGATAAACCTCTCCCTCGCTTCCGCAGGCAACCAGATCTATTTCACCGCCCACCTTAACCGCAACACCGCTATCGCCTGCATGTGAACTCGTGGGAAGAGAAACACTCCAACTCGCCACTAGCCCGGCAACAATGGCAAACATAACGCCCGTCCTACGACCCTCAATCATGTCTTAAGCTCTGCCTTCTCTCGGTACCAATCTCATTCCAAACGAAATTTAGGGTAGCTGTGCTCTAAGATCCCGCAAGAGGCTCTTCACGCGCGCTTCATTAACCCCGCCGTCAGAGTACCCGTACTTCGAACGGCTATAGATTGCCAGGCTCGAGGTGGCATCGTCTCGTATCTGAAACTCAACTGTGACCCGGTCGGGGTACCGCAACAGCTTAGAGCGCTGTTCATAGTGGCGCCGGTGCGGCAGGCCACTCTTGTTTAGGCGGACGAAATCAACCTTTTTGTCCATCATCGCATCCCACGCCTTCTCCAGTTCAGCGCGCGGAACCTGGAGAACCGGAGAAATCATGTGGGGCTTGTCTTTGCAATAATCCGGCGGGCACACCAGGTACTGATTGGGGGTGGACACCAGAACGGTTTTGCGAAAATCGATCTGCCGGTCCAGGTCCGCTGCCGTCCACCATAAACCGATCAGCACGGCAACCAAAATGATCGGCATCGCCAAGACAACATAAAGGATCTTTCGCACAGTCTTATTCATCTCGCGTCACGGGAAGGTTCTATCCACAATCGGTCTAGCCTGACTTGGGAGCGTGGTATAGAACAATGATCTACGAAAAGTTGGGTGCGGCAACAACCTTGCGCCTTAAGCAAACAAACATAACAGGGAACCCACGGGAGGGTACGGCATGGATGAGACGAGCCGCAAAGGCCTTACATACGCTGCAATAGTGGTTGCAGGCGCAATTGTCGGTTACTTCGTTGGTAACTCAGGCACCGGCAGCCTGAAATCTGAGGTGGCTTCGCTGAGCGGGCAATTGCAGGAGCAGAAATCCAAGTCTGAGGGCGCTCTGAGCGAGCAAAAGAATGCCGGCGAAACTGCCCTTGCAGAGGCGAAAAAGGCCGGCGATGCGGCCCTTGCAGCTGCAAAAAAGGCCGCCGATGATGCACAAAAAGCCCTCGCCGACGCAAAGCAAAGCGGCGAAGCTGCCCTTAAAAAAGTAAGAAGCGGGGCTGGCAAGGCTCTGGCCGCAACGAAAGACGAAGCTACAGCCAAGCTCGCCAAACAGAAATCTGAAGCAGAGGCCATGCTGGCTGAACAAAAAGCCACTGCCGCTGCTGCGTTTGATGCAGAGGAAACCGCAAAGCACGAAATTATGGCTCAGGCGACACGCCATAAAAATGCGGTGGCCAAAGCCCAGTCGGATCTGTCCAAAAGCCAAGCTGAGCACTCAAAGCTCTCCGCTTTGATGGAAACCCAAAAATCAAAACTCTCTGCTGCAGAGACCGCCGTGACCAAGCTGTCTGAAGAGGTGGCGAGCTTGAAAGCCGCAATGGCGACGCAAAAATCGGAAGCAGATGCATCCATGGCCGCTGCGAAGGCCAGCTCTGACACGATGATCAACGAGCTCAAGGGTCAACTGGCCAATTCAAATTCAGAAGCGCAAACGGCCGTGTCCACACAGCGGGCACAGCTTGAAGCTGCACAGACAGACATCAAGAAGCTTGATGCCCAGCTTGAAGACGCAAACCAAAAGCTTGCTGTTCAAGCAAAAGCTACGCTGGACCTGAAGGCCGAGCTCAACGATTTAAAGGCCAAAACACAAAATTAGAGGCTGACCTAAGGTAAGCACAGAACATGTGGGCGCTTGCAAACAGCGCTTGAACAGGTGATGCCACTTTAAGTACAAGTTGTGCGGCAACGAGGGGTTGTCATGGGGAAATTTTGCCCGGCCGGTGAATTATTGGCGGGCAAGGGAACGACGTAGAAAGGCAGAGCTATGCTCAAGGAATTCAAGGAATTTGCGGTCAAGGGCAACATGGTGGACATGGCCGTTGGCATCATCATGGGTGCCGCGTTCGGCACCATTGTGAAGTCTTTGGTGGGGGACATTTTCATGCCCTTCGTTGGCTATTTCACCGGCGGGCTGGATTTCACAAACATGTTCATCGCGCTTGGCGGCGGTGAGTACGCCACTCTGAAGGCCGCCCAAGACGCAGGCGCGGCAACCATCAATATCGGCCTGTTCATCAACGCCCTTATTGCTTTCATCATTGTGGCTTGGATCATGTTCATGCTGGTCAAAGGCATGAACGCCGCAAAGAAGGCTGCCGCTGAGGAAGAAGCAGCAGCAGCCCCGGCAGAACCGCCAGCCGATGTTGCGCTTCTGACAGAGATCCGCGATCTTCTGAAAGACGGCAAATAATCTGCCTGCACAAAGTTGCAGCGAAAAACCCGGATGGTGACCATCCGGGCTATTTTAATGGCGTGACTAGCTCATCACTTGTTTTCTGCCAGGACCGGTGTTAACGCCACGGCTTGCCCCGGACGTTAACTGGACAGCAGCGGAAGATGGCGATGAGTGAACAGCAGGCTCCTGACATTGGCCCGGTTTTCGACGCGCTCAAACCAGACGTACGCGACGAGCCGGAAAGCGGCATCATCCGCGTCGCCAACTATGCCTGGCAGGCCGAGGATGCAATCAAGCTCTGGGTTGGCGAGGGTGATCTGCCCACCCCGGACTTCATCTGCAACGCCGCCGCTGAGGCCATGGCCCGCGGCGAAACCTTCTACACCTGGCAACGCGGCATCCCAACCTTGCGTGAGGCGCTCGGGCGCTACCACAACCGGTTGTTTGGCGTGCCCAACGATCCGGAGAACTATTTCATCACCGGCGGCGGCATGCAGGCCATTCACCTTGCGCTGCAAGCCATTGCCGGGGCTGGCGACCAGCTCGTGATCCCAAGCCCAGCCTGGCCGAACTATGCTGCGCCCATGCGCATGCTCCAGATCGAACCGGTGGAAGTGCCGATGGCGTTTGAAAGCGGGGTTTGGCAGCTGGATTTGGACCGGTTGTTCGATGCGGTGACGGACAGGACCCGCGCAATTTGCCTCAACAGCCCCTCCAATCCCCTTGGCAAAGTGACCAGCGCAGACGAACTGATTGCCGTGCGCGACTTCTGCCGCAAGCGCGGCATCTGGTTGCTTGGAGATGAGGTCTACTCGCGCTTTTACTATCCGGGCGATGGCGACAACCGCACCATTGCCCCTTCCCTCTTGGAATGCTGCGAGCCGGAGGAGCGGTTGATCCTGGCCAACACGTTCTCCAAGAACTGGGCCATGACCGGATGGCGCATCGGCTGGCTTCAAGCGCCGCAATCGATTGGCCAGGTGGTGGAGAACCTCATTCAGTACAACACTTCAGGCGTCGCCTCGTTCATGCAATCGGCAGCGGCCGTGGCCCTGGACGAAGGCGAGCCCTTCATGGCGCAGCAGCTGGAGCGCGCTCAGACGGGGCTGCAGATCGTGCTCGACACGCTGGGCGCGCGCGGCGACGTTCAGTACCAGAGACCAGAAGGGGCGTTCTACTTCTTCTTCCGGGTTGAGGGCATGGACAGCTCAGACGCCAACACCCGGCGGATGATCGATGAGGCGGGCGTGGGGCTTGCCCCCGGCACCGCGTTTGGCCCCGGCGGCGAAGATGGCTGGTATCGGCTTTGCTTTGCCCGCTCGCACGACAGTCTGCGCACGGCGATGGACCGATTGTGCACCTGGTTGGACAAGCGCTGAGCGGACAGAGATCATGCCTAAGTCACTCATAAAGGCCATATAGCGCTAATTACAACGCCCAATCATAAACTTACGCGAAATTGGGTTCGTTTCGCAGCGTCTCATTTTTTTCAGAAATCCGCCATTTTGGAAGCTGAAGCCACACCGCAAAAGTCATGCTTTTGGTGGCAAATTCACATACCTTCCCTTGCCACCGCCGCTGACGTTTTCAGACGGTCTGTTGAGCCCGGTCAGTCCGCAGCAGGCAGGTAAGAACCATCTGCATCGTGCTTTTCGCGCCCGGTGAGCGCCGGTGTGAACACACACACGATCTTCATTCGGGTCTCTGCGCGCAGGATGTGCTTGTCGTTCTTGTCCAGCGTGTACATGGTGCCGGCGGTCAGCGGGTGAACCTCTCCGGTGGCGACGTCTACCACCTCGCCCTTACCCTCGATAACGTAGTTGGCCTCAATGTGGTGCTTGTACCACATGTGCTGTTCTGCCCCGGCTTCAACGGTGGTTTCGTTCAGGGTGAACCCCACGCCATCTTCGGCAAGAAGGAAGCGGCGGCTGGCCCAAACATCACCCCGCACATCGCGTTCGCTATCTAGAATGTCATTGAGGCTTCTGACGATCATTATGGTCTCCGGCTGTGTTGAAGTGCTTAACGTGCTGCTTTTTAACATTAGCCTTCGATTCTGGCTCGATCTGTACCAAATCATTGTGCCTCCCCCGGGCTTGATCCGAGGGTCCGGGGTCGCAGAATTCAGGAGGTTCCGCGGTGGGTCCTCGGGTCAAGCCCGAGGACGACAGAGTCCGGACGGCCGGTGCTAGACCTCTTGCAACACAGTGGCAAGGACACTTGAGAATTTCGGGCTTGCTGCGGCCTTGGATCTGCGGATACGCTTGGGGTTCCAAACGATCAAGGAGCCCGCTCATGTCTGCCAAAGACCTCAAGGTTTCAAAACTCACCCCCACCATTGGCGCCGAGCTATCAGGTATAGATCTCAACCGCGATTTGGACAGCGCATCGATAAATGCAATTTACGATGCGCTGATCGACAATCTTGTGATCTTCTTCCGCGATCAGGACCTGTCGCCAGCGGCACATCTGCGCCTTGCTCGTTCGTTCGGCGAGCCGCAACCTCCGCACCCGGTTTACCCCCATGTGGAGGACTTTGAGAACATCATGGTTCTGGCCAATGATGCAAAGACGCCGCCCGATACTGACGGCTGGCACGCGGATGTGACTTACCAGGCCAACCCTCCTTTCGCCTCGATCTTGTGTGCGAGAGAAGTCCCTGAGTGTGGTGGCGACACCCAGTGGGCCAACATGTATGCCGCCTACGACGCTCTGCCCGATGGCATGAAGGCCGATCTTGCCGACATGACCGCGGTTCATGACCTGGGCGATTTTCGCAACAATTTTGCCACCGGCCCAAACGCCAACGAGAAAATCATCAGTGCCCATGGCCGCTTCGGCTCGGCGGTGCATCCGGTTGTGATGCACCATCCGATCACCGGCAGGCCCTATCTTTTTGTGAACGAAGGTTTCACCCAGCACATTGTCGGGCTTGTGGCGCGCCAAAGCCGGCGGCTGATCACTTATCTGCTCGACCACATCAACCGGCCTGAATATCAAGTGCGGTTCCGCTGGCAGAATGGGTCCATCGCCATGTGGGACAACCGAGTGACCCAGCACTATGCTGTGGCAGACTATCTGCCGGCCTCTCGCTGCATGCACCGGATCACGGTGATCAACGATGCTCGGGCAGACCAACGGGCGGCACTGGCGGAGGCTGGCTAAGCTTCACTGCGCCGCCTTGGCGGGAGGCAAGGCAAATGAACTGGGCACTTCATCACGTGGCGCTCAGCGCCCAGGATATTACGCGGGCGCGTTGGTTCTTTGGTGAGTTGATCGGCCTCTCGGGCACAGCTTCCGACGACAACGATGGCGGGGCACACACCCAGTTCGGTGCCGAAGGCCGCGGACTACATCTCACCAAACCGCGGCGCTCGGTTGGGTCTTCGGGTGGACAGATCGTTCATCCTGCAGGCGGCAGGCATTTGGCCATCACCGTTGAAGACCTGAACACCGTCGTTGCAAATCTCGACCGCGCGTCGATCTCCTATGTTGAAACCCCGGGCGATGGCCAAAGCATCACAACGCTTGATCCGTCATTGAACCTGATTGAGTTTCATCAGGCCCAAGAGGCGGACGACACTGATGGGAACCACCCCTGGGAGCAGGACTGGGGTTGGGGCGTACACCATGTCAATTTGCAGGTGGCTGATGTGCGCGAGGCTGTTGCCTTCTTCACCGAAATGGCGGGCATGCCCGAGGGCCCCTGGCATGTTCCTGAGACCATGGGGGATGTGAGCATCGACCCAGCGCAGTTGGCGCTTCTGCCGCTGGGAGACGATAATCGCGGCCTTCATTTGAACCGGCCGGATGCGACCTTTGCCCTGCGCAATGGCTTTGCCCACAACCCAACCATCGGCGGCCATCCGGCGTTCTGGGTGCCCGACATTAAGGCAGTTATGCGGCGGTTTGATGAAGCCGGCGTGCTCTATACCGACGCCGGGGTCTACGCCATGCCCCATATGCACCAGATTTATGTGCTGGACTTGACGGCCAACTTCATTGAGGTGAACCAACATGTCTGAACAGCACGAGCCGGACCGATGGTTTTGACCGGTCTGCTTACAATTTGCATTGCGGCCGCATTTGCCGGTGCAGCGATCTACATCAACCTTGCCGAGCATCCAGCCCGCCTGAAGCTTGATGACGGGGCCATGCTCACCCAGTGGAAGCCGTCCTACCGGAGCGGCTACCAAATGCAGGCCAGCCTGGCGATCATCGGCTTTCTGTCGGGTCTCATCACCTGGTATCAGACCGGCGACATGCGCTGGGGCCTCGGCGCCATCATCCTGGTGGCAAACTGGCCGTTTACGCTGCTGGCCATCATGCCCATCAACCGCCGCCTGGAGGCCATGCCGCCAGAGCAGCCGGAGCCGGAGCTGCGCGCGCTGATGGAGCGCTGGGGATCGCTCCACGCCATCCGCAGTGCCTTCGGCGCCGGGGCGACGGCGGTCTTTGTGCTGGCCGCCCTGTGATGTGGCGCAGGGCATTCATTGGTCTCTGCCTCCTTTGCATGCTCTCCAAGGGCGCATTGGCAGCCGCCCCTGAAGTCAATTTGGGGTACTTCAACAAACTGGCGGTCAACGATTATGACGTGATGACCTATTGGAAAGGCGGCAAACCCAAGGAGGGCAACACGGAAATCACCGCATCCTACAACGGCGCAACCTGGGTTTTCGTCTCGGAAGAAAACCGCGCGCTGTTCCTTGAGAGCCCAGGGAAGTATGCCCCTCAATATGGCGGCTACTGCGCCTATGCCGCCAGCCGGAATGCGGTGTCGGATGTGGACCCGCTGGCCTGGCGCATCTGGAAAGACAAGCTTTACCTCAACTACAGCCCCCGCGTCCGCCGCCAATGGGCGAGCGATATCGACCAGAACATTGAGAAGGCGAATGGCTTTTGGCCAAAGCTTTTGGAGAATGAGTAGAAACAAAAAAATATTATATTTCATATCTTTATGAGGTTTATTTTAGAATTTGAGTCGTGGAACTTTTAGGATCACACTGAAAATTTGGTCAACATCAACGCATGTGTTATACTTTGTATAACATCTAACTTTTACCGATGCGGACAGAATGACCAAAGCGACCGTTGCTCTTCGGCTCGACAGCGAGACCCAACAAAGGTTGAAGACGCTTGGGGAGGCACGAGACCGCTCCACCCACTATCTAATGAAACAGGCCGTTGAACAATTTCTTGCGGTTGAAGAGGGCATTGAGCGCGAAAAGGAACTGATGCACGTGCGTTGGGAACGTTTTGAGCTCACAGGAGAAAGCATTGAGCAGGCTGAGGTTCGCAGTCTGCTAGACACGCTGAAAAGTGAGGCCAAAGCCGGTGACGCTGTCAATGACGGTTAGTTGGCTTCCCGATGCGCTTGATGATCTGAGACGTCTACAAGATTTCCTACACCCACATAGCCCCACCGCTGCGCTTAGAGTTGTGACTGCGCTGGTTGAAGCTGCGGAAGCTCTGGTTGAGTTTCCCGAAAAAGGGCGCCCATGGGAGCCCGATATGAACTACCGCGAGCTGCTCATCAAGCATGGAGCCAAGGGCTATGTTCTCCGCTATCGGCTATTGGGTGGAAACGCCTATATCGTCCGTGCCTGGCATGCTGCCGAAGATCGTTAGCTGCGAGGTTCGTTGTCAATCTGCCCCAAGTGCACCTCGCCGCGCATTTCGGCAAGTTCCATCTGACGTTGGCGGGCGGCGTAGCGTTCCTTTTGGGCTTCTGATTTTTCTGCCCAGCAGCGCGGGCAACTGACGCCCTTTTGATATTTGTCGGAGCGCTTATCGTCTTCGGTGATCGGGAAACGGCAGGCGTGGCACATGTCGTAGGAGCCTTCGTCCAGCCCGTGCTTCACCGACACGCGCTCGTCGAACACAAAGCACTCGCCTTCCCACAGGCTTTCTTCCTGAGGCACTGTCTCCAGGTATTTCAGGATGCCGCCCTTCAGGTGATAAACCTCATCAAAGCCGTGAGCGAGCATGTAGGATGAGGCCTTCTCGCAACGGATGCCACCGGTGCAGAACATCGCCACCTTGGGCTTTGTGCCCAGCCCGGCATGGTTCTTTACAAACTCTGGAAACTCACGGAACGAGGCCGTCACCGGATCGACCGCGCCCTTGAACGTGCCGATCTCAACCTCATAGGCATTGCGGGTGTCAATCAATACGATGTCCGGATCTGAGATAAGATCGTTCCAATCTTTCGGGTCCACGTAAGTGCCAACTTGGCAGGTGGGATCGGCCTCCGGCGCGCCCAGGGTCACGATCTCCTTCTTGAGCCGCACCTTCATGCGCAGGAACGGCATCTCAGTTGCCCAGGATTCCTTATGGTCGAGATCCGCAAACCGCCCATCGGCCTTCAGATGATCGAGCACACGGGCCACCCCTTCAGGTGGCCCGGCAATGGTGCCGTTGATGCCTTCGCGGGCCAGCAGCAATGTGCCCATGACGTGGTTTTGCTGGCACGCCTCCTGCAGCGGCGCCTGAAGCGCCTCATAGTCCGGCAGCGCGACAAACTTATAGAGCGCAGTGATGAGAACATTGGACATGCGCGCGCTCCGTCAGCCCTTCCACTCGCCACTGGCGACCAGATCGCCAGTCACCTTGGAGATGCCCTTGCCCAAGGTCTCCACGACGAAGTCAACATCGTTCCGGGTCATGATGAGCGGCGGCGACATGACGTTGAGATGACCAATCGGGCGCACCATCAGACCCATCTCATCGCACTCGTTGGCAATGCGCTTGCCGATATTCACCTCGTCTGGGAGCAGTTCGCGGGTTTCCTTGTTGGCCACGTTCTCCACGCACATCATCATCTTCTTGCCGCGCACCTGGCCGACGATCGGTAGCTCGGCAAGGGTTTGCAGGCGCTCTTCGAAATAGGCGCCGACGTCCATCACGTTGGCCAGAATGTCCTCACGCTCCATGATCTCCAGGTTCTTCAACGCGGCGGCACAACAGACCGGATGGGCTGAGTAGGTGTAGCCGTTGGTGAAGAGCCGGTCTTTGCCGGGTGCGGAGATCACCTCGTGGATCTTGTCGGAGTAAATCGTCGCGCCCAGCGGCAGATAGCCTGAGGTCAGACCCTTGGCGCAGGTGATGATGTCGGGAACGATGCCAAACTCATCTTCAGAGGCGAACCAATGACCCAAGCGGCCAAAGGCGGTGACCACTTCATCGTGCACATAAAGCACGTCATGTTTCTGGCAAACCTCGTGGGTGCGCTTGTGATAGCCCTTGGGCGGGACGATCACGCCCCCTGCCCCCATGATGGGCTCTGCAAAGAACGCGGCCACATTATCAGGGCCCAGTTCGATGATCTTGTCTTCAAGCTCCTGCACCAGAAAGTCCAGGAACTCCGCCTCGCTCATGCCTTCAGGGGCGCGGTAGAAGTTGGGGTAGGACAGGTGGTGAACGATATCGGAGATATATTCAAACTCTGGAACCCGGTCCGCGGCCTTGCCGGCGATTGAGGCGCAGATGTGGGTGCTTCCGTGATAGGAGCCCTTGCGCGAGATGATATGACGCTTGGTCTCCATGCCGCGGCTGCGGTGGTAGAACTGGATCAGCCGGTAGGCGGTGTCGTTGGACTCTGAACCACCGAGCGTAAACATCATGTGGTTGAGATCGCCTGGAGCCATCTCCGCCAGTTTGCCCGCCAGCTCGGCAGACGGGGTGTTGCCCATGTCGGTGAACGGGCTGGAATAGGCCAGCTTCATCACCTGCTCGGCGATGGCGTCCGCCATCTCCTTGCGGCCCTGGCCGATTTGGGTGCACCACAGACCGCCAACGGCATCAAAGTAGCGCTCGCCCTTTTCGGCGCCATAGATGTAGCAGCCCTCGGCGCGGTCAATCAGCAGCGCGCCCTCCTCGCCGAAGCTGTCGAAATGCTGCCAGGGGTGCAGATGGTGTTTGCGGTCTAGTTCCCAGAGCTCTTTGGCTGAGTTGGACAACATGGGTGGATGCTTTCTTTCAAGAATGATCAATATGAGGGTACGCGTAGAGCGACAGCAGTTCGTAGGCAATGGTGGCGCCCGCCAGCGCAGTTACGCCAGACGGGTCATACGCCGGAGCCACCTCTACCACATCCATGCCCACCAAGTTGATCCCGGCAATCTGCCGCAGCACGGTCATGGCCTGATAGGGCGTGAGACCGCCGATCACCGGTGTGCCTGTGCCCGGAGCATAAGCCGGATCAAGACCGTCGATATCAAAGGTGAGGTAAACGGGCCGGTCGCCCACGATCTGTTTGATCTTTGCCGCAGCAGCTTCCGGCCCCTCGCGGTGCACCTCGTTGGCATCAATGATGTTGATGCCCATGGTGTCGCGGTTCTTGGTGCGAATGCCAACTTGGGCAGAGTGTTCCGGCGCGACGATGCCCTGCTTCACCGCATGATAGAACATGGTGCCATGGTCAATCCGGTCTTCGCCGCCCTCATCGTTCCAGGTATCGGTGTGGGCATCGAACTGCAGCAGGCACAGCGGGCCGTATTTGGCTGCGTAGGCCTTCAGGATCGGATAGGTGATGAAATGATCGCCGCCCAGGGTGAGTGTGGTCTTGGCCTTCTCCAGAATGGCGGAAATATGCATCTCGATGATATCAGGCACCTCGCCCAGGCGGCCGTGATCGAACAGGACATCGCCGCAGTCGGCAATCGCCATATGATCACGCACCTCGAAGTCCCAGTTATAGGGGCTGTCCCAATCGATCTGAGTTGACGCGGTGCGGATGGCGCGCGGGCCGAACCGGGTTCCCGGACGGTGGGTCACCGCCGTGTCGAAGGGCACACCGGTAACCGCAATATCAACGCCCTCCAGGTCCTTGGTATACTTGGAACGCAGGAAGCTCAGGACGCCGGAATAGGCCGGTTCTGAAACCTTGCCAAATGGGTCTTTGCGCTGAATTGCGTTATCAATTTCAACCTTTTGGGTCATATTTTGTCCTGACTGGCTCGCCTATTCCTAAGCACCTAAGTGCAATTTCCTATTTGACACAACCAGCTTCTTTCTGAAACTGCGGGCAAAACAATCAGCACACGGGAGGAGCGCAAGCATGGCGCACGAGCGGTATCGCAAATTCAACACCAAGGACACCTATCCAGAGCAAAACCTGGACAATGACCTGTGCCAAACCGTGAAGGCACAAGGCACCATGGTGTTTGTGCGTGGCCAGGTGGGCCAAGACCTGGAAACGGCCGGTTCAGTGGGCGGGGACGACCCTGCGGCGCAAACCGAGCAAGCCATGAAGAATGTCAAAATGCTGCTGGAGGAAGCCGGCTCTTCGCTCGATCATATCTGCCGCATTCAGGTCTACCTGGTTCGGCGCGAAGACCGGGACGCGGTGTACCGCACCATCGGCAAATGGCTGAAGGGTGTGCACCCGGTTTCAACCGGTCTCTTCGTGGCGGGCCTTGCGCGGCCGGAATGGTTGATGGAGATTGAGGCAACCGCAGTTATTCCAGACTGAGGGAGATGGCAGATGGGCGTTCTATCGCAAGAGCAGAAAGACCAGTTTTGGCGTGATGGTGCGTTGACCGTTGCGAATGCCGTGACGCCGGAGCAGTTGGCTGCAATCCGGGCGGACTTTGCAGGCTGGGTGGAAGAGAGCAAAGGACACTCCCAAAGCTACGGCGAGGCTCCTGATGGGCGCCCCCGGTTTGATCTGGAGGACGGGCACACGGCAGAAAAACCGGCGCTGCGCCGGGTCAGCGCGCCCTGCGATGTGTCTGCGGCCTGCCTGGATGCCATGCGCAACAGCGCCATGACCGACATGGTGGCCGAATTGATCGGGCCGGACGTGAAACACCACCACAACAAGATCAACTCAAAATTGCCGGGCGCAGCCACCGAAGTGAAATGGCATCAGGACTTCCCCTTCACACCCCACACCAACTCAGACATCATCACGGCGCTTTTGATGGTGGACGAGGTGACCGATGAGAACGGCCCGCTCGAAGTGGCGCCGGGCTCGCACACGGGTGAACTTTATCCGATTTGGCACGACGGAGTGTTCACCGGGGCAATCGATGAGGCAACAGCTGATGACATGAAGGCGAAATCGGTGCGGTGTGCCGGCCCGGCCGGCTCTGTCTGCCTGATGCACACGCGCCTGGCACACGGATCGGGCCCCAATCTCTCTGACCATCCGCGCACCTTGCTGATCACAGTCTATTCGGCAGCAGATGCCATTCCGCTGACGCCAAACCCGGTTCCCAACCATCATGAAGGCATGATCGTGCGCGGCGAAGACAAGGGGATGATCCGCACGGAGGAATATTCCGTCGCCATCCCGCAGTATCCAAAAGGTGCCTCCTTCTTCACCCAGCAGAAAGCTCCCTCATGACCTTTTCCATTGTCGGCCGTGGACTGCGCTCGGGCAGTTTTGGTGTGGCCATCACCACCTCCAGCATTTGCGTCGGCGCGCGTTGCCCCCATGCCCGGGCGGGTGCAGGCGCGGTTGCCACCCAGAATATCACCGACCCGGCATTGGGGGCCCTCTTGCTGGATGAGCTTGAGGCCGGATTCGAAGCTGAAGAAGCGCTGGAGCATATCACCCGCGGACGGCGCAACCTCGACTATCGCCAGCTCACCGTGGTGGACAATCAAGGCCGCACGGCAAGCTTCACCGGCGCAAACATCTTGGGCGTGAACGCCGAATCTGCGGCCGAAAATTGCTTTGCGGCAGGAAACCTGCTGGCCGATGCCGGTGTGCCGGCCGCCATGACCGAATCGTTTGCGCTGAACGAAGAGGCGCACCTGGCCGAACGGCTATTGGGCTCCCTTGAGGCCGGCCTTGCTGGCGGCGGCGAGGAAGGCACGGTGCACTCAGCGGCCCTGCTGGTGGTGCACCAGCATCCGTTTCCGTTGGTTGATTTGAGGGTGGACTGGCATGACAACGACCCGGTGGGCCAGCTCCGCAGTTTGTGGACGGCATACGAGCCGCAGATGGTCGACTATCTCAACCGGGCCGTGGATCCCACCCAAGCCCCGTCCTACGGTGTGCCGGGCGACGAATAGAGAGCGCCAAAAAAACGAGCAGAGCACTCAGAGCAAGTGCTCTGCTCTTAATTGACCGTTGAAGGGGAAACGGTCAGCGGGGATGGTTATTTCTGCAGGCTTGCAGGCTCTGCGCCCTTGATCTTCACCCAGTTGGTTTTTGCCGTTTGAATGAAGTTGGACTGGTCGCCTTCCCAGCGGGTCTGGATCGGCTTGGACAGGTTGAGATAGAGCTTGTTGTCCACGATCTTCCAGATGTTCGGATCGCCATCGAACTTGAAGCCCACGAGAGCGAACGGCGCGGGTGCCTGGTTTGCAATGCCATGGTGGAGCTGGCGCCGAGTGATCCGGATGTGGCTCAACTGGCAGCAAGCATGAGCAAGAGATTGCAGGACGCATTTGCCGGCGCGCTTGGCAGCGGCGAAGGTGTGGCGAACCAGGCCGCCCTGGTGCAGCAGGCCATTGCGATCACCAATTTATACTTCGGTGCCCAAGCCATGAGCAAAACGGGGCAAAAGATGCCCGACTGGAGCGCGGTTCTCAGTTCGATAATTGGCAACCGTGCCTAGAACGCAATAGAGGAACAGGGCGCCATTTTTGGCGCCCTGCCCGCCGTGGTGGAGCACGGCTAATCGATTAGTTGATGCCGAGAAGCTGCTTTGCCTGGTTCAGCGTTGCAGCTGCCTGATCGGATTGCCCAGCATCGTTCTGCTGCTTGGCAACCGCGGTCAGTTCCATGACTTTGGCTTTGTCCGCGTCAGAGATTTGTGCAGATGCGGCGGTGTCCTGGATCATCTTGGCATCTTCGTCGAAGGTGCCTGCGATAGCTGGCCCGGCCAACATGGCAAGGGCTGCTGCAGTTACAAAAGCTTTCTTCATCATCAGGTCTACTCCTGTGTTGTTTCATCCGTGTAATCGCTCCAGAATGAAGCGATCCGCAGAGGCAAACCTAGGAAGCCCATGAGGCGATGGCGGGCCGGGATGAGGGCGCGGCAGCGGAAATATTATGATCTGAGGGGAGATTTTGTGATCGAATGTGCCCACTCTTCAGAGTGCGGATGAAGCGCGCCTCGCAGAACGCAGGCGCGCAACGCTAAATCTCGCCCTTCGGGTCCCACTTGAACAATTTGGCCGCAATGAACGCGCCCGCCACGCCCCAGGCCAACATGATGGCGAGCCGCGGAAGCGCGGTATATGTCTCCTCGCCGCCAGCCCAGACAAAGCCGCTGCCGCCCATATCAGAGCGGAAGGCATGGCCGAATGCGAGGGAGAAGTGCTTGAGCGGAAAGGTGTCTGCAATCCAGGTCACCCACACGGGGACATCGCGGAACGGCCGGATGAACACGTCTGAGAGAAAGGCCAGCGGCAATACCGTGGCGCTGGTGACGGCTTGAACCGTGTCGGAGGTTTGGCAAAAGGCGCACACCATCATGCCAAGCCCGGCGAAGCTCAAGCAGCCTAGGAACAAGCTGATCAGCGCCATGGGCAGCTTTTCAGGATAGAACGCCACACCGAAAAACAGGTTGCCCACAACCATCACCAAAAGGGCGGCGGCGATGGCGATAACCGTAACCGCCAGAATGCGGGCCCAGATATAGATGGCCGGCTTTAGGGGCGTCCCGCGAATGCGCTTCAACACGCCCTGATCGCGCGATGTGGCGGTGGAGATGGCCAGATAGGTGTAGCAGGCCATCACCGCACCGAACACGGCGAGCGCCGGGGCGTAAAACTGCGCTGTGGTGATCTCGGTTTCCGGGATCAGCTCATTGCCGAACAGAATGACGAACACCAGGAACATGATGAGCGGCATGGCCACCACGAAGAAAACAGCGGCCGGACGGCGCAAGAACAGCGTGAGCTGATGTTGGGTTTGGCGAAGCAGTAACATGTGGGTTTAAATCTCCGCCTGTTTGGAATTGCGCGCTGCACCCCGGCGGCCGCGCGTCGGGTTCAAGTAGATTTCTTCCAGACTGGGCTGGGTTACGCTCAAATGGGGCAATTCGAACTGTTCCTTGAACGACCAATTGGTGAGGTCGGCCAGGAAAGGTGTGGGGTTTGGCACCTCGAAAATCACCCAGCCGCGCTCGGTGTGGATAATTTTGCGCAAGGCAGGCGGAAAACTTTCAGGCAAAGGGCGTTCGCCCAAGTAAAATCTCACTTCAGTGTAGGCGCCGTGCTGGTCTCGTAGAGACTGCGGCGAGCCCTCCGCCTTGATCTTGCCATCCACCAACACGGCAAGCCGGTGGGCCAACGCTTCTACTTCATCCATATAGTGGGAAGAGAGCAAGATGGTCTTGCCCATGGCGTTGAGTTCAAGGACCAAGTTCCAGATATTGCGCCGGGCATCCGGATCGAGCCCGGTTGTGGGCTCATCCAGGAACACCAGATCAGGATTGCCGATCAGCCCGAGGCCGATTTCCAGACGCCTTTGCTGACCGCCAGACAAGGCCTTCACCCTGGTGGCTGAGGCAAACCCCAGGTCCACAAGCTCCAAAACCTCCCCAACAGAGTGCGGATTGGGATAAAAGCTGCGGAAATTCGTGACGGTCTCTTCAACCGTAAGCTCAGGCTCCAGGGCCGTGGTTTGCAGCACAATGCCTATCCGTTCGCGCAAACCATTGCCCTGCACCCCCGGATCTGCGCCCAAAACCGACACTTCGCCGCCATCGCGCCGACGATATCCTTCCAGAATCTCGATAGTGGTGGTCTTGCCGGCCCCATTCGGGCCCAGCAATGCATAGGTTTCGCCCGCCTGGACTTCAAAGGAGACCCCCGCCACGGCCGGTTTTCCGGCATAATTCTTTGTGAGGTTTTGTATGCGAATTGGCGTCATTGCAGATCAAACATCCATTGGGCGGCGGCTGCCAGCCATAAGAACCGGGAATTTAGGGTTTCAGAGCCTTCTGGGCGTTAACCTTAGTGGCAAGAGCATATACGAGACGCTTTTTGAATGAGACATAGTGGACTGCGTTGATATAGAATGACATTTTGGCGACACTCTAGGAAAAAATTGCCTAGAACGCCAGAAAGTGGGCTTGGTGGTCTTTTCGCATTGCACAAGCTAGGCTAAATATCGCTGAGGTATTGGCCTGACGCAGTGTGATTCGCTACGGAATGGCTGTGGGTGAAAACGGTGGGGACCGTTGTGCTGAGTATGACAGGGTAGGCTTAAGTTTAGTCTCACATGAAGAATAACAAGAAAAAGATCGTGATCGTTGGCGCGGGCCCTGGTGGCTTGGCTATTGCGATGTTGCTGGCCAATTGCGGGCTCGATGTCACGGTGCTGGAGAAGCGGGGCCAGGTTGGCGGACGCACAGGCCAGATCAAACAAGATGGTTTCACGTTCGATATCGGACCGACGTTTTTTCTTTATCCGCCGGTGATCGAGAACATCTTTGCACGTTGCGGCTTTGATTTCTGGGCTGAGGTGCCCATGAAAAAGCTTGATCCCATGTACCGGCTGGTGTTCGAAAACCGCGGTTACCTGGATGCCAAGGCCAATATTGGCGCCATGATGGAGGAAATTGCCCGGATCGCGCCGGACGATGCCCCTGCCCTGCAGCGCTACATGGACGAAAACCGCCAAAAACTTGCACATTTCAAGCCGGTTCTGGAAAGCGCTTTTGAAAGCGTCATGGATTTTGTGAAGCCGGAAGTCATGAAGTCGATCTTCATGCTGCGCCCGCAGCTGTCCATCGATGGCGACCTCAGGCGCTATTTTGCTGACGACCGGGTGCGCCAGGCGTTTTCCTTCCAGGCCAAATATCTCGGCATGTCGCCGTTCAACTGCCCCAGCCTGTTCACCATTCTGGCCTTCCTGGAATATGAGTACGGCGTTTATCACCCGATCGGCGGGTGCGGCGCGGTCATGGACAAGATGGCCGAACTGGCCACGCGCATGGGCGTGAAGATCAAGCTGTCTGAAGGTGTGGAGAGCATAGATTTTGACGGCAAGCGGGCGCGCTCTGCCATAACGGCCAAGGGCCGCTATGAGTGCGACAGCATGGTGATCAATGCTGACTTTGCCCAAACCATGAAAACTCTGGTGCCCAACAGGATCCGTAAACGCTGGACCGACAAGTCGATCAAGAAGAAGAAGTATTCCTGTTCCACATACATGATGTATCTGGGCATCAAGGGGCGTTACGACGACCTGCCCCACCACACGATCTTCCTGTCAGAAGACCTGCACGGCAATATCGACCAGATCCAACACCGCAAGGTGCTGCCGGAAAGCCCGTCTTTCTACGTACAGAACGCTTCGGTCAACGACTCAACCCTGGCGCCGAACGGCATGAGCACGCTCTATGTGCTGGTTCCGGTGGCCAATCTTGAGGGTGAAACCGAATGGAACGCCGAAGCTGAGGCCAAGTTCCGGGAATTTGCGCTCAAGCGGCTTGAGGCGATCGGTTTGACCGACCTTCGCGAACGCATCGTTACCGAAAAGATCATGACGCCGCAGCGTTGGCAGGATGAGTTGGACGTCTACAACGGCGCCACCTTCAACCTCAGCCATACCCTCACCCAAATGCTGACGTTCCGTCCGCACAACCGGTTTGAAGACCTTGACGGGGTTTATCTGGTGGGCGGTGGCACGCACCCGGGCAGCGGATTGCCGGTGATTTTTGAAAGCGCGCGCATTTCGGCGAACCTGATGGCAGAAGATCTCGGCGTCAGCCTGGAACAGGCTGAACGCGAACAGGACATCCCTCCGGCCGGAGATCTGCAGCTCGAGCGGGCCTCCTAGGTAAAAATCTGCAAAGCTGCTTCCATCTTTTCTCTTTCACCGTATGATCGGCGCGCTCCGCAACGGACAAACGTTTGTGTGCCATGGTAAGCCCAGCTAGAGAAGAAAAACAGAAACAAGAAGCGCAGGATACCCTGGAACGGTTGAGCCCAGCCGTGTGCCGGATATTCGAGCGCTACCTCAAACGTTATTTTGCAAAAAACTTCCACGGCATCCGCCTGGCCCGCGACGGCGCCCCCCCTGAGGTTGCGCCCGACCATGGGCTTGTTGCCTACACCAACCATTCAGCGTGGTGGGACCCGCTGATTATGTTCTACCTGTCCAGGACCCTGTTCTCCGACCGGCGGGGCTTTGGCCCAATCGACGCGGCCGCGCTGGAGAAATACAGCTTCATGCGCAAAATCGGGCTGTACCCTATCGAACAGGACTCGTCCCGGGGCGCAGTGCATTTTCTGAATGTCTCCCACGGTCTGCTCAATGAACAGATGACAAGCCTGTGGCTCACACCGCAGGGACAATTTTCCGATGCCAGGGTCAGACCCGTTTCCTTCAAGCCGGGCATTGCCCACCTGGCACGGGACGCCGGCCAAGTTACGTTCCTGCCGTTTGCGCTGGAGTATTGCTTTTGGAACGAAAGCAAACCGGAGCTTCTCATCCGCTTTGGCACCCCCTTGAACAGCGTGAGCGAACGGGACAAACCTCTGGACGATTGGCAAAATCAGCTCCAGATGGCCCTGCAAACAACCCAAGACAAACTGGCCATGGATGCCATGAGCCGGGACCCGGAGCGGTTTTCCGCTCTCCAAAGCGGATCTGCAGGCGTCGGATTTGCGTATGATGCCTGGCGCCGTGTTAAGGCACTGGCGCGAGGACAGAAGTTTTCCGCCGCCCACGAGGACGACAAATCATGAGCTGGCTGACATTGTGCTGGATCGCCTTCTGGCTGGCGTTCATTCCCTATTGTCTTTGCGTTTGGAACCTCTTCTTGTTCCGCGCGCCGAAGGTGCCTGAGGGGACGGTGCCGCCGGTGTCGGTCTTGATGCCGGCGCGCAATGAAGAAGCCCGGATCCGGCCCGCCCTGGAAACCATTCAGGAGACCGAAGGGGTTGAGTTTGAGCTCATCGTGGCTGACGACAATTCAACAGACAGCACCGCTGACATCGTCCGCGAGTTCGCAAAAGACGACCCCCGCATCAAACTGGTGTCCACGCCGCCTTTGGCCGAAGGCTGGGGCGGCAAGAACCATGCGTGTCATTTCCTCAGCACCCAGGCCAGCCACGAGCATATGGTGTTCATTGATGCCGATATGATCGTGTCGCCGGACTGTTTTGCACGATTGTCAGGCAATTTGGCGCATAACAACGCGGCTCTAATCTCAGGCATACCACTGCAGGAAACCGTGACGTTTTGGGAACGCGTGGTCATCCCCACAATTCACCTGATGCTGTTGGGGTATCTGCCCTTTATCGGCATGCGCCATTTCAAATCACCGGGGTTCGGTGCGGCAGTGGGCCAAATTATCGGCGTGCGCAAGGCCGAGTACGAGAAAATCGGTGGGCACGAGCCCATAAAAGGCACCATGCATGATGGGGTGTCGCTTGCCCGTCTGTTCCGGCGCAACGGGATCATGACGGATTTGGTGAACGTCACCGACCTGTGCGCCACGCGCATGTATGAGAATGTGGCAGGCATCTGGGCCGGCTTCATGAAGAACGCACATGAGGGCATCGCCACGCCCATTGCGCTGCCCATCTGGACGGTGCTTTTGGTGGGCGGCCACATTCTGCCGCTTGTGTTGGTGATTGTAGCTTTCGCCACCGGACGCGATCCTGCCGTGGCGATCGCCGCGTGCTTGTTGACCTACTCGCTGCGCTTGCTTCTGGCGCTGCGCTATCATCAATCCCTGTTGGGCACCTTGCTCCATCCGCTTGGGGTCGGCTTCATGCTGGTGTTGAGTTGGGTCGCCCTTTTCCGCAGGATGGCAGGACGCACTGTGAGTTGGCGCGACAGGGCCTATGATACTAAGTGAGCGACGCCTGCCCAACCAAAGGAGATCGGTGGAATGATTGATCAGCTGGACGCGTTCGGCCTGCCGGCGAAGTATGCGATTGTCGGCTTTTTTGCCGGCATCCTCGGCGGGGTTCTCGGCCATTTCCTTGGGCTCTTCGAGAATCCGGCGACCGCATGGGGCACGCCTATTGCGACCACTGTTGGGGGTGCCATCGGCGGATATATCAGGCAAAGGCGCGGCTTCAAATCATAGACCTGAAACCGCCCTCTTTTTGAATAAAGAGGGCGGCTTGATTTGTCGACAGATCAGAAGTAGCGCAAATATTCTTCAATCTCCCACTGGGAGATGGATACCGAATAGCGCTCCCATTCATCGCGCTTGTATTGGATGAAGGAGTTGTGCATCTGCTCACCGATGGCGGCTTTGAACAGGTCATCGCCTTCCAGAAGCGTGGCCGCATCACCTAGGTTGCGCGGCAGACGTTGAATGCCCGCTTCGTCGAACTCCGCCTCGCTCATCTGATAGAGGTCCTTGCCCAAGGGCGGGCCCGGATCGGTCTTGAGCGATATGCCCTCGACCGTTGCCGCCGTTGTGCAGGCCATGGCCAGATAGGCGTTCATGCACATGTCCGTTGCACGGTTCTCAATGCAGAACCGGTTCTGCGGCATGCGCAGCATGGCTGAGCGGTTGTTCGGCCCGTAGGTCACATGGGTTGGGGCCCAGGTGTAGACCCCGCCCTCAAAACCGGCACACGGGCCACAAGGCCCTTGTAGGAGTTCACCGTGGAACAGGTGATGGCCGAGAGGCCGCCACCGTGGCGCAGCAAACCGCCGATGGCATGGTAAACCCGGTCATCCCAGCCATCCTTGCTGTCGCCGAAGATGTTGGCCCCGGTCTTGATGTCCTGGATCGAGAAGTTGATGTGGGCACCGGACCGCCAGTCGCCGATGGTGGGCTTGGGCATGTAGGTGACGAACATGCCGTGCCTCTTGGCGATTTCTTTCAGCAACACGCGCAGGAAGGTGAGCCGGTCGGCCATCTCCACCACGTTGGTGTAGCCAAAATCGAGTTCAAACTGAGAGTATGCACCCTCGGCCACAACGTCGTGCAGGTCCCAGTCGAGCTCGCCCAGATAACCCATGCTGTCGATGGAGGCCTCCACATCATAGCCCCATGCCTGGCGCCGCGGCTTGCCGCCACCGGGCATGACGGGATCATTGTCGAACGCCTTCACCGGCGCGCCGTTCTCGTCATACTTCATGACCATGAACTCAGGCTCAACACCGGCCATGGGCCGCAAGCCCATGTCGGCGGCGGCGGCCACCTGTCGTTTCAGCGCCATACGTGGTCAAATGTTGTAGGGCGCACCTTCCCAGTAGAGATCGGCAAAAATCATCGCCTGGGTTTTGTCCCACGGGCAGATATAGACCGCGTCCAAATCGGGGATGGTGATCTGGTCGGAGTCGGCCGGCCCAAGCTCAGGCACAAAGGAAACCGAGTGCACCGCGAACTGCGGGCCCTTGCCCAGGCACAAGGCTTCAAAATCCCACATGGGCACGGGCTTGGTTTTCGGCACGCCCAGCAAGTCGATCCACGAACACAAGAGATATTTCACCCCGGCCTTTTCCAGACGCGCCTTGACCTCGGCCATCTTGCCGCGATTTCGTTCAATCGCGTCGGCCATGTTTTCGATATAGATATCGCTCATTGTCTTTCTCCAAGTGCAGGCTGATGCCGGTTCAAGCTATTCAGCTGGTTTGGGCATGTCCTCAGGGTCGATGCCGGGAACAAAGGTGATGCCGGCCTGCTGCTTCCAGTCGTGCGGATAGGCAGCGTAGAAGATCACGCACTTCTCATCACACTCATAAGCGATGTGGTTGTCTTTGGGCACGTAGAGCACATCGCCCGGGCTGCACTCATAGCTCTCGCCATCGCAGGTGAGCCGGAACGTACCTTCCATGCAGTAGATGATTTCATCGCAGGTCAGGTCCCACGGCACGGAGACCTCGTTGAGGAAGTTGAGCCCGCCGCACATGGTGTCGGACACCGCGCTGGTGACGAACGGTTTGATGTAGCTTTTGCCGGGCTCCAGGGTGTGGAGCCTGTGTTCGATTTCGGTGAATTTGTAGAGTTGCGGTTTATTTCCCATGGTGTGTTCCTTTACGTGCCTGGGGTGTTGAGAATGGTTTCATTGAGTTCGACTTTGTAGCCGTCCGGGTCTTCGCAAAATGCGATCACCCGGGTGCCGTGCTTCATGGGCCCGGCCGGACGTGTGATGTTGGCGCCTTGAGCTGCAAGGTCTTCACATGCCTTGTAGACATCCGATGTTTCGATGCAGATGTGCCCCCAACCGTCGCCCTTGTCATAGACGGCGCCTTGATCCCAATTATGGGTCAACTCCAACGTGGGGAATTCAGCTTCCGGGCCATAGCCGATGAAGGTGTTGGTGAAGCGGCCATCTGGATAATCGGTGCGCCGAAGCACCTGCATGCGTTCGCACATTTCATGATCTTCTTTGTGAACTTCCCACCATAACCCCTTGAGACGTTTGATGTCCGTGGCACTGAGCGATTGACCCTCGGTGGTATAAAGCGCGCGCTTTTGGAGCATCCGGTTCGGCCCCAGAGGAACGTTGAGATAGACCCCTAACTGGTCGGGGAAATAGCGCCCGACGATAAAATTGGGAAATAGTGTGAGATAGCGAGAGGACACCCCAAGATTATCTTCCATGCCGTGCTCTTCCGACAGGTCGACCGCGCTGCCAACGCAGCGTCCATCAATAATCGTGTAGTGCTCATTGAGCGGTTGGCGGGTGGTCATCTTGTGCACGAACTGCACGTGATAGGGTTCGATGAAGTTCTCCATGATGAACTTCCAGTTGGTGGCGATCTAGCCGAAATCGAGCATGCCAATGGGCTTTACCTTGGCAAAGTCCACACCGCTGAGCCGGTCAATCAGGGGCGCTGCGTAGCTCTCAAAGGGTTCGGCCGCACCATCCAGATTGACGAATATCCAATCATGCCAAACAGCCGTGCGGATCGACCAGAGTCCGTATTCGCCCCCCTCGAAGCCATCTGGCTGATCCAGATCAGCACCACCAAATAGGGTGAGGCGCGCAGCTTCCCGCTCAGGTCATAGGCCCAGGCGTGATACGGGCAGCGGATCAGCTTGCCCGCATTTTTTGGCTGGTCCACCAGTTGCAGGCAGCGGTGCCGGCAAACATTGTGGAAAGCGAAATCCCGCCTTGGGTGTTCTTCACCAGCAGCACCGGCTTGCCGGCCACCGTCACCGGCATCGCGTCGCTCGGCAACCTCCCCCGGGGTATGCCCCGGAGCAATCTTCACGCCCATCATGGCGTCGGTTTGATATTCCACGGCCACCGGATCGGCGATCGCCACAATGCGCAGCATGCCGGCCTGGTTCATGCCGTTCACCCGGTTGCGGATGGTGCCCTCCGACACGTCCAGCTCGGCGGCGAGCTCGGCGAACGGCCTGCGGCCATCCTGCTGCAGCATGCCGATGATGGAGCGGTTCAACGTGTCGTGTGGTGATGAAATGTCAGTGAGGCGCGCGGGGCGTTCGGAAAGCTTGCGCGCGTCGATGCCGGTGATCTCGCGTGCCACTCTGCCCGGGCGTGCCACCATAATCTGCCTCATATTGCGAAATTCGAAGAACAATCGATTTTAACTGCGTAATCCGAAGTAAATTAGTCTTGACTTGCGGATACGTCAATATTCTAATTCTCCAATTATTGATCGCGCAGTCAGAGGAGATGGCGAGATGCAATCAGCTCAGAATTTTGCCGGTTATGCCCAAGCCGCGTCGCCGGGATATGATGAGGAATTGGCCCACGTGGGACCAGGCACACCGTGCGGGGAAATGTTCCGGCGCTATTGGCAGCCGGTGGCGGTGGCCGGCGATGTGGGCGAGTTGCCGCTCGGCGTCCGCGTGCTGGGTGAGGACTTGGTTCTGTTCAGGATGCCCAAGGGCGAATTCGGGCTGGTGCACCGCCAATGCCCCCACCGCCGGGCTTCGTTGGAATTCGGCAAATGCGAGGATCGCGGCATCCGCTGCGCCTATCATGGTTGGCTGTTTGCGCCTGATGGCGAGATCTTGGAAACACCCGGCGAGGCCCTTGATGCCAAGCCCGCCATCGAGGTGAGGGCCCGCACGCGGCTTGGCGCCTATCCGTTGCATCAGTATGGCGGGTTGATATTTGCCTATATGGGCCCGCCAGATGAGATGCCGCCCTTCCCTGAGTATGATGCCACCTACGTGCCGGACATCACCACACGGAATTACCGGATCAACTATAAGTGCAACTGGCTGCAGGTGCTAGATGCGATCATGGACCCGGTGCACACCACGTTCCTGCACAGCCAGATATCAGGCGCTCAGTTTTCCGATGGCATGGCCGAAATCGGCGAACTCGATTTCTTCGAACGCGGCATCCAGTTCCTTGGCTCCAACACCAGGCGCGTTGAGGACCATGTGTGGGTGCGTGTCAACGAGATCGTATTGCCCAACTTCACTCAAGCCGGTTCGGCTTTTCAAGCGGACGGCACACGCCCGCACTATTTCGGGCGCTCCTCGTTCACCCGCTGGGTGGTGCCCATTGACGACACTCATTGCATGAGCCTGGCCTGGGCCAACTTCGGCGAACGCGGCGATCCCCATAAGTACAACAACAAAGATGGCTGCGAGCTGATTGAACAGGGCGAGCTTGTTGATCGCCCCTGGGAAGAACGCCAGCGCCACCCTGCCGATGCCGAGGCGGTGGAAGGCATGGGCCCGATCAGCGAGCACAAGGGAGAAAACCTGATGCCCACCGACCGCGGCGTTGCGGTGTACCGGCGCAGGCTCCGCCGCCTGATCCGCGATCTGCAGGAAGGCACGCCCCCTCCCCAACCCCAGCAGCTGGAGGGCCAGCCCGTGCGCACCTATGGCCAGGACACGGTGTTGAAGGCGCCCATGCGCAATTCAGAAGACGACCGCAAGTTCATCAAGCGCATTGGCCGCCAAGTTATGGAGATGCAGTTCGAGGTTGAGGCCATGGACCTTGAGGCGCGTGACGTCCACATTATCGGCAAACTGAAAGAGATGGAGGCGGCAGGCTTTCAATGAGCGCTAGACCCGTAAAGGTTCACATCAAGAACAACCGCTGGGCCGAAGGCTCGTTCCCCAACACGCCGGAAGGCGAAGAGGTGTTCACCATCACCCAGGAGCGTTTTGACGCCGCGCTCCAGGCCTATCCGGCGCTACATGGCAGGATGAACGTGGTCATCGACTGGGATGAGGACAACTTCGCCTCCTCCATGGCCGACACGGACATATTGCTCACCTGGAACCTGCCCACAGAGGGTCTGGGCGCCATCGCTAGAAAGCTCAAATGGATCCACTGCATCGGGGCCGGCGTTGAGCATATGCTGCCCATGGACTGGCTGCCCGACGGCGTGGCGCTCACCAACAACAAGGGGGTGCATGCGGACAAGGCCGGCGAGTATGGCCTGATGGCCGTCCTGATGCTGCACAACAACATGCCTGCGATCATCACCAACCAACGAAAGCATAGCTTTGAATCCCTTTATTCCACACCCATTGCCGCCAGCACCATCGTGGTTGTGGGCACAGGCAGCCTGGGCGGGGCGGCCATCAGGAAGCTCGCCCCTCTTGGACCTCACATCATCGGGGTCAACCGCCACGGCAAACCGGTTGAGGGGTGTTCTGAGGTGGTGACCATCGCCGAGCTCGACAGCGTGCTGCCCAAGGCGGACTATCTCTATCTGGCGGTGCCCGACACGCCGGAAACCACCGGGCTCATGAGCCGCCAGCGCCTGGACATGCTAAAACGGAGCTGCGGCATCGTGAATGTGGGGCGTGAACCGGTGATGGATTATGCCGCCTTGCGCGAGAAGCTGGAGAGCGGTGCCTTGGCTGGCGCAGTGTTGGATGTGTTCTCGCCCGAACCCATTGCCGGGGACTCAGCGCTCTGGGACACACCCAATCTGGTGGTCACTCCCCACGTTTCCGCCGATGATGGAGACAGCTACGTGCCGCTCACGTTGGATCTGTTCTTCCGCAACATGGAGCGCTATCTGGCCGGCGAGGAGCTGCTCAATCCGGTGCGGGCTGATTTAGGCTATTGAGCTTGTCGATGGTGGCCTGCAGATCGTTCATGAGGACGGCGTAGGCACCTGCGCCCACGGCGTTTTGGATCTGCGCATACTCTTTTTCTGAGTGCCGCGCCATCTTGGCCACCAATGCCCTGCCCTTTTCGGTGATGGAGACAAGGCGCAAGCGCCTGTCTTCAGTGCCGTTGCGCCGGTTGATCAGGCCCTCACCGCTCAAATCTGCAAGAATGCGTGACAGGCTGGGCATCTTCAGGCAGATCGCCTCGGCCAACTCGCCCGCTTCGGCCTCATCGGCCTCACACAGGGCGCGCAACACGCGCCACTGCTGCTCGGTCACGCCGGCGGCCAAAAGATGAGGCCGGAAGCGCTCCATCACCGCCTCGCGGGCCATCAGCAGTTTCAGCGGCAAAGAGTGTTCAAGCGCACGCATGGGCTAATGCCTGTTGAGTTTGATCTGTATAGCGGCGTAGGTACACACAACGGTAGCGACCCACCCGCATCCCTGCGAAAGCAGGGATCCATTGGCGCGATCAGCACGCGCGGCGCTATGGGCCCCTGCTTTCGCAGGGGCGCGGGGGTTGGAGGCGCTTTGGGGCATCACAGTTTAAGCCCCCTCATCGGCCACCACATTGTGCAGCACGCCAATGGGGTCGCATGAGACCTCCACCACATCGCCTGGCTTCAGCCATTTGGGCGGATCAAAGCGGGCGCCTGCGCCAGTTGGTGTGCCCGTGGCGATGATGTCGCCTGGATGCAGGGTCATGAAGGTCGAGATATAGTTGACGATGCGCGTGAACGGGAACACCAGATCGCCGGTGTGGCCATCCTGGCGCAACTCTCCGTTCACCCGGGTTTGGACGCGCAAGTCGTTATGGTCAGGGATCTGGTCTGCTGTGACGACCACCGGGCCAAGCGAACCTGACTTGTGGAAGTTCTTGCCCGGTGTCACATTGAACTTGCTGTGGCGCAGCCAGTCGCGCACCGAGCCTTCGTTCATCAAGGTGAGCCCGAAGATGTGATCAGCCGCGGTCTCTTCTGGAATACGGCGACCTTTCTTGCCGATGACAATGACAATCTCGCCTTCATAATCCAGCTGCTCGGACTCCGGCGGGCGCAACACTGGTTGGCCGTGGCCCACCAGACTGTCGGGCGTGCGCATGAACAGGCTGGGGTAAGCGGGAGCGGGCGTTCCGTCCTTGTACTCCTCGTTGCGGTCCATGTAGTTGATGCCCACACACAGGATCTTGCCGGGATTACGCACCGGCGGCAAAAACTCGATCTGGTCTATGGGAACCGCGGGCGCAGAGGCCTTAGCCGCTTCACAGGCACCTAGTGCCTCTTGTTGAATGACCGCCTGCAGGCTGCGCAGGCCGCCGGTCAGGGTGCTGCCGAGGTCCAGTGCATGATCGCCCTGAAGGCAACCGAAGGTTTGATATCCGCCGTGGGAAAAGCTTAAGAGTTTCATTCTGCCGCCACTGAGTTGCCGTCCAAAAGCCCTGCCCGTTCAAGCACATCATCCAGCCTGCGCTCAAGCTCTTCAGATGCGGCAAGCAACGGCAAGCGATGCTCGTTCGCAGGCAGAATGCCAAGCCGCTTCATCATGTATTTCATGGGGATGGGGTTGATGTCGTAGAACACTGCCTTGTTGATCTCAAACAGCCGGCGGTGCAGATCGCGGGCGCCGAACAGATCCCCCTTCCAAACCGCTTCACACATTTGCGACAACGGTCCGGGGCGCAGGTTGCCCACCGCGTTCATCAGCCCGCAGGCTCCGACCGCCATCATCGGGAACGACAACTCCTCCAGCCCTACGAAGATGCGGAACTCGTCCCCATGCTCCTCGATGAGGTCTGAGACGTATCCAAGATCAAGCGAGGCATGCTTCATGCCAACGAAGGTGGGGCACGATTGCGCGAGCGCGCGCGCCGTCTCCACCTTCACGTCCACGGCTGCCCGGCCAGGAATGTGATAGATCATCCAGGGCTTGCCGTGCAGGGCGCTCAGGGCCTCGTAGTAGGCCACCAGGCCGCGTTGGGGAGGCTTTGAGTAATATGGCGTGACGATGAGCAGGCCGTCCACCCGGCTGTTGGCGGCCGCATGGAGCGTCAGCGCCTCGGTTTCCGCATAAGATTGCGATCCCGTGGCCACCACCACAGTGAGGTCATCGGCTGCTGCCTCAACGCCCACGTCAACCAGCCGGTTCCTCTCCTCAACAGTGAGGGACGAAGGCTCAGATGTAGTGCCGTTGATCAGCACCCCATGAGAGCCGTTGGCCGCCTGAAACTCCACCAGCTTGGCGTAGGCGTCATAATCCACCGCGCCATCTCTGAACGGGGTAATCAGCGGCGGGATTGAGCCGCGCAAAGCGGTCTTGTCGAGGGAAATCATTCGCGATGGCTCCGTGACTCTGCGTTGACGAAATTTATTTAACATGTTAACTACATTCTTGCAAACGACCTCTTCAAGGACGCCCCGTGCCCCATCTGATTTTGGAATATTCGGCCAATCTGGATGATGTGTTGGACATTCAGGCCCTGGTGCACACCGTGCACGGAGCGGCGCTGGAAACCGGTGTGTTCCCTAAAGGCGGCTGCCGCACGCGCGCGAGCCGGCGCGAAGCTTATGAGATCGCCGATGGGCATGCCGACAACGGCTTTGTGCACCTCACCGCCCGCATTGGTGCTGGGCGGCCCGTGGAGGTGCGCCAGGAAGCCGGCAACGCCATCTTTGCCGCGCTGACAGCAGCGCTTGAGGATGTGTTTGCCGCCCACCCCATTGGCATTTCGTTTGAGATTGTAGAGATCAACCCGGATACGAGCTGGAAGAAGAACAACCTGCATGAGGCCGTGAAGGCCCGGCAAGAGGAGAGTGCGGCATGAACGAGATGAGCAGTGCAGGCTCGCCCGAACTCCAGGCCAACCTGGCCAAGCTGGAGGGCTATCTCGCCCGGTTTCGTGAGGATGGCGTGGGCCATTTCATAAACGGTGCCCGCGCAGAGGCGGCAAAACGCTTCGATGTGGCCAGCCCCATTGACAATCAGCCCTTCTGCAAGGCCGACGAGGGCTCGGCTGATGACATCGACCAGGCAGCACAAGCCGCCGCCGAGGCGTTTGCCGGCTGGAAGGCAACGCCGGGTGCCGAGCGCCGCGAGATCCTGCACGCCATCGCCGACGCGGTGGTGGCCAATGCCGAAGAGATTGCGCTTTTGGAAAGCTTCGACACCGGCCAGCCCTTGCGCTTCATGCAGAAGGCTGCTTTGCGCGGGGCAGAGAACTTCCGGTTCTTCGCCGACAAGGCGCCAGAGGCGAACAACGGGCTCTCCACCCCATCGGACAGTCAGATCAATTTCACCGTGCGTCAGCCGATTGGCCCTGTGGGCGTGATCACGCCGTGGAACACGCCTTTCATGCTCTCCACCTGGAAGGTCGCCCCGGCGCTCGCTGCCGGCTGCACGGTGGTGCACAAGCCTGCCGAATGGAGCCCGGTCACCGCCTCGCGGCTGGTGGAGATTATGCATGAGGCGGGTTTGCCCGCAGGGGTTTGCAACACGGTGCATGGCATGGGTGAGGTTGCCGGCAAGGCCCTCACCGAGCATCCGCTGATCAAGGCCATCGCCTTTGTGGGCGAAAGCGCCACGGGCTCTGCGATCATGCGCCAGGGCTCTGAAACCCTCAAACGGGTGCACTTTGAGCTGGGCGGCAAGAACCCTGTGGTGGTGTTTGCCGATGCGGATCTGGAGCGGGCCCTGGATGCAGCCGTGTTCATGATCTACTCGCTCAACGGCGAGCGCTGCACCTCCTCAAGCCGGGTGCTTATCGAGCGTTCGATCTACGATGAATTCTCCGCCAAGCTGGCCGAACGCGCCGCCAAGGTTCGCCTTGGCCACCCCCTGGATCCGGCAACCGAGCTCGGCCCCCTGATCCACCCGCGCCACTTGGAGAAGGTGACGTCCTATTTCGAAGTGGCCAAGTCCGATGGGGCCAGCATCAAGACCGGGGGAAAAATGGCCGCCCCCGCCCCCTCGCCGGGAAACTACGTGGAAGCCACCCTGTTTGGCGATGCCAACCAGTCCATGCGCATCGCCAACGAGGAGATCTTTGGCCCGGTGCTCACCGCCATTCCGTTTGAGGACGAGGCTGAGGCGCTTCACATCGCCAATGCGGTGCCCTATGGCCTGGCAGGGTATGTGTGGACCAACGACAGCGCCCGCGCCTTGCGCATGGCCCAGAATATCGATGCGGGCATGATCTGGGTGAACTCGGAAAATGTGCGCCATCTGCCCACCCCGTTCGGCGGCATGAAGGCGTCGGGCATCGGCCGCGATGGCGGCGACTACAGCTTTGATTTTTACATGGAAACCAAAAACATCGCCCTTGCCACCGGTGCCCACAAGGTGCCCAAGCTGGGCGCGTAAGGTCTCATCTCATGCCCCTTCCCCAACCGAATTTCACACCGCCGTTCAACATCGTCCGCTGCAGCCATGCGGTGCTTGCCGTCACTGATCTTGCCCGCTCGCGCTCATTCTATGAAGGTGCCATTGGCCTGCGCACCCAGGACGAAGATGAAAGCGGGCTTTGGCTGCGCGGGGTTGAAGAGCGCAATCACCATTCGCTGGTTCTGAAAAAGGCGGACACGCCTGAATGCCTGCGCCTGGGATTCAAGGTGGCCAGCGAGGAAGACCTTGAGAAGGCGCACAGCCACTTCGCCCGCCAGGGCCTGCCGTGCCGCTGGAGCGAGGAGCCTTTTCAGGGCCGCACGCTGCACGCATCGGACCCAGAGGGCACTGCGTTGGAGTTTTGTTACGAGTTTGAGCAAGCCCCTCGCCTGCTGCAAAAATATGAACACTACCGCGGCTGCCATCCCCAGCGGCTGGACCATTTCAACTGCTTCTCGCCCAATGTCCAAGGCTCGCTCGATTTCTATAACGGGTTGGGGTTCCGGCTCACCGAATACACCGAGACCGATGGTGAGGACGCTGCCATTTGGGCCGCCTGGATGCATCGCAAGGGCAATGTGCACGACATGGCCTTCACCAACGGCCGCGGCCCCCGCCTGCACCACATTGCCTATTGGGCGCCGACTGCGCTCAACATTATTCATTTGTGCGATGTGATGAGCACATCCGGCTGGCTGGAAAACATGGAGCGCGGTCCCGGGCGGCACGGCATCTCCAATGCGTTCTTTCTGTACGTACGCGACCCGGATGGGCACCGCACGGAGCTTTACACCTCAGATTATCAGACCATGGATCCGGACCATGAGGCGATCCGCTGGTCGCTGACCGACACCCAGCGCCAGACCCTGTGGGGCATGCCGGCGCCGAAGTCCTGGTTTGAGGAAGGCTCGCCGTTCCCCGGTCAAAAGGTGCGCGAACCGGCGCTTAAGGCCCAGCCGATTGTGGCGCACTGAGCAACCGCTAAGCTCGGGCCGCTACAGGAGCTCCAACACTCAGCGCGTCGCTGCGCCAGCGGGCTCTGTCTTGGTTTGCCAGCCAAGGGCTGCACCAAAGAGCTCCCGGTGGAGGGCGTAGGCCGGTTTCCCAAAAAGCTGGACCGTCAATCCATGAGCAATGTTGCACACGGCTGCAGCCGACTTTTGCCGCGCTGCATCTTGTGCTTTGAAGGCGGCAGCAACGCCGCCCTTCATCTGAAAATCCACCTTGTCGAAGGCATCTTGAAACTCATCTTGCGCCTGCCCGACAAGACGCTCACAGTTTTCTGCAAACTCAGCCGGCAGGATGCGCGGATGCAGCGGCAAACCCAACATTTCTGCGCTCTGCGCATTTTTGGCCATGAGAAATGTGTTCAAACAGCTCGCAGGGTAAAAATCGCAAACAATCATTAAAAATGCGGCCCGTGGCCCTCGCCAAAGGCTCCAGGGGACCATCGACCAGGGAATGACCGAGACACCCTCCGGCAAACTGGCGTTGAGAGCGGCCAGCAAAGTGTTGCGGCTTGCATCGACCGCATCCACCTGGGTTTGCAGCGCATCGGCCGTCGGCAAGGTTTTCGATGGACGCTTCTGCGACTTACCCGCCAGCAATAACAGTTCACCGCCCACACTCATCCACCATTCTTTGGGTCTTCGCCGCAAAGCGCGCGGGGGAAGATAGGGGTGGATGCCCAAGAAGCTCAAGCCTCCAAGATTGGACATTGACATGGTGCACTGGGTTGCGCCAAGCGGGCACAGACGTGCCCTAGACTATCGTTACGCGCGAGCACCTTATCCCCGACCAGACGTACCCGTCTGATCGGGGGTTGCTCTAAAGCGCGTTCAGGGGGATCTCATCAGGCAATGCCAGAACCTTTTGAACGGAGTGGTACAGGGTGCCCGCCCAGCTTGTCCTTCAAATAGGGCGCGGCGCTCAGGTGATCGGCATGGGCATGGGTCTCCAGCAACCACTCTACGTTGAGCTCGTGTTCGGTCACATACTCGGCAATCTGGCCGGCACACCGGGTGGTGGTGCGTCCTGACTTGGGGTCGTAATCCAGCACCGGATCTATGATGGCGCAGGCCCGGCCGCCCGGGTCCTTCACAACATAGGACACGGTGTTGGTGGCAGGATCAAAGAAGGCTTGAACAACAGGGGACGTTTGAGACCGCGACACGGCGCTCACCTCCATCAAAAGGCTACATGCTGCCCAAAAAGCCGCTTATAACCTCAGCAGTTCCCTTTTACATGCATATATCCTAATATATGAATTCACTTCAAGTGCTGCGTCTGAAAATAACAGGAGCGATTGATATGAGTGCCGGGAGCATGAAACAGGTTGATGCAAACACACTGAAACGCTGGCTTGACGACGACCTGGCGGTGCTCATTGACGTGCGTGAGGCGGACGAGCATGCCCGCGAACACATCCCCCAGGCGCGCCTGGTGCCGTTATCGGGCTTCAACCCGACCGACTTTCCCCAGGACCACGACAGGATCGGCGTGTTCCATTGCCAGAGCGGAACGCGCACAGGCCAGGCAGCGCCGCGCATTCTGCAAACCGGCTTTGCCCAAGTCTGCGAGCTTGAGGGCGGATTGAAGGGCTGGAAGGATGCCGGATTTGCCGTCAACTATAACCGCAAGGCCCCCATCTCCATCATGCGCCAGGTGCAGATCACGGCCGGCTCGATGGTGGTTCTAGGCATTGTGCTGGCGGTTCTGGTATCGCCCTGGTTCATGGCTTTATGCGCTTTTGTGGGCGCGGGGCTTACGTTCGCCGGAGTTTCGGGCACCTGTGCCATGGCCTCCATTCTAGCTCACATGCCCTGGAACAAATCGTTCGGCAAAGCGGAAAGCTCTAAAACGTCTGGAAATACTCCCGCTGCTCCCAGTCCGTCACCTGGCTCAGAAAGCGGTCGCACTCTGCCTGCTTGATGGTGGTCAGGTAGTCAACAAACTCATCGCCCAATGAGGAGCGGTAGAAGCTGCTGTTCTTCAATTCCGCCACCGCCGCCATCAGCGAGCCGGGCAACTTTTCGGCCTCCGCACTATAAGGCTCATCGCACGGTGGGCCCGGATCGCGTTTGGATTTGACCCCGTCCATGCCGGACAGAATTTGCGAAACCAGATGGAGATAGGGATTGGCCGCGGGCTCGCCTGCGCGGTTTTCAATGTGACTGGTCTCATCACCCGGCTGCCCGCACACCCGGATCATGCTGCCCCGATTATCGCAACCCCATGAAATCCGGTCGGGCGCAAGGGTGTAGGGCTGATAGCGCTTGTAGCCATTGAGCGTTGGGGTGGTAAACACGGACGACGCCGGCGCATGGGCCAACAACCCACCGGTAAAGTGCCGCCCCATTTTGGAGAGAACCTCGCCATTGGTGCCCGCAAACAGGTTCTTGCCGGTCTTGGCGTCAACCACCGACTGATGCAAATGCCAGCCTGAGGAGAAGATGTTTTCCAGCGCCGGCCGGCACATGAAGGTCGCGAGCAAACCTTCGCGCCGGCAGATCTGTTTCACCGCCGAGCGGAACAACATCATGCTGTCAGCGGTGGCCAACCCCTCCTGAACACCGAATGTGAACTCCAACTGACTGGGCCCAAACTCCACCTCCATTGATTGGAGCGGTAAGCCCGGGTTCGCCAGGTTTGTGCGCAACAGTTCACAAACTGGTTCAAGTTCGTCATAGCGGGTTTCGGTGAGATATTGATAGCCTTGCGCCATCAGCTCCACATCCGGCGGTGCGCCTGGGTGAGTCGCATCGGCAGGATCCAGTTTTTCATCCAGCATGTGAAAAACATGAAACTCAACCTCAAGCCCAGTGGCAAACCCAAGCCCTTGCCCGGCCAAACCGGCAAGCGCGTCCTTGCAGATTTGCCGCGTTGAATAGGGCACCGGCGTGCCGTCTGGGAAATAGATGTCGCACAACATCCAACCGGTTCCCGGAACCCACGGCAATACCTGGAACGTGCCCGGATCAGGCACCAGAATGAAGTCTGCCGCACCGGTCAGCTGACTGTTGCCCAGTCCGCCGCCTGACTGCCAAACCGGAAACACCGTACGGTGGGAGGTGTCCTTCAACAATAAGGTCGTGGTGAGCGCGCAGCCATCCCCAAGCTTGTCTGCAACCGCATTGCCTATCAGGGTCTTGCCGCGCAGAAGCCCATGCTGGTCAGCGAACGACAGGCGCAGGCTGTGCAGCCCATCGGCCTTGAGGCGCTTTGAAATCTCGGCGGCTTGTTTGCGCTGATCGTCCGTCCACAGATCGTGACGCTCGGCAAAGCTGGTCTTATTCATTTCAACACCTCAGCCCCAACTCGGGCATGTTCTGCTCTAGCTGAGCAGAACATGCCCGAGAGTATCTTTACGAACGAGCAACTTATCCCCGACCAGACGTAACCGTCTGGTCGGGGGTTTCTCTAGCTCAACTCACCACGGATCCGGCGCCCAGCCGGACGCTTCCCGGCGCTCGCGGTCGCGGGCCTTCCAGGTGTCTTCCCAGCCCTCAAGCCCGGCAATGGTGTCGACCGCCGCAGGGCCGCGAATGGTCGCCCCCTCGCCGTTGCTCAGGCTCATGGGCAACTCTCCGCCATTGCCTGCCGCTTCGATGGCCCGCCGCCACATGCGGCGATAGGCGATGATGCCCACATCCGATTTGCCAAGATGCTCAGTAGTGCGGTCGTAAACCGGTCCGGGGCTCTCCACCGCCCACTGGTCGTGCACGTTGATGTCGAGCCCCATGCCCAGATAGGTTTCGTCTTCCTGCTCGGCCGGATCAAAGCCATAGGTGTTGGCCTTGTTCAGGCGGGGTTTGTAGTCGGGCAGCTCATAGAGCTCCAGGCGCTGCTTGCGCATCAGGGGCTTGTCCACCGCATCGGTGAAGCTGGTGAACACCGCATACCAGTAACAGGTCTCATCGTTCACCGGCACGTGCCACTGGGTGATGGTCATCTCCGGCGACATGGGGATGACAATGCCATGAGGAAAGATCTGATTGGTGACGCGCACGTGCATGCCCTGGTTGTCCAGATTGCGCAGCGCTGTCAGGCGCAGGCCAAAGGCGGTCTCCTCAACCTGGATCTCGGGCCGCGGATACTCGCGCAGGATCTTGGTCATGGGTATGTCGGAGGCTATCGACTTGCCGCGGAACTGTTTGCCGTAGCTGTCTTCCGGGTCCTCATCGTGCAGGAAACGATGGAGGAACGAGGCGTGGGCTGGATCAATGCCAACCTCAAGCGCCTGCAGCCAGTTGCACTCAATGAAGCCTTTGAAGGCGAACACGTGGCTGTCTGGTGCAACGAAGCAATCCAGGTCCGGAAAGGCCGGCGGCTCGCCCTCGCCCATGTAGGCCCACAGGATGCCGGCCTTCTCCACCACCGGGTAGGCTGTGTGCTGGATGTTTTCGTGCATGCGGCTGCCCTCGGGCTCTGCAGGCTGGTCCAGACATTTGCCGGCGGCATCAAACAGCTAGCCATGGAACGGACAGCGTAAACCGCCATCCTCCAGGCGCCCATAGCAAAGATCAGCGCCGCGGTGGGGGCAATGCTTGCCGACCAGGCCATAGCTGCCGTCCCGGTTCTTGAACGCCACAAGGTCTTCGCCCAGCAAGGTCACAGGCCGCACGGGCCGCGGTCCCTGCAGTTCATCCACCAGGGCGGCAGGCTGCCAGTAATTGCGCATAACGCGCCCTGCGCCGGTGCCCGGCCCGGTGCGGGTGATAAGTTCATTGATTTCAGCGCTTAGCATGCCTCGCCTGTTCTCCCCGGGCGCGATGGTATGCCGGGAGCGGGCGGGCCACAAGGGACGATGGGTGGGTATGGTTTCTGAGATCAGGAAGAGGCTAATAGTGGGTCTTCCTTGTTGCATCGGCCAGACATGGCGTTAAGGTCCCCGCCACTATTGAACAGAGGACAAAAGGCATGGCAGCGCCGCGAGCTAGAGAACGCATTGAATATCGGGTCGAAGGGGGCCACCGGCTTTCGGGCAGCATTGAGCCGTCGGGCAACAAGAACGCCGCCCTGCCCATTATCGCAGCAGCGCTTTTGAATGAGCATCCGGTTACCTTGACAAATGTCCCCCGGATCCGCGACGTGGAAGCCTTGGTTGAGCTCATTGCCTCTGTGGGCGCCGAAACAGAATGGCTCGGCCCAAACGAGCTTCGCATCCAGGCGCGGGATGTGCGGCCGGCGGATCTCGACCCTGACCTGTGTGGCCGGATCCGCGCCTCCATTCTGCTGGCCGGCCCCATGTTGGCCCGCTGCGGCGAGGTTGTGCTGCCGCCCCCTGGCGGCGACGTCATTGGCCGGCGCCGCCTCGACACCCACTTCCTTGTGCTGCAGCAACTGGGCGCGGAGATTTCGGTTGAGGGTTCATATTCCTTCCGCTCAACCCGGCTTGTGGGCGCCGATGTTTTCATGGATGAGCCCTCGGTCACGGCAACCGAAAATGCGCTCAGCGCGGCAGTGGCCGCTGAAGGCACAACAGTTTTGAGGAACTGCGCGTCGGAACCTCATGTGCAGGATTTGGCCCGCTTTCTGATTGCCATGGGCGCTGAGATTGAGGGCATTGGCACGAACTGCATGACAATCCATGGCGGCCGCGCCTTGAAGCCGGCAGAGCACCGGATCGGAACCGACTATGTGGAGGTTGGATCGCTCATCGGCCTGGCTGCGGTTACCGATTCTGAACTGCGCATCACCAACGCAGGCGTTGAACATCTTCGCTCCACCCTCATGGGCTTCGACAAACTTGGGGTGCGCTGCCAGATTGAAGGAGATGACCTGATCGTCCCCAGAGGGCAGGAAAAGACAGTGGTGCCTGATTTCGGCGGCCACGTTCCAAAAATCGAGGACCAGCCCTGGCCCGCCTTTCCCGCCGACACCATGTCGATTGCGATTGTGACGGCAACCCAATGTGAGGGCATGGTTCTGATGTTCGAAAAAATGTACGAATCCCGAATGTTCTTCGTGGACAAGCTCATCGCAATGGGCGCGCGGATTGTTCTGTGTGACCCCCACCGCGCCGTTATTTCCGGTCCAAGCAAACTTCGCGCATCCCGGCTGGAGAGCCCGGACATTCGGGCCGGCATGGCCATGCTGATCGCGGCCATGGGGGCCGAAGGCACGTCCGTTATCAATAACGCACAACAGATCGAGCGCGGGTACGAGCGCATTGACGAGAGGTTGAGCGCACTGGGGGCCCGCATCACGCGGATACCGTCGCGAACCTGACCGGATGTTGGTGATGCCACCAGATAGTTGATTATTTTCTTGAAAATAGTCCTTGACATGAATGGTTGTGTTCTCTATATGTTCCCCACTGCCGTGTACCG
>JAAEUE010000166.1 GCA_024227565.1 Alphaproteobacteria bacterium
CAATATTCTCCACATCCAGCACATCAACCTGGGTCTGACGTTCCTCTTCAGGTTGTAGCTGAACGCGGGCACCGGCCTCGTCGATGACATCGATCGCCTTGTCTGGCAGGTGACGGTCATTGATATAGCGTTCTGATAGTTCAGCCGCAGCGCGCAGGGCCTCACGGGTGTATTTGATATTGTGATGCGACTCAAATCTGGTTTTCAACCCTTCCAGGATGGAGATGGTCTCCTCCACCGTCGGTTCCAGGATATCTATCTTTTGAAAGCGTCTGGCCAAGGCCCGATCCTTCTCAAAGATGCCGCGAAACTCCTGATAGGTGGTGGAACCGATACAACGCAACTCACCCGAAGCCAACATGGGCTTGATTAAATTGGAAGCATCCATGACCCCGCCGGAGGCGGCACCGGCGCCGATAACGGTGTGAATCTCGTCGATAAAGAGTATGGCGCCGGGTTCTTGCTTCAATTGGCCCAACACCGCCTTTAAACGTTTCTCAAAATCGCCACGATATTTGGTGCCCGCCACCAAGGTGCCGAGATCCAACGCATAGATGGTGCAGTCGCTTAACACTTCGGGGGTTTCGCCCTCCACAATCATCTTGGCCAAGCCTTCGGCGATAGCGGTTTTACCCACGCCCGCTTCGCCCACCAACAGGGGGTTGTTCTTGCGCCGCCGACACAGGATCTGAATAGTGCGCTCTGCTTCATCGCGGCGCCCGATAAGGGGGTCGATCTTGCCCGAGGCGGCCAACTCGTTAAGATTGGTGGCAAAGCTATCCAAGGCACTGGTTTGGGCCTCTCCCG
>JAAEUE010000167.1 GCA_024227565.1 Alphaproteobacteria bacterium
CGCAGGCGTGCTGAGGTCACCTACCCTGACGGCGTGACCAGACATGTGCAGATCTCCTATGTACCGGATATTAATGAGAATGGCCGGGTGCTGGGCTTTGTGGCACTTGTTGTCGACGTTTCACGCCAAAAAAGGATCGAAGAAGAATTGAAGGCTTCCGAAAACCGGCCCAACGACGCTATCAGCGCCATACCGGACGGCTCCGCGTACTCTGACCAGCATCACAGACTGCAGGTCCTCAACGAACAGTACAGGTCCATCTACACCAAAAGTGCTCATTTGATGGTCCAAGGCGCCACCTTCGAAGAGATCATCAGAGGGGGCGTGGCCTGCGGGCAATATTTGGATGCAATCGACCGGGAGGAGGTCTGGATCGAGAAGCGCTTGCAGGCCCCACTGCGGCCTGGTTCATGATGACCACGGATGTATTCTGAGGCATGAGGTGGGTCGAAAAACCGCAAGAAATCTCCGCCAATATGACGTTCGGGCTGGTCGTCCTGCATGTCGCCAGCGTGATGCTGAGCAGCCCCGGGCATGAAGAGAAATCTGGTCAAGGCGATGATCACAAGCCTAACGCGTCGAAACGACTGACAAGGCTATGCCGATCAATTAGGTTGACTTTTGGCACACCGTTGACCTGCTGTGCCGTTGAATGAATGTCTGAAAGGGGTCAAAACGCCCCTTCGGGCTGACGGTGGTTATCGGAGGTATAGCTGCCGCTCCCCGATGGACCATAGCACTTCCGCAACGGGGCAAAGCACAAAATCGCTGTCGCGATAGTAGCTGAGGGTTTTCTTTCGTTCCGAGTGCCGCCACTGCACTTGAAGCTGATTAACGTTTGGGCGTTCCAGCGTGATGATTGAGGCGTTTGTCTCAACCAACACGAAGGACTTTCCCCATGAGTACGAGCAAAACCGATACCCTGCGCCAACGGCTGATCGAGGATATTCAAGCCCGCCAGCTCGGGAAGGGAACATTGACTGGGCACGTGCGCAGCTGCAAGCGCTTTGCCGCGTTCCTGAAGGCCTGCCCCTCGACGGCAACACCGGAGGATATTCGCCGCTTCCAACACCATCTGGCCGGGAGCGGCCTGAGCATCCTGACCCGCAACCAGATCATGACGGGGGTCAAGTTCCTCTATCGCGTCACCCTGCGCCGTCCAGACCTCGTCGAAGAGATTTTCTATGTCCGCGCGCCGAAGAAGATCCCGCTGGTGATGAGCCGCGACGAGATCAAACGTCTGCTGCTCATGGCGGTGAGCCGGCAGGCCAGGGTGCTGATGAGCCTGGCCTATGGCTGCGGGCTGCGCATCGGTGAGGTCGTCGTGCTGAAGGCCGGCCACATCGACAGTGCCCAGAACATCATCCGCGTGATCCAGGCCAAGGGGCGCAAGGACCGCAATGTCATGCTGCCTGAAGAGATGCTCTGTCTGCTGCGCCAATGGTGGATGGTGCGCTCCAAACGCGATGATGCGGGCGTCGCACCTGAGGAACGCTGGCTGTTTCCAGGGCGCGACAAGGGCCGGCATCTGACCGCCCGTCAGTTCTCCCGCCTGTTCCACGAAACGGCCGAGGCCGCCGGCATCACCAAACCGGTGACGGTGCATTCCCTGCGCCATAGCTTTGCCACCCATCTTCTGGAGGCCGGCACGGACATCCGTCATATCCAGGCGCTGCTTGGCCACGTCAAACTCGATACGACCGCGCGTTACACACGGGTAGCCACGGGCACGATTGCGGCCATCGACAGCCCGCTCGATCAGTTGTCCGGGCGATCGGCCAAGCGCAAGAAGACCAAGCCGAAGTAACAGCCAGGGGCCATGCCCCGACCAGAGCTGGGGGTTGCGCATATCTTCCGCAGCCACGGGCCGGCGTGGCGCAAGGCCTATGCCGGCCATATCAGCCTTGAGCAACTGAAGGTGATGAGCGCCATCGAGCGCTGCCGCACAGCGGCGCTCGGCGGCCATGTGGAGCAGTGCGCAGACTGCCACCACACCCGCATCGCCTATAACTCGTGCCGCAACCGACACTGTCCCAAGTGCCAGGGCGCTGCCGCGCGCGACTGGCTGGAAGACAGGCAGGCGGAGTTGTTACCAGCCGGCTACTTCCATCTCGTCTTCACGCTGCCGGCGCAGATTGCCGACATTGCCTATCAGAACAAGCGGGCCATCTATGGCCTCTTGTTCAAGGCCGCCGCTGAAGCCGTGCTCACCATTGCTGCCGACCCCAAGCATCTCGGCGCCAGGGTCGCCGTAACCGCGGTGCTCCATACTTGGGGATCAGCCATGACCCACCATCCGCACATCCACATGATCGTGCCCGGCGGCGGGATAGCGCCTGACGGCTCCAAGTGGATATCCTGCAGGCCCGGCTTCTTCCTGCCCGTGCGCGTCTTGTCCCGGCTGTTCCGAAAGCTCTTTCTGGAGAGGCTGACTGGCGCTCATAAGGCCGGGCAGCTCAAATTCCATGGCCCACACACCGGCCTTGCAGACAAGGCCAGGTTCGCCCGCTTCCTTAAGCCCCTGCGCAAAGCCGAATGGGTGGTCTACGCCAAACCGCCATTCGGCGGGCCAGATGCCGTCCTGGCCTACCTGGCGCGCTATACCCACAGGGTCGCCATCTCAAATGCAAGGCTGATCTCAGCAAACAGCACTGCCATCACCTTCAAGGTCAAGGACTACCGCGTCGAGGGGCCAGAGCGATACAAGACCATGTCCCTCAAACCGCATGAGTTCATTCGCCGTTTCCTCATTCACGTTCTGCCGAAGGGCTTCCACCGCATCCGGCACTACGGATTGCTCGCCAACGCCAACCGTGTCGCCAACATCGCAAAGGCCCGCGAACTGCTCGGAACATCGTCCGATCCGGACGGCGACCAAGAGCCAGAAGCTCCGGCAACCAAACCTCCACCATGCCCGTGCTGCGGGGGGCAGATGGTCGTCATCGAGACCTTCGAACCGGGCATGACACCGAAACACAAGCCCCAACGCGCACCGCCAAAAACCATGAGGAGAGCATCATGATCGCGCGCACGGACATCCGCAAACATCGCCGCCAATCCGCCGGCCACCGGAATGCTTGTCTCCAAACATCAGGGCCATACTCAAAAGCGCCACCACAGCCCCACAGCCGGACGAAAACGCCATCACGAACGCAAAAAGTCCAGCCACGCTGGCGCAAACACGCCGCACTCTCAAGCCGAAAAAGAACATCCGCCGCAGCCGGAAACTTCAAATCCCCATAGAGCTAGCGGCAAACTCAAACCCAACCCGCACGCGATTTCGTGCATTGGCGCTTCTCCGACGCCTGGCCTCACAGCACGCCGATACTGTCATCGTGAAGGCGTCAGAGAAACCTCAACACTTTCTTCCTTCTCGCCGGACTACGATTTGGGCTCAGTGTATGCATCATATCAAGTTTAGCTTATGTCCGGTGTTGCCCCTCTACGGATATGAGCCGCTGGGCGACTGAAGCCCAGAAGATCGTTGGAGAGCAACAGGCCTGGCATTTCCGCAATGCGCTACTTTCGACCGTACCGGAGGGCGTGCTCTCGCGTCCGGAGTCGGAGGTAAAGCGGTCGAGTTTGCGGAGCTGATCGTTTCTCAAATTGCCATTGGCGGAAGTCTAGCCGACTCGTGAGTATTAAAGCTTGACCGTTCCGGCATTGCGATATCGAAGTCGATACCACGACAATGCCGGCAAACCATCTCCGCACTGAATCAGCTACTGGCTGAGATAGACCATCTCCGACAGCACGTTGCCGATATCCTCGAAGGCTGCCGTCAGTTCGCCGGTTGAACCAGCCACATAAGTGTAGTTGCCGGTGCCCTCCGGTTTCGGTGAGGCGCAGTTCTGCAGGCGCGTGACAGTGTCTTCGTCGTCCAGGTCGAAGGCCACCGTAATCACCAGGACGCCTTTCGCCTTGGCGGCGGTGCACTGCTCCTCGAGGTTTTCCTCAGCGTTGGTGTTTTTCAACGGCCAGTCATCGTCGCCGAGCGGATTGTCTCCCTGCCCGCCATTGCTGATGTGGCGATGGGCAGACGCTGTCTGGGCGCCGTCCGTCAGCAGCACAATGGCCTTGATCACACGATCTTCCGGGTCTTCCGCAGTGATCAGGTCGTAGGACGAGCCACCCTCAAACACGGTGTTGTCGGAAATCGAATGCCAGCCGAACGAGAACCCCGCCGAAATCGCCGTGTACTGCTTGTTTCCGCTGGGCGGAGACCAGGACTGCAGATACGAGGCCAGGGAAGAAATGTCATTGGTCAGCTCGATGATCGGCAGGCTCGACGAGCAGGATGTGGTCTTGTTGCTGCCGCCACCCCATGTGCTCCACCGCCACATGCGATTCTGCTGCCACCGGTGACGCCAGTCGCTCGAACTCGTCGAAGGCTCGGTGTCGTTGGTATTGTTTTCCCGGCGGTCGCCCACACAGCTCCACGTGCGTGACGTACCCGTCAGCAAGATGCCGTCGGCGTTAAGCAGATGCTCGCTCTTGAGATTGGCGCGGACACCGCTGTGGAACGGGATCAGCGTGAACGAAACCCCGTCATGGGTTCCGTTCTGGGATACATTGTTGACCAGGTCGATGGCGGCATCCCGCATGGTTTTGTATTTCTTCTCGCCGTTGAGGTAATTTTTCATCGACCCGGAATAGTCCAGCACAAGCGCGATCTCGGCGTTGCCGATCTGCGGAACCAGGGCGGTCGCATCCGAGCGAATTTCCATTTCTTGGGGCGAAGCGCTGCCACCATGTTCGAGCAAGCCGGAGAGCTGCATGAACTTGGTGGGAATGGACGTCGTTTCATCGGCAGAAATGACATTTCCGTTGATGGAGATGAAGTCATCGCCGACGTTCAGATTGTATTCCGACGCCGGAAAGTTTGCCTCAAAGAACGCCTTGCCCAAAGCCTTGCGTTCATCTTCGGTTGCAGTCCTGAGCGAACCAGCCGCCAGTACTGCAGTGTCCATAGACGCCTGTAACTTATGCTTCGCGATAACAGCACGCCCGTAATCTATGGCCACGCCTGCGGCGAGCATGAATGGAATTACGAGAAAGCCAAACATGAACATGATATTGCCCCGCGTGTCGGAGCAAAAATTCTTCAGTAGATTAGCCATCCTGTTTAGCACCCTCCAGCTATTTTAATCATCGTAGGCAGTCTTGTTACCGCTCGTTGTTGGCTCAAAGCGTACACGATCGTTTTGAATGCCCTATGTATGTTGACTCCTGCCCGTCATCGAGATGACCGACAACGATCGAAGGCTACAACAATTTTACTAAATACCAGTTCGCTCGACCGTTAGAATCTTAGCTAGCGCATCGGAACTGCTCTGAAGAAGACCTCGCCCGGATGGGCACTGGCG
>JAAEUE010000168.1 GCA_024227565.1 Alphaproteobacteria bacterium
AATCAAGCTTCGTGGATGGGATGACTGACCGTCACCGCACCATTTCGAACTGTTCTCCTTTCACCAGAAGCGCCCAGATTGTACGAGCGAGTTTGTTGGCAAGAGCAACGGCCACCACGTGCTTGTGACGCCGTGTCAGCAACTGACGCACCCATTGACTTTGCCGGTCGTCGTGACGCCCGGCCACGCGCATGATTGCGCGAGCCCCTTGCACGAGGAGTTTCCGCAAATACGCATCGCCCCGTTTGGTGATGCCGAGCATTTGCGTGCGTCCTCCACTCGAGCGCTGACCCGGCACAAGTCCCAAGGAGGCGGCAAACTGGCGGCCGTTCTTGAACGCATGTGCATTTGCGACCGTGCCGAGAACTGCTGTTGCGATGACGGGGCCAACGCCCGGCAGTCGGACCAGTTGGCGGCAAACGGCTGATTGTTTGGCAAGCACATGGATCTTTTGATCCAATTCGCCAATCCATTGATCGAGTGCCGAGAGCTGCTCCAGGAACTGGCCAATAAGGGAACGGAGCAATGGCGTAGTACTGTCATGCTCACTGACGATATCGTGCAGACAACGTTTGAGCTGTGCGATCCCTTGTGCGCAAACAATACCTTCCTCGGCAACCAGGCTGCGTATCTGGTTGGCTGTGCTGGTTCTCTGGTGGATCAAACGTTCCCGAGCCCGGTGCAGGGATTGAACGGCCTGCTGTTCTGCGCTTTTGACAGCCACGGTGTTTATGGACGGGCGGCTTAGCGCATCGCAAATCGCCTCTGCATCGTTGGCATCATTCTTCCCGCCTCGCCGGAATGGGCGGACATACTGGGTCGGGATCAGACGTACATCATGACCAAGTGCGATCAACTCGCGGGCCCAATAGTGCGAACTGTGGCACGCTTCAATGCCAATGAGGCAGGGCTCCCGATTTACGAAGAACCGCAAAACTTCACGCCGGCGCAACTGACGGCGAATCAACGGATGACCGGCATCGTCAGTCCCATGAACTTGGAAAACCGACTTAGCTATATCGAGACCAATGATTGAGACCTGCATGAACTCCTCCTGTTGTTATCAACCTGCATTCCACATGAATGGCAGGTCAGGAGTCCATCCCATCAGCCTTTGTGATCGGCTTTTGAGCCGTGGCCTTTATGGAAGTACGCACGCGCCTTGGTCTCATTAGCAGAACGGCTGACTGGCAACCATTAGGGGCATCAGACTTTGGGGGCGTATCTTGATCCGTTCCATGCACTATCTCAGTCGCGAACCTTTAAGGCGGAGCTCGAAGTCAGATCGCTTCAAGCTCAACCCGGTGACAGTCAAATTCCTTTTCATGCCGCAACACGCTCCAGGCGATGCGGGCCAGTTTGTTGGCCAGTGCTGAGGCCAGCTTGTTCTTGTGCATGCGGCCTGAGGCCTCCATCAGCCAGGGGCCGAAGCTGAATTTCTCCCAGTTGTTCGGCCGCATCAAGATGACGTGCGCGGCCTGAACGAACAGGGTGCGCAGATATTTGTTGCCGCGCTTGGTGATGCGGCCGAGGATCGTCCGGCCACCCGTCGAGCATTGTTTGGGCACGAGCCCGAGCCAGGCCCCGAAGTCGCGTCCGCGTTCGAAGGCTTCGCCGGTACCGATGGCCGCCACCATCGCTGTTGAGATCATTGGGCCAACGCCGGGGATGCTCATGAGCCTCCGGCAGTTGGCTTCGCTCTGACTGAGCTTCTTGATCTCCGCACTGACCGTTTCAATGCGCTCATCGAGCCAGAGCCAGTCTTCATAGAGCCCGACGATGAGGTCACTCATCCGTTCGGAGATCTCGTCGGCGCGGTTTTTGAGAATGGCAAACAGGGAGTTGCGCAAAGAATGGGCGCCGCGCCGCACGGTGATGCCCTGCTCGATCAGGAAGGCGCGGATCTGATTGATGGTCGCCGTGCGCCTGGAAACCAGCCGGGAACGGACCCGGTGACAGGCCTGCAGATCGAGTTGATCTTGTGTCTTCTCGCGCACGACGCGCAAGTTTGGGCGCTGAGCAGCTTCAGCAATGGCCTCGGCATCATTGTTGTCGTTCTTCTGGCCCTTGCGGAACGGCTTCACATAAATCGCCGGAATGATCCGCGGCTCAAAGCCCAGCTTGCGTAACGCGCGGCTGACAAAATGTGCGCTCAGGCACGCTTCCATGCCAACCACGCAACGCGGCAGCTTCTCGAACACCTTCACCAGCCCGAGCCGCTTGATCATCCGGCGCAGTACAATCTGACCGCCATGATCAAACCCGACAATGTGGAACACATCCTTGCCGATATCAATGCCGATCACGGTCACGTCTTGGGCACTCTTCGTCGATTTCGTCGTCATAGCTACTTCTCCTTATGAAAGCTGGTATCAGTCTATTCAGACTAACCAGCGGGAAAAGCAGCCGGTCCATTCCATTAGCAGTAATCCCGCCGTGCCAGGATTTTTCTGTTGTTACCTCGAAAACCGCCGAGCCACAGCAAAGTTATGGTCGTCGCTTTCAGCTCGCAGATTGCGTGCGGTTTGAC
>JAAEUE010000169.1 GCA_024227565.1 Alphaproteobacteria bacterium
ATGGGCTTGATCACGGCTCTGGTTCATCGCCCCCACGGCGCGGCGCGAGCCGGCCTGGAGTCGCCCTATCATCTGGTTGATCTCTTCGGTGGACTGCTGGGTGCGTCCCGCCAGGGTGCGCACTTCGTCGGCCACCACGGCAAAACCGCGGCCCTGCTCGCCGGCGCGGGCTGCCTCGATGGCCGCATTCAGCGCCAGCAGGTTGGTCTGTTCGGCAATGCCCTTGATCACGTCCAGTACCGTATTGATAGTATCGCTGTCCTGCTCCACCTGGTGAACAACCTCCGCCACCTCTTTGATCTTGCCCGACAGCGCCTGCATCGACACGACAGCAGTTTGCACCAGCTTGCTGCCGGCGGTCGTCTGCTCTTTAGCGTCTTGCGATGCCTGGGCGGTATGGCTGATGTTCTGAGCCACATCTCGGGCGGTGGTGCTCATCTCGTTGACCGCCGTGGCTATCTGCTCTGTTTCAGACTGCTGGCTCCTGATGTTCGCCGCCGTCTGCTCGGTGATCGCGGACATCTCCTCTGCTGAGGTGCCAAGCTGCGTGGCGGTGTCGCTGATGGTTGAAACCATCGAGACAAGCTGGTCACGCATCTTCCGCATCGGCACGGCGATCTCATCGTGCCCGTCAATCTCTTCGGAGAGATCCCCTGTGGCGATAAGGTCCAGGCTGTTCGCGACTTCATCGAGCCGACCTTTGGTTGCGCGGATAATCATCCAGCCCAACCCGCCACCGGCGGCCAGCGCCAACA
>JAAEUE010000170.1 GCA_024227565.1 Alphaproteobacteria bacterium
AGCAGGAAGAAAGCTCAAATAGAAGACAATCGCCTTTGGGTCGCCCAGCGTAATTAGCAAACCGCAGGTCAAGTCAGATAGCCAGGTAGATCTTTCTGCGCCCGTCGTTTCGGGAGCCGTCGGTCGGCCAGCAAACAAGGAGCATCCCATCCAGACCAGGTAGGTCGCCCCGAGGACCTTTATCACGAGAAATGCACCAGTCATTGACTCGGCGATGAATGCCAGGCCGGAGAAAACGAGTGCGATAAAGACGATGTCTCCGATGATTATGCCGAGCACAACGACCAGACCGCGGGTGAATCCGGAAGAAGCTGACCGGGCAATGACGGCCGCCGCACTGGCGTCCGGCGCCATCGCAATAATGGTCATTGCCCCAAAGAGGGCCACAATGCTGCCAATGGTCACTGGTTGGCGGTCCGGAAAGGGTCCCCGCAGAAAATTACAGTTGACCTGCCAACTCGTCCACGATAGCCGCTACAGTTGCTGGAAATGCCGGGTCTGCCCTGTGCCGGGATGCGATCATCGGGAGAAAGGATTTGAAGTAGTACAGGGTCACAGGGTTTTCGAAAGAGAAACCCGGAATCTCACTAACAAGATCCTGGTAAAGCTCAATCGCATCTTCCCGGTCTCCAAGCAAGTAAAGAACCATAATAGCGGACGGCGTTGAATAGATGTTTTGCGCGGAAGCGTATTTTGCACGGTGAACATTCGCTCGTGCGCCCTCCTCGCGACCCGCAGCGAGATCCGCCGCGGCCCGAATCACCCAGGTCATGGCAAGGTCCCAGCCGATCGGCTCCATACCGGTGGCGCTTTGGGCCATTGTGCGCGCCTCTTCAAAGCGCCCTTCAGACATGAGCACCTGAGAGTAATCGACACGAAGCCTTGTCGATAAAGGGTTTGCTTGCAGCGCGGCCGCCAGCAACGTGAAAGCCTCGGCGGGTCGATTCAGCATCGCAAGCATGACGCCCAGGCACCCGCATGCTCCACCCTGGAACGGGCTGAGCTCGTTGGCTCGCCGGAAATAACTGAGACTTTTCTCCAGGCGAATACGAGACTCTTCTTCACCGGCAGGAAAGAGCATCATCTCAATCACCTCAAACTCACCCAGCGCCCACCAGGCTTCGGCCATGTCCGGGTCAATTTCGAGCGCGGTTGCGATGTGACCACGGCCCTCATCGTGCCGGTCAAGGCTCCACTCAAGGACTACCGCCAAGCCCTTGATGTAGTGCTCCCAGG
>JAAEUE010000171.1 GCA_024227565.1 Alphaproteobacteria bacterium
CTGGCTGGTCACATGCCGGTCTGTTGCGCCCGCAGGTTCTGCAGGGCCGCCTATTCGGCTCGATCGGTGGCCATTCAGTGACTCAGAGCAACTATTCCGTCGGCGCCTCTCTCAGTAGCCTTTCACACGTCATCAGCGGCATGGAGGTCTATATGCCGCAGACATCCTGGGAAGTCATTGCCGAGCACACCGAGATCATGGTGTTGATCGGCTGCGACCCGTGGACCAACAGCCGAATTGATTACAATGTTGCCGACCACCAGATGTACCCGCATTGGCAGACGTTCAAGCAGAAAGGTATTCATTTCCTTTCCATCAACCCGCAATACACAGCGACCGACGAGGCACTGGAATCTGAATGGGTGAAAATTGTACCCAACACGGATACCGCCCTGTTTCTGGCGATGTCCTACCACATCTACACCACGGGCAAGGCAGACAAGGTTGCCCTCGACAAATATACCGTTGGCTTCGACAAGTTCCTGGCCTACTTGCTGGGTAAGGATGCCGACGGTACACCGCCGAAGACCCCCGCATGGGCGGCTGCAATCACTGGCATTGCGGCGGAGAAGATTGTCGAAATGGCCGAGTTGTTTGCGCAAAAGCGCACCCAGTTCGCCGGAGCCTGGTCACTTCAGCGTGCGCACCATGGCGAAATGCCGCACTGGGCAATCATCAACTTCGCGGCCATGCTCGGCAAAATTGGCAAGCCTGGCGAGGGCGTGGGCTTTACCTGGCACAGCAGCGGCAGTGGCATGCCGCAATCGACCAAGGCGATGCCCATCGGCATCCCGCAAGGCATGAATAGAGTCAAGACGCATTGTCCGGCCTCGCGCATCACAGAAATGCTGCTCAATGCTGGTAAGCAATACACCCAATACGGTATGTCGCAGACCTACCCGAGCGTCAAGCTGATTTATGCAGCCGGCAACAATTTCGTCTCGCATCAGCAGGACACGAACGAGTTGCTGCGCGCCATGAACCAACAGGTAGACACCATCATTTGTCAGGATCCGTGGTGGTGCGCCTCGGCGCGCTTCGCCGATATCGTCCTGCCGGCCACGTCGGCCCTGGAGCGTAATGACATCAGTTACGGAGGCTCTTACAGCCACGACAAGATCTACGCCATGCGGCAAGTGATTCAGCCATACGGTGAAAGCCTGGATGACTTCGAGATCTTCCGCCGTCTTGGCGATCTGCTGGGCGTCGGCCTTCAGTTCACGGGTGTGGAGATGTCTGATGACGGTCTCCAAGTGAGCAGGCCTAGAACGGTGATGCAAATCCTTAGGCAGGCCTATGCGCGCTCGGATGCCAACGTGCCCTTTGAGGAATTCTGGGAAAAGGGCGTTGTCAGGTTGGAGGTGCCTGAAGCGATGCGTCGCTGGGTGCTGCATGGTGACTTCTATGCCGATCCGGTCAAGAATCCGCTGCCCACCAAGTCCGGAAAAATCGAGCTGTATAGCGAAACAATTGACAGCTTCAAGATCGCGGACTGCCCGCCCATGCCCAAGTTCCTCGAGCCCGTCGAATATCTGGGCAATGCCAAGCCCGGACAGGTGCATGTCGTCAGCCCCCACCCTCATAATCGCCTGCATTCGCAGATGGCCAATGCGGACATCCGCAAGTACGACAACGTTCAGGGTCGCCAGCACGTTCGCATC
>JAAEUE010000172.1 GCA_024227565.1 Alphaproteobacteria bacterium
CTACGGCTCTTTTTGCCAGAACCTTGATAAGGTTGGCGCGATAGTCTGCACTTCCGTGGATGTCGGACATCAGACCTTCGCTTCCAACATCTACGCCACCAACAGCTGCAGCAGACCAGCCGGACGAGAGGGCTGCCTCAAGTCCTTGGTGCCGGAAGACACCGTCTTCGCCCGCGCCGGTGACAGCCACTCGCGTGCCGCCCGCACCTTGGGCAACGCAGACACCGACAAGCGCGAACAACGAGGCCGGTTGGCGAAACTTGGCATAGACCGCGCGTGCAGGTGCCGTAACGCGAACCGAGGTGATGACCTCGCCCTCATCCAACGCGGTTGTGAATAGGCCTTCGAAGAAATCGTCAGCCGGAATCTCACGCTTGTTGGTGATTACGTCTGCCCCAAGGGCCAGCAGGCCTGCCGGGTAATCCGCCGCCGGGTCATTGTTGGCGATGGACCCACCGATCGTGCCCATGTGGCGCACCGCCGGATCGCCGATCCCACCGGCCAGCGATGCAAGTGCCGGACACAGCCGTTGCACATCAGCATTGCCAGCCACCTCTGCATGGGTGGTCGCCGCGCCGATCACCAGCGCGTCGCCATCGGTCGAAACGCCACTTAGGCCTTCGATGCCGCGAACATCCACAAGATCGCTTGGGGATGCCAGGTGTTGTTTCATGGTTGCCAGCAGTGTCTGGCCACCGGCCAGAAACACACCGTCCTCGGCCTTGTCGAATGCCATGACCGCGTCGTCGATGCTGGCGGCTTTGTGGTACTTTGTCGGATACATGTTTCAATCCTCCTTTACATTGCCGCCTGAATGGCGTTCCAAACCGCCTGCGGAGTCGCAGGCATGGCCAAGTTGTTGGTGCCTATGGCATCCGTGATGGCGTTGATGACAGCCGGTGGTGAGCCGATGGCCCCTGCTTCGCCGCAACCTTTTACACCGAGCGGGTTGTTTGGGCAGGTGGTCGAGGCATGGTGCACGCTATAATCCGGCAGGTCTGCAGCTCGCGGCATGGCATAATCCATATAGGAACCGTTAATCAACTGGCCATCATCGTCATAGACGACCTGTTCCAGCATGGCCTGACCAATACCTTGCGCGATCCCACCATGCACCTGTCCTTCGACGATCATCGGGTTGATGATGGTGCCAAAATCATCCGACGCGGTGAACTGCACGACATCAGTGGCACCCGTTTCAGGGTCAACCTCCACCTCGCAGATATAGGTGCCCGCCGGAAACGTGAAGTTGGCGGGGTCGTAGAACGCGCCTTCCTTAAGGCCCGGCTCCATATCGGGCGGCAGATTGTGGGCAGTGTAGGCGGAAAGCCCGACCTCGTGCCAACCCATCGCCTTGTCGGTGCCCGCGACCTTCACCTCGCCGCCTTCGATAACGATGTCATCTTCGGAGGCCTCCAGCACGTGAGCGGCGATCTTCTTCACCTTGGCTTCAACCTTGTCCATCGCCTTGACGATGGCCGACATGCCAACCGCAGCGGAACGCGAACCGTAGGTACCCATGCCGAACTGAACTTTGTCAGTGTCACCGTGAACGATCTGCACATTTTCAATCGGCAGATCGAACCTTTCGGCAACGATTTGGGCAAAGGTCGTCTCATGGCCCTGTCCATGGCTGTGTGAGCCTGTCAAAACCTCGATCGTACCGACCGGGTTCACACGCACCTCGGCAGATTCCCAAAGTCCCACGCCGGCACCAAGAGAGCCGACCGCAGCCGAGGGAGCAATGCCGCAAGCCTCGATATACGACGAGTAGCCGATCCCTCTGAGCTTGCCACGGGTAGCTGCTTCCTCCTTGCGGGCAGCAAAGCCCGAAACATTTGCCGCTTCCATCGCCTGCGTAAGGTTGGCGCTGAAATCGCCTGCGTCATAGGCCATAATGACAGGTGTCTGGTGTGGGAACTCCTGGACAAAATTGGCCCGCCGGAGCTCCGCCGGATCCATGCCCATCTCGCGTGCGGCCGTTTCCATCATGCGCTCCATCACAAAGCACGCCTCGGGCCGACCGGCACCGCGATAGGCGTCCACCGGCACTGTGTTGGTATAGACAGTCCTGACATTGCAGTGGATATTGGAGATGTCATACTGGCCCGATAAAAGCGTTGCATAGAGATACGTCGGCACAGCAGAAGAAAACAGCGACATGTAAGCGCCCAAATTGGCGATCGTGTCTACCTTCAGGCCAACGATTTTACCATTCGCATCAAAGCCCATTTTCGCGGTCGAGATATGGTCGCGGCCGTGGGCATCCGTGATGAAAGCCTCGGACCGATCAGATGTCCATTTCACCGAGCGGTTGGTCTTCATCGAAGCCCAGAGACACGCGATCTCTTCGGGGTAGATGAAGATCTTGGAGCCGAACCCACCGCCCACATCGGGAGCGATGACGCGCAGCTTGTGCTCTGGTGCCACCTGGTAGAAGGCCGATAGCACGAGACGGGCCAAATGCGGGTTCTGGCTGGTTGTGTAGAGTGTATAGTGGTCTTCGGCTTCATCAAACGTCGCAACCGCCGAGCGCGGCTCCATTGCGTTCGGCGACAGGCGGTTGTTCGTGAGTGAAAGCTCGGTCACATGTGCGGCACCCGCAAGAGCCGCGTCAGTGGCATCCGCTTCGCCGATTTCAAAGTCGTAGATAAGGTTGCCGGGAGCGTTTTCATGGACTTGCGGCGCGCCATCGGCCAGAGCCTTGTCTGAGGCTGCCACGGCAGGCAGCTCCTCGTAATCGACCTCCACCATTTCGGCTGCGATCCGGGCAAGGGCCTGGGTTTCGGCGATGACGATGGCAACGGCGTCACCCACGTAACGCACCTTGTCTGTAGCGAGCGCAGACCATGCACCCATGTTCATGGGGCTTCCGTCCTTTGAGGAGATAGCCCAGCCGCAGATGATGTTGCCGATGCCGTCGCCGGTCAGCTGCTGGCCGTTCAGAACATCAATCACGCCATCCATAGCCACCGCCGCGGAGGCGTCGATGCCTTTCACATTGGCATGGGCATGGGGGGAGCGGACAAAAGCAGCGTAGGCCTGATTTTCCGTTCGAACATCGTCGGTGTATTTGCCCTTGCCGGTGATGAAACGCTTGTCTTCTTTCCGGGTGACGCGGGCGCCTATTCCTGTACTCATTTCATGACCCTCCCTTGGCTTCCATCTTCGAGGCGGCGTCTTCGACCGCCCTGACGATATTGTGGTAGCCGGTGCAGCGGCAGATATTGCCATCCAGCTCATTACGAATGGCGTCGGATGTAAGCACCTTTCCTGCGGCGTTGTAACGGTGCACCATGTCAACCGAGGTCATAATCATGCCTGGCGTGCAGAAGCCGCATTGCAGGCCGTGGTGCTCGGTGAAGGCCTTTTGCATAGGGTGTAGATCGCCATCGGCGAGCCCTTCGATGGTGGTTACATCAGCGCCATCGAGCGACACCGCAAGGGTGGAGCACGATTTAACTGCCTTGCCACTCACATGAACCACACAAGCACCGCACTGGCTGGTGTCACAGCCTACATGAGTGCCGGTCAGGCGCAGGTTTTCGCGCAGGAATTCCGACAGGAGCGTCTCATCCGGAACATCCCGGCTGACGGCCTTGCCATTCACTGTCATGTTTACATTGGTCATGTAGTCCTCCCTAAAGTGCGAGTCTTGTTGCCCGCGTGTTTTGCAACCGATCGAGGCTAATTGCCCGGCGGGTCCTTGTCTGTCAGATGGTCGTGAAAGTTATCAAAGAACTTTGTCGCCACTTTCTTGGCAGTGGCATCTATTAAGCGGCTGCCCAAACGGGCCAGCTTACCGCCAACCTGCGCCTTGGCAGTGAATTCGAGGATGGTTTCACCCTCTTCTTCGGAAAGGGTGACATCAGCCCCGCCTTTGGCAAAACCCGCGACGCCGCCCTGGCCTTCGCCCTTGATCGTGTAGCTGGCGGGCGCATCGATATTGAGAAGCTTGATCGCCCCGTCGAATTTCGCTTTCACCGGGCCAATCTTTTGAACGACTTTCGCCGTCATCGTTGTTGGCGAAGTCCTTTCGATCTCTTCGCAACCGGGTATGCAGAGCTTCAGAACCTCCACGTCATTCAGCGCAGCCCACACGGTTTCACGCGTGGCGCTGATGCGATAGCTGCCCGTCATATCCATGACAGGACCAGTCCCGTGGAATAGTGCATAAGAAGGAATAATAGGTGGCAGGCTGACCAGCGCAAGAGTTTTGACCGTCTGATCAGTTTTTTTTCAGAGCGGCCGTGTAACGCCGCTTGTCGCCATCGGAAGCAAATGCGCGGCCAAAATCGGCCAGGCTGTCTAATGAATGGCACGCGTGGAAGCTGTCAACGACCGGCAGAAGGGTGCGAATACCGGCGGCTTCGGGTGCAAAGGCTTCGAAGCGCAGAAGGGGATTCAGCCAGATTAGCCGGCGGCATGATCGGGCCAGTCGCGGGGCCTCGGTTTCCAGGAGGGAAGTATTGCCTCTTTCCAGCCCGTCGGTGATGAGGAGCACCACTGCACCTTGGCCCAAAACCCGGCGCGACCAGTCGCGATTGAACCGATAAAGCGCTTCGCCGATCCGGGTTCCGCCCTGCCAGTCCGGCGCGTCACGCCCGAGCGCCTCAAGCGCAAGGTCCACATCCCTTGTCGCCAGCGCGCGCGAGACATTGGTGAGCCTCGTGCCGACGGGCTGGAAAG
>JAAEUE010000173.1 GCA_024227565.1 Alphaproteobacteria bacterium
CGCTGGACCGCCTCTCCCTACCCCGGGCTGGCGGCGTTCACACCGCAACAGGCGCCGATCTTTTTTGGCCGTGGGGCGGAAATAGATCAGCTCCTGCAACAGTTTGCCAACCCACAGGTGCATTTTGTCGCCGTTGTCGGTGTCTCCGGTTCGGGCAAGTCGTCGCTGGTGAAGGCGGGGCTTTTACCGCGACTGCGCAGCGGCATCATCGGTCATGCACCCTGGACCGACCTCATCTTCAAACCCGGCGAACGGGGTGACAACCCCTATCTGGCACTGGCCTTCGCCCTCAAATCCGAGCTGGAGATCGCCGACCAGACCGCGCAGGAGTTCGCCCGCGCATTGCAGGCCGATGCTGCTGTTGCCCAAAAACAGCTGATGCAACTGCTGGCGCAACAAGCGCCGGCCAACGAGCTGCTCCTCGTAGTAGATCAGTTCGAGGAGCTGTTCACACAAAGCAGTGCCGAAGATCGTAAAGACTTTCTCGCCCTGCTGGGTAACATCGCTGCGCTACCGCGCCTGCGCATCATCGTTACCCTGCGTGCCGATTTTTATGCCCGCGC
>JAAEUE010000174.1 GCA_024227565.1 Alphaproteobacteria bacterium
GGCACGCAACATCACTGATCGGCTCGATCCAAAACATCATGCCGCCGTGCGAGGGGCCCTGAAACAGGCCTGGGGGGTGGACGATGCCGATAAGGCCGAACGCCTGATACGCAATCTGTAGTTCATTCTTGCCCCGAGGGTCCTAATCGCCCCATAAGCGGCAGAGATTAGAATTCTTCCCACCATCTGTTTCCTGCTCGTTCTTGTGATTTCTGCTCAGCGTGCTTACTATGTGCTTACTGGAGACGCTGCGTCAGGCACTAGTGGTCTGAATCTCCTAAAGCGATGGGTACAGGCTTTTCAGCTTGATGCGCGCGTTGGCGGTTGTGAAGCGCCAGTCGGCTTTGGCGTTGTGGTTATTGCGGCGCGTGCGCCATGCAGCAACCTCGCGGACAAGGGTGGCAGCGTCGGCGATGCGGCGGTTGAGGCATTGGCCTGAGAGCACAGGCAATTCAGACTCAGCAAGGTTCAGCCAACTGCCGTGCTTGGGCGTGTAGTGCC
>JAAEUE010000175.1 GCA_024227565.1 Alphaproteobacteria bacterium
TGCACAAAGAAAACAACACCTGGATTTCGAGCCCCCGGGGCTGGGCAGCATAGGGCCCACCGGGCCGCTTCGATCGGCCGCTTCCAAAAAAAACGTGAGCAGGCTTGACCTGGACCCATTTGGTCAACATTCTAGCCGCCCCGATGAACGTGAGAGCCTTGATCCGCGTGGCTGGTTCGACCAGCCCGTGCCGGGCCCAGGGGGATTAGCTCAGTTGGTAGAGCGCTTGAATGGCATTCAAGAGGTCAGGGGTTCAACTCCCCTATCCTCCACCACCCGGGCCCGTCTGACCTGCAGCGAAGGTCTGCCCCCCCAGGCAAGCCCCTTGGCTCCATCGCTTTGGAGCGTCATGTGCAAGATGTGCGGGCTTTGGGCCATTATCTGCCCGCGCCTACCCAATAATGCGGCGAATCCTGGCTTTCCGAGTTCCTGGGGCCGATACAGCGTTCCCGCGGACGCCCGAAGCGGATATTCTGCGCGGACAATGACAGATCTCATCGCCAGCGACCGCCTCGCCAAGCTGCAAGCCCTACGCGAAGCCGGCATCGACCCCTTTCCGCCCCGCGGCATCCAAGGAACTCCCATCCAGGAGCTGCGCGCCCAGATGGGCAGCGCCGAAGAGCCCGGCCCCATGGCTGGCGAGCGCGCGACCATTTCTGGCCGCATCGCCTCTTGGCGGGATTTTGGAAAACTCATCTTCTGCCCGATCGGAGACCGCACCGGGCGCCTGCAGGTGGGCCTCAAAAAGAACGAACTGGCCGACTTCTGGCCCGTGCGCAAGAAGATGGATGTGGGAGATCTGGCTTCGGTATCGGGCGTACTCGGTTTCACGCAAAAGGGTGAGCCCACCCTTTGGGCCGACGAGTTTCACCTGCTGTCCAAGGCCTTGGCGCAACCGCCCGAGAAGTTCCACGGACTGACCGACAAAGAAGCGCGCTACCGCCGGCGCTACGTGGACCTGTGGGATGAAGAGGTCATGTCGACCTTCGTCAAGCGCTCACAGATCCTGACCAGCATCCGCACCTTCCTGTGCAGCCGCGGCTACCTGGAGGTCGAAACCCCGACCCTGCACCCGATCATGGGCGGCGCCACCGCACGCCCCTTTGTCACGCACCACAACTCCCTGGACGCGGATCTGTTCCTGCGTGTGGCGCCTGAGCTTTATCTCAAGCGCTTGATCGTCGGCGGCATGGAGCGCGTCTTCGAAATCGCCCGCAACTTCCGCA
>JAAEUE010000176.1 GCA_024227565.1 Alphaproteobacteria bacterium
CTTGGGTTACCACGACACCTTGATGACGCGTCCGGCGGCTTCGACCTCCAGCGAGATGTCCGATGAGGCACTGGCTGAAGCTGGCATTTTGCCCGGCTTGGTGCGCATGTCGATCGGTTACACCGGCACGCTCGAAGAGCGCTGGACACAGTTGGAGCACGCCTTGAACGCGGTCAACCCGCCGACCCGCTAGGCGTTGCTGATGAAGTTGATCGAGTACTCAGACGTGAATGCGTTTCTGGAACGCACGCGCTCCTTCCTGGAAAGCGACCAGGCCTTGTACGGTTTGGCCTTAGGCAACGCCATCCGCATTGCGGAAGGCCATCGCTTCGGAGCCGAAGATCCCTGGTTCGCAGTGGTGGAGGAAGGTCCGTGGCTGCGCGCCATCGTGCTGCAGACGCCTCCACACGCCATGATGTTGGTCACCGCAGAACTGGAGGCCATCACACCCCTGATAGAAGGCATGCGCAAGTCCGGCCGTACCATCCCCGGGGTTGTTGGGCCGGCCGATACGGTTCCTTTTGTCACCGGCCGCTGGGCTCACATTCACGATCTGGATCAAAAGGTCAGGACGCACATGCACCTTTTCTGCGCCGACAAGGTCATCCCGCCCAGCGCACCTCCCGCAGGTGAAATGGTAAAGGCTTCTCCCGATGACCTCACCTGGCTCAGCGAATGGACAACCGGCTTTGTCGTCGACTGTCACATGCCGCCCAACGATCCAACCCTTCTCGAACC
>JAAEUE010000177.1 GCA_024227565.1 Alphaproteobacteria bacterium
CGAATGCCCCCAACAGCACCATAGAGCCTCAAAAGCCACTCAGGGTGTCCATCAGCAAAAAAATCCCGTCAAAGCACAAATCTGCGCTCAGCTCTGGTTGAACCAACAATCACCAAGCGTTTTTACACGCCCAAGACCCACTGCAGACATCTACGTTGCTAATGTGGGAGGTCAGCTCTGCGGACATTGCTGCCCTCTGGCCTTCTGTTTCAGATGTCTGCTATCGATCAGAGAACACCGAAAGAAAGTGAGCAATCGCCGATGGTAGCATTTCCCAAGCCACCGTTTGAAGGCAGCTGCCTTTGTGGTTCCGTGCAGGTTAGTGCGACCGCACTGCCCCTTCTAACTTTTGCGTGCCATTGCCGCGACTGTCAGAAATTTTCCGCGAGCGCATACTCACTCACAACGATGTTTCCAAGCGACAGCTTTTCTTGCACTGGCGAATTGATCACGGGCGGCCTCGGCTCTGGTGGGCGGACGCATTACTTTTGCAAATCATGCCTGAATTTCGTCTATTCACAGATTGAGGGAGCGGACCAGCGGATCAACCTCCGCACATCGGTGCTGAACGAAGCCGCGTCGTTCGTGCCGTTCGTTGAATTAATGACAGACGAAAAGATGCCTTGGGCGGATGTTCCCGCCGTTCACAGTTTCTCGCAATACCCAAGGTCGCTCGAAGAATTGCAGGCGCTCATGGATGACTATTCCAAGCGCTGATCTACATGCCGGCCCGCAAGACCGCAGCCCCATCCTTACTTGCCCGGGCGCATGGCGTGGGCGATCCGCAGCATGTTGGTGGCGCCTGGCGTGCCCAAGGGCAATCCCGCCATGATGGCAATCCGTTCGTTGTCCACCGCAAAGCCCTCTTCAATGGAAATACGGGCCGCGCGGTCCACCATGTCGTCCTGGTCGCGGGCATCTGCGGTCAACACACAATGAATGCCCCACACAAGCGCCAGCTTGCGCCCTGTGGCCGCTATGGGGGTGAGCGCAATGATGGGCGTCTCCGGCCGCTCACGGGCCGCTCTGAGCCCCGTGGAGCCGGTTGAGGTGTAACAGACGATCGCTGCAAGATTGAGCGTCTCGGCAGCAGAGCGCGCGGCAGCAGAGATGGCATCGGCCGTGGTTGGCTCCGGCTGCGTGCGCTGGGCATGGATGATCTGCGTGTAGGTGGGGTCTTGCTCCACTTCTCGGGCGATCTTGTCCATCATGGCCACGGCCCGGTCCGGATAGGCCCCCATGGCCGATTCTGCCGACAGCATGATGGCGTCAGCCCCTTCAAACACCGCCGTGGACACATCAGACACCTCGGCCCGGGTGGGCACGGGCGCGTCGATCATGGACTCAAGCATTTGGGTTGCCACCACCACCGGCGTTCCGGTGCGCCTGGCAGCGCGCGTCATGCGTTTTTGCAAACCCGGCACCTGTTCAATCGGCAGCTCGACACCAAGATCCCCGCGGGCCACCATGATGCCGTCTGACTGCTCAATGATCTCGTCCAGGTTCTTCAGCGCCGCCGGCTTTTCGATTTTGGACATGATCGCCGCTTTGCCCGCAGTGAGCTTGCGGCATTCTGCAATGTCCTCCGGCCGCTGCACGAAGGACAGCGCAATCCAGTCCACATCCAGGTTCAGCGCATACTCAAGGTCGGCCCGGTCTTTCGGCGTGAGCGGGGTGATCGGCAACAGGGTGTCCGGCAGGCTGACGCCCTTGCGGTCGGACAGTTCGCCGCCATGGACCACCTTGGTTTTGATGGCCTTGCCCGTCGCCGCTTCGACCAGAAGCTCCTGGCGGCCGTCATTCAGCAGAAGCCGGTCGCCGGGGCTCACCGCTTTGAAAATTTCCGGGTGGGGAAGATAGACACGGGTTTGGTCGCCGGGCTGGTCTTTAGTGTCCAGCGCAAACTTGTCGCCGTGAGTGAGCTCGATCCGTTCGTTCTTAAATGTGCCTATGCGGAATTTAGGTCCTTGCAGATCCACCATAATGGAAATCGGCCTACCGGCCTTTTTCTCCAATTTACGGATCACCCCGTGGAGCCGCTTCAGCTCGTCGTGCGGGGTGTGGGACATGTTGATGCGGAACACATCGGCTCCTGCTTCAAACAATGTGGAGATCACGCCAGAGGTGTTCGAGGCCGGGCCAAGCGTGGCAACCACTTTGACCCTGCGATCACGCTTCACCTGAGCCTAGCTCCCGCCTTGGGCTTTGCCGGATGAGCCGGACAGAGACACGGTCCAGTCGGGCTCTTCCTTGGTGTCAACTTCGAAGAAGCCGGTTTGCTGGAAACCGCGGGCGGCACATTCCTTGATGCCGCGAATTGTGAACAGCTTGTCGCGCGTACACAGCTTGGCGGTTCCTCCCCAGGTTCCGCCTTTGTCGTAGTCGATCGCGTAAATGTAATAGTAGCGCGCTGTCAGGCCGCCCTTGAGCAGGGTTTCACACGAGTGCGGGCCCACGTTCCACCAGCCTTCACTCGCCCACCCTTTCAGGTCACGGTATCCGACCGCCACGCCAACGCGGCTATCGGTGTTGTTGCACAGTTTCAGATCAGCCGACGCAGGGGTGCTGACAACGCCAGCACCAATGACCAGCGCTGCGGCCAACCCAAGCTTCATTGATGATCTTCTTAGAGCCATTCTGGCCGACGTCCCACAATACAACCGAATCAGCTCACCCGATTCGCCCCATCGCCGTTTACCTTAGCACTGGTTTCTGCCAAATTCACAGCACAATAGACCCGTGTATCCCAAATCCGACAGTAAAATCAAGCCAACATGACAATTGCCGCCTGCTTACACCGATCAACATTTCCACTGAAATTTCTGCATTTGCCATTCCACAAAGGTGGTTCTTTGGCGCGCCCGGTCTTATAGTCCCGCGATGCTTGACGGCCCAACCCATACAGAACGCAAGCCGGCAGCCGGCAAAGAGCTGGCAAGCAGCGGCTATGCACCCTTTGAAATCGTTCCCGGCGATGAAAGCCGTGGGCTGGTCTTGGTGTGCGATCATGCCCGCAATTGCCTGCCGCCCGGGTATGGCACCCTTGGACTTCCCGAGACGCAGCTGGCCCGCCACATCGGATACGACATTGGCGTTGAAAGCGTTACCCGATCGCTGGCAAAACAGCTGAACGCGCCAGCCATCCTGACAAATTTCTCGCGCTTGCTGATCGACCCCAACCGGGGCCGGGACGACCCCACACTGATCATGCGTTTATCGGATGGTGCGGTTGTGCCCGGAAACGCCTACATGGACGACGAAGAACGCGAGCATCGCAAGACCGCTTTCTACGATCCCTATCATGCCGCCATCAGCGAGATGCTGGACCGAATGCGGACCCAGGCCAGAACGCCGGTTTTGTTCTCCATACACAGCTTCACGCCAAACTGGCGCGGAACAGACAGGCCCTGGCACGTGGGGATTTTGTGGGACCGCGACGACCGCTTGCCAAGGCCGCTGATCTCGGCCCTTGAGGCAGAGGGCGATTTGGTGGTCGGCGACAATGAGCCCTACACCGGCGAGTTGGACGGAGACACCCTCAACAAACACGGAACCCAGCGCGGCTTTGCCCATGCGCTTGTTGAAGTGCGCCAAGATCTGATTGCCGATGAAGCCGGCCAGAACGCCTGGGCAAACCGCTTTGCGCGCCTTTTGCCGTCTATTCTTGCCGACGAAACCTTGTACCAGCTCAACGCTGGGCTGGAGACCCACTAAGACCGTCACGAGGACGAGTAGCCATGACCGACACCATTGATCCAAAGACCCAAACAGAACTCGAAGCGGCCGCCTTCCGCCGCCTCGTCTCGCACTTGAGGGAGCGCACGGATGTGCAAAACATCGATCTGATGAACCTGGCCGGGTTCTGCCGCAACTGCTTGTCGAACTGGTATCAGGACGCAGCCAACGCGCAGGGCCTCGACTTGGACAAGCCGGCCGCCCGCGAGATCGTCTACGGCATGCCTTATGCCGAATGGAAAGCAAAACACCAAACCGAAGCGACAGACGAGCAAAAGGCTGCGTTTGAAAACTCGCATCCCGGACACTGAGCCACAGAAAACACTAAAGAGGACACTGATAGACATGTCGGACACCAGCACGGTGCAAACCGCCGTTGCGCAAGGCCAATTGCGCAGTCTGATTGAACGCATCGAGCGGCTTGAGGAAGAAAAGAAGGCGCTGGCTGCAGATATTCGCGAGGTTTACGCGGAAGCCAAGGCGAACGGCTTTGACACCAAAATCCTGCGCAAAGTTGTGACATTGCGCAAGAAAGAACGCCATGAGCGCGAAGAAGAAGAGGCGATGATCGAGCTCTATCTCAATGCGCTGGGAATGCTGCCTGGCGCTGAAGCGGCCGAGTGAGGCCGCACGCCTTTCCAACTGTCACCCCGGATTTTTGCGTCAGCAATATTTCCGGGGCCTGGAGCTAGAGCAACCTCCGATCAGACGGAATCGTTTGGTCGGAGATAAGTTGCTCGTTCGTAACGATACTCTGGAGCTTATTCCGCTCAATCTGAGCGGAATAAGCTCTAGTCGCCCTGGACCCCTGCCTTCGCAGGGATGACGATGAGTTGATAATTTAGCTTGAGGAAATGAGGGCTGCGTCTCCGCGGCGCTAACGCCTATTCGAAGTGCAAAGGCTTGGCTTCCACCGCAGCAAGTTCGGAACGGATCTTTGCGTCCAGCTCAATCTGGCTGAGCGGGCGGGCGATCGGTCGGATCAGCTGCACTGCACGGGTGCGAATTAGGCTCGTCTTGCCGTTCCGGTTCACAACCTGGCTTGCGATTTTAGCCAGTTGATTGGGTGAAAGCTTGTAACGGAACTGCTGCTGGGGAACTGAATCACCCAGGGATGCAACCTCAATCGGAATGGTCCGTGCGCTGCTGGTGCCATAGTTGTCCGCATCACCGGTGGCCGGTTGGCCAGGGTTTGGAACGTTGACCTGGAAGCGCTGTGGCTGGCCGTCGCGCCGGAACAGGGAAAGCGGGAAGAAGTTGAAGGTGCCCTTCAAGCCCCAGAAGCTGTCGGTGGGCTCTTCTGGCGGGGCAACGCTTGCCGTGGTGATCGGCGCGGTTTGCGGAGAAATCACCAGCGGAGAATCATCAAGTCTGCCGCCGCGCAAACCAAGCTGGGAATCGCCCTTGGTTGCAAAGTTGGCTTTCAGCGGGTTGGTCGAAACCGGCTGGATCTTCAGGTCTTCGCGGCTGAGAAGCTCAAGCTGCTGCTGAAGCGCTGCCTGCTGTGCTTTCAGCGCCAGTGCGTTGACCCGCTGGTTTTCCAGGGCTGCGATAACGGCAAGCGGCTTAGACAGAGGCTTTGGTGCCGCTACGATTGCAATTTTGCTGCTCAGGGCGTTGCGTGCACCCGCGCTCAAGCTGGCAATCTGAACAGGCCCAGATTGGATCTTTTTGCCTCTTGGCTTCTGCGCGGTAGCCCAAAGGGTCTTGGTCTTTGGACTTTTCCTGTGCTTGCGGAAGATCGAAGCCAGGCGCTTCTTGCTCATGCGAGGCCAATGACGCACCCGGCCGGTGTCCACATGGACAAAACCCATGGCGCCAGAACGTGGATAGAAGCCGACGCCGCCGCGCCGTTTAATCAAGGCACTGTTGCGCAGCTTGACCAGTGGCACGTCAGGGAAAACCAAGTCAATCGCCTTGCCTTTCGTGTGCTGGGAGCGGCGCGCTACACGGCGGCCAATGCGCCGGAGCATGTTGTTGGTTTTCAGGGAACGGTATCCGGAGATGACGTGGGTTGGCTTTTTCGAGCCCAGCTCAGTGCGCAATTCCCAGACCAGATCCAGAACGGCCGGATCCATTTTGGTTGGGGCGTCACGCCGCCAATCGCGCATGAACCAGTTCAGCTTTTTCAGCCCAGAAGGGAGGAACTTGCCGTCGCGCTTGTAAACAACGTCAATGGTTTCCTTGGTGTGCACCATATAGAACGACAAACGACGTTCGGTTGCACCCATCGCGTTCTGCGAGCTGACGACCGTGAGGCCCATGCCCAGCATCGCTGCGATTAGCGGAAGTCCCGCAAGCTTATTTTTAGATTTTGTTCTCAACGGAAAGGCACTGCCCCAAAACACACCACTCAAAATCATACCCTACACCGGCTTTGGAGCCAACCCTTAGAGTTGACCCGACAGTTGCTTTTCTCAAAACTTTGTTTACCGGTCACTTACGCAACACATAACGCATTTTGAGATATACAAGGCTGGTCCCCAAGGGCCAACCCCTCCGTGCAGGTTTCAGGCTAATTGGTTAAGCTTAATCGAGGCTTAATTATGACCAAAAGGTTTTAGTTTTAGGCCAAGCCTACCTTAGCGCCACGCGGGTCACGGAAAGCGCCCGTTTCAGCGCGCTGTCACGCTTGTAGAAATCGGCCCGCGAGGTCAACTTCCCCGAATCGTCCGGCCACATGGTGAAGTAGGTCATGTGTACGGGAATCTTTCTGGAGAGATCCACCGGGCGATTTTGACCTGCCTCAACAGCACCGTTGACCTTATTCGCGCTCCATCCCAGAACAATCTGCGCAAACTTGCGCGGGTCCTGGATGCGGACACAGCCGTGGCTGTAGGCGCGTTGAGCGCTGTTGAACAGGCTCCGCTTTGGAGTGTCATGCATGTAAACCGCATGCTTGTTGGGGAACAGGAATTTGATTTCCCCAAGGGCGTTCCCCCGGCTTGGCGGCTGGCGGACATTGTAGGGCAGCGTTTTGCCGGAGTAAGACCACCAATCAACATTGTAAGAGCTGACTTTTTTGCCGCGGCGATCGATGACCTCAAAACCCTTGCGGTCGAGATAGCCAGGATCGTTCCACAGGCGCGGCATATACTCTGCACCGATGATGGACCTGGGCACATTCCAATAAGGATTGAACACCACGGTCTCCATCTCGTCGGAGAACATTGGGGTTGGATGTTTGGGCTTGCCCACGATCACCCGCATCTGATGGATCTTACGTCCGTTGTCCATCATCTCAGCCATGTAGGCCGCCTGATTGACGAAGATGTGGCGCTGGCCCAGGTTGCGCGTCAACCAGCGCATGCGCTCCATGTTCAGCTCAATTTTCTCGCCGAGGTTCTCGTTGCTCTGGCCATTCAGAGCTGAAATCGTGCGGCGCCCCACAATACCGTCGCGGCTCAGCCGTTTGGAGCCTTGAAACGCTCTCACGGCATCCGAGAGGGCCTGGTCAAAAAGATAAGGATCCGGCGTCTCGGCGGCCTCTGTGTCGCCGGAGTTTAGCGCGTAGCCGAGCTCGTTGCTCTCAGCCTTTTCTTGCAAAAACCCAAGGGTTTGCAGGCGGGCGCGGATGAGCGGGACGCGAGGGTCCTGCCGGCCATACCGAATGGTGCCGCCTTCAGAGGAAATCGGCTCAGGCTGGTCGTCACCGGTTACGCCGCGTTCGCGGGCCAGCCGCGCCTTCAGCTTCAGATAGACCGGATGGGTCGGATGCAGAGCATCAAGATATTCTTCGGGGTGCAGCGTTCCGGCCAAAGCTTCCAAAGCCTTTGCAGGCGCCACCTTTGGCGGCGCAAGATCAAAGCTGCGGCCGATCTTGTTGGGGTCAACCTGGCCGCCGGATGCGTGGCGGGCAAATTTCAGAGCCTTCGCGGTTAACCCAACTTCCAGTTCGGCTACCGTGCGCGGATCATCGAACAATTCTTCCGGGATGTCGCGGAACGATGTGAGCGTGTGCGGCAGATAGCGCGACACCATCAAACCATCTTCATGGGCACGGGACAGGGCATCGATCAGGCGCTTGGCGCGCATGTTCAGACCGAACTCGCCAACCCAGACGGGCTCGAACTTGCGCTGCTTGTAGAACGCAAGAATGGCTTTGCGATCGCCTGCCTCGGCTCTCATCCGGGGCTTGGACCCCACACGCAAGGTGTCAAACACCCAACGCGAATAACTGTTTTCAGACACCTCGCCCGTCAGGCGCTCATCTTTCAGGGCAACCAAGGCGACAGGCTGGTAGTTGTAAAATTCAGGTTTTGCGGGGGCTGCCGATCCACTGCCGGACGGCCGGTCGCCGCTCCAACGGCGGCGCTGGAACCTGAACAGGGAGCCGAAAAATCCGCTGTCGTTCGACTGGGTGTTGGTTCTCACCCGCTCGCGGCGCAATTCTTGCCGTTTCTTGACGCGGTTTTCGCTCCACTGTGAGAAGTTGCCGCGTTCCAATGTCGTTGCAAACACGGCGCTGCCGTTCGACGTGAACGACGTGAGCACCAAAGCGGCACCCAGGAGCAATAATCTTTTTTGCACCGTGAACTCTCCCATTCATCGGCAGGGACTCGCCGCTAGCGGCCCTGATTCATTAGTTCTTACCACAGTTATAGGTGATCATGGAGCAACACAACCGAGCGAAATCAAATATTTTGTGATCTTGACAAGGATGCAACACCCTATCCGTTCACGGCGTGCCCATCCGCTTCGATGTCCTCAAGGCCGAGATCCCTGACTTTTCGGTACAGGGTAGAGCGGCCAATGCCCAGTTTCCGGGCCACTTCAGACATGTGCCCGCGATAGCGATCAAGCGCCAGACGGATCATATCGCCTTCCACATCTTCAAGTTTGCGGATATGGCCGCCTTCGGTGACAGCCGGAATGCCGTAGCCAACACCATCGGAAACCATGCCCGCGGTGCTGTGGGTTTGAGGCAGGTCACCGCCGATCATGGCGGAAACGTTCGATTCAACCGGCGCTGGCGCAACAGGTGCCGCCGGCACTTCAGCTTCAAAACCGTCCACAAGCGCAGCGATTTGCGGGAAGTCGGAGATCGTCAGGAAGTCACTGTCGCAGAGCACAACAGCGCGGAATACGGTGTTTTCCAGCTGACGCACGTTGCCGGGCCATTCATACTGCTGCAGCATTTGCGCTGCGTCGGGGTGAATGCCGCGGATTTTCCGGCCTTCCTCGGCCGCAAAGCGTGTCACGAAATGTTCCACAAGGTTGGTCATGTCCTCAGGACGCTCACGCAAGGGCGGCACCATGATGGGGAACACGTTGAGACGATAATACAGATCCTCGCGGAAGTGACCTTCCTTGACCATGTCTATCATGTTGCGGTTGGTCGCTGAAATCAGGCGTATGTCGACCTGAACCGGACGCTTTGAGCCAACCGGATCAATCTCGCCTTCCTGGATGGCTCGGAGCAGCTTCACCTGCATGTCGAGGGGCAGTTCACCCACCTCATCGAGGAACAGAGTGCCGCCGCTGGCTTCCTGGAATTTGCCGATATGTTTTGATGTGGCGCCAGTGAAACTGCCCTTTTCGTGACCGAATAGGATTGATTCAACAAGGTTTTCCGGGATCGCGCCGCAGTTCACGGTGATCAGAGGGCGGCCGCGGCGTTCGCTCTCGCCTTGGATGGCGCGGGCAATCACTTCCTTGCCGACACCGGATTCGCCTTCGATCAGAATTGGAATGTTGGATTGTGCCGCACGACGGCCAAGATGCATCACATTTGCCATTGCGGGCGAAGATGCGATCAGGTCGTCAAAGGTCATAATGCCATCGGCTTTTTTCTGCAGGCGCTTCACTTCAGTGGTGAGCGCGTTGACCTTCAAGAGGTTCTGCAGGGAAACTTTCAGGCGCTCGGGGCTGACCGGCTTGACCACGAAGTCATCGGCTCCGGCGCGCATGGCCTTGACCACGGTTTCAATGGAGCCCTGCGCAGTCTGCACGATCACTGGAATGGAGGAAGACTTTTTCTCCATGTGCAGCAGAACATCCATGCCGTCGCATTCCGGCATCACCAAATCAAGCAGCATAGCGCTGATTTTTTCAGCTTTCGGGCTGTCGAGAATCTCGATGGCTGCAAAGCCGCCCTCGGCCGTCATCGTCTCCAACCCGAGACGCTTGATCATTTCTTCTAGGATGCGCCGCTGCGCCGGATCGTCTTCAACGATAAGAACGTACTGCTTCATTACCCGCAACTCACAATGACTGTTCTGTGCGGAAAAAATCCTGAAGATTTCCATCCACACGCAAATTGGATCATCGGTTGAAAGCGTAAAGACAGCCTTAAGGCGCTGTCCCAAAATTCAAATGACCAATTCGTCACGGCTTGAGGACTTGCGAAAGGGCGCGCATCCGTCCATCTAAAAGCCACGCACCAATGAACTGTCTGATCCTGTTTTGAAGGAATACCCGCAAGAATGAGCCCCACCGAAGCAACCTTCCCCGCCCTGAGCGCAACCGCAGAAGCCAAGAGCGACGAGGCTAAACTGGGCATTTTACCCGAATGGAACCTAGGGGATCTTTATCCGGCCCCCGACAGCCCGGAATATGCCGCCGACCTTAAGCAGGTTGAAGCCGATGCGGCGCAGTTTTCAGGGGATTTTCAGGGTAGATTGGAAAGCTTGGCGAAAGAAGATGGTGCAGAACTGGCCTCTGCCATCGCCTCCTTTGAGGCCATCCAGGACACCATGGGCCGGCTCGGCGCCTATGCCATGCTGCGCTACACAGGCAACAATGCCGACCCGGAGCGTGCCAAGTTCTTTGGCGATGCCCAGGAAGCATTGACGCGAATTTCCATGAGCTTGCTGTTCTTCAGCCTCGAGCTGAACCGTGTGGATGATGGCGTGCTGGATGCTGCTCTGAAATCGGATGCGCTTGCACACTACGCGCCCTGGCTGATGGATCTGCGCAAAGAGCGCCCCTACCAGCTCGACGACAAGATTGAAGAGCTGTTCCACGAAAAGTCCATGACAGGCGGAAATGCCTGGGTCCGGTTGTTCGATGAAACCATGGCGGCGCTCAGGTTTGAGGTGGACGGCGAGGAGCTGACCCTTGAGCCGGCGCTGAACCTAATGGTTTCGCCTGACGGGGCCACGCGCAAGAAAGGCGCAAAGGCCGTCGCGGCAACCCTGAAGGAAAATGCACGCACGTTTGCGCTGATCACCAACACCCTGGCCAAGGACAAAGAGATTTCCGACCGCTGGCGCGGCTTTGAGGACATTGCCGATGCCCGCCACCTGTCCAACCGGGTTGAGCGCGACGTGGTTGATGCTCTGGTGGACGCGGTTACCGAAGCCCATCCGCGCCTGTCTCACCGCTATTATGCGTTGAAGGCCAAATGGATGGGGGCTGAAACAATGCCCTATTGGGACCGCAACGCGCCGTTGCCGGACTCAGACAACGCGCTCATCGAATGGCCCAAGGCCCAAGAGATCGTGCTGGACGCCTATGGCGGCTTTGCGCCGGAAATGGCCGATATCGCCAAACGCTTCTTCGATGACAGCTGGATTGATGCGCCGGTGCGCGAAGGCAAGCAAACCGGTGCGTTTGCCCACCCCACCGTGCCGTCTGCCCACCCATATGTGCTTTTGAACTATCAGGGCAAAACCCGCGATGTGATGACACTGGCCCACGAACTGGGTCACGGCGTGCATCAGGTTTTGGCCGCAGATCAGGGCTTGCTGATGGCGCAGACGCCGCTGACCCTGGCGGAAACCGCCAGCGTGTTCGGCGAGATGCTCACCTTCCGTTCGCTGCTTGCCGAAGCCAAGGATACAACCCAGCGCCGGGAGATGCTGGCCTCGAAGGTTGAGGACATGCTGAACACCGTGGTGCGCCAGATCGCGTTCTACAGCTTTGAACGCAAGGTCCACACCGAGCGCAAGAATGGTGAATTGACCGCCGAAAAACTCGGCGAGATCTGGATGAGCGTGCAGGGCGACAGCCTTGGGCCGGCCATCACGTTCGATAAGGATTATGAGAGTTTCTGGAGCTATATCCCGCACTTCGTGCACTCGCCGTTTTATGTATATGCATATGCATTCGGCGATTGCCTGGTGAATTCGCTCTATGCGGTTTACGAGGATGCCGAGGCCGGATTTGCCGAAAAGTATTTCGATATGCTGAAAGCCGGCGGCTCCAAGCACCATTCTGAACTGCTCAAGCCTTTCGGCTTGAACGCGGCAGATCCGCAGTTCTGGCGCAAGGGCCTGGGCATGATCGAGCGCATGATCGACGAGTTGGAGGCGCTAGAGGGACAATGAGCACACAAAAAACCATGATCACCGCGTTCTATGAACGCATGTGGAACGAGCTCGACAAGAGCCTGGTGCCCGACCTGATGTTAGAGGATGTCACATACCGGACCCTCATTGGCGATGTGGTGTCAGGCCGTGACGATTATGCCGCCTATATGGACAAGGTGGCCGGTCCGTTCGCGAATTTCCGGGCTGAAATCCTGGACATGATCGAAGAAGGTGACCGGATTGCAGCCAAACTGCGCTTTTCGGCCACCCATGCCGGCGATTTCCTGGGCTACGCCCCCACCGGCAAGGAACTGGACTGGGAAGGCAGCACCCATTTCACCTTTCGTGATGGCAAGATCTCAGACATCTGGGTGCTGGGCGACATCTTCACCCTGGAACAAAAGCTCAAAGCAGGCGCGTAATCGCGAGAACCGATGGACGATGTGAGCAGCGACGACAAAGCGACCGGCCAGGACCCGGAGCGCAACCGGTTGTCCGGCCGCGTCAAGCGCTATGCCAAGGTGGGCACCGATGTGGGCGGCGTTGCAGCCCGCCTGGCCGGCCAGCGTGTGTTTGGCGGCAATGATCGGGCCGGCAACGCAAAGGCGCTCAAAGAGGCTCTGGGCGGCCTGAAGGGCCCTCTCATGAAGGTGGCGCAATTGATGGCCACCATTCCCGATGCCCTGCCGCCGGAATATGCCGACGAGCTGAAACAACTGCAGTCCCAGGCGCCCGCGATGGGCTGGCCGTTCGTGCGTCGCCGGATGGCGGCTGAACTGGGGGCGGACTGGCAAAAGAGGTTCTCAAACTTCGAACGCGAAGCCGCCGCGGCCGCGTCCCTGGGCCAGGTGCACCGGGCGGAAAGCCTGAGCGGCGAGCCGCTGGCCTGTAAGCTGCAATATCCAGACATGCAGTCGGCGGTTGAAGCTGATCTCAGCCAGCTGAAAATCCTGTTTTCCATCCATAAGCGCATGGATCCGGCAATCGACACCAGTCAGATGGGCGAGGAAATCGGTGCGCGCCTGCGGGAAGAGCTGGACTATGACCGCGAGGCGCGCCACGCCAAGCTCTACGCGGCCATTCTTGCCGACCGGCCAAGCATCCACATCCCCAAGGTGTTTGACGCGCTCTCCACCGAGCGGCTTTTGACCATGAGCTGGATGGATGGCCGCCCGCTCTTGGATTTCAAAGAGCACCCGCTGGAAGAGCGCAATCTTCTGGCCACCAACATGTTCAACGCCTGGTGGCTGCCGTTCTGCCGCCATGGCGTGATTCATGGTGATCCCCATCTGGGCAACTATTCGGCCCGTCTCGATGACGCCGGCAATCCCATTGGCCTCAACTTGCTGGACTATGGCTGCATCCGGATCTTCCCCACAAAATTCGTGCAAGGGGTCGTGGACCTCTATCACGGGCTCAGGACCGGTGATGATGAACGAGTGGTGCATGCCTATGAGGTTTGGGGCTTTAACGGGCTCACCAAGGAGCTGATCGAGATATTGAACATCTGGGCCAATTTCATCTACGGCCCCTTGATGGAGGACCGGGTCCGCGCCCTGGCTGAAGGTGTTAAAGCCTCAGAATATGGGCGCAAGCAGGCCTTCAGGGTGCATCAGTCGCTCAAGGAAAAAGGCCCGATTACGATCCCGCGGGAGTTCGTCTTCATGGACCGGGCGGCCATCGGCCTTGGCGGCGTCTTCATCCACCTGCGTTCAGAATTGAACTATTACCGCCTGTTCAACGAGGCCATTGAGAACTTCAGTTTGGAAAATGTGGGCGAGCGACAGGCCGAGGCCCTGACTAAAGTGGGGCTTGATGCCACCAATTCGCCCGCAAATCTGTAACGTAATGCCGCATCCGCCTTCATTTTCGCCCTTGGCGCTTGCGCAGGGTTAATGTCGTCAGGTAATCGTCTGTACCGAATTTGGCGGAAGGGCGCGGTTATGGCGGACAACACCACAGAAGTACAAAGCTACGACGATCACAAAGCAACCTATGACGGCTTTATCTCAGGCTGCATTGCTGTCGCGCTGGGCACGTTCTTCATTCTGGTCGCTCTGGTTATTTGCGGCCTGGCCAATACCCACTACATCACCAACCTGGTTGTTGGCGTGGGCGGAATGTTCTTGGGCATGGCGATCATCGCCGTGGAAGCCAAGGCTGGCTCAAACTACCTCACCTCCCTGATTTGCTGGATCGTGTTCGCGCTTATTGCCGTGTTCATGGTCACATAACCACTTAAGAAACAAATGAAAATAGCCGTTCCAACAGAATCTGCGGCCGATGAGCCGCGGACAGCCGCTACGCCTGAAACAGTGAAAAAACTGGTTGCGGCGGGCGCTGACGTGGTCGTGCAACAAGGCGCAGGAAGCGGCTCTCACATCTCAGACGATGCCTATGCAGAGGCCGGGGCCAAAATGGCCAAGACCGCCGCAGAGACCGTCAAAGGCGCAGACGTGGTGTTCACCGTGCGCCGGCCAGATGCGGAAACCTTGAAGGCAATCGACAAATCAGCTCTGCTGATTGGTGCGCTGGATCCCTGGGGCGATAAAAAGGCCCTGGATGCACTCGCCAAGACGGGCATCACCGCCTTTGCCATGGAATTCATGCCCCGGATCACCCGGGCACAGTCAATGGACGTTCTGTCCTCGCAGTCAAACCTCGCCGGCTACAAGGCGGTTATTGATGCGGCTGCCGAGTTCACCCGCGCCATGCCTATGATGATGACGGCCGCCGGCACCGTGCCGCCTGCCAAGGTATTCGTCATGGGCGCCGGTGTTGCCGGTCTTCAAGCGATTGCGACTGCCAAGCGGCTGGGCGCGATCGTGAGCGCCACGGATGTGCGCGCTGCGGCCGGAGAGCAAGTGGCCAGCCTTGGCGCCAAGTTCGTGTTCGTTGAAGGGCTGAAAGACGCCTCAACGGCTGGCGGCTATGCCAAAGAGCTGAGCGATGATGAGAAAAAGCAGCAGGCTGAGCTTGTGGCCAATCACATCAAGGGCCAGGACATGGTCATCACCACCGCCTTGATCCCCGGCAGGCCAGCCCCTGAGCTGATTTCCAAGGCCATGGTGGAGAGCATGAAGTCCGGCTCGATCATTGTGGATCTGGCTGCCGAACGCGGCGGCAACACGGCCCTCACAAAACCAGGTGAAACGGTTGACCATAACGGCGTGAAAATTCTCGGCCGCCTCAATCTGGCAGGCGCGCTGGCCGACAATGCATCGGCGCTTTATGCCAAGAACCTGTTCACCTTTGTTGATCTGATGATCGACAAGGAAACCAAATCGATCAAGGTCGATTGGGAAGATGAAATCATTCAAGGCACGGCGATTACGCGGGACGGCAAGGTCGTTCACCCGGCCCTGACCGGCTAACACAAAGGGTAGAGAAGATATGGGAGCTGTAGATCCTTTCGTCTTTCAGTTTGCGAGCTTCGTACTGGCAATCTTTGTAGGCTACTACGTGGTGTGGGCCGTGACGCCGGCCCTGCACACCCCGCTCATGTCCGTGACCAATGCCATTTCCTCGGTGATTGTTGTGGGCGCGCTTCTGGCCGTCGGCGCCAGCTCTTTGGTGGAAACCTCCGGCACAGCGCCGCTTTTCGGCTTTCTTGGGCTGATCCTGGCGGCAGTGAACATTTTCGGCGGCTTTCTGGTGACCCAGCGCATGCTTGCCATGTACAAGAAGAAAGACTGAAGTCCGCGCCATGTCAGCCAACCTGATTTTCCTCCTTTATCTCGTCTCGGGCGTCCTGTTCATTCTGGCGCTGCGCGGACTGTCGTCACCGGCTTCCTCGCGCCAGGGCAACATGTTCGGCATGATCGGCATGGGCATTGCCATTGTCACAACCCTGTTTGCCGCGCCTCCTGGAGACGCCACGACCTGGGCCATGGTTCTTGGCGGAATGGCGATCGGCGGCGGCGTGGGCGCCTATATCGCCCGCACAATCGCCATGACCGCAATGCCGCAGCTTGTGGCCGCGTTTCACTCACTGGTGGGCTTGGCAGCGGTTTTCGTGGCCGCAGCAGCGCTGAACGCGCCGGATGCATTCGGTTTGGGTGCTGTGGGCACCATCAAGGTTGCCAGCCTGGTTGAAATGTCCTTGGGCGTGGCCATCGGCGCGATCACTTTTACCGGCTCGGTGGTGGCTTTCACCAAGCTTCAGGGCCTGGTTTCCGGCTCGCCGGTGGTTTTTCCAGGCCAGCATATGTTGAACCTTGCGCTGGGCATCGGCCTTCTGGTTTTGATCTTTTTGTTCTGCACCACCGAAGACCACACCTATTTCTGGATGATCACCTTTGCCGCCTTCCTGCTTGGCGTTCTGATCATCATCCCGATTGGCGGCGCGGATATGCCGGTTGTCGTGTCCATGCTGAACTCCTATTCGGGTTGGGCAGCAGCGGGCATCGGATTTACCCTCGGCAACATCGCGCTGATCATCACCGGTGCCCTTGTGGGCTCATCCGGCGCCATTCTGTCCTACATCATGTGTAAGGGCATGAACCGCTCGTTCTTCAACGTTATTCTCGGCGGCTTCGGCGGCGAGGCTGCAGCGGCAGCAGGCCCCGGCGGCGACGACCGGCCGGTGAAGCTCGGCTCGGCAGACGATGCCGGCTTTATCATGGGCAACTCAGGCACCGTCATCATCGTGCCGGGCTACGGCATGGCCGTGGCCCAGGCCCAGCATGCCTTGCGGGAGTTGGCCGACACCCTGAAAGAAGCCGGCGTGACCGTGAAGTATGCCATTCACCCGGTTGCAGGCCGCATGCCCGGCCACATGAATGTGCTCCTGGCCGAAGCCAACGTGCCCTACGATGAAGTGTTTGAGTTGGAAGACATCAACTCTGAGTTCGCGCAGGCCGATGTGGCTTATGTGATCGGGGCCAACGACGTGACCAACCCGGCCGCAGAAGATGATCCCACATCGCCGATATACGGCATGCCGGTGCTGCAGGTTTGGAAGGCCAAAACGGTCATGTTCAACAAGCGCTCGCTGGCTTCCGGTTATGCTGGCATCGACAACCCGCTCTTCTACCGCGACAACACGATGATGATCCTTGGCGATGCCAAAAAAATGACTGAGGAAATCGTCAAAGCCCTGTAGAGTTTCCCACCGGGAGGGGCCAATTCGTTCAGGATGCGATTGCGCCCATGAAGATTCTCTACACCCTTGGCCTCATCTACCTCTCAATGGTGTTGGCGCTCTATCTGTTTCAGCGCAAGCTGCAGTATCATCCCTTTAAAGAGCAGGTTCCACCGTCCCACTACGGCCTGAACCACGTGGAGGAGGTGTCGTTCGACACCGAAGACGGCGAGCGGATCAACGCCTGGTACGCCAAGGCGAAGGAAGGACGGCCGACGTTTCTCTATTTTCACGGCAATGCCGAAGCCATTCAGCACCGCTGGGAGCGCGTGCGTCTGTTTACCGAGCATGGCTATGGCATCCTGATCGTCAGTTGGCGGGGTTATGCAGGCAGCACAGGCACACCCACCGAGACCGGCTTGCATCTGGACGCGAAAGGTGCGCTCAGGTTCCTGGAGGTCAAAGGGCTAAAGCCCAGCGATCTGATCTATTTTGGAGAATCCCTCGGCTCAGGCGTTGCCGTTCCCCTGGCCGCGCAGCATCCGCCTGCCGCCATCATGCTCGATTCCCCTTTCACCTCTGCCGCTGACGTGGGCCAGCATGCCTACTGGTACGTTCCCACCCGATTTTTACTGAACGACAAGTTCAACAGCATGGCCCATGTGGGGAAAATCTCGTCTCCCGTTTTCATCTTCCATGGGGACGCAGATCAGGTCGTGCCCTTCAAATTTGGCCAAGAACTCTACGCCGCCCTCCCGTCGCCCAAGGAATTTGTCCGCCTGCCCGGGGCCGGACACGTTGAGCCACTGACCCCGGATTTATGGCAAAAAATGAAGGTTTTCATGGAGAAATACACCGGCTCACCCTGAGCAGAAACATTAGCTCCACTCAAATTTGTCAATTTTCGGTTGCAAAGAATTCACTCCTTGGGGCAATAATGAGACGGTATAGGTACATTATTTTACCATCAATCGTTACCACTGGGTGCGCTGAGATGGTTTGATAACGAACCGGGGACATAAAAGTGGACGCATTCGCAAACTCTACCGATGCTCACGGACGCACGCCGGTGCCGCATAGCCCGGGCGTGATGTTTGAAATGCTGAGGTCGTTTACGACCTTGGCCGGCACTCTCAATTTATCCCGCGCGGTCATTGCCCTAGGCAGCACGCGCCAAACCGTCAGACGGCATATTCAGCAGCTTGAAGAGCTGCGCGGTGAACAGTTGTTTGAAGTTCACGACCGCCAGTATGTGCTGACGGAGGCAGGCAGCCGGTCGGTGCGGGAAGCTGAAATGATCCTGTCGCGCACAGACGCCTGGATCGCCGGCCATAAAGACCATGTGGCCGGATTGGCCCGGGTGATGTTTGAACAAGACCTGGAGCGCCCGTTTTATGCCCAGCAGCATCCGGTCAACACCATCTGGCAGGTTGGTCCGCCCCTGATCAAGCGCGCCCTTCAGGTCTGGGTTGAGGCCGAGGCGCAAATTGAGCATCCCGCCATGCAGGCCATAGACCCTTATCTGGTGGCCTATCGAAAGTTCCATGGCGACTGGCTGTGTGTGCGCATTGGCGAGCAATCGGCATATGCCACTTGGCTGGGCTCCACCTGGGCCCGCAGCGCCATTGGCCGGTCCTTGCATGATGACAAGATGCGCTCACCATCGGACGAGTTTGTTGCCGAAGCCTATGACAGCGCACTGCTGGGCGGCCAGGCCCGTTACGACCATGTGGCAACCTGCATTCCGAGGCAGGATGATGTCTTGCATCCCTATAGCTACCAGCGCCTGCTTCTGGGCTGCCGTTTCCCAGACGGGCAACCGGCCCTGGTGGGGGTAATTGCCAGGACGCGCAAGGTGATCCTCGACGGGATACCCGAAGAGCGCATTCCAATGACTGCCGATGAACATCTCATGGAATTCGAGATTTAGGCCTTAAAGTTCAAGTCCTATTGGAATAACGGCCGCTGGTCGGGGAGATTCGGTTGCGTAGTCGATTTTATATGTAACTTCAGAAATCTATTTTCCTTCAATACATCAAAGTATTAAACGATTTTACTGTCAATCTGATTCCAGATCAGCAAGCTCTTTAGCAACGGAGTCAGCGCGGCCGGTTAACGCTCTATTAATAAGTAAAATTCTGCGCGCCCAAGGTCGTAAAAGATTTGTTGTAATATCATAAATTATGTCATGAATGGATGTCGCAGCCGTTAGAACGGCGCCAAGAGGCCGCCTTTCCGGCTCTCATTCATCAGGGTGCTCGGGCAGCGGCCCGTCATAAATCTCACGGATCGGGTCGGTGAACTCGCGCCATAAGGTGTCCGTGGTGCGGGCGCGAAAAACATTCTCAATTACGCATCTGGAGCCCTGCTGGATCACACGATCTAACTCGCGACGCGCCAGATCCTTGTTTCCTTGCCGCACCAGAATGGCCGCAATAAACGTGCGCTCCAGTGCGGGATCTGCCTTCATCCCGATTGCAGTTTGCAGGCAGGTCTTGGCGGTCTCCAGATTGCCGGCAAAATAGTGGGTCCAGCCCTCGGAGCGGTGGAACATATGTGCAAGTGGATCTCTGGGGCTCAACACCAACGCCTTGCGGGCAAGAGCTGTGCCCTCATCGGTGCGCCCAACCAGAGCCAACATCGCCCCGGCGATGGCGCAGTTCAGAGCTGAATTCGGATTGAGCTTCGTCTGGTTCGCCCCGGCCATGGTCGATCATGGCATTCTGGATGTTTGCGGCACACTGCACGGCGTCAACCACGGATGGGAATTCAGACAAAACGCCATCGCCCGCAGTGTGGACAATCCGCCCGCCAAATTCGCCGATGGCCGGATCGAGAACCTGTTCCCGCGCAGCTTTCAGACGTCTGAGCGTGCCTGCTTCATCAGCTTCAGTGAGGCGGGAGTATCCTACGAGGTCCGCAACAAAAATTGCAGCGAGCTTGCGTTGGTCGCGGTCGGCCATCCAGAGTCCTTTGGTTGCCAGGGATGAAAACACATCAACCTGAGACTGTCTATTTGAAACCGAATGGAGGCGTCAGGGGTTTGATCTGGCATAATCCAAGGAAGGACTCGTCCGTTCATGCAGACACAAAAAAACCGCCGGACCCAAAAGGGGCACCGGCGGCTTTTTGTAACTTCATAAAGAAGGAATTCTGTTAATTTTCGTGCCCTTGGCATGCCTGGCAGCGACCTACTCTTCCGCGTCTTAAGACGAAGTACCATCGGCGCAGGAGCGTTTAACGGCCGAGTTCGGGATGGGATCGGGTTTGGACACTCCGCAATAACCACCAGACAAGCGAAGGGCACGAAATATTGCAAACTGGATTTGATCTAATTCTAACATGCAACATCGGCCAAGAAGGCCAGATGCGCACTGGTAAATGAGGGCGATAAAGTTCAATCGAGCTATTAGTACTGGTAAGCTTCATACATTGCTGTACTTCCACACCCAGCCTATCAACGTGGTGGTCTTCCACGGCTCTCAAGGGAGAACTGGTTTCGAGGGGGGCTTCCCGCTTAGATGCTTTCAGCGGTTATCC
>JAAEUE010000178.1 GCA_024227565.1 Alphaproteobacteria bacterium
ATGTTTGCGAATGCCGCGCCGCCCGTTACATACAGAAGGCTGCTTCCGGCCGCGATGCCCGCCCGTCCGCGAGCCGTCGCCAACCAGGACATTTGGGCTTCGTTGGAGCCATCAGTGGCAAAGTTGTGACGTTCATCCCAACTGGTCCAGCTCCAGTCTGCTTCTGCGCCATAGACGAAATTGCCGGTCTGCATGTTGAATCCCGCGACAACACCGCCAGCGCCCGCCCAATCGGTGATCGAGTATTCGCCGTAGTCCCAGGGGAACGCGTATTCGGTCGAAGTCGAACTGACCATCATGGCGGAGCCAACAACGCCCGCATGCCAACCATTCCAGTCAATGGCATCCGGCAATACCGTGCCGCTGCCGGCGGAATAATCGCCACCAAACATGTAATTGACACCCAGGCGGGCCATGTGGGCTGAAGAAACAAAAGAACCCGTGTCACCACCAAAGGGGGCAACATTCAGCCCCCATGTCTCGGCGATCAGGTCTTCAGGCAGGCCCAAATAGAGATATTCAAGACGGGCGGTCCAGTTTCCACCAAGGGCATATTCCGCGCCAGCGCCGATCGCCAATCCAACCTGGGTCGGGCTGGAGGTAACCAGATTAACGCCTGGCTCGCCAAAGGAGTAGTCGGGACTTGCAATGACCACGCCACCTGTGACGTATCCGAGTGCGTTCCCGGCTGCCAGACCGGCGCGGACACGCAATGTGGAATACCAATCCCAGCTCGCCGTGTTGATCTGGTCACCA
>JAAEUE010000179.1 GCA_024227565.1 Alphaproteobacteria bacterium
CGGTCAGAACCGTGACCGACACGGCAAGGCTGACCGGCCACAAGCCCTTCCAGACAATCCTCAAAACCCTCGCATAACCGGCAGAAATCCGGGCGTGATTGATGGGGGTGAGTAATTACCGGCTGGGGACGTGCGCGAGCGATTAGTTCATCGTTCACGGCCCGGAAAGCGTAATTACTCACCCCCTAAATTTTGACAAATCAGCAGGCCTCTGAATCAATGGCGAGATGGATCGCGATGCGCTTAAGAAGTTGAGCAAGGATGAGCTGGTTGAACTGGTTCTGCGGCTGCAGCGGCCAGCCAAGACATCGCGCACCTCCTCCAAGCCGCCATCCACAGACAAGAAAGAACGCCGGGCCCAGGCCAAACCTGGCGGCGCGAAACCAGGGCACAAAGGCCAGAGCCGCAAGCTTCACGAAAACCCTGATGAGACGGTGTGCCACCGCCCCGATGAATGCCCGCACTGCCATGGCCAGCTGGACGCAAGCCTGTCCGGCGATGTGATCGGGGAATATGACGAGATCGAACTTCCCCGCCTCAAGCCTTTCGTGCGACGCCATCAGCGCCTCGCGGTCGTCTGCCCGCACTGCGGCGCGCGCGTTGAGGCACAAGCCCCAAAGGCTGCCAAAGGCTCGCCGTTCGGGCCGCGTTTGCATAGCTTGGCGCTCTATCTGAAGACGTTCCATTCGGTCTCGTTTGCTCGGCTTGAGGGCCTGTTTGGCGATGTGTTTGGTCTGAAGCTCAGCCAGGGTGCGCTGGCCAATATGCTGCGGCGCGGGCACAAACCTTTCCATGAAGACAAGCGGAAAATCATCAAACGTCTGCGCACCGCGCCCATGGTTGCCTCCGATGAAACCGGCATCCGCATTGAAGGTCTGAACGGCTATCATTGGGTATTCTTGAGCGAAAGAGAGGTGGTCCACGAGGCGCAATTGAGCCGGGCGGCACAGGTTGTGCGTGACGTGATGGGAGACCATAGACCCGATATCTGGTTGTCGGACGGATATTCGGCACAGAAAAATCACGGCCGCCATCACCAGACGTGCCTGGCTCATTTAGCGCGCGATGTGGCTTACGGCCTTGAGGCCAGCGCCGATGACACGCCGTTCGCTCTGAAGCTGTGGCTGGATAAGGTGTTCATCTTGGCCCGCGCCATCGAAACCTATGCCGCCAGCACGCTGAAAACAAAGAAGCGCCAGTTGGAGAACGCGCTGGCGGACATTCTGCTTTCCCGGCCCGATTGCGAGGTGGCCGAAGCCTTACGCGCCAAATTCGCCCGCGCTTCGCCCCAATTGCTGACCTTCATGGACCACCCCGGCCAGGTCGAAGCCACGAACAACGCCTGCGAACGCGCTCTGCGCCCCGCCGTCATCCAACGCAAAAACACCAACGGCTTCCGCTCAATGTGGGCCGCGACGGGCGACTGCGCGGTCAGAACCGTGACCGACACGGCAAGGCTGACCGGCCACAAGCCCTTCCAGACAATCCTCAAAACCCTCGCATAACCGGCAGAAATCCGGGCGTGATTGATGGGGGTGAGTAATTACC
>JAAEUE010000180.1 GCA_024227565.1 Alphaproteobacteria bacterium
GTTGCTACTCCAGAATCCGCCTGCCCGTGGACAATAGTGGATAGACGTTCCAAAGGGGCAGTTTCGGGAGAGCAGCGGGAAGCCAGGTGGGGCGCGGGGGCGAGCATGGGGTGGATTGTATGCAATTGCCAACCAAACGGGGCCTCCGGGGAGGGACCCGGCGGTGCGGTGGCGGCAAGAAGGGCAGGATTTGGCGTTAGGAGCATAGGACAGTAGTCCGGGACCTTGAGTTTGGTCCGGGCTTGCGGTGTTTGCGGGTGCGGGCGACGCAGGTGCGCGAGAGTTAGGCCATGGGGGGGCTCTCCCGAAACTGCCCGCTTGGAATTCCTATCCACCTGACCAACTGATTGCGCGCTACGGGGATGACCTCATGGTGATCGCCTACATGAACACATTGGGGCGCTTGAAGGCCCTGGCCGGCGCAACCGGCGGAGCGGTCTGCACCAGCTCCAACGCACACCTGGTCGTGGACTGGGCCCGCAAGCAAAACAAAAAGATCCTCTTCGTGCCCGATCAGCATCTGGGTCGCAACACGGCGTGGAAACTGGGCATGGACCTGAACAAGTTGGTCACCCTGCCCGACCCGCAGATCTTCGGCGCCGGTTACTCCCTGACCGACGGAACCATCGATGGCGGAGTCGCGGCCCTGGACAAGGCTGAAATGATCCTGTGGGGCGCCTACTGCGGAGTGCACACAATCTTCAGTGCGGCCATGGTCGGCTGGTGGCAAGAACGAGGCTGGAAGGTCTTGGTGCACCCGGAGTCCCCCTTGGAAACCGTGCAAGCCGCAGACGGGGCTGGCAGCACGGACTACCTGTGGAAGGCCGCCATGGGTGCCAAGCGCGGCGACAAAATCGTCATTGGCACCGAAGGGTATTTTGTTCGCAATGCGGCCGCTGAAGCAGCAAGACGCGGCGTGGAAATCAAACACCTGGCGGACATCCCCGACCCGAGCTTCGGCACGGCCGGCTGCGGTTGCGCGACCATGAGTCGCAACGACCCACCCCACCTGGCGGGCATGCTCGACCTATTGCGCCGTGGGGAAGCCCCGGACATCAACCGGGTCATCGCCGGTGATTCGGTGGACGAGATCACCGCGCGTCGGGACCGCCTCAGTGGCGAAGAGCAAGCGGAACTCGTCCGTGACGCCAAGCTCTCCTTGGAGCGCATGATCTCCATCAACGAAGCCGGCGCTTAGGCCTTGCCCAAAAAGAGCAAACCCGCCGAAGTCGCCCCCAAGGTTCCCGATCCTTGGCACGTGTACGTGCTTCAGTCCAAGGCACGCCCGGTCACCTACGTGGGCATCGCCAAGGATGTGGAGGCCCGGCTGGCCCAGCACAATGGGGAAGCCAAGGGCGGCGCAAAATCTACCCGCGCAGCCCGCCCTTGGACCATAGCCCGAACCCTTGGGCCTTTTGAAACCCGCGGAGAGGCCCAGTCCGTGGAGTATGCCCTCAAACAAAAACCCGCCCA
>JAAEUE010000181.1 GCA_024227565.1 Alphaproteobacteria bacterium
ACGCATCAAAGCCCGCGCAAAGGCAAGCAAGATCGCCATCATCGCCACTGCAAGAAAGCTCCTCACAATGCTCAATGCTATGTTGCGCGACCAAACAATCTACAAACCTACATGCAGATGAAATAACACAGTTGCCTGCTTCCGCAGGGGCGCGGGAGAGAGGCTGCCAACGCGGAAACTCCCAGGCCTTAGCCGCCGGACACCTTCCCGGTGGCATAGGCAATCGCATCAGCGGTCTGGTCCAGATCCTCCTGGGTCAACGCCAGCGAGACGTAGGTCTTGGCATCTGCCTTCAGCAATCCCTTCTCCCGCAAGTGCACATTGAACTGCCTTTGCAGCGCTGCATCGGCCTGGAAGATGTCGCGATAGTTCTTCACCGGACGATCTGTGAAGATGACATCGAACAAAGTCGGATCCCCAACGATCTGATGGGCAATGCCGGCGCCGCCAAGATTGTCCCTCAGCGCCTTCATGATGAACTCGCCGTTCTCGCGGATCTTCTCATAAGCCCCTGGCCGCCGCAGGATCTCCATGGTCTTCAAACCCGCCACAGACGCCACCGGATTGCCGCTCAAGGTGCCGTGCTGGAAGGTGAAGCCCTCAGCCCCTACCTTCGCCTTGTCGAAATGCTGCATGATCTCAGCCTTGCCGGCCACAGCGGCCAGAGGGAAGCCGCCGCCGATGATCTTGCCCATGGTGCACAGGTCCGGCACCACGCCGTACTTCTCCTGGGCGCCGCCATAGGCCAGCCGGAAACCGGTGACCACCTCATCGAAGATCAGCACAATGCCGCGCTTTTCAGTTTCCTCGCGCAACGCTTCCAGGAAGCCCGGCTCCGGAGGAATGAGGCGCTGCAACGGCTCAACGATCACGCACGCCAGCTCCTCGCCATACTCCGACATGAACTGGCGGGCGGTTTCCGCATCGTTGAATGGCGAGATGATCATCTCGTTGCGCACGCTGTCTGGAATGCCCGCGCTGTCGGGCACCGCGTTGGGATAATTCTCCAGGCGTTGCGGCGACAGGCTCATCAGCGCTTCAGCCGACATGCCGTGATAGCCGCCCTCAAACTTCAGGATCTTGTCGCGCCCGGTGTGCGCCCGGCCAAGACGCATGGCGTACATGTCCGCCTCCCCGCCCGTGCTCACGTAGCGCACCTGCTCAGCGCAGGCCACCGCGCTGCAAATCTCCTCGGCCAGCTCAATGCCCCGCGCATTGTTGGCAAAGAACGTCATGCCCTTGCCGAGCTGTTCGGCTGATGCCTCGATCACCTCAGGATGGCCGTGGCCCAGCAGCATGGGGCCCGAACCGAGCAGGTAATCCACATATTCCGTGCCGTCCTCGTCCCAAACTCGGGCGCCCTTGCCTTCGCGCACCACGACACCAGGATCGAAATTGCCGAAGCCGCCCGCCGGCAACACCTTGTTCGCGCGCTCAATCCAGTCTTGTTGGGAAATATCGGCTTTCATGGGCTTGCTCCGTTCACTGGTAAATTGCTGTGGGTTCGCCAAGCAGGTCAAGATCAGGCTCAACCCCAAGACCAGGCGCATCGCTCACCCGCAAATCGCCATTCTCGTTGCGCGTGCCTTGGCCGGGCGCAACATCCTCGATCAGCATATCCTGACAGGCCCATGTGCCCAAGCGCGATTCTGTGGGGATCGACTGGGCCAGATGCGCCGCCTCGCTGTCGGCCAGAACCGAGCCGCCAGTGGCCATCACATAGACCTGGATACCGTGGGCCAGAGCCATGTCGCGGATGCGCCGCGCCTTGGTGGGCCCGCCCACCCGGTTGAGCTTGATGTTGACCACTTCGGCCAGGCCATCGCGGGCAATCCGCGCCATGTCCTGGAGCGTCTCCAGGCGCTCGTCCACGCTGATCGGCGATGGGGTGATCGGGCGGATGGCGGCGATGTCGTCCAGGGTTTCGCACGGCTGCTCGACGGTGATGCCGAGCTCGGCCACCGCGTTCATCACGGTGATCGCCTCGCGCCGGGTCCAGGCGCGGTTCACGTCATAGAGGATGCGTTCATCGGCTTTTCGGTTCTGTTCCAGAAAGCGGATGCGCTCAATATCCGCTGCGATGTCCGCCCCCACCTTCACCGAGTGCACCCGGTAGCCCATGGCGCGGTATTCATCGATGAGCGCCAACATCTCATCGGGCGTGCCGGTGGAGATCGATGAGGCAATCGGCGTGCCGTCTTCATAGCGTCCACCCAGCAGATCGGCGATCGGCAGGCGATAAGCCTTGCCCATAAGATCCCAGCACGCCAGGTCAATCGGCGCCTTGGCATAGAGATGGCCGGGCAGGCAAATGTCCATGGCCCGCTCCACATGCTCCACCTTGCGCGGATCAAGGCCAAGAACGGCATGGGCCATGGTCTCAATGCCGGCCCGGACGCCCGGTCCGTGGGCCGGCAGATAGGTGTGGCCCCAGGGGGTTCCCTCGCCCCAGCCGGACAGGCCTTCATCCGTGTCGAGGCGCACAAAGGTGGCGTCCAGCCTTTCAAACTTCAACCGCCCGCCGGACAGCCAGTAGGGCTTGGTGAGGGCTAAATCCTTCTTCCAGACGGTGATGCGGGTGATTTTCATGGACCAACCCTGCTAGCCTGCCGCCATGGCGTCAAGTCCAGGCGCATCAGTTCGGGGCAACAGGCTTTCCGGATCATAGGCTGGCCCCGCCAGAACCCGGGCGGGACGCTCCATGCCCATGATGACAACCTCAAGCGAAGTGCCGGGCTTTGCGGCCTCCGGCTTCATGTAGGCAAAGGCCATGATGGCGCCCACCGTGTGCCCATAGGCCACCGAGCTTGTGGTGCCCACAACCTTGCCGTCCAGCAACACCGCCTCGCCGCCGTGTCCGTCTTCTTCCCCATCGGCCTCAATGGAAAGATAGGCGCAGATCCAGGGAAGTTCTCCATCAAGGCTGGCTTGGGTTTCAGCTTTGCCAAGGAAGGCGCCCTTGTCCATTTTCACAAAGCGCATCACGTCGGCTTCCGGCAGGGTGACCTCGTTGGTCAACTCCCCTGCCCCTTTGAAGCCCTTCTCCATGCGCATGGCGTTCATGGCGAACGAGCCATAGTCGACCACGCCGAACGGCTCGCCCGTGGCCCACAGGGCGTCATAGACCGCCAGCATGTCTTCAGCCGGCCCGTGCAGCTCCCAGCCCAACTCGCCCGCATAGGACATGCGGAAGGCCCACATGGTTTTGCCCGCAATAGAGATCTCCTGTGCGTTGAGCCAGCGGAAACTGGCATTGTCCAGCGCAACACCGGTATTGGCCGCCATCACGTCCCGCGACCGCGGCCCCTGCACCGCCAAAGCGGCCCAGGAGGTTGAGCGATTGATCACCTCGATCTGCTCGGCCTTGCGGCGCAGATTGAGATGGTCCAGCAGGCGCTGCTCGAAGAACGCGGCACACACCAGATAGAACCGGTCGTCGGCCAGGCGCACGATGGTGATCTCGATCTCTATCCGCCCGCGCTCGTTCAGCAGATGGGTCAGCGCAATGCCGCCCACTTTCTTCGGCAGGCGGTTCGGCGTGAGACCATCCAGGAAACTGGCCGCATCAGGCCCGGCCACCTCCACCTTGGTGAAGGCGGTAATGTCCATCAGCCCGACGCCGGCCCGCACGGCCTTCACCTCATGGCCCACCATGTCGTGCACCACATTGCGCCGGAACGTGTAATGGTCCTCTTGCGCCACGCCATCGCAGGCAAACCAGCGCGGGCGTTCATGGCCATAGACCTCTTCGAACACGGCGCCCTTCGCTTTGAGGCGCTGATGGAGCGGGCTCGGCTTGATGGGGCGCCCCTCAAGCCGGTTGAAATGGGGGAACGGGATTTCATGGCGCAGGCAATAATCCTCCTTCGCCTTGGTCACCTGCCAGTCCTTCACCGCATAGTCGCCGAAGCGCCGCGGGTCGAACTCGCGCATGGAAATGTCGGCAGCCCCATGAACCATCCAGCGGGCCAGCTCGCGCGACAGGCCGGGGCCCCAGCCGATGCCGATCTGCGTGCCGCAACAGCACCAGTAGTTCTTGACGCCCGGCGCCGGGCCGATCAGCGGATTGCCATCCGGCGGGTGCGAGATGGCCCCATGCACTTCTCGCTTGATGCCCAGCTCAGAGAAGATGGGCATGCGGTCCATGGCGTTCTCCAGCCAGGGCATGATACGGTCATAGTCGGCCTCGAACAGTTCGTTTTCGGCCTCCCAGGGGCAATGATCGAGCCAGACCGCGTTGGGATTTTCCTTTTCGTAGATCCCGATCAGTCCCGACTTCTGCTCCATGCGGATATAGCCCGACACCAGCCTGTCATCGCGCACCACCGGCAATTCATAGTCCAAGCCCTGGAACTCAGGCACCGTATCGGTCACGAAATAATGGTGGGTCATGGAGGTCATGGGCAGTTGCAGCCCGCTCCACTCGCCCATCTGCCGGGCATAGGTGCCACCCGCATTCACCACATGCTCGCAGACAATGTCGCCAAGTTCGGTGGAGACCTTCCACTCCCCGCTCGGCAGCTGCTGGATGTTCGTGGCACGGCACCGGCGGATAATTTTCGCGCCCAGCGCACGGGCGCCAATGGCCAACGCCTGGCTGACGCCGGACGGGTCCACATGCCCATCGTCCGGGGTATGCAAAGCCCCCAGAACCCCATCCAGATTGTAGTAGGGATGCAGCGCCGCAATCTGCTCTTGGCCCACAAGCTCGATAGTGAAGCCCAGCGACCGCGCCACGCTAAGCGTGTGGCGCAGCCAGTCCATCTCATCTTCGGTGTAGGCCAGACGGAACGAGCCGCAGCCATGCCATGTGACCGACTGGCCCGTCTCCTCTTCAAGCTTTCCCGCATAGAGGCCGATATTGTAGTCGACGCATTTGCCGAGCCCGAAGCTCGAGGTCGAATGGGTGATCTGCCCGGCCGCATGCCAGGTGGAGCCGGATGTAAGTTCCGCCTTCTCCAGCAGCACCACATCGCTCCAGCCTTCATGGGCCAGATGGTACGCCAGCCCGCAGCCCATGACGCCGCCGCCAACAATCACCACCCGCGCCGAGGCGGGCAGCTTGGAAGAGGGTTCCGATGACACTTTATGCGCCTCCATTGGGCATCACGCTCGTGACGATTTCGATGGACACATAAATCGTACAAATGTACGATCGTCAACTATGAATAACATGATTGTACCAAGTTCTGAAACCCCTGCCCCGCACGAGATGTTGCAGGCCCTCGGCGCCGAGCTGGCAAATCTCACGCCGGAGACCCGCAAGGCGGCAGCCTATGTGCTTGAGAACCCCAACGATGTGGGGGTCAGTTCAATCCGCGAAATCGCCGAGGCCGCGAACGTCAAGCCCAACACCTTCGTGCGCATGGCCCGCACCTTCGGCTTTGAGGGTTATGACGAGTTCCGCGAGCCGTTCCGCGAAGAGATCCGCAAGGGCGGCATCAACTTCCCCGACCGGGCGCGCTGGCTGCAATCGCTCTCCAAGGGCGGCAAGCTGGACGGGCTCTATGCCAACATGGCGTCCGGCGCGATTGCCAACATAGAGCAAACCTTTGCGGCCACCGATGCGGCCCGCATGAAGGCCGCGGCCGATGCCATCGTGTCGGCCCGCACGGCCTACATTCTGGGTGTCGGCATCAACCACACCCTGGCCCGCAGCTTCACCTATCTGGCCGATATGGCACTGGACAACGTGCGCGCCATCCCGCGCACAGGAAGCCTGGCGGTGGATGACATCGCGCGCGCCGGCCCGGACGATGTGTTGCTGGCGATCACGTTCAAGCCCTACCGCGCAGAGGTTGTCGAAGCGGTTGAGGTGGCCCGCGAACAGGGCGTCACAATTATCGGCATTTCCGACAGTCCGGCCTCCCCCGTGGTGGCCGGCAGCGCGCACGGCTTCGTGGTGCAGACAGACACGCCGCAATTTTTCACCTCAATCTTTTCCACCGGCGCTTTGCTGGAAACCCTGATGGCTTTTGTCATCGCCGATGCCAGTGAAGACGTCATTGCAAATATCGACCGGTTCCACGCGCGCCGCCATGCGCTCGGGATCTACCGCGATGAAAAGGGAGACTAGGGCATGAGCAACCCCGTTCTGGTTCACTCGCTAGAGGCGAACTACTACACAGATCCACAGATCTTCCAGGCCGAGCAAGCTGGCTTGCTCGCCCGCACCTGGCAGTATGCGGGACATGTGTCTCAAGTGGAAAATATGGGCGATTATTTCGCTTTCCAGATCGCGGGGCAAAACCTGTTCTGCATCCGAGGCCGCGACGGCGAGGTGCGTGCCTTCTTCAACGTGTGCCAGCACCGGGCCCACGAACTGGTGAAAGGCGTCGGCAACTGCAAGGTCGTGGTGTGTCCCTATCATGCCTGGACCTACGAGCTGACGGGCCAGTTGCGCAGCGGCCCCAACATCAAGGCTGTCGAGGGTTTCGAACGCGCCGAGATTTGCCTGACTGAGGCCAGGGCTGAGGTTTTCAACGGCTTCATTTTCGTCAATCTCGACGAGAACGCCAGGCCCATGGACGATTGGTTTCCCGGTGTGCGCGAAGAATTGCGGGCGTTCGTGCCCAACATCGACGAGCTGAAACCACTGGAATGGGTCGAGGTCCCCGAGCGCTGCAACTGGAAGGTCTCCGTTGAGAACTACTCAGAGTGCTACCATTGCGCCATCAACCACGTGACGTTCGCCACCGGTGTGGTGAAACCGGAAACCTACGACATCCAGCCTCAAGGCTATTGCCTCCGCCACACCACCGAGTGCCAAAACCTTGACGCTATGAGCTATCCCATTGATCTGGAGGCCAACGAGCATGCGGGCGACTATTCCTCTTGGTATCTGTGGCCGTTGTTTTCATTCCAGGTCTATCCCGGAAACGTGCTCAACACCTATCACTGGCGCGCCACGGGGCCGGACACGGTGACCGTTTGGCGCGGCTGGTACACGGTTGGGGGCACCGAATCCGACGTGATCCGCACACTGGCAATCCAGGACCGGCAAACCACAGTGGAAGAAGACATTCACCTGGTTGAATCTGTCCAGCGGGGCCTCGACAACCGAGGGTATCGCCCAGGACCACTGGTGCTTGATCCCAAATGCGGTGTGAACTCAGAACACTCGATCAGAGTTCTCCAGCAATGGATGCGCGAGGGGGTCGATGAAATATAGTTCGCTTACTGCAGTGACCAGGTGATGTTCACCTGTGCCCTGATTTCCTGTTCACCTCGTGCAACGGGCACAGGCGCACTGGCCGCTTCGGCCGCAAACGCACGGCCGCGGGCGACCGGCTGCGGCGGCCTGGAGCCTCCGGTTTCCGACATTGTCAAAATGGGTCCCAGTTTCACGCCGGCCGCTTCGGCCAGCAATTGCGCTTTCGCAATTGCCCGTTTTACCGCCCTCTTGCGCGCTTCGTCGCGAAGTGGTGCAGGCTTGTCGATGGAAAAGCGCAGGCTGTGGATTTGGTTGGAACCAGTGCTGACGGCCTTGTCGAGCACGTCACCCAGCTTGTCCAAATCGCGTACAATGGCCGTCAATTGATTGGAAACCGTATAGCCTACAATGCGTGGTGGGCGTTGGGGGCCGTTGTTGGAGCGCTTGGGATAGACATAGCGGGGTTGAACGCTGAAGTTTGAGGTTTGCAGGTCTTTCTTTGCGATGGCCTGGTTCACCAGTTCATCAATCAAGCTGCCCATGGCTTTGGTATTGGCATTCAGCGCCGCACGCGCCGTTTTGGCCTCGCTCAGAACGCCCAGCGACACCACCGCAATATCCGGCTCAGCTGTCACGGTGCCAGCAGCACTTACGTTTAGCTTGCGGACTTGGGCCTGTTCGGCTGCGGCGGGCAACATCTGAACGCCCCAAAACACCAGAGTGAAAGCTGCAAGAGCAAAGCAATTCTTTTTCATAGTTTTTTGTCTCCTTGGCCGAAAGCATATCGGCAGTTTGGCCGAAAGGTCTAGGCTGCGAATATGGCGGCACAACGATGAGGTCAAGGAAACGTTTAACAACGACACTTCGCGCTTTCGCCCGTCAAGTGCTCTTGCTATAGCACGGGCTCGCGCGCGCCATTGGAGACAAGGCACTGCGCACGGTGGGTCCGTAGCTCAATTGGTTAGAGCCGACGGCTCATAACCGTCTGGTTGCAGGTTCGAGTCCTGCCGGACCCACCAATGATTTCTCAAAGCGTTGAAATCTATAAGCCTTTGATATTTCGGACAGTTTGTTAACTCGACTGTTACACCTAGGTGTTACACCAGGGATATGTCTGAGATGCCAAAACATCCTCGCCTCCAGTGCCGAAACGGGACCTACTATTTCCGCGCCAAAACTCCAGCGGACATCTCCGATTCTTACGGAAAGCAAGAGGAAACTTTCTCGCTGCGGACTAAAGATCCAAAAGAAGCGTTGAGGTTGGTGAGGATTGAGGCGGTTAGAATAGACGAGAAGTTTGAAGCCCACAGGCAAAGCCATGGCACGGGACGCGCCTGCGCAGCTGCAAAACGTCCAGCAATCACCATCGCGAGTGTTACGAGTAGTCGCCATCGGCAATCTGTTATCGACGCGGAATTCGCAAGGCGCGCGGAGACAAAGAGGCAGGTTGACGCTGATGTTGATGGCTTTATCGCAGGAGGCTTCGTCGACCATCCTCGCGATGAACGCTACTACTTTCTCACTCAGGAAGGCACGTGGCAGGATCTCCTGAGGTACTGCTTCAAAGTCGAAACCAAATCTCGCATCGATTTCCTGCAGCGTTCAATATCTATTGGCGACTGCGAAGCGTTCCTAAACATGGCCGGCGGCAACTATGCATTCGCTCGCGACTTGATGCTGGCTGAAGTGGAGGCACTGGAGACGTTTTTGCGGAACGAACCCGTGGCTCGACATGAGATCGACGCAGAGGTGATCGAATGTCCGCTCATATCCGAAGCGGTTGCGAATTGGGTTGCTGAACAGTCACGAGACGCCTGGACTGAGGAAACGAGACAATCCAGTGAGATAACGCTTCGGGATTTCATCGAGATCGTAGGGAACAAGCCGATCGCTGACTACGCCAAGTCAGACGCACGTGAGTACAAAGCCGTGATGCTTGATCTTCCGCCGAACCTGGCTAAGCGCAGGGCGTTTCATGGCTTGTCACTTCGCGAGGCAGCGAAGAAGGCGAAAAGCGAGGGTCTACAAACCATGCGCGCCAAGACGGTCAACAAACGCATTCAAACCGTCTCTGCTTTCTTCAATTGGGCGTGCAATCACTATGACCATCTCGAATCGAACCCGCTGGCTGGCTTGGCGGTAAAGATCACGAACGGCACTCGGAACGAACGCGATCCCTTTTCAATCCACGAGCTCAACACCATCTTCCGATCGCCGATCTACACAGGCTGCGCTTCTGAGACGCATTGGAAGCAACCCGGCGACTTGGTTCAAAAACAGTCAGCAAAGTACTGGGTGCCGTTGATTGCACTTTTCAGCGGCATGAGACTCGGTGAAATTATCCAGCTCCGCACGGACGACATCAAGACTAGCGCAGATGTCTTCTACTTCGACATTGCTCCAGGGGGAGACAAGTCGGTGAAGACAGATTCCAGCAAGCGTAAAATCCCATTGCATCCAATGCTGAAGCATGTCGGTTTTTTGGATTTTGTTTCCGATAGGAAGCGACAGAAGTCGGAGCGGTTGTTTCCGGACTATCGCCGAACCAGCGCAAAGCTTTCCTGGTCCGATGCTTTCTCTAAACACTTCAGAAAATTCCTAGAGGCATTGAAAATCAAACAGAGCGCGAACTGCTTTCATTCGTTCCGACACTCCTTCGAAGATGCCTGCAGAAATTCATCGGTCCCGGCAGACCTTATGGATGCGCTTCAGGGGCATGCGCAGCAGGCTACCCTGGTCGTCACCCGGATTGATCGTTTGGCCCGTAGCCTGCGCGACTTGCAAAATATCGTTCATGACCTGAAAGGTCGCGGCGTGACGCTTAAGGGTAAATCATCAGCTCTTTACGTCGCGCACCAGTCACCCGCTCAGGCTACGACCGTCTTTTAGGCAAATATGATAATCCTTGCAGGAAAGCACCTGCCCATACCACGCTGCGCGGGCAAGCTCCATCACCACATTAGGCTGTCGCAAAATTCGGATCCTTGGCACCTGGGGCGATCGAAATGCACCTTGAATTCTGTTACACTAAACTGCTACACTTGAGCGGTGTACAGTTGAATTAAACTGTTAAATATCAAATATTTAGCGTCTAGAAATTCGAGTCCTGCCGGACCCACCAACAAGTCTGCTCTGTTCGGGAGCGTGAGTTACCTCACCAAAATAGTGCCGCGTTTTCCGTGGGATAGTTGAAGTTCGGGCTTAACGTCTGGTGAAAGAGGCGGACATTGAAAGCAAATTCGGTCAATTTCAGAAATTCGTCTCTCTGGCCAGTTTTTGGCCACCACACGTTTGCAGGGGGACCTGTGGTTGTTAGGCTTGGAATCCCAGCACCAACCGCTGAGCGGGCCAATCTGCTGGCAACTCGCCAATGCGCCTGATCCGTTCCAATGTCAGATCGACTGGCTGTCGGCCGATGAGAATTGCCTCAACGATGTCGGGCGCCAGGAATGCCAGTGGCAAGCGTCCGGGATCAACGCCTAGGGAACAGATTGCGGCATTTGCATAAGCGAGTGTTTTTGGCTCATCGTCACCGATCAGGAGTGAACGATGAGACAGATATCACAACGGCATCAAGGCGCCGCAGAGCGCACTGTAAAGGACATACGGCGCAAGACTCGGAGGCGGTATTCTTCTGAAGACAAGATACGGATTGTGCTGGCCGGAACGCACTTTCGTTTGTGCCGAAATCGGAATTTACGACTCCCTTTC
>JAAEUE010000182.1 GCA_024227565.1 Alphaproteobacteria bacterium
GCTAGCGAAGCCCCGGCCTCTGCGTGGTGCTCGGATCCTGCCGAGTGTGCGACACGGCGATGCGCCGGGCCTTCTCAGCGGCACTCCTGCCGCCGCTGCCGATAGACGACTCCAGCCGCCTATTGCCCGAGTTGACCGGCGACTTTGCCCGGATAATAGACGCGCAGCGGCTTAATCCGGGCAAAGGTGTCCGGTCGAACGCTTGTTCGCGACGCGCAGCGGCGTGGACAAGTGTTCGACGTAGGCAACTCGGGCATTCGCGCCGCGCAGCGGCGCGAATAAGTTGTTGGCCGGGTGAGTAAATCTAATGAGGTTAGGGTGGGTGGCGTCTGCAAAGCCGGTGGCTTTAGCCAGCCAAAGCCCAGCGGCTTCGCGAAGCAAAATAGTAAAACGGCAGGTAGGGTAGCTTCCCAAGGCAAAAGCCTGGGGGTTTCGAGGAACGAAAATTATGGAATTAAAAGCTCAAAACATCATCAAGGTCCAGCGGTGGCGTGCCCTCCGTAAAGCACGGAGGACTGCCCAAGCGTTCTCGGCCAACAAAGCGCTAAACACGGACCCACCTATTTCAGTGGCGGTTTCCAGGTCAGCGCCGTTGTTCACCACTTTTATTCATCCACGCTCAGTGGCTTCTGGCCGGTGGGCCGGTTACCGCAGCCGTTGGGCTGGCGCAGCAGAAATCTTAAGGCAGGGTAAGGCGGGTGGCGTTGGCAATCTTTGAGTCGTTATCGGGCCAAAGCACAGGCTTCGCAAAACGGCATCGAGTAATAACAAGTTTGGCAACGTCCCCAGGCAAAAGCCTGTGGGTTTCGAGGAACGAAAAACATGGAATTAAAAACACAA
>JAAEUE010000183.1 GCA_024227565.1 Alphaproteobacteria bacterium
ATTGGGTACGTGGCGTAGCCCGGTTGACCTGAAGAGCAGCGAGCATGCCGTTTGTTGTAGAGCATGGAGTGCAGAATGGAGTTCATCCACCTACGGCCGGCCTGAGTGGAGATCGACCCGCTCAATCCAAAAACCGGCCACACCCGCACCAGCGCCTGCTTTGAATTGGCGAACCTAATCATCGAAGGCAAGCCACCCAGCGGGGGCGCCGAGCCCGCACAACTTTAATCGTTTCGAGCCCCGCCCAAACCCCATCTTTCTCCGCCAGCCCAACCGGGCTCCAAACGATGAAAGTTGTCCGGGCTCGGTACCCCCGCTGACCACGGCCCCAACAGCCCCACCCCAAAAGCCATGACCACTTCCACCACAACCGGACCGATCGGAAACCAACCGATGACCACTGAAGAGCCCCTGCTCGCAGTCCGCGGTCTAAAGAAACACTTCCTGGTCGAGCGCAAGGGCATACTCGGCGGCCAAGACAAGTGGCTGCACGCCGTCGACGGCGTCGACTTCGACCTCTACAAAGGCGAAGCCCTAGGCCTGGTCGGCGAATCCGGCTGCGGCAAATCCACCGCCGCCCGCGCCATCGTCGGCCTACACCCCGCCACCGCCGGCTCGATCCGCTACGAGGGCGAGGAACTCACGGACCTCAACCCCGCCGAGTGGCGCCCCATGCGCCGCAAGATCCAAATGATCTTCCAGGACCCCTACGCCTCCCTGGACCCCCGCCGAACAGTCGCATCCATCCTCGCCGAGCCCCTTACCATCCACAACATCGGCGAACCCCACGAGCGCAAAATACACGCCATGGCCCTACTAGAATCCCGGCCGAAAAAGACTGAATTGGCGAATGGCTCAGAGTAAACTGGTTTCCCGCACCAAGGAGACCAATGCTCGGACACGAATCACCACAGGGGGAACTCTTCAGGCCTGACAATATGCTCCGGG
>JAAEUE010000184.1 GCA_024227565.1 Alphaproteobacteria bacterium
ACCCACATAGTCCTCAAGGCTCGCTGGAAGCAGCAACGCCTGACCACGATCCTCGCCTTCAATGAAACGCTTCATCCCGACCTCCAAAGCACGTGTCAGGACTCTAAACTGATTTGCCCGTTTTCACACAGGCTGGACCCAAAACGGTCATTGAGCCATCACCACGGCACGGACAATTTCGCTGTGAACCAGCGTTCTGATTGTGACAGCCTAATGACCAGCGCGGGGTACAGTTAATTTTGAGCGGGGCGCCGCGTCGCCAAAGTCGGTGCACACGCCCGGCGACAACACCCGGGCGTGTACATATCGTGCTAACTTCATTGAGGCTTGAAGCAGAAGCTGATTGGGTAGTCCTTCCACCGCCGCGTGGTCCAATAGACGTTGGCGACCGGATTGAAGCGGCCGACCACAGTCCGATCAAACGCACGTAACTCGATCGTATAGCCACACTCGACGGGAAGCTCAGAACCGGCAGTCGCCGCCTTATGAGCATCAGTGAGATTGAAGATCGACAGCGGAACCGCCACATCATTTTGTGGTTCTGTACCTTTCAGGCTCAGGTCTGATCGATCTGAGCCGTCGCCATCGAAATCGTTGTCCAAAGTTGACACAATATTGTGCCACCCAATCGCGTTACCACCCGTCCAACGCAGTGTGTAATGGCTGAAGTAGGTGTCCCTCATACGGCCATTTAAGCTAAGCAGAACCTTGTTGGCATCGCCCTCGACTTTGCAGTCGTCAACTGTAACGCCTGATGCTGGCGCGGCCGCCAAAGTCAAGTTTATATCGCCCGTCAATGGTGCGGTCTTCGACGTTGGCAAGTCGTAGTTTGTATTATCGATTGTTACCCAGATTGCAGGGCCGACGTGGGTGGCCACGCCGGCACCGATCTGCCGAGCAACAACTCGAAACCGTAGGCGTACCGGTGGGTCGGCAGGGTCCATCCCGGTGGCCAAGCTTGAAGAGTTCCAGACCGCCAGGCTTGCACCGCTGCCGTTCGCGCACTCAATCCAGCGAGCATAGTCGCTCATGCGAATCCATCCACTGGCATCAACCGGAAAAAGACGAGGTTTGCAGTCGATCAGCACAGTGGGATCGATATCAACGTGTTGCGTCCAGTTGCCTGGGTTGGCGAGTGTATTGGGGTCTCCAATCGCGGGAAACGCCGTAACATCATCGGAGAGTTCGACTCTAAACTCCAGGTTGTTGAAATCTGGACAGCCGGCCTCAACAGGCATCGCACCTTGGATGCGGATCATGCCGCCGAAAGGTCGCAGAGTGTTGGGCACCGAGGACGGAGCTGTGGTTGCAAGGCCCCGACTCGCAGGGTTGGCTTGCTCAATGAACTGCCCGCTCGGATCCGATACCGGTACATGGTTGACGTGGGTAACCAACGGGTTTGCGCATGCTGTGGGGGGCAGTGCAAGATCCAACGCATCAAGGCCAAGGTCAAAGGTCACCGGTGCGAACGATTTCAGTAGCTCTGCATTGCGCCATCTCACCGATGGGCCCAAAAGCAATGCATCTCCGTCAGTGAACGGTTGACGGCCGCGGCCAACAATCTCTGTGCTAAGGAGTTCGACGACACCAGTAGTCTCTGGGTCGATACCTAGGGTGTATGCATCTAATCCGAAGTCAGCGCCACGGTGCGGAATTCCAGCTGGAAGTCCAGAGAGCAATACGGAGTTAGGCCGGACGATTGTGCCATTAACCACCGACAACAAGTCGCCATCGATGAACTTCGGCTTTTCCGGCAACGGCGCAGTGCCCTCAGTGGAAAATAGTATATCGACCTTATGCTCCTCTAGGATTCTGCGCAGCGCTTCGGGCTTCTGTCGCAGACCCTCAAGGCCGACGGTGCGTACCTGCTTAAGTGCCGCAAGGATGTCGTTCGTCTGACCCGTGATTGTCACCGCATCCAAGCCCATGTCGAAATTCTTTGGAACGTTGAACTTATCCAACAGCGCAGCGTTGGGAATTATTAGACCGTCGTTGAAGAGCAGATCGCCGGCGGTGAACTGACCGTGTACCGAGTCGAGTTCAGTGGAGAATGCAATGATATTGCGTCGTGGGGTTATTGCCCAAAACGCATCGAGACCAAGATCTACTCCAGTGATGTCGAATTGCCGGATGAGTTGAGCGTTGCGAAGACAAAGCTTGGTTCCTACACCGGGAACGAACTGCAACAGATCACCGTCCGAAATGATCGGATTTCCGTCGGGCGGCTCGCTTTCTTGCATGGTGAAGTCTTCAGATGTTGAAAACAGAACACCTCTGCATTTCTCTGCTGTTACCTGAGATGACGCCGGGCTCGACGCCAGCAATGCAATGAACAACACGCTAATCCCCGTGCGCCATAGCCTATTTTGGAAGTTGGTGGTCATTATGATCGCCTTTCGGGTTGTCATTGAGCTCCAATTTTCAGCCCACTGACATCCGGCGATCCGCTGTCTCTAACCGCATGCAAGCATCAGAAATTACTCTTTACTTCACATATCGACTAGAACTCACACATTGCCTAAGAGCCAATCATCCTGATTGCCTTCTCATCCCCCAAACTTCACTTTCGCAACAAATTCATCAAATAATCATTGATCTAAATCAAAATTGAAGATAATTCTTCTTTGAGTATATTTTATGTATTTCAATGATGAATTGAAACACACATAGCGTAAAATCAAGTTATATTAATTATTACGAATATATCGGCAAAGTTTTACGGATTATTGGTGCTAGGCAAACAAAACGAACTACGCTCAAGTGCACCGTTCTTTCGGTACCGGCACCCTTGTTTCAGCTTTGAGCAAGGACGAGTGAGGTTACAGAGCAGTCCCACAGGGCGGCGTTTGGCCTCGGCGCGGTTCCGATGTGGGGCAGAAGCACGTTTGAGCCGACCGCTAATGTCGGGGCGCACCGGACCTTTTTTGGGGGTGGTCCGAGAGTCCGCTGTGGGGCATTTTCATCCGTTGGGCGAGATTGAGCCAGCGGGGATTTGTGGCACATTCCGGAAGTCCGCTGCTCCAAGAAAGTGTCCACTTCGCCATCAACATCGGACATTCAACTGTGCCCGAGATTCGGTCGAAATGTCCGCATAGCTGCCGTTGGAGAAGCACCCGGATAAGACCTTCGTTGGTTCAAACTGGTCGCGATGTTCTTCCCGCTGGCGACCAACCTGATGAGCCGGGCGACCGCACTCGCCGCCCCGTTGCCGGTTGGACGGGCGTGCGCAGTCTTCGGTGGAGATCCTCATACATGAATATTTACTTGCCAAAAGCAAGTAAATTTGAGATGCTTGGATTATGCAAGCTATTGAACGCATACGGGCCTTCAACCGATATTACACCGGCCAAATTGGCCTGTTAGATCGTGTCAACATGACCGGCCTTGGTCTGACCGAAGCCAGAGTTTTGTTCGAGATCGGCAGCCAGGCCAAGCCAAACGCTCGGATGATTGCCAGTCAACTTGGACTGGACGAAGGCTATATCAGCCGCGTCATCAAGGGACTGGAGGCAAGCGACATGATTGGCAGAACCCCTTCTCCCAGCGATCGCCGCGTGAACCAACTCGTTCTGACCAGATCGGGCGCGCAGGTTTACGCGCGATTGGTCGAGACAGCCGAAGCAGCGGTCCGTGACATGGTCTCGGGCTTGCCGGATGCGACGCTCGGCCAATTGCTGGCCTCTATGTCCACAGTCAAGGGTATTCTCTCGTGGCCGAACGTGGCCGAACCACGGATCAGAGACCTCCGCAGCGGAGACATTGGCTGGATTATCAAGAGGCATGGCGAAATCTATTCCGCCGAAGAAGCATTTGACATGACGTTCGAGGCACTCGTTGCCAAAATCGTGGCCGAATTCATGCAAGACCGGCGCCAACCAATGGAAAACGGATGGGTCGCCGAGTCCGATAGCTTGCGGCTTGGATGCGTTTTTGTAGTGGCTGACGATCAGCGCATCGCGCGCCTGCGCCTTATGTTGGTGGAACCCTTCGCGCGCGGCAAAGGCGTCGGCCAACTCTTAATCGACACGGCTCTCCAACACGCCCGCAAAAATGGCTTTGAGAAAATGGTTCTCTGGACCCAGCTAGGCCTCGAAGCCGCCTGCCGCCTCTACCAAAGGAACGGATTTCAGGTGATCGACAGCCAGCCCGGCGAGATCTTTGGCCGTGATGTGATAAATCAAAGTTGGGAACGCGAACTTTGAGCCAGCTTCCTGAGGTTTTGTGTGGTTGCTGCCAGTGGGAATTAGTCGGTAGCGCCTTTTGGTCCCCTCATAGACCCAAGCGGTGTTACGTCCGTTTACCCCCCAAAAGCAGCAAGGCTCAGTCGCGGTCAATCCGGCACTGATAGCAATTGTTGGCGGCCGAGCGCACATGGGCGTAGGCGATTGCCTCATCGTCGAATATTTGCGTGGCCGCATGGGCCAGCAATTCGGTTGGGACGACCTTTCCGGTGCCATAGACGATCCGATTGTCGGCGTCATAGCCGCGCACGATGTAAGTCTCGCTCACCAGAACCTGAGGTACCTCGCTGTGGCACACGTGGCGCTCGCACTGGCGCGCATGCAGGAAGATCGGGCCTTGTTCCGCATAGGGCTGGGGCTCGGGGAAGGGCCGGTGGGCGACGATCAGGAAGGGCTCGCCTTCTTCCACCTGCTGCAGGCAATGGCGGCAGGGCGTGCCGCTGCCCGGCGAGATGTGGCGTTCTGGAATATGACCGTTCGCATCGGCGCCACCGGCTTGCAAGTGGCGGACGGCTTCGGTGTCTAGGGCTACAAACTGAACCATGGTTTGGGTCTCCGGGTTGATTGCTGAGGTGTTGGCTCAGGAAATGTGCTCCGGCTGCGCGCACCAAGCCACCCGGTTCTTGCGACTGCCGCCACATCTGCATGTTGGCGCCCGGCCTTCACGCAATGTGCGCGGTATCAGCCCAAAGAGTGTTTGGCAGCACGGCAATCGAATGCCGCAATAACGGGCGTTAGTGATCGCCTACCACTGCCTGTGATTGCCCATTTGGCATGGTGGCAGAAATGTCTGTTGTTGCGCCAAGAACCGACGTGAGCTTCCAACTTTTTGGAAGGACTGGAATGCGCCAAAAGTCTCCGTCGGCGAGATCGATTGGCAGAGGGGGTCCGAACAGACCAGTTACCATCAGGCTGTGTAATCCCCCTCTGCAGTATCATGTGAATTCACTTACGAAGCTCCATCTGACCTATCAGTTTGGAGACTCGTCGATTGCCAGGCAGCTTGTTCGTTGTTGCCGTTCCCTCGCCAACAAGCCCTTCGTATTTTCCTCTGCCGCTCAGTATTTTCCAGGAATTCGCCTTGGCGCCTGCCTGGGCCTCAAAACGCAGTACGAACGTATCGTCGCCGGTTCCATGGACGCAAATTCCATTGCCGGAAACACCGCCAGTGCCCCAATAGCCAGCGCCGTTGCATTCAACAGCAAGCGTATCAACTGGACCGTGCAACACTTGGCTGACACCACTGAATTTACTCATCCAGTAGCCGGTTTTCTCGCCGGTTAGCCAGGTTTTTGTATCCGTCACGTAGTAGTTGGTCGCGGCGAATTTTTCTCCCGCCGAAACCGCCGACATGGTTGAGGGCAGCAAGGCCAGCGCGAGGATGAACTGCAGTTTTTTCATAGTTGATTTCCTTCCTTAGTGGTTCTCAGGAATTGCTCCCGGGTTTCACAAGGCAGAGCGTTGTCTGGTTGACCAATGGAAGTCCTGAAAATCACGATGAAATTTTACGAAATTTACTGAAACCGCTGAGTTTGTGCGATAATCACCAGACGATGGCGGTGTGAAGATGGACGACAAGCAAGAGGCGACTGTTAAGTTGGGGGCGGTGCATTTTGATCGCAGAACTCAAGCCCTGACCGATCATCAGGGCAGAAAGGTTGCTCTGCGGCCTCAATCTCTGTCCGTTCTGGCAGCACTCATTGCCAGGAACGGGAAGCTGGCTGACCGCGAAGAGCTGATCGCCGAGATCTGGGGCTCTGTCAACGTTACTGACGACAGCTTGATCCAGTGCATTGCTGACATTCGCCGCGTCATTGGTGAAGATGGACGCAACATCGTCCAGACGGTTCCCAAGAAGGGATACAAACTCGTTGTCCCGCAGCCGGTCAGCCCAGCCACATCGGTCTCGCCCGGGAGACGGCATCTTGCTTTTGGCATCGCCGTACTCGTGATTGCCATGGCACTTGTTTCCGCGTGGGGACTTCTGGGTTCCTCAAAATCCGGCAAGGCAGGTGCGGCAATCGCCGTCCTGCCGTTTGACAATATAGGCGGCGACAATAGCCAAGCCTATTTCACCGATGGATTCACCAAGGCGATCACAACAAATATTTCGAGATTTGAAGATCTGTTCGTTGTCTCGAGTTTTTCGGCTTTCAAATATCGGAACAGCAAAAAACCTCCAGCAGAAATCGCCCGCGAACTTGGTGTGCGCTACCTGCTGACTGGAGATGTGCAACCGGGTCAAGATGAGCTGATCATAAATGCTCAGCTGACGGATGTGAGTGACGGTAAATCACTATGGGCTGAACGTTACGATGCACCGAGGGCTGATATATTCGAAATGCAGAACAAACTGAGTGCCAAGATTGCCGGCACACTGGTCCAACGGGTTGAGTCCGCCATGTTTCGTCAAGCCCGGTCTGCCAATTTCACCGATCTGAATGCATATGAACTCGTTTTGCGCGCCGCAAATGCCAAGGTGGAGAAGACCGCACTCATTGAATCGCTCGGGCTGATCGAGCAGGCGATCAAGCTTGATCCCAGTTCTGCGGGGGTCCATGCTCAGCTGGCCAACAGCTACCTCCTGTTGTGGCGCCATTCCCTGACGGATGATCCTGACGAGATGCTACGTAGAGCGCGAAGCGCCGCAACGCGCGCCATCGAACTCGACAACAACAGTTATCGGAGTCATCAAGTCCTGAGTCTGATTTACCTATACGCCGACAAAGACCATGCGCAGGCTCTTGCCTCAATTACCAAAGCGCTCAACATCAACCCAAACGAAGCCGACCTCATGATCCGGATGGGCACGCTCCTCGGCTTCATGAACCGGGACGTCGAGGCGATTGAATGGATCGAGCAGGCCATGCTTCAAAACCCGCTCCATCCGGCCTGGTATGAATGGAATGCCGGCTTCGTCTATGCTGTGGCCGGCAAAAATGAACGTGCGATCATTGAGAGCAAGAAGGCCCTGGCGGTCTACAAAACCAGTGCGTCCATTCGCCGGGTTCTGATCGCTGCGCATGGTGAACTTGGTCAGTGGACCGAGGCCAAGCGCTATGCTTTAGAGATCATTGAGCGCGATCCCCAGTTCACTCTTTCGACTCACATGCGCAACTCCCCGTTTCAAGATCTGGCAGAGCGTGAACACATTTGGAACCTTTTTCGCCAAGCCGGCCTGCCAGACTGATTGCCCGACCGGATTTGTCGATTGTCCTAGACATCGGGAACGTCCGAAAAGGGGTCATTTTCCCCTTAATCGCCTTATCGATTTGACGGTGGAAGTGCCCTGGAAACCGGACGTTAGGACTGCACGCCTTGGCATGGCCCCGCGCGCCCGGCCCGCTAAACCTTCTCGCACACCAGATAGATGTGGACATAGTCCATGCCGTGCCCTTCAGGGGCGGCGGCCACGCGGGCTTCATAGCGTCCGTAAAACTCATCCATGATCGCTGCACGTTCTTGCCCCGGCCGGTCTCCCGACAGGCCAGACAGGAACGAGGGCTCTGACCAGGAGCGCAAGGTGGGGATGTATTCGCGGGCGAACTTCTGCGCATCCCCATGGCTCTCAAAATCGCGGGCATATGGGCACCGCACCACACGGGATTCCACGTGCTCGGTCCTGAGGCCGGCCTTGTAAACCGGATTGGAGCTGTCGTTGAGCGGGGCGGTGAACTGCTCGGTGGTGCGATAGCATTGCGGGAAGTTTGTGTTCAGGTATTCAGCTCGTGAAATGGTGCCGTCGCTGGCCAACTCGTCCAGAATCTCATTGAAGGTGTCGAACATGCTCACACCGCCGGTGTGGCCGAGATAGCGGCCTTCTTCATCAATGCCGAAATTGAACAGCGCCAGCCTGCCGCCGGTGGCAAGCTCTTGGGTGCGGTTGAGCAACATGGATTCCCAGTCGCTCGCCCCTTGCGCCTCGAATGCAGCGCGCTCGTCTCCTTCTGCGCCCACCATGTGCACGTGGTTGGAGATGTTGCAGGGCACCTTTGAGATGTAGTGGGAGGCGGTGGACGAGTGGCCGATGTGCAGTGAGCCAGGGGGCAGCATGATCTGGTGAAATGAAGTGCCGCAGCCATAGACATAGAGGTTCTCGATGTCGCTGAAATAGCTCTTGATGTCCGTCAGCCCATGGACGATCTGGAACAGCTGCGAGAAGTCATTGCGCGGCAGGTCGGTGTAGATCATCTGGATGGGCCGTGACGGGCAGCGCCGGCGCACTTCGCTGAGCACATCGCGCACCATGTCGATCGACGTGCCGCCGTCGGCACAGCCCATATCCGACATGGTGAAGAGCGAGCCATCGTCGGGCGGATCCATGCGCTCCAGCGCTTCCATGATGAGATGGACCGCCCCGTCCATCACGTCCTTTGCCCCGGTGGTGGCCTTGGAATAGTAGCCAGCCCCCTTCATGGCCATAAAATCGTCAGTCTTCGTGCTGCTCATTGCCTGCTCCTCGCGCTGATTGCCAGGTGCACAAAAGCTGATCTTGCGCGAAACGTAAAGCCCGCTTGCGCAAGGCCTTCGCCAGTGCTACCCGCATGCCCCCATGAGCAAGCCATTATCCCACATCCGGGTCCTTGACCTGACCCGCATTCTCGCCGGCCCCTGGGCCACTCAACTGCTCGCCGATCTGGGTGCTGAAGTCATCAAGATCGAGCGCCCTGGTGAGGGAGATGACACCCGCCTCTGGGGCCCTCCGTTCATCGAGAACGCAGATGGCAGCGACGGCGATGCGGCCTATTTCCTCAGCGCCAACCGGGGCAAGAAGTCGGTGGCCATCGACATTGCCAAGCCGGAAGGCCAGAACCTGGTGCGCCAGCTGGCGTTGAAATCCGATGTGTTCATCGAGAACTTCAAGCTGGGCGGCCTCGCCAAATACGGCCTGGACTATGCCAGCCTTTCTGCCGCCAACCCGCGCCTGGTCTATTGCTCCATCACCGGCTTTGGCCAGGACGGGCCCTACGCCAAGCGCGCCGGCTACGACTTCATGATCCAGGGCATGTCCGGCCTCATGAGCATTACAGGCGAGGCTGACGGCATGCCGCTCAAGGTGGGGGTTGCCGTGAGCGACCTGTTCACCGGGCTCTATGCCTGCAACGGCATCCAGGCCGCCCTGATTGAACGCGAACGCAGCGGCGAGGGCACCCACATCGACATGTCCCTGCTCGACAGCCAGATTGCAGCGCTTGCCAACCAGAACACCAACTATCTGGTGAGCGGCAACGCTCCGGGCCGCATGGGCAATGCGCATCCGAACATCGTGCCCTATCAAGGTTTTGAAACCGCCGATGGGCATATCATTCTGGCGATCGGCAATAACCGGCAGTTCGGCAAGTTTTGCGAGATTGCGGGGCTGGACGGTGTTCCCGGAGACCCGCGCTATGCCGACAACAGGCAGCGGGTGGCGCACAGGGCCGAGCTGGTGGCCATTGTGGCAGAGGCCATGAAACAGCGCACCACAGCCGGGTGGATAGAGGTTCTTGAAGCAGCCTCTGTGCCGTGCGGGCCAATTAATGGGATCGATGACGTTTTTGCCGATCCCCACGTGATGCATCGGAACCTGAAGGTTTCCGCCAGCCGTGAAGACGGTACGCAAACCCCGACCGTTGCCAACCCCATCCGCTTTTCCGGCGAGCAATTGGTTTCTGACAACCCCGTGCCGGCCTTGGGCAGTGACACGGATGCGGTTTTGAAGGATGTGTTGGCACTGAGCGACGAAGCGCTTGAGACCCTGCGAGATGGAACAACAATCGGGTGAGCGTGTACGCATGACGTTTGAGCTTCATACAGAACGCCTGGTCCTGCGGCCGTTCAGCGAGGGCGATGTTGATCTGGCAATCGAGCTGCGCACCGACCCGGTGGTGATGAAATACATCGCCGAGGTCTCAACGCCTGAACATGTGGCCTCACGCATCTCCGTATTCTGTCGGCGCAGCGAGGACGGCTCCATGGGCATGTGGAGCGTGGCGCTGAAAGATACGGGCGAGCCCATCGGAACCTCGATCCTGTTGCCCCTGCCTGAAGAGGAATCCGATACGCGCTGGGATTTCCATGAAAACGGCAAGCGGGTGAACGAGGATGTGGAGGTGGGCTACATCCTGAAGCCGTCCGCCTGGGGCCAAGGCTTTGCCACTGAGATCACCCGGCGGCTTGTGCGCTATGCGTTCGAGGAAACGCCCCTGACCAAGGTGGCCGCGGTGACGTACCCGGACAACGGCCCCTCTCAAAACGTGCTGCGCAAGTCAGGGCTCATCGACACCGGCACACGCCGCGCCTACTGCATGGACCTGCCTGGGTTCGCCATCACCAAAACCCAGTGGCGCGCCGCTCAGGCGGCGTAGCGCGCATAGCCCTCAATATAGTAGGCCGGATCATTGGCCGCCTCCTGCACAGAGGCCCGGCCTGCCATCGCTTCTGCCCAGGCGGCAATCTTCGGGCAGTTGTCGGGGATCTTGAAATTGCGATAATGGGCCCAGGCCGGCAGCCGCTCAAAGTATGGATACCAGGCAAGGTCAACCAGCGAGACCTTCGATCCTAGCCAATAGGGCCCTTCACCGGAGAGCTCGCCGAAGCCCTGCTGCTCGGCCACTAAAAACCGTTCGTTGATTTTGGCTTTCAGCTCTTCGTCTTTGGCGGCGTCCTTGTTCTGGATCACGGCATAGAAGTCCGCGTTGAAATAGGTATCGAAGTAGTGGATCCAGATGCGCGCCCTTGCCCGCAACGCCGGATCAGCCGGCATCAATGGCGGCTCGGGAAAGGTCTCATCCAGATATTCATTGATGATCAGGCTCTCATAGAGCGTCTGGCCGTTGTGGACCAAAGCCGGCACCTTGCCATAGGGCGAGGCCTTCATAAACCGTTCGCTCTTGTTTCTCAGGTCTTCTTCGATGTGCTCGAACGGCACGCCTTTTTCCAGCAAAGCCAGGCGGGTGCGGTGGGCATAGGGGCAGACACGTGCGGTGAAGAGTTCCATGGGCTCTAGCCTCCTTGCGCGTCAGCATATCTGTGCGGAAGCCAAACAATCAAGGGCGCTGGGAGACCTCGCGGTAGGCGCGCGGCGTCAGACCCACCGAACGCCGGAACTGGCGGGTGAAGGCCGTCTGGTCGCCGTAACCGCAGTCCAGCGCTATCTGGCTGATGGCACCACTGGACCGCTTCAGCAGATGACAAGCCAGCTCAATGCGGGCTCTGGTGATGTATTGGCCCACAGAAAGCCCGTAAAGCGTGCGCACCCGCTGGTCGAGCTGATAGGCCGACAGGCCGGCGAGGGCCGCCAGGTCCTCTACCCGCAGCAGCGCACTCAGATTGTCATTGATATGGTCCAGCGCCGCCGACACTTGGCCCAGCTCGAGCTGCACAGACGTTGCGCTGTTCAGATCTCTGGAGATGCCGGAGAGCCCGATGATGCTGCCGTCTGCGCCAGCCAGCGGCTGCTTCCAGGTGAGGCACCAGTCTTCATTGCCGCCGGGATAGAGATGCAGCTCCAATTGCGCCTGGATGGAGCGGTTGTCGCGCACGACGGCCCGGTCCTGCGCGCTGATCCTCTCGCCCAGGGGCTCTGGAAACAAGGCCTCGGCCCGTTGCCCGATGAGATCTGATTTCCGGGCCTTGCCGCAGCGCTCCACCAGGGTTTGGTTCACGGCCACATAGCACCCCTCTGCGTCTTTCAGGAAATACACCGTGTCGGCCACCAGATCGAACAGCTCTTCGCCGCTGAACGGTTTGCTCAGCGCCTCGAAGAACTGGGTGTTTGCATCTGTTGAAGTCATCTTTTGTGCCGTTTTGCGATCCAGCGCTCAGGTTTGGGCCAAGACGCCAGTATGGCCCATCCGCGAAACTCGCGCAGCAAGTTCAACACGAAATCAAAAAAGGATCTGATCCGATGTCGGCAAACATTTTCCAAGGCTGCATCCCCGCGCTCATGACCCCATGCGGTGAAAACGGCCTGCCGGATTTCCCCGCCATGGTGCGCAAGGCTGAAGAGCTGATTGCCCAAGGCATGTCCGCCGTCGTCTATTGCGGCTCCATGGGCGACTGGCCGCTGCTCACCGATGCCCAGCGCCAGGAAGGCGTGGAACATCTGGTGAAGGCCGGCCTGCCGGTGATCGTCGGCACCGGCGCCCAGAACACGGCCTTGGCCGCTGAACATGCTGCTCACGCCAAACGTGTTGGCGCGAAGGGTTTGATGGTCATCCCCCGGGTGCTGTCGCGCGGCAGCTCTCCGGCGGCTCAACGAGCTCATTTCGCAGCGATTTTGAATGCGGCGCAGGACCTGCCGGCCATTATCTACAACAGTCCCTACTATGGGTTCGAAACCAAGGCGGATCTGTTTTTCGACCTCAGGTGGGATCATCCGAACCTGGTGGGCTTCAAAGAATTCGGCGGCGCAGCGTCCCTGAGTTATGCGGCGGAAGCCATTACGTCAGGCGATGATGCCCTCACCTTGATGGTTGGCGTGGACACACAAGTGTTCCACGGCTTCGTCAATTGCGGCGCCATCGGCGCCATCACCGGTGTTGGCAATGTGTTGCCGCGCGAAACTCTGCACCTGGTGTCCTTGTGTGCCGAAGCTGTTGCCGGCAACGCCCAGGCCCGCGTCCGGGCGCAGGAGCTGGAGGAAGCACTGCGAGTGCTTTCCACCTTCGATGAAGGCCCTGATCTGGTGCTGTTCTATAAACACCTGATGGTGCTGGAAGGCAGCTCCGAATATGCCCTGCAATTTAACGGCAGCGACGCGCTGTCACCCAGCCAGAAGGCGTTTGCCACCCAGCAGCTTGAACTGTTCAAAACCTGGTATGCCAATTGGCCCGGCGCCCAGAGCACTGAAGATCATGCGCATTATAGACTCGCACACGGAGGGTGAGCCCACACGGCTCATCCTTGACGGCGGGCCTCCGCTCGGCGGCGGCTCGCTGCACGCGCGGCGTGAGTGCTTGGTGGCCCAGTTCGATGATGTGCGCTGGGCGGTTGCCCACGAGGGGCTGGTGGGCGCCTTGCTCTGCGCACCGCAGGAGCCTGCGTCCACCGCGGGCGTGATCTTCTTCAACGAGGCAGGCCCTCTGGGCATGTGCGGCCACGCCACAATGGGCCTTGCGGTGAGCCTCTATCACCTGGGCCACATCGACCTTGGCCGCCACAAGTTCGAAACGCCGGTTGGCAGTGTGACCGCCGATCTGAAAACGGCCCATGATGTCGCGGTAGAAAATGTAGAGAGCTACCGGCACCGCGCCGGGGTCACCGTGGAAGTTGACGGCATGGGGCCTATCGTCGGCGACGTGGCCTGGGGCGGCAACTGGTTCTTCCTGGCCAGGCGTTCGCCTGTGGCTCTTGAACCGGAGAACATCGGGGCGCTCACCCAAGCGGCAGCGCAAGTGCGCCAGGCCCTCGCCGCACAGGGGATCACCGGCGCTGATGGGGCGGAGATTGACCACGTGGAATTCTTCGGCCCACCCCAAGGCCCACCCGAAAACCCAGGCGCCAACGCCCGCAACTTCGTCCTGTGCCCCGACGGCGCCTACGACCGCTCCCCCTGCGGCACAGGCACCAGCGCCAAGCTGGCCTGCCTGGCGGCCGACGGCAAGCTTGCGCCCGGAGAGGGCTGGGTGCAGGAGAGCATCACAGGCAGCCGGTTTGAGGCACGCTACGTCCTGAGCGATGCGGGCGCGGTGAGGCCCACCATCATCGGCAGCGCCTATGTGACAGGAGAGGCGCAGGATCTGATGGGTGAACTTGCTCGCGCATCAGCCGCGTCTTGAAACGGTCGAAGACGGAGAGAAAGTGCCGATATCTGCCGCTCGGTTCACGAACATGATGTCAGTTTAGTCTTTGGGGGCGGACATCACCAGAATGTCCGAAGTTGGGTGGCTTCGGGACAAAGCCAAACGTCCGTAATGTGCTGCCATCTCAACTGGTCAATGCAACACACTGGTCGAACTTTTCAGCTGGCGTTTCAAATTGCAATGTCTTTCTGGGCCTCTCGTTTAACTGCCTTGCGACCTTGTTGAGATTTGCTTGCGAGTGCACCGACAGGTCGGTC
>JAAEUE010000185.1 GCA_024227565.1 Alphaproteobacteria bacterium
GACCGACCTGTCAGGGCACTCGCATGCAACTCTCAACAAGCCCGCAAGGCAGAAAAACGAGAGGCCCAGAAAGACATTGCAATTTGAAACGCCAGCTGAAAAGTTCGACCAGTGTGTTGCATTGACCAGTTGAGATGGCAGGGTTTAAGCGGACATTGGGGGGCCGAAACGGACGTTGATGTCTGAATTCGGGTGTCATCCGGACCTGCCGCATCGCTCAAGTAGGGAATTTTTGACCCACGACGGAAGTCTGCGAGACGGATCTAACTGTTTGCGCGCTGGCTCACGCAATTAGCCATGGTATTCTGAAACCGACGCCGGATCTGTCGCCAGGCCGTCCCAGTTTGAAGGATTGGTAACGTAGAGCCACAATAATCGGTCTGCTATTTCCAAGGTCACGACGGCACCTTTAGGGATGTAAATGGATTGACCCGGCCCGAGGTCATGCACGACGCCGTCCTGAGTTATGCGCGCTTCGCCCTCGATTACGTGTAAAAAGTCTGAGAAGCCAAATCTGTAATCAGCGATCCGAATATGTTTCAGTTCACCGACGCCGATTGTGCAGGGGTGTCCATCCTCCGCACCAATCCAGTTACAGACACGCTGCTCGCCCTCGCCCGCACTACGGTAAGTGTCGAATGCCGCAGACCGCGCATCAAATATTCGGACTTTGGAGGTCATAAAATCGAAAGCCTCTTGGAAATTTGAGAATGTTAACATCTTTGATTGGTTGACCGTACTACGTCAGCGCCAAATCAGAAGGGTCCTAATCACTGAAACTGGCATTTTCAGGCATTGAGCATATCTGAGCAGATGCATGCTTGGGGCTCATTCCAGACCTTCACTGTAAATTTCCTGAAGGCAACTATTGGCACATTCTCTCGGTACCACCACCTGCACAAAAGCGTCTTAAGTTGGGCCCAAAGTTGACATGCTCCCGAGCGAGCTTCCTGCTGAAAGCTCGCGCTACCTATAGACCAGCGTTCCGTCTTCCAGATCAGCGGCCGGGATCTCGTCTTTCTCCTTGAAGTAATCCTGGCTGAAGATCCACGGCTGGCGGTCGCCCTGCTTGGGCATCTTGTGCATGGAGCGCATGAGGTATCCGGCGTTGAAGTTTTCCGGATCCACAAACGGGCATTCGGGCATGTCGCGGTCTTCTTCGCGCAGGCCCGGCGTGACGATGGACGCGCCCTGCTCGTCCATATGGTTCAAAAGGCGGCAGACAAATCCGGAGACAAGATCAGCCCGCAAGGTCCAGCTTGAGCGCAGATAGCCGAACACCCAGGCCAGGTTGGGCACGCCGGAGAACAAAATGCCCCGGTGGGCCCAGCACTCCTCAAACTTCAACGGCGCCCCATCAATCTCAAAGGCGATCTCGCCCAGCACGGAGAGGTCGAACCCGGTTGCTGAGACGATGATGTCCGCCTCCAGAGTTTTGCCGGACTTCAGTTTGATCCCCGTCTCGACAAACGTCTCGATTTCATCGGTCACCACCGAAGCCTTGCCGTCGTGGATCGACTGGAAAAGGTCCCCATCGGGAACCAGCGCGATGCGCTGGCGCCAGGGCCGGTAGCTCGGCGTGAAGTGGGTGTCGACATCGAAATCATCGCCCAAATAGGTGCGTGCGCCTTCAATAAGCTCAGCTTTTAGAACCTCAGGCTCCTCGAACGAGCGGCGGGTGACGGCTTCGCTTTCAAACAGATATTTCCGCCGCAGTATTTCGTGGGTCCATTCTTCGGGCACGTCCAGCGTGCGAAGCTGCTCGGCCAGTTCATCAATCTTCGGCCTGGCGTAAAAGAACGTCGGCGAGCGCTGCAGCATGGTCACGTGCGCTGTCTCCTCCGCCATGGCCGGAATTAGGGTTGCAGCGGTGGCGCCCGATCCGATGACCACGACATTCTTGCCTGTGTGGTCGAGATCATCCGGCCAGTTCTGTGGATGCACGACAGGTCCTTCAAAGCGGTCGGCGCCGGGATAATCCGGCACATAGCCGGTTTGCTTGTAGTAGCCCTGGCACATCCAGAGGAAGGTGCAGGTGATCTGCCAGCGGTCTTCGGTTTCCAGATCCAGAACCGCCAAGGTCCAGCGTGCCTCGTCCGTCGACCACGCGGCGCTTTCAATGTGCTGGCGATAGCGGATGTGCCGGCGCAAATCCTGCTCGTCAATCACCTCATCCAAATACTTCAGAATCTCATCAGCCGTGGCGATGGGAACGCCGGTCCAGGGTTTCCACTTGTAGCCGAAGGTGAACAGGTCACTGTCGGAGCGGATGCCGGGAAATTTGTGGAGCCGCCACGTGCCGCCGAACGCCGTCTGCCGGTCCAGAAGCGCAAAGCTCTTGTCGGGGCAATTTTGTTGAAGATGGTAGGCCGCGTCGATGCCAGAGATACCGGCGCCGACGATCAGCACATCGAAATGTTCAACGGTCAGGTCTGCGGCTTCGCCAGGTTCGGTCTTGGTAAGCACGGCACCTCGCATTTCTGCCCGCCTTGCCACCTTGGCCACCCCGGACGAGGTCCATCCTGCGATGCCGAAAGTGGCAATTCAAGGGACGTCATGCCGCGCTCAACCTGAAGCCGTGCATATACTCATAAATCGGCAGGCAAACATCGTAGATTTCCTTCACCCAATCGGGGGCATCGGAGATATCCCCGGCCTTTCGGGGTTGTGGTTTAAGGCCGTCTGAGTTGATCAGATTTTTGTGCCACACCGCCTTCTTGTCATACCACAGCACCTCATCACGGGCGCCGGGCTCCCAGGTTAGGGCATCGGGTATGAAGGGCACCCCGATTGCCGCACTATAGGCCTCAACAATCGCCTGCGGGTCCTCCAACAGATCGTCACTGTCGATCACCGGCGCCGGCGCGCCAAGTTTATCGCTCATCTGATCGAACAAATCGCGCAGCTCGATAAAGCCGATCTCCTTCATCACAAAATGCGGCCAATTGCGGTGCACCGAGGTGAGCACCTTGGCCGGATCGCGAATTAGGAAACTGTGGTTGAAGGTGCCCAGGAAATCGTCGGACCAGAGATGGTCGGTGAACTGGGGCATGTCCTTGGAAAACACCGGGCGCTTTTCTGCCGCAGCCTTCAGCCGGCCCATCACCACATCGTAAGTGAGGCCCGGTTGGCGTGGGCTGTCTTCTTCAAGGCGCGGCCACAAGGCATCATCGCCCTGATACCAGCACTCGCCGAAGGGCTCATGAAAACAGGCCATGTCGCCGCGCATGCGCATCATCCATTCAAACGCAGTTGAGGTTGAGCGTGGGGTGGCCCACAACACATGGATCGGGTGCATCAGATCGGCTCCTATGCGGTTAAGCTGGCAAGCAGGCGGCCGTGATCGCCCTCAGGCGCCACACCAAGGGTTTTGAAAATTCGCCAATAAAGCGCAAAGTCTGAGGAGACGATGGGCTTGCCCAGCTTTTTCTCCAGCGCCGGCGCATAGGCCAACGTGCGCAAGGGCACCCCATCGGCCCGGCGGAAGTTCGGCATCCCATTGACCACGATCGCGTCGGCCTCCGGTGCCTGTTCGGCCACGAAGGTCATGGATTTTTCCGCCAGCTCGCCAGGGAAGATCCAGGTGCACTCGTTGACCTCCTCCTGGGTTTCGTAATGGCCCTGGTCGACGAAGTTGCCCACGTAGAGAACATCAAAACCGGCCTGCTTTAAAAAGCGCTCAACCCCGTCGCGCCAATCCGGCCAGAAGTAAACCGAGTTGATGGCGATCTTCTCGGCGCCCAACTCACGGAGGCCCTCCACAAGGCACATCCCGGCCATGTGGAATGGGGTTTCGTACTTGTCGCCCAGCTTGTCACAAAATGCGCGGATGTCGTCCGGTGTGGTGCCATTGCAGTGCACCCAGTTGGTGCCCACCTGGCCCACCACATCCGCACCGGCATTCGACATGCAGTGCACCACGTCCTCCAACAGATGGAAGTTGGCCGCCCGCTGCTTCAGTTCGTGGGCATAGGTGTCCAGATGCAACAGCCTGCCATGGGCGCCCACCGTATCTGGCGCAATGCGCAGGAAGTCCGTAGGCGCCGCATCGAAATCATGAGGCGGGGCGGTGAAGCCAACCTGGTGGGGAAAGATCTTCTTGGCCGGGTTCGACCAGCGTTTCGGTTTCATGGGCGCACAATCTCCTCTAGAGCTCATCAGCGATGTCGCCCTCGGGCTCGACCCGAGGGCCCAGAACCTCAGGGGCTTGTGTTCGCCGCAGTGGGTCCTTGGGTCAAGCCCGAGGACAGCATTGAAGGGAAACTTAGCACCGAAGCGCCCAGGCAAACATTGCCTTTTCCTGCAAGAGGACATATCAATTCTGATATGAGATTACGCAAACGCTGGATCCCCTCAACAAGCGCCTTGCTGGCGTTTGAAAGTGCAGCCCGCAACGGCCATTTCAGCCGGGCCGCCGAAGAGCTCAACACCTCCCAGTCGGCCATCAGCCGCCATATTGCCGGACTTGAGGACCAACTCGGCACCAAGCTGTTTGAGCGAAAAGCCGGAAAATCGGCTCTAAACGGCGCCGGTGAACGCCTTTTCCGCTCGGTCGCCTTGGGGCTCGAGACGATACAGGCCGCAGCGCTGGAAGTTTCCAACGCGCCGGACGATGAGCAATTGGTGATCGCCTGCACCCACGAGATCTCTCATTTGTACCTGATGCCGCGCTTTGACGCTCTGCAGAAGACCGCCGGGCAACCTATTCGCATCATGACTTTTGATTACGACAATTTCGATGTTCTGGCCGACCCGCGGATCGATATGGTGTTCTCCTATCAGGACCTGGGAAGCCCGCCGGAGCACCAGGCCGTGGCATTTTCCGAGGCCGTGATCCCGGTCTGTGCGCCCAGTTTTGCCAAGGTGCATAAAGCGACTTTGCGCCAGGGCCCTGGCGCCTGGCGCAGCCTGCCCCAGCTCGAGCTCACCAAAAGCAACCGGGGCTGGGCCACATGGGAAGACTGGTTTGCCGCCAATGGCCTGAGCCGGCCCGCGGATGCGCACCATCTCGGCTTCGACAACTACGTCTACCTGCTCGAGGCTGCCGCCGGCGGAGGCGGACTTGCACTGGGCTGGCGTGGGCTGATTGAGAGCTATCTGGATGCGGGAAGATTGGTTGCGGTGGGCGACCAGTTCGAGGAGTTCAACCGGCCCCTGCTCGCGGTCTTGACAGAACGGGCGCAAGACCGTTCCATTGCCCGCACTTGCCTGACCTTTGTCCGGGAAAACTCGGTTTGACGGAGAGACGAAACCACCATGGCCCTTTCCATTGAACCTGGTGCACCGCGCAGCGCTGAAGCTGGCGCCTTGCTGCAGAAGCTGGATGAAGCCCTGTCCAGAGGTTACAGTCCAGACCAGCAACATGGCCTCTCGCTCGACGCGTTGGAGGAGGACCATGTGCACTTCTTCCTGGCCCGCCTGGACGGCACGGCCATTGGCTGCGGAGCATTGGCCCTGTTCGACGGCTTTGCCGAGATCAAGCGCATGTTCGCCGCGCCCAGTGCTCGCCGCGGTGGTGTGGGCAAGGCCCTCGTGGCCAAGTTTGAGGAGACCGCTCTGGAGCATGGCCGGCCGCTGCTGCGTCTGGAGACCGGCATCTATCAGCACGAAGCCCTGCAGTTTTACGAACGCCTGGGCTTTGAGCGTCGCCCGCCGTTCGGCGCCTATCTGGATCTGCCGCCCCACACAACTGAAACCAGCATCTTCTTTGAGAAGGCGTTGTAGCGCTTGACCGGCAGGGGCTCGGCAGCGCACCTTGCCCACATAAGGAACACCCAAGGCCAGGACGTCGCAAAATGCTCCAAACCGCCCCCCAATCCCACAGCTTCACAGATTTTGTGCTCGCCGCCGGCTATGACGATATCCCCGAAGAAGCCCTGGAGCGGGTGCAGGATCTGATCCTCGATCTGATCGGCGTGGCGGCGGCGGCCACCGACATTGAGGCTGCCCGCATTGGCCGGGAGATGGCATTGCGCCTCTTCAATGCCGGCGCCGACGATGGGCGCGCGCGCATCCTCTTCGATGGCCGCAGCGCCAGCCTTGGCGGGGCCGCCTATGCGGGCGCCACACAGATTGACAGCCTGGATGCCCATGACGGCTACAGCCCCTCCAAGGGCCACGCCGGATGCGGCTTGCTGCCGGGGGTTCTGGCCTTTGCGGAACATCGCCCGGAGCTCTCAGGCCGCGACTTCCTGGCCACCATGGTGCTGGGGTACGAAATAGCCTGCCGCGCCGGTGTCGCCTTGCACGGAACCGTTCCCGACTACCACACCTCCGGCGCCTGGGTGGCTGTAGCTGTTGCAGCTTTGGGGGTTCGGCTGGCCGGCGGCGATGCCGACACCGTGCGCCAGGCCATCGGCATTGCCGAATATCACGGCCCGCGCAGCCAGATGATGCGCGAGATCGACAACCCCACCATGCTGCACGACGGTTCAGGCTGGGGCGCCATGGTTGGCGTCACCTCGGCAGAGCTCGCACTGGCCGGGTTCGCCGGCGCCCCGGCGCTGACGGTGGAGAGCGATGAAGCCAGCAGCTATTGGGCAGACCTCGGCCGTGACTGGCTGGTGTGCAAGCAGAACATCAAGCTGTTCCCGGTGTGCCGCTGGGCCCATGCCCCGATCCAGGCCGCCTTCAACCTGCGCGCTGAACATGGGCTGAAACCAGACGACATTGCCGGCATCGAGATCTCGTCCTTCCACAACGCCACCCGGCTGGCGCTCGACATTCCGCAGACAACCGGCAAGGCGCAATACTCGATCTCCTACCCTGTGGCCGCAGCCCTGGCGTTCGGTCAACTGGGCGCCCGCGAAGTCTCCGGAGAGACCTTCGGCGATCCGGACATAGCCCGCTTGGTGGCCGTGACCGAGGTGAGCGAGTGCGATGAGTGCAACGCCAATTTCCCGGCTGACCGGCTGGGGCGCACGGTGATCACCACCACCGACGGGCGCCGGCTGGACTCAGGCATCGTACGCGCGCCGGGCGAGCACACAAACCCGATCGACCGGAACGGATTGATTGAGAAATTTCGCACCCTGACCGGGCCGGTGCTGGATGACCAGCGTCGCAGCCAGATTGAGCAGGCGGTATTCGGCCTTGGGGCGCCGGGGGCAAAGCTGACGGATTTAACCGGGCTCTTGTACCCGCCGGCTCGCTAGGGCAACTTCCGCTCAAACTGAGCGGGAGATGCCCCAGATTTTCGTTACGGGCGAGCAACTTATCCCCGCTCAGCCGATTCCGTCTGATCGGCGGTTGCTCTAGTTCGCCATTCAGGCCCAACCGTCCAACCGACATCCCGTCCCTCTACCCGCATCCCTGCGAAAGCAGGGATCCATGCGATCCACCCACACGCTCAGAGCAATGGGCCCCTATGTGTCTAAGATTTGCTATGGATGATGCGGGAAGGAGACTGTTGGGCCCCTGGTCCTTTTGAGACCGTAAGCAGGC
>JAAEUE010000186.1 GCA_024227565.1 Alphaproteobacteria bacterium
ATGGCGGCTATGGTTTTACCCTCGGATTCGATATTCAGCTGTATTTCCGCCGCGCCAAACAGCAACAGATAAACTGGTGGGACTCTCGTTACCTAGAGAAGCCAATTGCGGCCGAAGTACTCTATAGTGACGCGGAGAAAACCATCGCCGATCCTTTCGCGGCCTGAACGGAAGAAAGTATGAGCAAAGCAAGGGAGCAGGCATGAGCAGCGGCGCATTGGCCGGTATCAAGGTAATCGAGTTCGGCCAGATGGTGTCGGCTCCGTTCTGCGCCAAACTGTTCAGTGACTTTGGTGCTGATGTCATCAAAGTTGAACCGCCGCAGGGGGATGCAGCCCGGCATACCGGCCCGTTCCCGCACGATGAGCCCGACCCGGAGAAGAGTGGTCTTTTCTTTATCAACAACACCAACAAGCGCGGCATTACCTGTGATGTAAATACCGAGGCGGGCCGCGCCCTGTTCCTGCGTTTGCTGGAATGGGCCGACGTGCTCATCGAAAACAACCTGCCCAGGCAGATGCGTGAGTGGCGCCTCGACTATGACCATATCGCCGACGTCAACGCCGACCTCGTGGTCATCTCCATCACTCCTTTCGGTCAAACCGGACCCTACAGCGGCTGGAATGCGTATGACCTGAACGCCTATCACCTGAGCGGTGCCAGCTCCCGCTACTGCGGGCGGCCCGGCGAGATGCCGCTGGAGCACGGGACTTTTGCTGCGGACTACTTCGGTGCCGTTACCGCCTCGACCTGGGGTATGGCCGCGGTTTACGGGCGTGACGTCGTGGGTGGGGGGCAGCAAGTGGACGTGTCTTGTGCCGAGGCGATTGCAGCCGCCTTCGTCGGTGGCCAGAACATCGGTGGTTACGCCCAGGAGGGTGTTTTCGACAAGCGCACCGGAGTGGGCATGCCGCAGGGCGCGCCCGCCACAATTCTGCCCTGCAAGGACGGCCACGTGTGGATGTTGGCGCTCGAACCCGGCCAGTGGAATGGGCTCCGTGAAGTCATGGGTAATCCCGAGTGGGCTGATCTGGATCTCTTCCAGGATATGTTCATGCGTGCCCAGAATGCCGACGTGATCTACCCGTTCATCGAAGAGTGGACCATGCAGCACAGCAAGATGGAGATCATGGAAAAGTGCCAGGCCGCCGGCTGCCCGATTACCGCCGTGTTTACGATCGCCGAGGCAGCAGAACATCCGCACCTGGCAGCGCGCGACTACTTCGTCAATATCGACCATCCGGCACTGGGCGAGGTCAGGAATCTCGGCGCGCCGTTCAAGTTGCCGGCGTGTCCTGGTGGACCGAACACCCCCGCGCCTCTGCTGGGTCAACACAACTCCGAGGTTTATGGCGAAATCCTCGGTCTTGCTACGCATGAGATAGAGCACCTCGATGCCGATGGCATTCTCTGAGTGCAAACAGGAGCCGCCCGGAAACACATCATGGCAAAGTCACTTCCACTAAAGGGAATTCGCGTCGTCAACTTCGGCTGGGTCTGGGCCGGGCCCGTTGTCGGTCAGACACTGGCCTTTCTCGGTGCCGA
>JAAEUE010000187.1 GCA_024227565.1 Alphaproteobacteria bacterium
CTCTAGGGAAGGAACCCGCGGGCGGCGGGGTTTGTAGGTTGCGGTGTCTATGGGGATTGTGCTGCTGATGCTTCTTTCGAAGCTGGCTGGTGTCGCCGACCGGTGGATGGGTGGCGGTGTCGATCTGCTGTTGAACCCAGATTTTCGCTAACGTGATTTGCTTTGGCGGTTTCCCATCGCGCGGGTCGCGCCATTTGTCCAGGCTGGGGGCATGCGCCGGCATTGCGCTGATTGCCGGTGCGCCATGGCGGAGTGTCAGTTTGCAGACGGCCCGGTCCGGTCATGAGCTGTCGATCCCTTCTGGCTGTGGCATGGGTTGCGGCGTGCAGCCCGGCTCGAAGCTCTCGATGACGACCATGTGCCCGCCGCAACCCGGGCAGGTTTTAGCCGCTTGCTCATCATTGTCCTGCGGCTCGGTCTCAGGTTCCGGCACGGCCAGCAGTTCGCGGGCCTGCGCAAGGTTGGCTGCGCGGTTGCCGTTTGCGAACAGGCCATAATGCCGGATGCGGTGGAAGCGGGAGGGCAGGACGGGCAGCAGGAAGCGGCGGATGAACTCGTCTGGTGAGAGCCTCATGATCTTGTATCTGTCGCGGCCCTTGAGGCGGTAGTCCTTGCAGTTGAAGGTGACGGCGTTGTTGCCCGCAGAGATCAATCTTGAGTTTGAGACGGCGCGCGCCCTCTCGTGGTTTGCAGGGCAAACCACTGCCGGGCAAGGGGTGCGTGTAGCGGGCGAGATAAGAGAGTACGGCCTCAGGTCCGGCAAACGGGCGCTTGGTGTAGACGAGCCACTTTTTGGTTCTCAGCGGGGCCAGGGCGGCGGCGAAGGTCTGAGGATCAGCCAGGTGGGCCTGATGGCCGTGGAAGCTGAGTTCACCGGCAGCATGGGCTGCGGCGAGCCGCTCCAGGAACAAGCGCCGGAACAGCTTGGAGAGCACACGCACGGGGAGGAAGAAGCCAGGTCTGTGGCTGGCGTTCGCGCCAATAGGCCCGAAGCAGATCCCGCATGACCGGCGACAGCAAGGCATAACGGTCCCGGCGCCCACGCTAGCGTGTTGCCCTGTTCGATGCGGATGGTCTGGCGCTCGCCGTCAATATCACAAAGCTTCAGCGACACCGCCTCCGACACACGCAAACCGGCCCTGTAGGTCACGGCGAACAGAGCCTGATATTTGAGAGGCCAGGTCCGGGTGCGCATTCGATCAGCTGGCCAACTGGACACCTCTAAGAACCTCGCCAAATCGGTCGCCTTCTGATTCATTCCGTTCATTGATGTTTTCGGAGATGAGCGATGCGGGGACAGGCTGGATTTTGGGATATTGACGAGCGCTATGCGCGGTTGAGCGCTTCGGGTGATCCGCGTGAGAAGCTGAATGCGGTGGTTCCCTGGGAGATTTTCCGCAAACCCCTGACCAAGGCTCTGAAGCGGTCCGACCGGGCCAAGGGCGGCAGGCCGCCGTACGATACGGTGATGATGTTCAAGATCCTTGTGCTGCAGGCGCTGTATAATCTCGGCGAGGACCAGGCTGAGTTCATCATCAATGACCGTTTGTCGTTTATGCGCTTCCTGGGTCTGAACCTGGGTGATCCAGTTCCGGACGCCAAGACGGTCTGGCTGTTCCGCGAGCATCTCACGCAAGCCGGCGCGGTGGAGAACCTGTTTGCCCGTTTCGAAGGTATGGGCCGACACAGCCTACCGCTCCAAGAAGAACGAGACCTGGCTGGAAAGACAAGGCTTTGTCTCGTGCATCCACACCAAAAAAGCCGAAAGGCCGGGCCATGTCGGAGCGGGCCTCAAAGGCCAACGCCAAGCGCTCCAAGATCCGCGCCTTCGTCGAGCATCCCTTCACCCGCATGAAGGGCCCGATGGCCCTGTTCATCCGCACCATCGGTATGGCCCGTGCCAAAACGAAGATTGGCATGGCCAATCTGGCCTACAACTTCCAGCGCCTGGTCTGGCTCAACGGGAAACCTGCGCCTGCATAGCAAAAACCGAACAAATGCCGGCAGGCAAATTCCCGGCAGGTCTCAAAAACCCCGGAAAACCTTGGGCACCATCAAGGTGGTAACTCCAATCACGTGCACTGACATCAACGATCATCGGTTATTCGAGGTGTCCAGTTCCGTGCCGCTTGGCCCTGACACCTGGGACAGTTCCTCCTCTCGCGCAAGGGGTTGCGGCACGAGTTGTAAGCGATCTGCGTGTGGCGGCAATCCTCGCAAGCCTCCACATGGCCGCCGAGAGCTGCTGTGCGGCAGCTCTCAATGGCACTCATCACCTTGAGCTGGCCAAGGCTGATGTGGCCCTTGTTGGCAGTGCGCCAGGCGGACCCGTGGGCTTTGAAGATGTCCGCCACCTCCAGGGGCGGCCGGGGCATGGCCCCCGCCGGATCAGCCGGAACGCTTTTTCGTCTTCCTCGTTTTGGCTTTCGTCTTCTTCTTCTTGTTTGCAATATGCTCCAGCAGGCTGACCACATCGCGCAAGGTGCGGTTGGCAACCTGGGCGTAAAGGGCGGTGGTTTGGGAAAGGACCGCATCGCAATCTCGATTGTGGAGAAAGTGCCGACGGGGATGTGGAATGCGAATGCCAACGCGGGACCGAGCGTGGCGGACGACCGCTACATCGGCGCCGTCACCGGCATGGCGGTGCATCCCAAAGCGCCGCCCAAGCTGCATCAAACCCACCACGTCAAGGCCGGCAACATGCGTTTCCACGTGGAGGAGCACGATCTGGCCACGGAGATCACCGGCCAGGTCACTTATCAGGCAAGCAACGCGTCGGGCGATCTCTCCACGCGGTCTGCCGCGTTTTCACAGTGCTTCCTGGACGCTGAAGTTGCTTCGCCGCGAGCGAACATGATCGACGATCTTGGATTTTCTTCAACAGCGGACGTCGATCTGTCCGACGGTCTGATCGGTACATTCGTCGAACCGCCGGTCATCGTCACGGCTACGACCGCACCCTACGCAAGGACCTCTTGACTATGGGTTTCAGGCTCAGATCGATTCACGAGAGAAGCGGACTCAATAAATTTGGGTCAGTTGCTATGTCCACATATTAGACGGAGCTGACGTTAAATGGGAAGAGTTGGTTTGCTACTCCAATTGAGATATCGGGACACTAACACCGTGCGGGTGCAAGCCTCCGCCAACCCGAATTTCCTTTTGCTTAGAGCGCCGTCCATCGGCAGTTTGACCGGTTCTCGCGTTATGCCCCGTTTGAACTTCCAATTTCAGATTGTATTCTGTATTTTTGACGATGGCTCCCCGTAGCTCAGCTGGATAGAGCACCGGATTTCTAATCCGGTTGTCGCAGGTTCGAATCCTGCCGGGGAGGCCATTTACACAGTTTGTTACACAGTTTTTAGAAATATTTTTTGTCCGCTCTTTGGTTTTGAACCTCCGCCTTCCAGGCGGAACAAGGCTTTAGCCGTTTTTCACCATCGCTATCATATCGTTTGGGTTCCGAAGTACCGTTTCAAGGTTTTGGCCGGGGATATCCGGATGCGTGTCCGCGAGATTGTCCTGCAGGTCTGCAAGGAGATGGGCGTGAAAATAGTCAAAGGTGTGCTGAGCCGGGATCATGTGCACATGTTTGTGGAAATCCCGCCTCATGTCGCGGTGAGCCAGTTCGTGCAACGGGCAAAGGGCCGGTTTTCTCGAAAGGTGCATCAGGAATTCTCCGAACTGCGTAAACGCTACTGGGGACGCAGGTTCTGGGTTCGCGGGTATTTCTGCACCACCAGCGGAAACATCACCAATGAGGTTATCCTGCAATATCTGGAAAATCGCTCAGCCAAACCTACCGGCGCCAACCGGTAGTGGTTTAGTCGCTGTCGAGTTCGGCAACACGATTTGTCAGTATGCGTACGATATCATCTGAACTTTCCGCGCCCTCAACATGCAGCTTGAGAAACGTCGTGTACCTGCGCGGATTTTTCGGATTTCATGCTCCATGCGTCTGGGTTGGATCAAAAACCAGAACTCGCGGATTTGGCAGAATTGTCTAGGAGCCCGTCCAGATAGTGCTTGAAGCAGGCTTGTTGGATTGATTTTGAGTGGTTCAGGCGGTGGCTGCACTGCTGTTTGCGAGCTTTGTGAGGTTGTGGGCGGTGCAGATCAGGGCCCATTCGGCTTTGACGTCATCGATACCGCGCAACAAGAACTGTCTGAACCCTCGTGCCTGCTTGATTTGTCCAAAGACCGGTTCGACGACGTATTTGCGCAGACGGTAGCGGCTGCGCCGTCCGGCCCGGCGCAGCTTGAGCCGCATCGCCCGGGTCAGCGGGCCGCCGCGTTCGCCACGGCCGGGATACTTGGCGCGCCCGGCAGCGATGTAGGCGTTGATGCCCCGTTTGTCCAGCGCCGCAAGATTGGCCTCGCTGAGATAACCGGCATCGGCTGACACCTCACCGGGCCTCGCCCGGAGATTGAGCGCGGTCTCGTCGAGGAGCGGTTCAAGCTGGCCATGATCGCTCATCGACGGTGTCAGGGTGTGGGCGACAATGACCTGGGCCTGCGCATCGACGGCGGCCTGGGCGTTGTAGCCCTGGATATAACCGTCCTTGGTCTTGAGAATGCGGCTGTCGGGATCGGTGAAGTTGCGCTGCGCCTTTGCGCCGGGCTCAGCGCTCGGCGGCCGGGGCGTTTTGCCATTCTTTTTGCGCCCCTCGGTGATGCGCCGGTGTTCTGCCTCATCGCGCCGGCGCTGTTCGTCTTGCGCCGCGGCCCTGGCTTCGGCCTCAAGCGCTGCCCTGGCCTCACGGATCTTTTCCAGCCGCTTAGCCTTGTCAGCGGCCCAGTCCGGCATCTCCTCGCCGCGCTTGCCGCCATGCAGCGCGTCTTCTTGCGCATCGGCAGCCGCGGCTGCCGCCAGCCAGTGATCGACCTCGGTTTGCAGTTCGTTTTCGCGCGTCTTCATGCGCCCATAACTCATCGCCTTGTGTTTGGACGCGCTCGCCTTGATCTTCGTCCCATCCAGCGCAACATGGCCGAGCTTGACAAGGCCCACCGACCGGCACACCTGCAAAACCTGCACGAACAGCCCGGCCAGAGCTGTGAGATGGCGCTTGCGAAAGTCCGAAACCGTGCGGAAATCCGGCGGGTCGCCAGCCGCGATCATCATGAAATCGGCACGCTCCGTGCACGCCTTGGCGATGCGCCGCGAGGAATACAGGCCCGACGCATTGCCATGCAACAAGAGCGCTGTCATCATGCGCGGGTCGAACGCCGGCTGGCCGAGGCTGCTCTTGTAGCTGCCGCTGATCTCCCCAAGATCAAGGCTCTCGCACACCAGCGCAACAACAAACCGGGACAGGTGGTCCGCCGGCACATAATCTTCAACCGACGCCGGCAGAAGCTGCGGCTGATCGATCCTCCAGGGGCGAAAATGCTTGCTCATGGCACCCAATAGAATCAGACTCGCGCTACACAAACAACCGACTACTCGGACAGGCTCCTAGGACGATCTTGTCGGCATCGGCGAAGTGTTTGTCACTGAGATCGGCCAGGAACTGCGCATAATCGCCCTTTGCGCCATGGCTGGTGACCTTGACATACCGATAGCCCTCAAGAGGGGCAAACGCTATGAACAGGTTGGCGGTTCCGGCGCGCTTGTATTCATAGTTATGGCGCGCGGTGCGCCCCGGCGTCATCGGCATGGGCAGCCGGACCGCGCTGACCAGCTGCTTGGCGGCTTCATCCAGGCACACCAGGGGACGCCCGGGATCGTGCGGGCGCATATCCGATAAACCGTGGACATCCCTGAAGGGCGCTACACGAGCCTGGATACAATTTTCAGAATGATCATCGTCCCAACAGCAATGAGAACCGAAGCGACCAGCTTTTTCAGGCCGGCCTGGGGAATCTTGTGAGCAAGTTGCGCACCGGCATATGATCCGATGGCTAGCGCGACGGCGAGTATGGCGCCCAGGGTCACGTCCGGTGTTCCAAAAGCAAAGTTGCCTGCGGTTGCGAGCGCTGCGATAGGTAACTGTACCGCCTGGCTCAGACCGATTGCCGTGAGCACCGGCGTTTTGAGCCACAGCATCAAGGGCACCAGAACGAGTGGCCCGCCAGTGCCGGTGATCGCCGAGAGCACGCCGGTCAAAACACCGATCGCCACCAGGGCCGATGGCTTGATCTTGCTTCGGCTCTGCGGATCATCGGCTTTTCCCTTTAAGGCCTGAACTCCGGAGGTCACTGTTAATAGTCCGATGACGAACTCAAGAGCGGCTCCGGGAATGTTGTTGCTCAACCATGCACCGGCCACTGCAGCGGGCATGGCACCTGCACAAAGCCAGCCTGCCATGCTCCAGTTGATGGACTTCTTTCCCGCGTAAACCACTGTGCCGACGAGGCCCGTCAACAGGTAGCCCATCATCGCGGCCGCAATCGCCGTCTGTATCGGGATGCCTGCGAGATAGAACAGGCCAGGCACCAGAATAACGCCGCCAATCCCGATGCAGCCGATCGAAAGCCCGGAAATGAGCCCCAGGCTGGCGATGAGCAGGATCTCCATGCTCATATCCGCGGTCCGGTGATCGGGCGTGAACCTGGAGTGGGCTTAAGGGTGTAATACATCGAATCCGTCGAATTTTGATTTTGCTTAAGGCTGCCCGCAGCTGCATACTGACGCCAGACAGGGTGGATGAGGGAACGCCGCCATGTTTTTATGACAGTTCAAATACCTGATTGCCGTTGCCGAAGAGCGCCATTTTGGCCGGGCGGCAGATCGTTGTTGCGTGACGCAGCCCAGCTTGTCCAGCGGCATCAAGCAGCTTGAGTTCGAGCTGAGTGTGGCGATTTTTCTCGGCGGCCGGGGCCGACGCTTTCTCGGATTGACCGCGGAGGGCGAACGGGTCGCCAAGTGGGCGCGCCGGATTACGGCCCGTTGCGACGCCATGAAGGATGAACTGGACACCCTCAAGGGAGATTTGAAGGGCTCGATCCGCATCGGCGCCATGCCGTCCATGTCTCCGGTTCTGCCGACCATCATCTCAATGCTCCGCGACAAACATCCCGGCGTCAGCGCTGATGTCCATTTCCCGGGCATCGAGCAACTGAAGCAGGGCTTGAACAAGTTTTCGTCGGATGTAGGCATAACCTATCTCGATCTGGAGGATCTGGGACGGTTGAACACACTGCCCATATTCCCCGAAAGCGTGAGACTGCTTGTTCCGGATACGGAGGAATATGCAGGGAGCAGCGAAATAAAGTGGCAGGAGCTTGCCGATCTTCCGCTCGCCATGCTGCGCTCGAC
>JAAEUE010000188.1 GCA_024227565.1 Alphaproteobacteria bacterium
GGTTCATCACTTTGGAGTCGAGAGAAACTTCCTTTTTTGATAGGTTTTTCTGGGCTATTCTAAAACCGTCCAAGAGGAACAGCACCCGCAGATCCCGACCGGAATGTACCACTGCCCCAAGGAGACAAGCCATGACCCGTGAAGTACTGATCGTCACCGTTGCGACTGTCCTGCTAGTGATCGTCACCGTTGCGACAGCCCTGCTGACCGGCCCGGTCTTTGGAGGCTAGTGCGCTGTCAAGCCTTGATTCAGGGGCAAGGTGATGTCGCGCAAAAATTCTACCGGGCCCGGTGCACGGCCCACGATTTCCCGTCAGGTGGCGGCAGAGGGTGTTGGTCACGGCGCGGAGCAGAAGAATCGCCTCATTGCTGCGATATCGCCTGAGCTGGCGTCGATGCCGGTCGGGGCACGCCGCCGGGAGCGCCGGCTGCCAGCCGGCATGGCGCCCGCAGAGGGCGCCGCGGGCAGCGCCACCGGAGCCGATGTGCGCGCTGCGGGTCGTGGCTTCAGTGGGGGCCGATCCAAACAGAGGGCTTCCCTTTCACACGTCATGGGCACACGTCATGGGCACACGTCATGGGCACACGTCATGGGCACACGTCATGGGGCGATCTCGCGCAAGAGCACTACCTGCCCGGTGGCGAGAGGCTCGGGATCCGCGACTTCCGATTCCGACGCAACATGGGTAGATTATTGTTGCGATATCGCCTGAGTTGGCGCCCATGGGGAGCAACCCCAGGGTGCATTTCGCCAAGCCGCAC
>JAAEUE010000189.1 GCA_024227565.1 Alphaproteobacteria bacterium
CAAAGATGATGGCGTAGACCACGAACCAGCGTGCCCGCAGGGACTCTGCGATATCGAGCACAGCAGTCTTTACTGCGTTGCCCACCGAGGTGCCAGGAACAAGCGGGCTGCGTACCGTATCAATGGTGTCCTTCCGGCAACCGTGCGTGCCTGATGAAGGCGCAGTTCATATGATATAGCGTTGGCGCCGCTGATCCCAAGAATAATTGATAGCTGCCCAAAATATTTCTGCGGGACACGCCAAGCTTGATGCGTTATAAAGTAGCGCATGAAGCCGGCCGATACGACAACACGCTACAGCGGCAGATCATTCGCCGCTCAGGACATTGAGCGAATTCGCCATCTGATCCGAGACCACCCGCAGGCGAATCGCCAACGTCTTTCTTATCTGGTGTGCGAGGCCTTTGACTGGCGCAAACCCAATGGAGGTTTGAAAGACATGAGCTGCCGGGTGGCGCTGCTGCGCATGCACCGCCAAGGGCTGATCGCGTTGCCGCCCCCGACGCGTAAATTCAACCCCTGTCGCGGGTTCACCCGGCGCACGGTGCGGGCCGAGCCCCAGGGGCGGTTCGAGGCGCCGGTGCATGAAGTGGAAGATCTGCATCTTGAGCCGGTGCAGCGCCAGGACAGTGCGCTGTGGAATGAATACATCGATCGCTATCACTACCTGGG
>JAAEUE010000190.1 GCA_024227565.1 Alphaproteobacteria bacterium
AGTTGGCATGAGGCGATCAATCGGTTAACCCGATCAGGCAGCGTTTGAAGTGTTCGTCGCCGTGGACGCTCTTGCATCACCGCTAAGCACTGTTCCCAGCGCTCGAAGTTCCATTGCCCGCCCCAGCTAATCATGATCGCCACCTCCTGTTTTATGAGCTTCCAAACGCGCCACCAAGTGGCCTGGCGCGGGCCATCCAGGCGCATCCACGCCTCGCCGCAGCGGCGCCGAGCTCGGCGTTCGACAACCCAGGCGTATAACAATTTGCCATGCAGGTACAGCGACGCTAAGGCGCTGCCTTCGCGGGCCCTGAGCCGGTCGATATCGAGCAGGCTTTTAAGCCGTTTTATCACCAGCTCCACCTGCCAACGCACCCGATAGAGTTCCGCGATGACCGTGGTGGACAGAATCTCGGGCGCCACGGTGGTAAACACCAACATCCACCCGGCCATCAGCAAGGTCTTGGTCTGCGCCGTGCGGCCTTTCTTCTTGGCATTGGCGCGGACTCGCCGCCGCGCTTGCGCGGCCTGCTCCTCCGGCAAGCGACTCGCATGAACCCAGCCTTCAAGGTACTCTCCCTCATGTGCCACGCGCGCCGGGACGCAGCAGCTAGCCCCAGAACAGTCCTTAAGCTGTTGGGACCAATCGATTTTTTTGCCCTGGTCGTCATATAACGTCATGCCGTGGGGATTGTAACGCAGCACCACACACACGTTCTTGGCACCTTGCTCGAGCAGCTGTGACGGTTGATTGTAGCCCCGGTCAATGAGC
>JAAEUE010000191.1 GCA_024227565.1 Alphaproteobacteria bacterium
GAAAAATATCGCGGCATTCGGCTGGTTATCCGGGATAGCGGCGTCGTGCTCCAGGCTCACAACCCGGAGCAGGAAGAGGCCGAGGAAGAGCTGGCTGTCGAGTATGCTGGCGAAGACATCGAGATCGGCTTTAATGTCAATTATCTGCTGGATGCCCTGGGGGCGGTTGAGGGCGATGATGTAACGCTGTCTGTACAGGACAGCAATTCGAGCTGCCTGATTCGACAGCCCGGAAACGATGACTGCACGTTTGTAGTTATGCCCATGCGCCTTTAGGCCGCGCAGAAAACGCATGATCCGCCTTTTCCGGGCCACCCGCTTTCGTTGTCTAGAGAAGGTTGAGCTCGCACTAGGGCCGCGGTTTAACCTGATTAGCGGTGCGAACGCCTCCGGAAAGACGAGCCTTCTGGAGGCGTTGGCGTATCTGGGCCGGGGCAAATCCTTTCGCGGGGCGAGCACAGCAAACCTTATTCACCACGGCAAAGAAGACTTCGTTTTGTTTGGCGAGGTAGAGAGGGCGCAAGGAATAACAAGCGTCGGCGTGAGAAATGGCCGGGAGGGCCTGGAGGTCCGGGTTGGTGGCGAGAGCGCGCCGGGTGCGGCGGCGCTGGCCGAAACGCTGCCGCTGCAAGTCATCGATCCGGAGGTTCACAACCTGATTGCGGGCGGGCCGGAGCTGCGAAGACGCTTCCTGGACTGGGTGGCGTTCCACGTGGAACATGAGCACCTCCTGGTGTGGCGCCGGTTTCGCCGGGCGCTGAAACAGCGCAACGCAGCGCTCAAGGCCAGATCATCAGTGGCTTCAATTCGAAGCTGGAACGCCGAGTTTCTGGATCTTGCGAGCCGGCTTGACGCCTCTAGGCGCCACGTTTTGGAGCTGACGATCGATAGCCTGCAGGAACACGGCTATGCGTTACTGGAGACGGAGCTCTCGTACGAGTATCAACGGGGCTGGTCCCGGGAAAAAGACCTGGAGGAGGTGCTCGAAAAGAGCATCGATCGAGATTTACAACTTGGGTCTACACAGTCCGGCCCGCATCGGGCCGACATCAAGGTCAGCTACGATGAGCGGCAGGCCAAGAAGCTCGTTTCCCGGGGGCAACAGAAACTCCTGGCGAGCTCAATGATCCTGGCGGCAACCGAGACGGCACAGGCGGCCCTGGAAAGACC
>JAAEUE010000192.1 GCA_024227565.1 Alphaproteobacteria bacterium
CTTCATCAACCCCAAGGTGGGGCGCAAGATCTTCGGTTGCGAGTCGATCTTCGATCATGCCGCCAAGTCGAACCAGTCGAAGTATCCCTGGGCGCAGAATGTGGTGGCCGTGGGGTTGTTGAAACTGGTTAAGGGCCGCTGGGCCTGCCTGCCGTTGGCGTTTCGGTTCTACCTGCCGGAGAAGGCCATAAAAGCGAAGACGCTCAACGTCAAAAAAGGCGGCAAGGTGGTGCCTTTTCAGACCAAGCTGGCGCAGGCGGGCGCCATGATCATCGAGATCGCCTCCTGCTTTGCCGGCGTGCCGGTGCTGGTGGTGACCGACAGTTGGTTCGGCAACAACGGCTTGTTCAAGCCGGTGCGCCAAGAACTCGGTTTGCAGTTTCATCTGCTCTCGCGGCTGCGGGTGACTTCCGTACTCTATGGCCTGCCGGCGCAGAGAAGGCCGAACCAACGCGGAGCCAAGCGTAAATATGGGGAAAAATTTGGTTCGGCGGCGGATCTGGCGGTCCAATTCCGCCATCTGGCCGAGCGCTGCACCATCCATCTGTACGGAAAATCCCGCGAGGTCCTCTTCTATGAGCAGGTGTTCATGGTCAAGACCCTGAAGTGCCCGGTGCGCGTGGTCTGGGTCTATCGCAAGACCCAATATGTGGCCTTGTTCACCACCGATCTGCGTCTGTCGGTGGAGCAAATCATCTCGCTGTATGGGGCCAGGTGGAAAATCGAATCCGGTTTCAAGGAGCTGAAACAGGACATCGGCAGTCAAAAGAGCCAGACCCGCAATGCCTATGCGGTGACCAATCACCTGCACTTTTGTATGATGGCAGTGACCCTCACTTGGATCTACGCCGCGCGTCTGCGGCCAAATCCTTACCGCCGCCATAAGGTGAAAGGACGGACCAGTTTCGCCTTTTCCGATGTACGCCGGATCATCGCCGAGGCTGCGCTGAGTGGGGATTTTGAGGGGGTTTGCCCAAAACCGATCAGTCCCCCAGATAAATCCTTGGTGGCCGC
>JAAEUE010000193.1 GCA_024227565.1 Alphaproteobacteria bacterium
GGCGGTGAGCGAGTAGGCCGTAATCGTGACCTTGATGAACTCGTAGGCCATGTCGTCGTAGCGCTTGTCGCGCGTTCGCATGCCGATCACTTCGATGATGAATACGAAAATCGGCACCGCCAGGACAAAGGCTGCAAACCAAAGATGAAGCTGGGCGAATATCCAGACAGCGACCCGGCTGTTGACGCCGGCGATGACGGGATAATCTGCAGCGGTAAGTTTTGGCGCACCCGCGGCTATGCTCGCGGCAGAATCCGCTTCCGCCGCAAATGCGCAGAACGGATCGAGTCCCGTGGCAAACAGTACTGCTGCGAAAACGAAGAGCATCAGCGCCCATGCGGACCTGTGGCCGGTCATACTTGAACGCAAACCACTCATCTCGTGGACAATGCCTCCTCGCTCACTTGTAGTAGACAAGGCTGAGGCCCTGCATGTTCATGACCAACATATCGAGCACCAGGAAGGCTGCGCTGCAGGCCACCAGCGCGGCCACAAAGTGCAGCAGAGTTTTCGTGTTCACAGCATTCCTCCCTTCTCAACACTCAGGCCCGCACAAACCACCAGAAGAAAACGGCGAGCAGGATGAGTACGGCGATGAACAGGCCGGGACCGGCCCATGAATTTCGATCCTCGCTGCCGGATTGCTCAACCATATTTCACCTCGACTTGAGAGCGCCGTGCTTGATTTGGATCAATGACGGCTGCAGCTGGCGCCTGATAGATACCGTCCATGCCAGGGCTCAGAAATCGCATCAGCGACATTGTCATCTTCGCCGGAATGGCGGTAAACGCCGTCGTCATCGGGTTGATCCTCTGGTTCTTCGTCCTTTAGGCGGCATCTCCCTCATCACCCGTCAGCCCTGTTTGCCCTTGCAGTTGCAAAGCTGACGCAGGTGCATGATCAGGCCATCCACTTGCTCGGCTGTGAGGGTCTTGCCCCAGGGAGGCATCATCGGTGACTTACTCATGGCCGGTCCGCCGTCCAGGATGACGTTTTTGATGTCGGCATCCGACAGCTTGTCCATTTCCTTGGCATCGGTGAAATTGCGCGGACTTACGGGAAAGTCCTTGGTCACGTTGGGACCATCGCCTTTGCCTTCAAGCCCGTGGCACTGGGCGCAATAGAACTTGAACACCTGTATTGTGTCCGCTGCCGCGGCGGGAGCAACGGCAAAGTGCGAGGCAAGCGCTGCAAACGCGGCGAGGTTCAGAATTTTCTTCATGATCTCTCTCCCTCGTTACTTCTTGGGTTTGAAATTGGCGACGTAGCGCGAGACATTCAGCATGTCCTTGTCGCTGAGCAAGCCGGTGAACACCGGCATCATTTTCACCGGCTTGAAGACCTCCGGTTTCAGCATATAAGCAAGGATCCAGTCCGGATTCAGCCGCACGCCCGCCTCGACCAGGGACGGGCCGCTACGCCCGCCGGTAAGCTTTTTCTTGCGGCCGACATACTGGTGGCAACCGCTGCACGGCATCTTCTTGGTGAAGATCTGCCGGCCTTTGGGGTTCTTCTTCGGCTTGACCTTCCCGGCCTCGACCGCGTCGGACGTGAGGCTCATCAGGAAATCCGTGACCGACGCCGCCTCATCGCCCGCCAGTTTGGGATGATCGGCGGGATTGTCTTCGGTCAGGCTGTTGAACTTGAGCGGCCGGATCGGTTTCGGATCAATCAGCCAGGCGGACAGCCAGTCCTTCTGGAACTTGGAGCCTGCATACCAGAGCTCCGGCCCCTTCTTGGCCAGTTGGTCTTCAATGGTCTTCTCTTTCGCCGGCCCGTCCGTGTAGTGGCACTCGCCGCAGCCCTTGGCATCGAATGCGCCTTTGCCCGCAGCAGCGTCGGCCCAGGCGGACCCGCTAGAAACGGCCAACAGGACGAAGCCCGCACTGGCCGCAGTTATGTATTTCATCATGTCGTTTCCTCCGCTTCGTTCTCCGCTTTACGCATCAGCCAGATTCCGAGCGCTCCCATGATCAGGAACGCCAGGATGGCGTAAATGTAGACGCTCATAGGGGTTGCCGCTTCCAGCACCACGTAGTGCCAGGTGCTGAGACTCATGATCAGGCCATGTTCGCCGTTCGATCCGTCCCAGGCATTCAGGGACATGGGAATGAACACGCCTTTGGTGAACTGCACATCGTTCTTGTCGCCGGTCTTCAACGGCCGTTTCATGACCACGGACCAACGCCCCTGGTCCCAGGTTGCCTTGCCGGTGATCTGCTGGTTGTCCTCGCCCTGCACCTTGATCGGCTGTTTCCATCCGCGCGCATTGCCTTCCTCGGTTCCGCGCTTGCCGGCCTCGGCGAGATCCGCCTTCCAAACCCACAAGTGGACTTGGTCGGAGGAAGATCCACGGTAGAAATGCGGTTTCTTGGTACCCTGCGGCGGCTTCACGGCGAACTGCATCGCGATGGAGTCGCGGAAGGTTTCAAGCGCCCGGGGAATCATGCCGTTGGTTTCCACATAGGAGCTGAAGCCGCCGACCTTGGCGAGTTCAACTGTGTCAAACTCCTTCGAAGGGTCATGCGTGACGTCCTTGAAGGGATCATCCCAAGTGAGCTTGAACGCGATCTCGGTGTCATTGAACAGCGCCCTCACGGTGACCATTTCGACGCTGGGGTTCTGCCAGCGCGGTGCGGCGATCACCTGGCCGGTGAGCCGCATGTCCATAGGTTCCGCCGCGTTCCAGGCCTCATCACCCGGGGCCTCCGGCAGTGCGCCCGCGACCAGATTTGCCTTCAGGGCCTGGTGACTGGTGAGCGTGTGCTGCAGTGACTTGATGTAGTTGGCAAGATTCCAGCGGTCTTCTTCATTCAGAGACTTCACGAAGGAGGGCATCGGCGTGCCGCTGATGCCGGTCGAGAACCGCATGTAGATATCTTCCACCTCGCTCCCGGCCTTTATTTTCCAGGGATGGGTGACATTGCGGATGCGGATGGGGAAGCCCCAGTCATCCTTGCGGAACTCCTTGTTGCCATCGCCACGGCCAAGCTTGCCGTGGCAGCTCCAGCATTTGGCCTTCTCGAATACCGCCTTGCCCTTGGCGACGGTCTCGTCGTTGAACGGAGCGCGGTTCGCGGGCAGGGAAACCACCTTACCGGTTTTCACCGGATCGAGCTCCGGGTCTTCGAATTCCTGGGCGAAGGTCTTGATGTAGGCGATGACCGCCCAGCGTTCGTCTTCACTCAGGCCGTTCTTGATCAGATCGCTGTCGAATGCCTGCATCGCCGTGCCAGTCAAACCCCGGCTGACGGTGCGGAACAGGTCCTCATTTGTCGGCAGCTCGCCGCTCTGCGTGGTCCGGAATTTAAATGTGCCCAGCGTGAAATCGCGTGGCCGGGGGTCGAGATACTTGGCAGCCGGCCCCTCGCCATCGCCCAGGAGGCCGTGACAGAAGCTGCAACGCGCAAAATAAATTTCGCGGCCCTTTTCCACGAGCTGTTCGTTCGCTTCCGGCATGGGCTTGCCTGGCGTGTCGGCGGCCATGACCGGGGCCCACAGGCCCAGGCAAGCGATGGCGCTTGCGAGTATTTTTCTAGCCGCGCCCATCAATGGCTCTCCGGAATGCGCGGCGTCTTGCCGGCAAGATTGTATTCGGCGAGGATGATCTTCCAACGCTCCTCCTCGGTGAGGGAAAGCTTCCATTCGGGCATGGCTGAGTCCCATGGGGTTGCCTCTGTCGGCAGGCCCGGACCACCGTTGGTGACGCGCCAGAAGGTGTAACCCTCAACAATCGTCTCGATCGTGCCGTTGTCGGTAAAGTTGATCGGCCTGAGCTTGAAGCCATCGGCCATCGGCCCATCACCGGCAACGCTGTCACCATGGCAGGCACGGCAGTTCATGGCGTAAAGCGCGCGGCCCTCAAACAGGTTCTTTTCCAACAATGCTGCTTTGGCCGTTGCCATATCCACCTTGCCCGACTGCACCTGCTCAAGCAGCTTCTTGACCGGCGCAACAGCGAAAAACTCCAGCACATGCTCCGGATCGTTTTCCTCTGCCCAGTTGTCGATGTCTTCGCGCACCTGCGGGATGAAGCTCACCTCGTTCGCCTTCGCCTGCTCGACAAATGTTTTGATGTCGGCGTCCGAAGGGTTGGCGACCGGATTCTTCAGCGCCTCGAAGCTTCGCGGGAAGTTCGAGGACGGATGCTGAATGCGCAGCGATGCCGGAACCTCGACGCGCGGCACGGTGTTTTCATAGACCTGCCAGCCGGCAATCGCGGGGATCGCGAGCAGGATCACGGCCCGAGGGATCTTGCCATACCCGCCGCGCAGGAACTTCCTGACCGGCCTGAGGAAGTCGTCGAGCCCTTCATCGGAGAACGTGACGAACAAGAACAGCGCGATGATGGTGAGCACCATGTACATAAACATCAAGGTGCCCGGCACCGGCAGCGGGAACGGCAAGGTGGTGATTTCCCGAGATACCGCCGGAATGCCCCACTTCACCAAGGCGTACACGGCGAGCAGCGTGACCACCACTGTAAGGAAACTGCCTATCTTCAGCTTCTTCATTGTCGCACCTATTGCTCCGCCTTGGGTTTCTGCAGCATCAGGTAGGAGAGAATGTCCTGGTAGTCCTTGACCGTCAGACCTTCCGACAGGTCGTCCGGCATGACTGACTTGGTGTCATCGACCTTGAGCGACTTGGTATCGGCTTTGGCCACCGTGACGACATCGCCATTGGCTTTTGTGATATCGACTTCTCCGGCTTCGTCACGCGTCTTCAGGCCAATGCTCTGGCGGCCCTCCTTGTCGATGAGCACATAGGTCTCAAAACCTTTGGTCAACGACTTGGCCGGTTGCAGAATTGACTCTGAGATAAATTTCAAACCCTTGCCGCTGATCCCCGTCAGGTCTGGGCCGATCTCGCCGCCCTCGCCGTTGAGTGTGTGGCATTCGGTGCAATTATCCTCGTAGACTACGGCCCCGGCGGTGGGATCGCCGCCGCCCGCAGCCGCCGCGGCAGAAATCTTCGAATAGAAACTGTTTGTCATCTCGCTGGGCGCGGTGTCGATCGCCTCCATGTCGAGATCGCCGCCGAGCGACATGAGATAGGCCACCACCGCCTTGATCTCCTTCAGGCTGAGGGAGATGGGGGGTGCATACACCACCGCCATTTCGTTCTTGTAACCCTGGACAACATACGCGCCGGGACTTGCGAGGCTCTCGACGATGTAATCGACAGCGGAGAAATTCGACCCCAGCTTTTCGCTGCGTTCCTTCGCGCGCTTCTCCGCCCGCGCGCCCATGGGGAACGGAAATTTTTCGCCAAATTGACCATGGTTGGGGCCACGCACTGCACTGCCCTGGCCGCCGACGCTATGGCAAGTGAAGCAACGGCCTTTGCCCCAGTAGATGGCTTCGCCGCCCTCCGGGCTTATGTCGACCGCCGCACTGGCCTTGCGTCCGCCACCGGTGAGTTCGGTGATGGAATAGCCAATCCACAGAAAGATCCCGAGCACGATGAGCAGAAACGGAAAGACCCGGGTGACCGTCACGTTCATGCCCTCAGTCCCCCTTCTTCCCAGCGGCAATGCCACCGAGCCAGAACATGAAGGCGCAACCGATCATGAACAGGAGAACCGCACCACCGACCTGCTGCGTCATGACAAAATTGCTTGGCGTATGGGCCCACTCGGATGTGTCTCGCATGACACCGAATATGTGCCAGTCACCGCGCAGGCCTGAGCGGATGAAGCCCATGAGGCCCATGTTCATCGTGATGACGAAGGTGAGCAGCAACAGCGCATATTGTGAGCGAACGCTCATCCTGCCCCACTTGAGCGGCCCTAGCGACTTTGCCCGCTTGAACAGGAATATATCAATGACCGAGACGACGATCAGGCAACTGATCAACTGCAGGAACTGGGCAACGGCGACGTTACGCAACACCGGAGAGGCCTTCTCCATCACCACGAACCCCCACACGCCCAGGAAGATGGTGACATTAAAGGCAGTGACGGCCAGATAGATGGCCTGTCCAAGCTTGCCGCGGTCCATCAGGGCAAGTGCAATCGCCGCGAGGCCTGCAACACATTCAAACACCAGAAGGTAACCGATCATGCGGATGTATTCGGCCCGGTCGGCGGGCAGGTCGAGCTCGCCCGGGTCCATGTTCAGCATGGTCATGGCGTACTGGCCAACCAGCGCGACCGCGGCAAGACCGACGACCAAAATAGTTATCTTCGCGCCTTTGCCCTGGTCGCGGATCGACACCGCTTCCAGAACGTTGCCCCGGCGATAGAGCAGGAAGCTGAAGAAGGTCGCCAGGATGATCAGGTTGACCACCGCGTTCTTGGCCGGCATTAGCCCTAAGAACTTGAGCATCGGGTGATACTGGCTACCGCCCATTTCGCCGACTTCCTGACTGCTCAGGGGCAGGTTGTGCGGCGTCAACCAGATGGCGAAGGAAATGATCAGGGCCAGCAGGATGTACTTGATGAACTTGTAGTAGCGTTCTGCACCGGGGATGCGGGTCATGCCACTCCACAGATAGTAGTTGGAGATGATGAACAGCGAACCCACCAGCATGGCCTGGATGATGAAGGTCCAGGAAAAATCGCCGCCCATCATGTTGTTGCCCATAACGGCGCTGGTCGAATAAACCTCGCGGCCCAGGTAGTAACCGGCAAACGGCAACGGGATCAGGGCGGCTATGGCGACAAAGTTGGAGATATAGCCCATCCAGTCGTAGTGCGCCTTTTCCTCCGGCGTCTTGGCGCCGATGAACTTGACCGCGGCGTAGGAGCCCGCCACGAGGCCGCCAAATGCCAGGTTTCCGAGCATGCGGTGAATGGCAATCGGTGTAGCGAGCACGTTTTCGAAGGCCTGCCAGACAGTGCCGACGAACGCCCCTTCGCCATCAACGCCCACGGGGCTCATCATGAAGCCCGCCCAACTGTTGGCAAGCTGCATGATGGCGGTGCCGAACACATTGAGGAGAATGCCGATGAAAATGTGCGAGGACTTCAGATCTCGAAGAATCCAGAATCCTACCGCGAGCGGGGCGATATAGAGCAGAAGGATGAACCAGCGCGTATCGATCCGCATTTCAGGCCCGATCAGGCCGGCGGCAAAGGCAATACCAGCAGCTGCGATGACCAAGGCCAGAGCCTTGAAGGCCCATTGCAGGTTGGCTGCGAAGGGGCGATCACTCTTCAGCCAATGCCAGCCGTAATAATAGAGATAGAGCGCAAATGTCTCGCCGAAGAACAGCAGCGCATAAAGGAACATGATGTCCTTGAAGATGCCCGCCATGTACCCCATGAAGGTCGGGTAGAGCGTGAACAGCGCAAAGGCGAGAAGTCCACCAAGGGCTGCTGTGGTCGCATATGCAACGCTCAAGAGGCTGGTGAATTCATAGGCCAGCTTATCGAACTTTTCGTCCTTGTTGTTCCAGCCCACGACCTCGATGATCACCGCAAACAGCGGGACGCCGAGGACGAAGGCACCGAAGAACAGGTGCATTTGCGCCAGGAACCAGACGAGCCGCCGGGAGTCTATGCCGAGGAACTGGCGATAGACATTCTCCTCCAGAGCAAAGGCGGGACTTGCTGTAAGGGCGAGGCAGATTCCGGCTAGCGCCAGCCACAAGACCGGTCGCACTACTTTGATCGGTTTGCCGTTGCCTATCCGTCGATGCCTTGCCATTGTCCGTTTCCTGATCACCGTCACTCGCTAGCTGCTGGCGTCATTCAGCCTCTGAGAAGGAAAAGTCCGCGTCGATGCTGCCGCCGGCGTCCACGGTGATCTTGGTTTTCTTGACGCCGTAGCGCGGGTGCCAGGCCTTCAGCGTGTATTTGCCGGGTGGCAGGTTATCGATGGTGTAGGAGCCATCATCCGCGACCACGACGGCGTAGGGATGAACGGGCGCCAGGATGAAGCCGAACATGAAGTTGTGCGCCTCGCAGTTAATGCCGATATAGGACGAGCGCCGCGGCTTGATCTTGTCCGTGATGTCACCGGGGTCGGGCTGGCCGAAGTTGAACAACGTCTTCTTGACCACGCGGCCCTTTTCCACGCCGATCAGTTCGCGCGCGTTGATGTTGTGCAAGACACCTTCATCGCTGTTGCGGATGATGATCGAGCCAGGCCGCACCACTTGCGCCCAGGGCCGGAACCGGCACCCCTTCTGGTTAACCAGGTAGGTCCCCAATTCAGGCTTTTCCCAATTCTTGCCCTTCTTGATTTTATTGATGAAGACGAAAACGCCGCGCAGAGCGCCATCCTTGACGTCAACCCAGGCGACCTCGCGGTCACCGTTCCCGCAAACATCCGCATTCTTAGTAATCTTGATGCTCTCGATTGCATCGGCCGGAAGGGCTCCCTCGAAACTCACCTTGCCCTTGACCGTCCCGCCGCCAGTGAAGCCGGTCTCTTCGTATTTGCCGCGCTTTGCCGCGTCGGCCGTCGCCGCCAGCGTGAGTGAAAGGGCAACGCCGAGTGCAAGTTTCGTCCACAATCTGCCTGTTTTCATCGATCTGTCCTCTATTGTTCGTGTGGTCCGTTGCCCGCAGCCTCGGTGTGCTTGCTGGTTCCCGAGTGATTCAACTCTGCCAATGCTGCTATTGCGACCGGCCAGGTTCGCGTGCGTTCCGGATTTCGGAGCGCATCGACGAATAAAGCACTGGCACCAACGGCATCGACTTCCTTGAGCAACCTGGCAGCCTCAAGCCCGTGACGGCCTTCGAATGAAAAGGCGAAATCGACCAGGGGCATAAGCGACCTGCTGCCTGCGGATTTGGCGACTGCTTCGGCAGCGCACAGACGAACGGAAGGATCTGCGTCGGCGAGCAGCGGCTCGATCTGTTCGCCAGCCTGGCCTAAGCAGGAGAGAGCCCGTACCGCTTCTGTCCGGACGAAACTGTCGCCGTCACCCAGCAGGTCAAGCAGAACGCCGCTAACATCGGCCGAATTGCAGGCCCCCAGCGCGCGGATCAGAAGGAGTTTTGTATCGAGGCTGACTGTCTCTGCTGCGGTCTTAAGCGCGTTTGCAACGTCGGAGTGCAACGGGCTGACACGTGCTCCGATGCGGGCCAGTGAATCCGCAGCCGCCTTTCGCATCTCCGCGTCCTTCGTGGTAAGCGCCAGGGCCAACTCCCTTGCAACATCCGGATGATCAAGATCACCAAGAACACGCGCGGCGAAACGGCGGACATCAGCCGGCACGTCAATCTCGGATGCAGATACCACACGCCGCTTGCCCTTGACGCGCTTTGCGATGGCGAGGCGTTCCATATCAGCCTGAGACAGTTCCTGGCCTTTTTCGGGCAGAGAAAGTGTGGCGGCAACCTCCGGCGTGTCATCGAGAATTGCGGCCAGCGTTGAGGTTGGAGTTTGTTTGGGGACCTCTTCGGGCTCCGGCTCAGCTGCACCACAGCTTTGCTGCTCGATCGCCGGGTCCACGGCATGCTGTTCCGGCTCATGACCGCCGGGATCGGGTTTGTGTGCTTCACGCAACACCGCCAGCAAAGTTTCTCCGGCAATGTTTGGCCAGTTCGCATCTCTTGCCGCCAGCCGGGCTAACGCCGTCATCGCTTCGAGCCGCAACGGCCGCATTTCATCGTCAATCACACCGGCAAGCGCGCTTGCAGCGGCCTCGTTCCCGATCTCTGCTAGTCCTTTCAACGCGCCAAGGCGGACCTCTACTGGCCTGTTCCGGTCCGTCAGCAGAACGGTCAGATCATCCATTGCCGCATGAGGTGCGGTTGCCGACAGCGCGCGCGCCGCGCTGGCCGAGACTTCAGTCGACCTGTCCGCAAGCAAGGTTCGCATACGGACAATCACGTCGTCATCCACAAATCGCCCAGCCACGCCGGTCAACGATTGCAGAGTTGCCGCCCGCACACATTCAGAGCGATCATCCAGGAGCGGCCGCAGCTGTTCTGGAAACCTTGCGCCCACCAGCCGCACGGCCTCTGCCCGGACGTTCGGATTAGGGTCATCAAACAAAACGGTCAGACAGCTGTCATCCGCACAGGTGCCCGCCCGCGCCCGAAGAGCAGCCAAGCGAACTTCCGGGGCGAGATCGGCGAGAGCCTGCGCCAGAGCGCCAGCAGCTTCTGGTACCGAGCTGGCGCCAAGCGCCGCCGCGGCCCGCCGGCGCAAACGCACCGGCTCGTCTTCCAAAAACGCCGCCAGAGCATCAATTCCGGCACGCCCCAGTTGCGCCAGTGCCCTGAAGGCGTATTCGCTGAAATCCGGCGCGTCGTCATCCCGGATGGCGGCAACAATGTCTGGTACGGCCACCTGCACATTCATCTCCGCCAGAGCAGCGACCGACCTTGCCTGAATTTCGACCCAGTCATCCCAGCCGGTTGCGTAAAACTCCTCCTCGTCCCAGACAATCTCTTCATCGCGGCCCCTGAGCATGCGCCGCAGCCAAGGGATTGCGCGTTCGTCCTTGAGTTTCGCCAATGCCCCGATCGCAGCAAGCTTCACCTCGCTACAGGGATCGCCGATGAGGTTTTCGAGCAGTTGGTCTCCCGCTCTCGGATCGGCGAGCCGCAAAAGCGCTTCTGCCGCGTCCGTTCGTACATCTTCGTCCTCGTCCAGCAAGGTCGTGACGAGAGGCTGAACACCTTCAGGTGACGCAATCTTTCCTAAAGCCTGCGCTGCCAGGCAGCGATGTATATCGGCTCCATTCACGAGGATATCGCCCAGCACCTGGCATATCTCTCCGGAGGTGGGTTCTGGCAATCGTTGCTGGAGGTTGCTCATGGCATTGGTCCGAAAAATTGAGCCAGATCAAGAAACCCGGCAGTAGACAATGTTGCGGGTCCGTTTGAACGCGTGCGTCCAAGAGCGGGCCCGCTGTTCAGATCAGATGATGTCCCTCGGCGCGAAAGACATCGAACGGAATGTTCGTTTGTAGGGCGACTCGCCGATCTTCTTCACCTTGGCGACACCCATCTTGAAGTTGTAGTTGCCGCTGATCCAGTCGACGATCCGGCCTTCGAGTGCGTTCGCAGGTTGTGAAGTGTGCAGGAAATCCATGTAAATGATGCCCTTCTTAATGTGGCGGGTTACCATGGCCACACCCGTCACGGCGGCACGGGTCAACTCCACATTTCCGGCCTTCATCTGGCCCGAGAAGGTGTAATCACTACCCTCGACACCGAGTGTCGTTTCCTTCAGGCTGGGAACCCGGTCGGAATAGACCATGAGCATGTCACCGTTCTCAATGCCGCGTGCTTTGGCATCATCGGGATGCATTTCGACATAGTTGTCGGGCCAGCGCTGCACGATGTAGGGTCTGCGCCGATCATCGAAACCGGACTGCCAGCGCTCATTGGTGCGTCCAGAGGTGCACCAGAGTTCATTGCCTTTCGGCTTCATCCACTCCCAGTAATCGGAGAACAGCGACCAGGGAGATTTCTGGAGGTTGCAGCGCCCGGTCTGGCTGTTGAAATGGGTGAGCTTCTTGTTGAACATGTTGGAACCCGCAGGACCGGTTTCATCCAGCTTCCGCGTCGTATCGTGCAGACGCTTGGTGCCGACCAGCGTCCCGTCGTCCTTCATGAACACCGGCCCTTGAATTCCATTGGTGCCGAACTCACCCAACTTTTGGTGCAGGGTCTTGCCTTCACGATGGGCCGCCATCTTGATCATGTTGAAGTCTTTGCGGCTGCCGCGTGAGAAGCGGGCGGATTCCTCGGCCACATCGATTGAGCTCTTCCAGTCGAAACCGTCGAAACCCATTCGCTTTGCAAGCCCGCCGATGATCCACCAGTCGGGCTTGGCCTCGCCGGGTGCATCGTAGAACTTGTTGTACACCCTCAAGCGCCGTTCACCGTTGGCCCGCATGAATGTGTCTTCGCCCCAAGTGGCCGCGGGAAAGATGATGTCCGCGTAGCGATTGCCAATGGGGTCAACCAGATAGATGTCCTGGTTGATCACCACCATGCCCCCGGAGTCCGCACGCCGTTTGAGTGTGTCGATGATGTCCTGCTTATCGTAGGACCGCACCTGATGCGGGTTGGCGACGGTCAGTTCCTCAAAGCGTTTGGCCAATTGCTGGGAACCGCACATGGATTGGATCCAAGTCGTTCCGATGACATGGGCGAAGCGCGTGTGCCCCGACATGGTCCAGGTGTCGGTGTCCAGCGCCCGGCGCCGCCGGCCGGGAACCTTCATGGGAGATTTGTTACGCGGGTATTTTCCGCCACGCACGCCGCCCCGCTGGTGTCCACCCGCCCGGCCAACAACTTGTCCTGGCCTACCGCCGGCACCGACAATTATGGCAAGCGCGCTGATCGCCTGGGTGTTGCCCGTATTGTTGGACCAGTAAAAACCCTTTTCGATCATTATGGACGTCTTGGGGTGTTTGCCGTTAGCGGGTTTTGCCATCCATTCGGCGGCTGTATATATCTTGTTTACATCGATACGGGCGATCTTGGCGGCGTTCTCAGGTTTGAACTCATCCTGTCCAAGCAGCCACTTCTTCCAATCCTCGTAGCCGTTGGTCTGGAATTTGCCCCATGTGGTACGCCACTGCCATGGCGTGTTCCGGGTGCCCTGGCCGAAGCCGGAGCTGGAGCCCCACTTATTGTTGACCCAGTTCTCGATCCATTCGGCATCCTGCCAGCCGTTCTCTACGATGATCCGCGCAATGGCGTTGACGACCAGGAGGTCCGTGCCCAGGTTGACGTCGAGCCAGAGCCCGCCGTTCTTCTCCGCATAGGCCACGCCGGCTGTGCGGCGAGGGTTCATCATGATGCACTTCTGGCCGCTCTGAATGCCCTTCATGATCCACTGGGTCCAGAGAATGGTCTTGGTCTCATAGGGATCCGTGCCGCAGATCAACAGGGTCTCGGCATTCATCCAGTCCTCGTAGGCCGGGCCGAAGTTGTCGAAACCGGCGTCACGGAACCCCGGCGTCGAAGAGACGTCGGACGGCGTGTCATGGAAGGTGAAATTGGCCGTGTTGATGTGGCGCAGCGCATACTTGGTGATGGCGTAGGTGTTCTCGATGAACTGGTAGGAGTACGTCTTGACGCCGTAGGCATTGGACCCATGCATGGTGCGCACGTAGTTGCCAACCTCCGCCGCCACATCGAGGGCGAACTCCCACGGCACCGGCTGCAGGATGCCGTAGATCCGCATCATCGGCGATTTCAGCCGGTCGCGGGTGGGCGTTTGCGGATTGTAGCACTTCTGCGCGATGCAGCCGCCGCGCAGGCTCGAATCGCCGTCCGTGTTGACGAACTCGGTGTCTTTGTCGGGCGTGATAACGACGTGGTGCGGCTCGCCTTTGTGCAGCACGATGTTGTGCTGATTGGGCGCCACCCAGGGGCCCAGCGTCTCGACCGGAAAATCGACCCCGAAGGCGTTCTGGCCGGCCTTCGGGCCGCCGTTGAATCCGCCCGCGACCGGCCAGCGATAGACCTTGTAGCCACAGGCGACGATGCAGTAGTCGCAGGCCGTGGTGATTACCTCCGCGTCCTTGGGCGGGAGGGGAACGTTGGTTTCTGGAATGTAGTACGGAGTAGACATCGCTCGTGCCTCCCTATCCTTGCAGGTTGTCGTAGCGGCCGAAGATCAAGCCGAACACGCCGACGGCATAGATGTCGTCGCCGTCCAGCTCGAGCAGCACCTGCGGGAGGCTTTGGTAAGCCTGACCGGAGATCAGAATGCCGTGCCGGGTCAGGTCGTAGGTGGAGAGATGCAGCGGGCAAGCACCCAAAGACTTGGTGTCGCCCTTGTAGGTGCCCGACAGGTCACCGCCCTGATGGGTGCAGAAGTAGTTGAAGGCAACCACGTCCCTCTGCGGCCCGATGCCGCCGCCCGCCTCGGTGCCGAGCTTGACCAGCATGGATTGGGCGAACGCGCCTTCGTCGGGATACTCGAAGCCGACCGGCTCGTCGGCCTTCAGCGCGCTCAGCTTGGCGATTTTCTTGCGCGGATAGGTGGCCACCATGGCCGGAACCTCGGTCGCCGCCTTTCCGGAGTTGATCGTGACCATGACCGTCGCCGTGGTCACCCCGGACGCGAGCAGGAACTTCCGGCGCGACAACAGGCATTTTCCGGCCGGGTGATCCTTCTTCTTCGGCAGCCGCGACGCGCCGGTCCCGGGCGTCTTTGTTTGATGCGTCATTATTCGGTTCCCCTCAATTCGCGTTCGCGGCGGCGGCCAGCGGTGCATAGGGTGGAAGTTTCGGTGTCGTCATCTTAATCTCCTCGCCGCTCAGCGATTCCAGGAAAGCGACCAGATCTTCCTTCTCCTCGTCGCTCAGCCCGAGCGGCTTCAAGAGCATCGTCTTGTTCTCCGCCAAGGTGCCGTCGGTGAACTCGTTGCTCCCGCCGCCCTCGTCGTAGAAATCGACGATCTCCTCGAAATCGAAGAAGGCGCCGTTGTGCATGTAAGGTGCCGTGTAGGCGGTGTAGCGCAGCGGTGCCGTACGGAACTTGCCCATGTCGGACTTCTGCTTGGTCCGGTAATAGAGCCCGGCATCATCCTTGATCTTGCGGTACAGCTCTTCGGTCACGCCCTTGGCATACTGCTCATAGCGGAAGGTGATCTGGGCGAGGCCGCTCTCCAGCCAATCCTCGGCCCTTGGAATGCCCAGGTTGTAATACCGCTCGTCCGATAGCAGCGGGCCGTTGTGGCACTCGGTGCAGTTGGCCTTGCCCTGGAAAAGCTCGAGGCCGCGGACCTGCTGCTCGCTAAGCGCCGCCTTTTCGCCACGCATGTATTTGTCGAACGGGGTGTCGTTGTGGATCAACGTCCGCTCGAACGCGGCCATGGCCTTCCAGACGTTGTTCACCTTCGGCCAATCGTCGCCGAACACCTGCCCGAAGCGCTCGACGTATTCGGGGATGAACGCGAGACGCGCCTCGACCATGTCCCGCTCGCCGTTGCCGGACACCGCGCCAAGCGCGGCGCCGGGGGCCTGGTTCTCCAGGGACTTGGCCGAACCCGTCCAGAACAGCTTGCCGAGATAGGCGGCGTTGACGACCGTCTCGCTGTTGCGCCAATGGATGACGCCCGGATAGCCCCGCGAGATGGGATCGGCAAATCCCCAGCCCTGTTTCGGCATATGGCAATCGGCGCAGGAAACCGACGCGTCGCCGCCGATTCGCGTATCGAAGAACAGCAGCTTGCCGAGCTCGACCTTCTCCGGGGTCTGTGCGTTGTCCGCCGGCACAGGCGGCGGCCCGAGGGCGGCCAGCGGCGGGTTCATGTCGGCCGATGCGGGAGACCCGAGCCCTAGGGCCGCGAGGCCGAAGGAGGCCGCAATGATCGCAAGGGATAGTGCTTTGCTCATTTTCATTGCCATGTTCCTAGTTCGTCTTCTCCAGCCAATCTTCGATCACCGCGTAATTGACGTTGATCTTCTCCGTCCAGACATGCTCCGGCCCAGTCAAGGCCTCGCCCGACAGCGCGCTCAGGAAGGCCTTCAGATTGGCGCGCTCCTCCTTGCTCAGGCCGAGCGGCTTGATGCGCGGGTCCTTGTTGGGGTCATCGCCGCCGCCGCCGTTGTAGAACGCGACGACGTCTTCCAGCGTCTTGATGGTGCCGTTGTGCATGTAGGGTGCCGTATGGGTGAGCTCACGGAGCGTCGGCGTCATGAACTTGCCGATATCCGACCCATCGGCCTTGTGTGTGCGGACGTGAGCGCCGACATCGCGGCGGATGTTCATGTAGTTCTCGATGCCCATGAACATGCCGAACGCCACGTAAGTCAGATGCCGTGCAGGGTTCGACCAGATGTCCGGGTTCTCGGGCACGCCCGTATTGTGCGGCATGTCGTCGGTGAAGCGTGGCCCGGAGTGGCACTGGGCGCAGCCGGCCTTGCCCTTGAACAGCTCGAAGCCGCGCTGGGCGGCGTCCGACAGATCGCCGGCATCGAATGGCGCGCCCCTTGACGTCAGGGTCTTCAGGTACTCGGGGATCGCTTTGCGGACCGAGCCGTTGGAGGGCTCGCCGTAACCAGCGTCCTTGAACATCTTCACGTAGACCGGGTCCTGTTTGATGCGCTCCTGCATCAGGCGCATGTCCATGTTCATGGAGTAGGTCTCGGTGATCGATTCGCGGGTCACATCGTTGAGGTTGGTGCCGATCCGACCGTCGTGGAACCAGGCGGCCTTCTGCGCGGCATTGATCAGGGTCGGCGTATTGCGGGAACCGTCCGCCGCAGGATAGGCTTTGGCCAATGGCAAGCGGTCGCTGGCGCCCTTTGCCGGAACATGACAGGTGGAACAACTGCTCGCGGCATCGCCGGAGCGCCGCGGATCGAAAAACAGCCGCTTGCCC
>JAAEUE010000194.1 GCA_024227565.1 Alphaproteobacteria bacterium
AGTTTCTCGGTCACGAACTCGGCTTACGCACGGTGCCGGAACTGGCAACGCTGCGGGCCTTGTACCGGTGCCGGCGCGCCTTGTTTGAACCCCAGCGCCGGGCGGCTGAGATGCTGGGTTTCCAGGCTTATACCGACCACCGCGAACGGGCGCTAGTACCCCTGCGCAGAAGTTCGTATACACCTCAGACCGTCAGCGGCTTGCCGGCGTAGGTCCACTTAAACGGCTTGGCCATGGTCTTATTGAAGTAGTCAATGAACTGGAGCAGTTCCTCGCGCAACTGGTCGGTGGAGGTAAAGCTGGAGCGTTTTAACAAACGACCGGCCAGGATGCTCAACCAGATCTCGACCTGATTGAGCCAGGAGGAATGTTTGGACGTATAGACGAAATGGATCCGGTGACTGGGATCGGCGAGGAAGGCGGCGCGGGTGGCCATGGATTTGAGTATCCCGCTTTTCTCTTTAACCCCCAGATCGTCCTGGATGCCACAGAGTTGGGCGACCCACTCGACCAAGCTGGCCGATTGATGGGTATTGAGGTTATCCATGACCAAGATCCAGTGCCCGTCGGGGTCGGTGGCGACGGTATTTTGGAGATGGGTCAAGAAATCGACTTCGGTGCGCGTGGGTTGGATGGTGGGGGTGAAGATCGTGCCGGTGGCGACTTCAAAGTTGGCGATGAGACAGAGCGTGCCATGGCGCCGATATTCATATTCAATGCGCGCGATCCAGCCCGGTTTGACGCCTTTGGCCGGATACTTATGCTCCAGGGCTTGCATGCCGGTCTTCTCATCGGTACACACTACATGAATACCTTGGCGGTGCAGCGCGGGGGCTTGTCGATAGAGCGCGCAGAGCTGGCGCACCTGCTCATCAAACGCCACCGGATCGGCGGGGCAGGCATTGAGCCAGTGACGACCCCGATGCGGTTTGATCTTGGCTTCTTTCAGGAACCGACTGATGGTGGCCCGGCAAATCG
>JAAEUE010000195.1 GCA_024227565.1 Alphaproteobacteria bacterium
CGTAATCGGTTTCTGAGCGGTGTGCGCTGCAGCGAAATGGCGCTGTGAGCCCATTGCTGGCATCTCCACTGAAGATATGCTCAGAGTTGATACGAAATAGGATGGTAAAATCGGCCATGACACTTCTCAACTACATTGATCTTTATTGTGAGCGCACAGCACCAGGGTTTTGGAATGAACCACTCAACGCCGTAAGCAATGCTGCCTTCTTGATCGCAGCATGGATCGCTTGGCGTGCGCTTCAAGCGTCCAGCCAGCGCGGGATCATGGACATCGTTCTCATCTGTCTGGCTGCGTGCATTGGCGTGGGGTCATTCCTGTTTCACACCTACGCCAACGGTCGAACCGAGCTACTGGATGTGATACCCATCTGGACCTTTGTAGTACTTTATGTCGGTACTGCGATTTTCCGACTCACCGACGGGAATCATCTGAAAACGCTACGCATATTTCTAATTGTATCCATCTGCATTGGGATTAGCCTCTGGGCGACAGGCGGGAACGTAACCACAAACGATGCGGCCGGTCCAGACTACCTCAACGGGTCTTTGCAATATCTCCCGGCCTTAGTAACGCTATGGGCATTTTCCGTCGTGACACTCATTCGTGGCCACCCTGCCAGAACGCTGGTAATCACTGCTGCTGTCTGTTTCACGGTTTCGTTGGGTTTTAGAACAATCGACCTTATGACCTGTAGCGCCACAGGCGTCGGAACTCATTTCATGTGGCATGTTCTCAACGGCGCAATGGTTCTTGCATTGTTGCTGGCGTTCATACGCCATGTACCACCGGTCGGAAAATCGGGGCATGGCGCTCAGCACGCATAGGGCTGCTTTGTCCGCAGTCCAGTCACTCAACCGCAAAAGATGCAGCATATCCGGTGAATGGCTGCTTCCAGGAAGTTGCAACGCAGCATTGCATGGCCTCTCGAAAGGCGGCTATGGGCCGAAAGTGCTGTGGCGCGAGCCGTTGCTCTCCACCATCGCGTAAAGAAAATGGAATGCCCGCTCCTGCCCCAAAGCGGCCACCCACTCCCCACAACTCACCCTTGCACTCCCGGGCAAACTCCCCTACCGTCATCTGTGCAAAGTGCAGCGGCACCTGCGTGCGGTATGAACACACGCAGGCGCCTCACCAAACCGAACCTACAGAAGAGGTCCAGTATGGCTGGCATTCGTGTAACCGTTCGCGCGCCGGTACGCAACGGTTGTTCCGCCCCGCATCCCGCGCGCCTTCGCCCGCATCCCAATCGCTCAACCGCCGCCGGCTGCACCCCCCCCGGTCTCCGGCGGCGTGGGCGCGGCGGTGCGGCAAGAGGCAAGCGGGCGGGCGGGGAAACACGGAGCCGTTGTGCTTTGTATCCCGTGAGATGAACGCCTCATGTGCTCATAAAGCACACTTTCACCCCTCCCCCCGGGCCGCACCCTAGGGCAACTTCCGCTCACATTGAGCGGAAGATGCCCAAGATTTTCGTTACGGGCGAGCAACTTATCTCCGCTCAGACGTGACCGTCTGACCGGAGGTTGCTCTAGCGGTTGTCCAGATCGCAGATGAGCACCTTTGCCGGTTTCTGGCTTCTGTTGAAGAACCAGTGGTCGGTGTCCACATCCTCAACCAGCGCAATGTTCTCACCAGCTGGGTACTCCCGCTCGCCTCCGGGCCGGCCTTCGGTCCACGAGCCGTCCAACGTGTAGACCAGGCCAGGGCGCGTGGTGTGCTTGTGCCGGGCGATCTGGCCGCCAGGCTCTACCGTGGCAATCCGCAACTGCAGGACATAGCCTTCAAGGCCGGTTTGCTTGGACATGGAACTTTTCGGGACAACACCCAGCTTGGCGACCTTGATGCCCTTGGATTTGGTCGGGATCGCCTCTTGCGCGGTTCCAACCGGAATGCCCACGTTTGCTACGAGAAATCCCGCTCCGAACATAACAACACCGAGAAGCGCACTGTTCGCCGTCTTCATAACGATTTCCTCCTCATGGGTTGAGCGGAGGCCGGCCGTGCCCGGATGATTGCCCTTGCCAAACTACGCGATAGCAATCAGTGCGGCAGAACCAGCTACCGTCTTTGTCTGCTGCGTGATGCGCAGAAACACTTTCGCAGAATTGATTTGGGGACATGGTAAACCCCCGAACGCCCCCGGCGTCTTATGGCAATGGAACGAAGTATAGCACAGAATGGTCCGCGAACGGAGAAGTCTTGCGAGGTAGCGGCAGCTTGCACGATGACCGGCGATCCGGCACACTGCGCCCGGTAAGGGGCAAGGAGGCCTGGCAATGAGCATGACCGCACAGGTTCGAGACACCGAACACCCCGCCATCAGCGAGGCCGAATGGGAGCTGCGGGTTCAACTTGCCGCCGCCTACCGGCTGGTGGACCATTTCGGCTGGTGCGCCCTGATCTATGCCCACCTCACCGCGCGCGTGCCGGGCCCGGACGATCACTTTCTGATCAACCCCTATGGCCTGAACTATGACGAAATCACCGCCTCCAACCTGGTGAAGATTGATGTGAACGGCGAAAAAGTCGGGCCATCAGACCACCCGGTGAACGAGGCCGGCTTCATCATCCATTCGGCCATCCACATGAACCACACCGAAGACAACCAGGTGGTCATGCACACCCACAGCCGCGCCGGGATGGCCGTGGCCGCCCTCACCGAAGGCCTGTTGCCGATTTCCATGGACGCAACCTTGTTCTGGGGCGACATTGCCTACCATGACTATGAGGGCCCAAGCCTTTATCCCGACGAGCGCGAGCGCCTGGTGAAGTCTCTGGACGGCAAACACGCGATGATCTTGCGCAACCATGGCCTTTTGACCACCGGGCGCACCGTGGCGGAATGTTTCGTCCGCCTCTACCGCCTGGAAGCGGCCTGCCAGGTGCAGATCGACGCCGCCGGCGCCGGCACGCTTAATCTGATCGGCAACAATCTTGCCGCCAAGTCCGGCGCCGATGTTAAGCGCTTCACCGAAGGGGGCGGGCGCACAGACCAGGCCGAGGCGGCGCCCGGCTTCGGCGAGCTGGAATTTGCCGCCCTGATGCGCAAAATGGACAAGATTGACCGATCTTATCAAACCTAGGGCAACGACCCAAAAACAAAGAGCCCTGGGAGGGGTCAACAAAATGAAACTGTTCTGGAAAGCGGCCTTTGCCGCGCTGTTGCTGGTTGGCGCCATTTCGTTTGGCACCACATCATCCCATGCGGGCGCGCCCAGCCATAGCGCAACTGTTGTGCTGACCCCCAAAGCCTACCAAGCGCACAATTGCCGCTGCCGCAAACGCCACCACCGGCGCCATCGCGCAAAACGCAAGCACGGCTATCACCGCCGTCACAAGCGCCGCAGCGCACACCGCCGCCGCCACAAGCGCCACGGCGCACACCGCCGCCACGCCCGCCCGGCGCACCACTACAGCCGCCGCGCCCATGGCCAGCGTCACCGGAGCCGGCAGTCTGGTTACACCTATCACCACGCCGGTTATTGGTATTCCGCAGTGTGGTGGGTGCCCGTGCTCGTGGACAATTCTTTCAGCCGCACCTTGAGCCATGCCAAATGGTGCCGCCAGCAATATGGCATCTATTACGACCGCCGCTCCAACACCTACCAGGCTTCCGACGGCCGCACCTACCGTTGCATCCGGCCCCGCAGTTGGTAGCCCCGCTCGGTCACGGCGTGCGATCGCGCTGAGCGTGTTTTTCCACGTTTCGGGCCCGGGCCCTCACCGAGGCTGAGGCATCACCCTTAGCCGCCTGAAGTGCGGCCTCCGCCTGGGCCGCATAACCGGAGTGTTGCGCAGCCAGGTCTGACAAGGCGCTCATGGACCAGGCGTGACGGAAGGGGCAGTCTCAAAAAAAGATGTGTATCGATGCGAAGTATAACTCGCACTTTAGGTGGCGCGGCCCCAAATGGGTCTTGATCGGCGCCTATCGTAATGAGCCTGTCCCAAAACAAGGAGAGAGCCGTGCACACCCAGTTTGCCAAAAAAGTCGTGGAGCGCTTTGACGAAGAGATCCGGTTCTTCAAAACCTGGGTCGATCAACCCAAAGCCATGGGCGCGGTTCTGCCCACCAGCATGGCAACGGCCAAACGCATGGCAAGCCTGATCACACCGGAAAGCGGCAACCCGGTGCTCGAACTGGGCCCCGGCACTGCCGGCATCACCAAGGCGATCCTGGCCCGCGGCGTTAAGCCGGAGAACCTCATTTGCGTGGAAGACACCGCATCCTTCGTGCCCCAGCTGAAAACTGACTTTCCCGGCGTGAACGTTCTCCACGGAGACGCCTTCGCCTTGGATGATGTGTTGCCGGACCTGCAAGGGCGAAAGCTGGATGCGGTGATCTCGGCCATTCCGTTGCTCAACTTCCCGCTGGAGATGCGGCTTGAGCTGCTGGACGACTTGTTTGAACGGCTTAACCCCGGGCACCCGGTGGTCCAGATCTCCTATGGCCCCCAATCGCCGATCCCGCCGAACTGGAACACCTATTCGGTGGAACCGTTAGACTGGATGGTGCGCAACTTTCCGCCGGCCCGGCTGTGGGTGCACCGGCGGATCATGGGGACCTAAGTTCCCGCCGGTGAGCGCAGGCGCTTGCTCCACCCGGTGGCCACAACTAGACTGATGGCCCCGAATAATTTCCGTGAAGAAACGCCCATGAGCAGACACACTCCCCCAAGCGCCGGATGGCGTGAATTTCCACGCTACCCCGATCCGGCCATCGAAGCGCTTGATCCGCGCTTTGCGCCCTACATGATTTTCAGCGCCGCCGTGGAGCGGCTTTATACCGGATGCAGGTGGTCGGAAGGCCCGGTCTATTTTGGCGACGGGCGTTATCTGCTCTGGAGCGATATTCCCAACAACCGCATCTTGAAGTGGGAGGAGGAAACCGGCCGGGTGTCGGCCTACCGCAAGCCGTCCAACTTCGGCAACGGCCAGACCCGCGACCGGCAAGGGCGGTTGATCACCTGCGAGCATGGCCGCCGGGTGACCCGCACCGAATATGACGGCTCCCTCACGGTGATCATGGACAGCTGGCAGGGCAAGCCGCTGAACTCGCCAAACGATGTGGTGGTGAAATCTGACGGCAGCATCTGGTTCACCGACCCGCCGTTTGGCATTCTGGGCAATTATGAGGGCATCAAGGCGGACGCCGAGGTCCCCATGGCGACCTACCGGGTGGACAGCGAAACCCTGGAGGCGAGCGTTGTGGCCGATGATGTTCTGGGGCCCAACGGGCTGGCCTTCTCGCCGGATGAGAGCATTCTCTACATCGTTGAATCCCGCGGCGTGCCCACCCGCAAAATCCTGGCCTTTGACGTTGGTGCGGACGGCAAGACGCTGAGCAACAAGCGGGTGTTCATTGATGCCGGACCCGGCGGAACGCCCGATGGCTTCCGGGTGGATGTGGACGGAAACCTGTGGTGTGGCTGGGGCATGGGTTCAGAGGAACTTGACGGGGTGCTGGTTTTCGCCCCTGACGGCGACAAGATCGGCCGCATCAAGCTGCCGGAACGCTGCGCAAATGTGTGCTTTGGCGGCCCCAAGCGCAACCGCCTGTTCATGGCGGCAAGCCAGTCGCTCTATGCGGTTTATGTGAACACCCAAGGGGTTGCCGGCGGGTAGGCAGAGCTGAACGGACTCGCACCTCCCCGCTCCCCTGCAAAAGCAGGGGTCCACTGCTTAGCGCGTGCGGCGTGGATAGATGGGTCCCTGCTTTCGCAGGGACGAGGGGCGTAATTGTAGAGCCTCGCGCCTAGCCATACCACTTGCCGGATTTGACATCCGATGCATCGCCTACCAGTTTTGCGAACTCTGCCGGGTCCTGGGTGCCGCCTTCGCCGCGGCCGCGGAAGTGATAGGGATACACGAACTTCGGCTTGAACTCCGCAACCGCAGAGGCTGCCGCCTTGGCGTCCATGGTGAAAGGAAGGTTCATGCACACAAAGGCCAGGTCCACATCCTTCAGGGCGCGCATTTCCGGAATGTCTTCTGTGTCGCCGGAGACATAGACGCGGAAACCATCGAAGTTCAGCACATAGCCATTGTCGCGTCCCTTGGGATGAAACTTCAAGCGCGCGTCGGTGATGTTGTAGGCGGGGATCGCATCGACCCCGAGCTTGCCGAAGGTGGTTGATGCACCGTTGGCGATCTCTGTTGACTTGGCTTTCAGGTCATCGGGCAACATGCCTTGAACAGCCGGGTTGGTGATGATCTTCGTCTTTCCGCCTACCAGCGCATTTAGCGTGTCAGGCTTGTAGTGGTCGCCATGCTGGTGGGTGACCAGAACCAGATCGGCCTTGGGAAATTTGGAATAGGCGGACGCATCGCCCACCGGATCACAGTAGATCGTGCCCACGGGCGTTTCCATGACGAAGGACGCATGGGACACGGGGTGAACCTTGATGGTGCCGTTGGAAAACTCGTTGGCAGCATGGCCACCGGCGCGCGCCGCATAGGGCAACACGGTTATGCTGGCGGCAGTGGCTGCTGCCGTTGACAGGAAATGGCGCCTGGTCTGTTTCATCTGACTATCCTCCGATTGGCCTGGCTACGATGCCAAACTGTGGCACGAGATTAAGGCGGCGGCACATCGCAGAGAATACGGTTGCGCTCAAATTGCCGTGATGTCCCATCCCCTCTGCGGGGTGGGGTGGCGCCCCGCGGGAATGCCGGTCGGGCAGCTAAAAAATTATCCAGCGCATCTGGCGTCGCTACTTCGCATGTTAAAGAGACACTCAGAATTTCACGCAAGCCGCGCTCACCGATTTCAGCACAGAACGTTGGCGAAACCTGGTTTTGTAGACTGAGATGATCTCCTCGAAGGCCTTGTTTCTCGTCGGTTTTTGAGGATGCAGCACAATCAGCACCTTACTTTGCTCACGCCCCAACCCGCCGTCCGACGTACGCCAGAAGCCGTTTGCGTCAATCACCGTGAAGCCGGCCGGAAAGCGCGGGGTAATCTCGGCTTCCACAAAGCCAATCCAGTCGGTATCCGAAACCATTCCGCCACCTGAAATGCTGCGACCGAAAAACAAGCTGGTGGAAAGCCAGGCATCCTCGCCAGCGCGGCACACCAGTTCTGTCGACGGCGGCAGATCGGCCGCTTGGCTTGCCGGAGCCGGCCACAGCACAATCAGAGCGAGGATGAGACTTCTCACGATGGACATTTCTCTCACAATCTCCTTCAAAACAGGTCGAGCTGATTGTCCGGCACTTCCGGCTTGCGCGGCTTAGGCGGCTTAGGCGTTTCAGCCCGGCGTTTCATTTCCGTCTGCACCGGAGCGAAAAAATCGTTGGGCGCAGCTTTCAACAGCTCCACCGGTTTGACCTGATCGTTCAACCATGTGGCAAAATCTTCCCGCGCGATCACCACCGGCATGCGGTGATGGATGGGCGCCAGTGCCGCGTTGGCTGCCGTGGTGAGGATGGCTGCGCTCTCCAGCTCTGAGCCATTCGGCCCCATCCAATGCTCCCAGATGCCAGCAAAGGCCACCAGCCCCCCATCGGTGCGGGGCACGTAATAGGGCACCTTGCGGCCAGGCACGTCGCCTTGCCATTCATAAAAGCCAGACGCGGGCACCAAACAGCGGCGGCGGCGGAAGGCGTTTCTGAATGAAGGCTTTTCGGCCACCGTTTCCGCCCTGGCGTTGATCAACGGTTTCCCGGCCTTCACCTCCTTGGCCCACGAGGGCACAAACCCCCAGCGCACCAGTGCAAAGCTGCGCCGGCCTGAGCGGTCGTTTTCGTCATGGCGGACAATCGCGACCGGTTGGCCAGGGGCCACATAATCGCGCGGCGGAAACTCAACCGTGTCGCCATAGTCGAAATAGGCTGCAACTTCGTCTGAGCTATGCGAGAGATTGAAGAGGCCGCACATGCGCGCAAGATTCCAAGGTTCATTCTGCCAGGTGAGTTTACGCCCGATCCCATGAGCACTCAAACCAATCCCCCCTCTTCTCCCGTACTTGGGGTCAGCATTGCGTGCTGGCGCGGCGATGAGGTGTTGCTGGCCAAGCGCGGCAAGGCGCCGTCCAAGGGGCTCTGGTCGCTGCCGGGCGGCCATGTGGAGCTGGGCGAGCGCCTGGCCGATGCTGCCTTGCGTGAGCTTGGTGAGGAAACCGCCGTTGCAGCCGAGATCGAGGGCCTGGCCACCACGCTCGACATTATCCGCCATGATGAGACGGGCGCCGTCTCCACCCATTATGTCATCGCGGTGTTCAAGGCGCTCTGGCTGGAGGGCGAGGCATGTGCGGGCGATGATGCAGCGGCCGTGCAATGGCGCCGGGCTCATGATCTGGCCGATCTGGAGATGACGCCCGGCACCGCAGATTTGCTGGCCGCCATGACTGCGGGCGCCCCCGTGATGACGCAGGGTTGATTGGAAACTTGCTCAAAAGCGCGGCAGATTTGCGCCTATGATGAAAAAATTGAGCCTTGCCCTGATCATTTGCGTGCTGGCAGCGCTGGCCGCACCGCTCGCGCAGGCCAATCCGGAGCGCTGGGCGCGCGAGGGTTGGAAGACCGACTTTGCGCAAAAGTCCATCGACCTGAAAGACATCCTGTCGGGCGGCATTGGGCGCGATGTGATCCCGCCGATTGACAAGCCGAAGTTCAAGACGATCGACGAGGTCGCTCACGTAAAGGACACCGAACCCGTGGTGGGGGTGGAGATCAGCGGGGACGCCCGCGCCTATCCACTGCAGATGATGACCTGGCACGAGATCGTCAACGACCAGTTTGGCGCTGTGCCGGTGGCGGTCACCTATTGCCCTTTGTGCAACTCGGCCATCGTGTTTGAGCGCACGGTTGGGGGCAAGGTTCTGGATTTTGGCACCACGGGCAAGCTGCGCAACTCTGATCTGGTGATGTATGACCGGCAAACCCAGAGCTGGTGGCAGCAGTTCATCGGCGAGGCCATTGTGGGTGAAATGACCGGCGAGAAACTGAAATCGATCCCGGCGCGGTTGGAATCCTATGCAAATTTCAAGGCGCGGTTTCCGAACGGCAAAGTGCTGGTGCCCAACAATGATGGCCTGCGCGCCTATGGCAGAAACCCCTATGCCGGCTATGACAGCGCCAGATCGCCGTTCCTTTACAATGGCGAGATGCCCGAAGGGATTGAACCCATGGCCCGGGTGGTGGCCTACCGGGTAGACGGCAAGCTGCAGGCGCTGGCTCTTTCGCTCTTGGCCAAGCAAGAGCGGGTGGAGATTGGCGACGTTGAGTTCACCTGGAGCAAGGGCCAGAACTCGGCTCTCGACACACGCGTGATCGCAGAAGGACGCGACGTAGGCAACATCGTGGTGCGGAAGAAGACCGGTGGGGTGCTTAAAGATATGGTCTATGATGTTACCTTCGCCTTTGTGGTGAACGCCTTCCGGCCAGGTATTGCGATCAAAAAATAACGTTTTGCACGGCTCAGGGACTCGGTAAGGGGGTAAATCTGCTGTCTACCCGGCTGCGTTAACCTTTAAGTAAGCGAGCAGGTGCGCCGTTCGTCTTGCGTGGTAAAACAATCCTTAAGGACGACGGGTTGAGGTGCGGATGGGACCAGCACAACCCGATATTACGGGATGAATTTCATGCAAGGGTCGCCCCTTTTCCGCGACAGCGAACCGCCGGTTACAGATGAGCGGCAGGCCGCTTTACGTTACCTCTTGGACGCATGGGAAGAAGCCGTCTTTGACGGCGTTGACCCTGACAATCTGGCAACAGCCGCTATCTTCGCAGCCCTTTCAGACATGGTGGATACGTACGGCGAAGAGCCGGTGGCCAAAATGACCGAAGGTCTGTCAGATCGCATCCGGCTCGGTGAATTCACGGTCAACCGCACCACCCAATAGGCTTCAGGGCCTGCGATTGGTCGGGCTTCTAGGCGAGTGCTGATTTCAACAAGGCTGCCTCTTCGAGCGACAGCAATTCGGCCAAGTCCCGGATGGTCTATCCGCCGAAGATCTTGCCGTTTTCCATGTACATCCAGTTTGAGATGTCCTTGCGCGCGATGGTGAACCGTTGGCCCACTTGAACATTGGACACCATCCGCGGAATGTTATTGACGACACCGCTCCATTGGGCGTTTTCCTGTCTTAGATCCGCCAGCCTCATTTGTTCTACCTCTGCGCCATCTTTTATGGTCACCTTCAGAGAAAACTGATCCTTCCCCGCATGTGGTTCGGCAAAATTCTTGAAAAACACTGGAAGCGTTGCCCCCGGCCCTGCCTATGGCCGTCGCCATGGCGCGATTTGAGGATGTAACGCACCTCACGCTCAAGTCCCGCTGAGACGGTCTGCCAGGAAGTGCACAAACCTCAAGGTTAGGCTGTCTGCGGAAACATTGTTCGGCCAGACTGCAAACACGCCCGGAGCCATCAGGTCCCAGTTCGGGGTCAGTGCGATCAGCTCGCCGGTTTGCAGTTGGTCTTTCACCAGGAACCTTGGAACAGCGGCAAGGCCCAGCCCCCTTGCCACCATCTGGTGCAAGGCGGCAACACTGTCCACCTCAATCGAGACCTTAGGGTCAAAGGCGGGAACCTCGCCGGAGCGGCTCGCCATTTGCCGGGCAACCGGGAACTGGCTGAGTTTGATCCAATCCCAGGACGCCAGATCCTCCAGAGTTTTTGGCATCGCCCTGCCCGCCAGATAGTCGGGCGAAGCAATGATCACGCGCTCAAGTTCGCAAAGCTTGCGCGCCTTGTATTGACTATCCTCGAGAAAGCCAATGCGCAGGGCAACGTCGAAGGTCGATCCGATCAATTCAATCTTCTGGTCGGAAAAGCTGATCGTCAGATCAACCTGGGTGTATCGCTTGGAGAAGGCGATGAGATGATCAATGTAGGGCGGGCTCTCAAACACCGCGCCTGCTGCAGCCACGCGCAGTCGGCCTGAGGGCTGGTCGGAGCGTCTTTGGATTGCTTCCAGCCCGGCGTTAGCCGCCTCAATCATCTTCTGGCTTGCGGCAAAGAGCTCGGCGCCATCCTCGGTCAGGGAGATCTTTCTTGTGGAGCGGTAGAGCAGCGCTGTCTGAAGATGTTGCTCCAGCTGGGACACATGGTGGCTGACCACTGATGGGGACAACCCAAGCATCTTGGCGGCGCTCCGGAACGAGCCGGCTTCAACCACGGTCCGGAAGATCGCCATTGTTCTGAGATGATCGATCATTGTTCGATTTTATAGAACAAAGAATTCAATTCGTCCTGTCTTATGGTTTTATCTGAAACTTGGCATGATCTTCTTGCACCTGATGCCTGGCGCTCGTGTCGCCAGCTCAGGCACAAACCAACCAAAGGAACAACACATGTCAAAACTGGTCATCACCCACAAGGTTGAGGATGTCACGAAATGGAAGAGCTTCGACACTGAGCGCAGCACGAACATGGCTGCGTTTGCCTCCAACATCTCCAGCTACGTGGACACAAACGGCGGTAACTCCATTGCGGTTTCCATGACGGTTACGGACCTGGACGGTTTGAAGAACTTCATGCAGTCAGAAACCTGCGACGCCATCATGCGCAAGCATGGGGTCATCAAACCGATCACGGTGCTTGCGCAATCTTGAGCCTGGCCGCGGACGTCGGTGCTCGTAGTCGACGAGCTCAAAACTCATGATCGCGAACGAGGAAAGCCGATGATCTGGAATGATCTATGAATGTGGATTCGTCTTCCAGAAGCGCAGCGCTCAATTTCTGCATTTCGGGTGTAGACATAGCCTCCATCAGATCTTCTTCAGACTCAAACCAAACCTCTGCCAGGCCATCAAATTCGGCTTGCATATTCCTGGACGTTCTCATCGCTTCGTTCAAAGGACTGTCGATCGTGTGGCCCTGCACGTATCGCTTCGACCTCATGACGGCGGCATTCTTTTGGAAGAACGGGCCGTGTTTGTTTAGCCAGTAATCCTGAAATTCTTCGCGGGTGATGTTCGCGCGCCGATGCAGACACATAATGAGTTTGATCATTTGAAAGATCTCCAAGGATTTGTCAGGTGCAGCGGGCAATACAAAATGGAAAGTGTGGGTCCGTCAATCAGCCCTGCCCTAGCCGCGCGGAACAGTCTCGCTAAACTCCAGCGCTTCCCCGCCTGCAGGGCTCGCGATCTCGCCGTTCCACATGACCCGGCGGCCGCGGATGATGGTGCCTTCAGCCCAACCGGTCACCTCGCGGCCATCAAACGGGGTCCAGCCGCAGCGGCTCTCGATCCAGCTGTTTTGGATCGTGCGCTTGGCTTTCAGGTCAACAACAGTGAAGTCCGCATCATAACCGGTGGCAATCCGGCCTTTTCGGGCAATTTGGAAGATGCGGCCCGGGCCGTGGCTGGTGAGGTCCACAAAGCGCTCCAGCGACAAGCGCCCGGCGTTCACATGGTCCAGCATGATGGGCACCAGAGTTTGCACACCCGGCATGCCTGATGGGGAGGCGGGATAAGATGCTTCCTTTTCCTCCAGCGTGTGCGGCGCATGGTCGGACCCCAGCACATCCACCACACCGGAGTTCAGGCCCCACCAGATGCCGTCGGTATGATGCTTGTCGCGCAATGGTGGGTTCATTTGGGCCAAATTTCCCAGCTGCTCATAGGCTTCCGGCGCTGACATCGTCAGGTGCTGGGGCGTGGCCTCAACAGTGGCGATGTCCTTGTTGGCCGCAAGCAGCGGCATCTCGTCGGCCGTAGAGATATGGAGCACGTGAATGCGCGCATTGTTTTCGCGGGCAATGCGCAGCAGGCGCTCGGTGCATTGCACGGCCGTTGTCACATCCCGCCACACCGGATGGCTTGAGGGATCGCCCTCCACCCGCAAATCCTTGCGCTCGTTCAACCGGAACTCATCTTCTGAGTGGAACGCGGCCCGGCGCGATGTGTTGGCCAAAACCTTGGCCACACCCTCATCGTCCTCAACCAGCAGTGATCCTGTTGATGAACCCATGAACACCTTCACCCCAGAGCAGCCCGGCAGGCGCTCCAGTTCGGGCAGATCGTCCGCATTGTCCCTGGTGCCGCCGATGAAGAAGGCAAAGTCGCAAGCCATGCGGTGATGGGCGCGGGAGATTTTGTCGGCATGGGCCTCTGCGGTGATGGTGAGCGGGTTGGTGTTGGGCATCTCAAACACCGCCGTAACACCGCCCATCACGGCGGCGCGGGCGCCGTGCTCCAAATCTTCCTTGTGCTCCAAGCCCGGCTCGCGGAAGTGCACCTGGGTGTCGATCACGCCCGGCAACACGTGAAGGCCCGTGCAATCGATGGTTTCGCCGGCCTGATCGGCCGAAAAGCTGCCAATATCGGCAATTCGGCCGCCCTCAACAGCAACATCCCTGACGCCTATCCCGTCGTGATTGACGACCGTTCCGCCTTTGACAATGAGATCATATGTGGGTTTCACCGGCTTCTCCTTGAACAACCCCTTCGGCTTACGTAAGTCTAAGACACCTTGCAAGCTGACCAGGAGACCTTTGCACAGATGCCCACACTTGCGTTATTGCCGTCACGGGCGGTGGTTGCCATCTCCGGCGAGGAGGCCAGCACCTTCCTCGACGGCTTGATCACGGCGAACGTGGAAGACGTTGACGCCGGCACCCCGTCCTATGGTGCGCTTTTGACGCCGCAAGGCAAGATTCTGTTCGACTTCTTCATTTTGCGAGATGAAGAGCGCTATCTGGTGGATTGTTCGGCCCAACAGAAGGCCGATCTGATCAAGCGCCTCACCTTCTACAAGCTGCGCGCCAAGGTGGACATTGCCGACTGCTCTGAGGAATTGGGCGTTGCGGCCTCTTGGGGCGGCGCAGAGCTTCCAGGGCACGCCTATGCCGATCCGCGCAGTGCGGGCGCCGGGCAGCGCACTGTGGCCTCGCTCGCTGATCTGGGCGCGCTCGACGATGCATGCGAAGAGGCCTATGAGGCTCACCGGATCAGCCTGGGCCTGGCAGATTCCGACCAGGATATCGGTTCTGGCGAACTGTTCCCCCACGAAGCCAATTTCGACCAGGTGAACGGCGTGCATTTTACCAAAGGCTGCTATGTGGGCCAGGAGGTGGTGTCACGCATGCGCCATAAGGCGAAAGTGCGCAAACGTATTGTCATTGCCCACGGCGAAAAGGGCACGCTCGCCAGCGGATCTGAAATCACTACTGACGGAAAAGTGTCAGGAACTGTTCTATCTACCCTGAACAACAACGGACTGGCGCTCATCCGTCTGGACCGCCTGGAGGATGCCTATGCAAATGCCGGCGAGATCCGCGCAGGACAGGCACAATTGTCCTTTTCAAAGCCCGAATGGGCAACATTCGACATGCCGGAGGCGCCGAACTGATGGGCTGGGATCACTCGCTGATTGAACATGATGATGGATTGAACCGCTGCGGCTGGGCCGGCTTGGAGCCGATCTATGCCAACTATCACGACGAAGAATGGGGAGTGCCGGAATACGATGACCGGGCGCTTTGGGAAAAGCTGATCCTGGATGGGTTTCAGGCGGGCCTCTCGTGGATCACCATTCTGAAAAAGCGCGACGGGTTTCGCGAGGCCTTTGATGACTTCAACCCGGAGATCATTGCCCGCTACGATGAAACCAAGCAGGCCGAACTCATGCAGAATGCCGGCATTGTGCGCAACCGGGCGAAGATCGCAGCCACCATCGGCAATGCGCAGGTCTGGCTCGACATCATGGAGAGCGGACCGGGCTTTACGAACTATCTGTGGGACTATTGCGACGGCAAACCCATCCAGAACCAGTTCAAGGAGCTGAGCGAGGTGCCGGCGGAAACCGAGCTTTCCAAAATAATCTCCAAGGATTTGAAGAAGCGCGGCTTCCGCTTCTGTGGGCCCACCATCGTCTATGCCTTCATGCAGGCGGTGGGCATGGTGAACGATCATCTGCTGGACTGTCACCGCCGGGAACCGGTTGCTGCCATTCCGCCCCGGCCTGGGTTCGGCTAGTTCATGGCGAAAAAGCCGGCAGCCCCGCCTCGGGCCTGGCAGCGCATGCTGTCTGGCCGGCGGCTCGACCTGTTGGACCCCTCGCCTCTGGATATAGAGATTGAAGACATTGCCCATGGGCTTGCTCGGGTGGCCCGCTGGAACGGGCAAACCAAGGGCCGGCATGCCTACTCGGTGGCCGAGCACAGCCTGCTGGTGGAGACGCTGGCGTCCCATTTCCAACCTGATCTGGACCGGCGCTGGCGCCTTGCCGCGCTGTTGCACGACGCGCCCGAATATGTGATCGGCGACATGATCTCCCCCTTCAAGGCGGCGCTGGGCATTGACTACAAGGCGTTTGAGGGCAAGCTCATGTCGGCCATTCATGTGCGCTTTTCGCTGCCTGCCAATTTACCTCAGAAGATCAACGCCCTGATCAAGCGGTCCGATAAGGTGTCTGCCTTTTTGGAAGCCACGCAACTGGCCGGGTTCGAGCAAGCGGAAGCGGCCAAGTTCTTCGGCCGGCCCAGAGGGTTATCAGGCTTTTCCGCCCAGCACCTCACCCTCCAACCCCTGCCGGCAGAAGAGGCCGGCAAACGCTTTGTCGCCAAGTTTCGCCAACTGCGCTAGGCTGGAACCATGATCGTTGTATGCCCCCTCCACAAAGTTGCCAGCGTGGTGGAAGACCATGCGCCCTCCCATGCCATCAGCCTTTTGGGGGATGATCATGAGATGCCCGTCATTCCCTCCCTCACCGTCGGCAATCATCTGAAGCTGAGCTTCAACGATATCTCCGTGCCTATGGACGGGTATGTGGCCCCGGGGGAGGCGGATGTGAAAACCCTGGTGGGGTTCATCAGGGGCTGGGAGCGCCAGGCGCCGCTTCTGATCCACTGCTGGGCCGGCGTCAGCCGCTCCACTGCAGCAGCTTACATTGCCCAATGCCTCCTTGCGCCTGAAAAAGACGAACTTTCCCTGGCACGGAACCTGCGCGCCGCCTCACCTTCGGCAACACCGAACAAACTCATGGTCATTTACGCTGATCTGTTGCTGGGACGTGGCGGACGGATGGCCGACGCTGTGGCCTCAATCGGCCGCGGGGCCGATGCCTGGGAAGGCAACGTGTTCCAGCTGCCGGTTGGCTGATCAGGCCTTACCCTCTCACTGTCACCCCGGAATTTTGCGCCAGCAAAATATCCGGGGCCCAGAGCTGCGCGCTCAAAGTTTGGTCGCCCCTGGATCCCCGCTTTCGCGGGGATGACGATGAAGTGAGTGGGGATGAGGACGACATGTGAGTGGCGGTGACGGTGTTGATTTTCCCGCGTTCCTGCGAAAGCAGGAACCCATGCAAACCCTCCGCGCGCCCTGAGCTATGGACCCCTGCGTCCGCAGGGGTGCGGGAGATCGTGCCACACGCCCTAGCGGTGCGCGAAGTCCCAGTAGAGTTCGCGGGCTTTGCTGAAAATCGGTCCTGGCTGCAGATCCCTCTCCTCAAAGCGCGACACAGGCATGACTTTGCCCCAGTTGCCGGTTGAGAAGATCTCGTCAGCATCCGCGAAGTCACCGGCGGTGAGGGTGCGCTCAAACACATCGAAGCCAGCGCCGCGCAGCAGTTCCATCACCCGGGCCCGGGTGATGCCGCTGAGGAAGGTGCCATTGGGCACCGGCGTGTGCACCTGGCCGTCCTTGGCATAGAAGATGTTTGCTGTGGCAAGCTCTGCCACATGGCCAAGCGGATCGAGCATCAGCGCGTTCTCAAATCCTCTGGTGCCCGCCTCGCGCAAGGCGCGGCCGGAATTGGGATAATGACAGGCAGCTTTGGCGTGGGTCAGGGCGAACTCGGGACCCGGGCGGCGGAACGGCGACACCGTGAGGGAGAAACCGTTGGCTTCGGGCATGGGCTGTTCGTGAATGGTGAAGCAGAACTGCGTGGTTTCAGGATCATTGTCCACAAAGCCGGCTTCGGCCCAATACATGGGCTTCACGTAGAGCGCGGCGTCAGCGGCAAATTTTGCAATGCCATCTTGTGCGATCTCCATCAGTTCGCCGGCTTTGTGCCCTGATTTCAGGCCCATGGCGCCGGCTGAATTGATGACCCGTTGGCAATGCAGATCAAGATCCGGTGCAACACCCTCAAAAAAGCGGGCACCATCAAACACGGTGGATGCCAACCACGAGCCATGCGTGAGTGGGCCCATGATCATGGGATTTCCCTCAACCCAACTTCCGTTCCAAAATGTCCAGGCTTGCATCGATTGGTGTTCCTTTGCGGTGCGCAATCCTTTAGCAGGAAAGGCACACGGCGCAAAAGCAAAGGGCACCAAAATTTGATGCCCTTGAGTGTTTTAAAAGTGCGCCTAGCGGCTGATCAGGAGCCGGTGTAGAAGATGTGCCGGCCGATTTTGGTCAACCTGCGCATGAAGCGTGACCATTTGGGCTTCACATAGTCGGCATGGTAGTGGAGCACCGAAGCGTTAACTACACGCGATTTTTCCGCCTTGCTCATGACCCTGTGGGCCAGTTTCTTGGCAAAATTCCACTGCTGCCCGATCTTTGGCCGGTCGTGCTGACCATCGCAGGTGAAAGAGAACTGGCAGCCGTGCAGTTTGGTCTTGGAATGGTTTTCATAGACCACGCTGCAGATGTTGTTCGGGTAGTTCGAGCTCTTCACGCGGTTCATCACCACATTGGCCACGGCAAGCTGACCGGCCTTGGATTCAGAGCGCGCTTCGAAGTAGATGGCTTTGGCCAGGCAATGATGCTGAGCGATCTTGGCTTGGCGCTTTGCGCGAACCAAGCCGCGCGCTGTGTGGCCGCGGCGGAAGATAGCGTTCAGTTTACGCGCCGGCGGTGATGCGACCGCATAAGACTGGCGGTGGGGGGACAGCAGCTGCGGCTTGTTCAAAGGCAGAACGGCCGGGCGCAAGACAATTGAATCGTCGCGCTCCAATGCGCTGTCCAAAATAAGATCTGATTTGAGAGATGCTGTGACCTGTTGGCCGATTTCGACGGAGTAGCCTTGCTCTTCGAGCGCGATGTCACCTTGGGTGAGAGACGCTTTGGTGACCAGCGACACGGCGGACGGCTGGGTTACATCGTTCCATTCCGTTCCCGGTCCGGTGCGAGCACTTGCAACGTTGCCAAGATAGCTGCCGATGACGGCCACGCCTACCACAAGGGCAGCGCCGGCCATGACATAGGGCAAACCGTCAGCAAGCCGGCTGCGCCCAGGAGTCAACGTCTCGAGTGTCGCTATCTCTTCGATGGTCTCTAATGTCAGAGGACTTTCCCCTCTGCCTCCCGCAAACCAACCCCTACTCACACCTAACCTCTTATACGATAATCAAACATACAGACTAACAGACTGACGCAGATTACCCCATTGAGCGTTTAGCATAGGTTAACCATACCAAACAACAGGCGTCAGGGTGAACTCGGCTATAAATGCGACCGAAATTGGGCAAAAGATGGATAAACTGTGTTCCGAACCACATTTAACCTTAATGCTCTCGACGCTTAAGGCCTAAGACGACGGCGTTTCAGCCTCGGCGCGGGCCGCTGCTTGGGCCGCCGCAAGTCTGGCAATCGGCACGCGGAACGGAGAACAGGACACATAATCCAAACCGGTTTTGTGGCAGAATTCAACAGATCTTGGGTCCCCGCCGTGCTCGCCACATATGCCCAGCTTCAAATCCGGGCGCACATCGCGTCCCCGGCTTGAGCCGATCTCAACGAGCTCTCCCACACCGTCCACATCAATACTTACGAATGGATCCTCCGGCAGGATGCCTTTGGCGGTGTATTCGTTCAAAAACCGCGCCGAATCATCTCGGCTTATGCCGAAGGTGGTTTGAGTTAGGTCATTGGTCCCAAACGAGAAAAACTCCGCCGTCTGGGCAATTTCGCCTGCGCGCAAGGCCGCGCGGGGCAGTTCAATCATGGTACCAACCAAATATTGAGGCGCCTCGCCGGTCTCTTCTTGGACAAGGCGTGCAACCGCCGTTATTCTTTCGCGCACCGCCTCAAACTCGGCCAAAGTGGCGATCAGAGGCACCATCACCTCCGCCGTCACACGCTCGCCTGTTTGCCGACCTGCCTCCACGGCAGCCTCGAAGATGGCCCGGGCCTGCATTTCGGCAATTTCCGGATAGCTGATGGCGATCCGGCAACCGCGGTGGCCCAGCATGGGGTTGAATTCATCTAATTCCTGAACCCGCGCACGCATCTTATCGGTGGAAATGCCCATGGCTTCGGCCACATTGCGGATCTCTTCGTCGGTTTTTGGCAGAAACTCGTTAAGTGGAGGGTCCAAAAGCCGGATCGTTACCGGCAATCCGGACATTATTTTGAACAGCTCAACAAAATCGCTGCGCTGCATGGGCAAAAGCTTGGCCAGTGCCGTGCGGCGTTCTTCTTCATTGTCGGCCAGGATCATCTCACGCACGGCGACAATGCGGTCAGATTCAAAGAACATGTGCTCCGTACGGCAGAGGCCGATGCCTTCAGCGCCAAAGTCCCGGGCAAGCCGCGCATCTGCAGGGGTGTCTGCATTGGCCCGCACGCCAAGGCTTTTGACTTCATCGGTCCAACCCATGATCTTGCCGAAGTCGCCGGAAAGCTCTGGCTGGATCATGGCCACCTCACCGCGCATGATCTGGCCGGTAGAGCCGTCAAGCGTGATGACATCGCCTTTGGTGAGCACAACATCACCAGCCACAAGCTCACCGCGCTCTTGATCAACACGCAAGCCGCCGGCCCCAGACACGCACGGCGTGCCCATGCCCCGGGCCACCACGGCCGCATGAGAGGTCATGCCGCCCCGCGTGGTGAGAATGCCTTCAGCAGCGTGCATGCCGTGAATATCCTCAGGACTGGTCTCCATGCGCACCAGAATGACCCTGTGACCTTGGGCTTTGAGCTTTTCAGCCTGATCGGAATCAAAGACAATCTCCCCGCAGGCCGCGCCTGGAGATGCCGGCAGACCAGAACCGATCACATCGCGCGCGCCATCGGGATCCAGCGTAGGGTGGAGCAGCTGATCGAGCGAATTGGGCTCAATGCGGCTCACCGCCTCAGCCTTGGAGATGAGGCCTTCCTCGGCCATGTCAGCGGCAATCTTCAGCGCGGCCTTGGCGGTGCGCTTGCCCGAGCGGGTTTGCAGCATCCAAAGCTTTCCATCCTGGATGGTGAACTCAATATCCTGCATGTCGCAATAATGGCGCTCAAGTTCGTTATAGATGCGGGTAAGTTCCGCGAAGGCTTCCGGCATCAGTTGTTCCAGCGAGGGTGCATCGTCACCGGCAGCAATGCGGGCTGCCTCAGTGATGTTTTGCGGGGTGCGGATGCCCGCAACCACGTCTTCGCCCTGGGCGTTGACCAGAAACTCACCATAAAACTCTTTGGCCCCGGTTGAGGGATTGCGGGTGAAGGCAACACCGGTCGCAGAGCCTTCACCCATGTTGCCGAACACCATGGCCTGAACATTGACGGCGGTGCCCCATTCGGCCGGGATGTTGTTCAGCCGGCGATAGGTGATCGCCCGCGTATTCTGCCAAGACGAGAACACAGCGCTAATCGCGCCCCAAAGCTGTTCTTTCACGTCTTGCGGGAAGGGTTTGTCCAACTCTGTTTGAACACAAGCTTTGAAGGACGAAATGATGGTCTGCCAATCGTCTGCCGTCAGATCGGTGTCCAGATAATAGCCAGCTTCAGTCTTGAATTCTTCCAGGATGTCTTCAAAGAAATAGTGCTCAACTCCCAAAACCACGTCGGAATACATTTGGATGAACCGGCGGTAGCTGTCATAGGCAAACCGCTTGTCGCCGGCCTTTGCGGCCAGACCCTCGACGGTGTCGTCGTTAAGACCCAGATTGAGCACCGTATCCATCATGCCGGGCATGGAGGCACGAGCGCCGGAGCGCACTGAAACAAGCAGCGGATCGGCCTTATCTCCGAACCTGGTCCCCACCGTGGCCTCGATCTTGGCAATCGCTGAATCCACTTGGCCTGCAAGCGCTTCGGGATATTGCCGGTCGTTCTCATAGAACGCGGTGCAAACTTGCGTGGTCAATGTGAAGCCTGGGGGCACGGGCAGATTGAGATTGCACATCTCCGCAAGGTTTGCGCCCTTGCCGCCGAGCAGTTCTTTCATCTCCGCCGTACCATCTGCGGAGCCGCCACCAAATGAATAGACCCAGGTCAGACCTAGGGTCGGATCGATTGCCGTCATGAAGAATCGCCTTTGAGGTGAGTTTGGGCGCCAGAAGCCATAGGCCCGCCCGCGAATCAAGGGCACTAAAGACGCAGGTGGACAAACCTGCCTTCCAGCGGTTGACACCTTGGGATCGAACACCTAACTCTGCAAAACAGAGTAACATTCAGACAAGAGCAAATCATGCGAACATATCTGCACATCACCAACGGCGATGGCGCGGCCGGTCTGCTCAAGGCGTCTGGCCTTGAGGGCGATGTTCTGCCGTGGCGCGACCCCATGCATCACGGGCCGTTTCCGGCAAACGCAGACCTTCAGACCCTCAGCGAGATCAGAGGGCGTTACCTCGCGGGGCCCGGTTTGCCGGAGGGCGATGTTGTCCGTGATTTTGAACTCCGCAATGAACATCTGAAGAGCGCTTGCCTCTATGAGGAGGTGGTGCTGTGGTTTGAGCATGATTTGCTGGACCAACTCCAGATTTTGCAGGTGCTGGACCTCGTCGCAGACCGGTTCGCAGCACCGCGTGCGCTCAGCATGATCTGCATAGACCGGTTCGAAGGCGTTGAGGGGTTTCGCGGGCTTGGGCAATTGACCTGTGAACAGATCAAATCCCTTTGGCCCCAGCGTAAACCGGTGTCTGAGGCACAGATCGCCCTGGCATCAAAGGGTTGGTCAGCCTTCCTTTCGAACGACCCAGCGGACTTGGAGCGTTTTTTGAGCGAAGATCTGGGCGAACTTCCCTTTCTGGCCGCAGCACTGAAGCGTCACCTGGAAGAATATCCCGAGGCCGGCACTGGCCTGACACGCACAGAGGCACAGATCCTCGCGCTGGTCACAGGCGGCGTTCACAGCCCGGTTTCGCTGTTCGTGCAGAATATGGACCTGGAAACGACGCTGTATATGGGCAATTGGCCCACGTTCAGCCGCATCAATGTGCTCTGCTCGGGCCCAACCTCGCTGCTGCGGTGTGACCCTGACGGCAAATTTCGCTATCCTCCAAACGAGCAATTCCCGCCTACGGCATTTGCGGCCCAATGCCTGCTCCTCACCGAGGCCGGCAAAGACGTGACCTCAGGCAAGCGCAGCGCCCACAATCTGATTGCGCGGGATGAATGGCTGGGCGGCGTGCACCTAAAATCCGGCGAACCCATGTGGAGCTGGGACAGCGCAAACCAGCGGCTTTCCAGAAAGGAACTTTGAGCTTTGGCCGATCTGCCCAAATTCGACCGGATGTTTCACCAGGCAGTGCGCACGCGGCTGGCGGCGCTTTTGTACCGGGAAGCGAGCAGTTTTTCCGACCTGAAGGTCACTCTGGCCATTACTGACGGCAATCTGGATGCGCACCTGCGCAAGCTCAGCGCGGCGGGCTATCTGCAGAGTGAAATGGTGGTTGAGGGCCGTCCGCGCACGGTCTACAGCCTCTCTCCAAGCGGCATCGAGGCGTTCGATGACTATCTGGATGCGCTCGATGAGCTGCTCGAGCTAACACGCCCGGCGCCATAAGCGAACTCGGCCGCCACTCTACCTTGAGGCGTGTTGATGCCAATTTCTCCATTTGGTTAAGCTTGCATAAACCAAGACAGGCCATGGTTGGTCCGGGTGATCGACAAATTCTGCCTTTAGGCTCGGACATGGATGAAAAGCTCTTTCAGCAGGTCTTCACCCAAGGCCCCGTCAGCATTTTCCAATGGGAGAACATCACTGGCGACTGGCCCGTTGTTGAAGTCACCTCCAACGTTGAACAGCTCACGGGCTGGACTGCCGCTGCATTTGTGAGCGGTGAGATCAATTATGCCAGCTTGATCCATCCGGACGACTTGGAGCGCGTGGGCAAAGAGGAAGACGCCTGGAAGCAAAAACGATCCCAACAGGGCATCAACATGAAATACCGGATCGTCGACCGGTCTGGCGAAGTCCGGCATGTGTCTGAGTTCACCCAGAACGTGTTTTCCGAAACTGGATCGATCGATTATCTCGTCGGCTACATCATGGATGTGACCGACCACTACGAAAGCGAAGAGGCGCGCCAAGCAGCGGAAGCTGCCGAACGTGCCAAATCTGAGTTTCTGGCCAATATGAGCCACGAAATCCGCACGCCCATGAACGGCGTGATGGGCATGGCAGAGCTGCTTTCCAAGACACGTCTTGACGCCAAGCAGAAGGGATTTGCTGAAATCATCATGCGGTCTGGCTCTTCATTGCTCGCCTTCATCAACGACATCCTTGATTTCTCAAAGATCGAAGCCGGCCAGCTTGAGCTGGAACTGAAGCCCTTCCCCCTCACATCCGTGATTGAGGATGTGGCGACGATGATGTCGTCCAGCGCGGCCGAAAAGGGCCTGGAGGTCGCGGTGCGCGTCGCGCCGGACCTGCCGGAACAATACATCGGGGATGCCGGCCGTCTGCGCCAGATCGTGACCAACCTGATGGGCAACGCGGTGAAATTCACCGAGACCGGGCATGTGTTCGTCGATGTTAGCGGTGAAGTGGAGGCAGACTCAGCCGTTCTCTCCTTCAAAATCGAGGATACCGGCATTGGCATCCCTCCGGACCATTGCCGCCGCATCTTTGAAAAGTTCAGCCAGGTTGACGGGTCTGCCACCCGCCGGCACGAGGGAACCGGATTGGGTCTGTCGATTGCCTCCTCGCTGATCAGGCTAATGGGCGGCGAGATCAGCGTGAGCTCCGAGGTGGACAAGGGATCTGTGTTCTCCTTCAACATCACTCTGGATGTCCACGGGGAGGCCACCAATCCCATACTCACACCGATTGACGTTTCCGGCTCGCAAATTCTCATCGTTGACGACAATGAGGTGAACCTGTCCATCCTCTCAGAGCAGGTGGCCTCCTGGCGCCTGGAAGGTGCAGCGGTGAACAGCGGGACCCGGGCCCTTGCCACCTTGCGCGCTGCAGTGGCCCGCAACATTCCAGTGGATGCCGTGATTCTCGATTATCAAATGCCCGAGATGAACGGCGCAGAAGTGGCGGCCGCCATGCGATCTGAGCCAGAGCTGACCCATATTCCCATTGTTATGCTGACTTCGGTCGATCAAACCGCCGAGGGCAACCGCTTTTCATCGCTCGGCATAGAAGCTCACCTGGTGAAGCCGGCCCCATCGTCCCGATTGCTGGAAGCACTCGTGAGCGTTATTCAAGGATCCCGAAGCGAAGCAAACTTGGAGCGTGCCGCGACCACGCCGCCCCCGCCGCGCAAACAGGCCCAGGTAAACAAACCCGAGCCGCTGCCGGCAAAAGCTGCACAGGCGGATCGTTCGGTCGATGTGTTGATTGCCGAAGACAACGAGGTCAATCGGTTCGTGTTCCAGCAAATCCTTCAAGAGACCGGCTATTCCTATATGATTGCAAATGACGGCCGCGAAGCGCTGGACCTTTATGAACAGCATCTGCCGAAAATCATCTGCATGGATGTTTCCATGCCCATTCTCAATGGGTTGGACACCACTGCAGAAATCCGCAAGCGCGAGAAGTTCTCAGACCGTTACACGCCGATCATCGGCGTGACAGCCCATGCCATCAAAGGCGATATGGAAAAATGCCTTGATGCCGGCATGGACGACTATCTGCCCAAGCCGGTTTCGCCGGTGAGCCTGGAAGAAAAGATCGACCACTGGCTCCAGCGAAGCGCCGGACTGCGAGAGACCGCCTGATCTGCCCTTGGACGGGCGTGGAGCTCAATCTGAGCCGGAAATCCCCAACTCACTTCTTCCCGCGCCGCAATGCGCCGCCGCCACCACGCGGCGGTTTTCCTCCCGCTAAAGCGGCGGCCTTTGCTCTGGCCTTGTTCTTTTTGCTGTTTGGCTTTCCCTTGGGTGGCGGCTGCCCCTTGCCCGCGCCTCTGGCTTTGAATGGGCGGTGGGGTTTGCCGCCATCGGGTTTATGCCTGGCAACACCTGTCTCGCCGGCTGCATCCGCCCGTGCGGGCTCGTGATCGTGCGCGGCCTCTGATTTCGCCGGGTCCCATTGGGATTTGGATTTTTTCACACGGTGGGAGAGTTCCTCATAGCCTTCAGCCGATTTGCCCGTTTTCGGACGTTTGGATTTTTTGAAACCGGGCTTGTTGTCGCGCTGTTTGGGCGCGGGGGCAGAGCGCGGCCCTCTGGCCGCAGCAGGCGGGGCGTCCAGTTGAATGAGGGCCGTGCCCCCTTCCACCTTCATCTCCGGGCCCACAGTCGCCAGGAACGAGGCGACGCTCGCCTCGCGGATTTCGATGTAGGACAGATCCTGCTGAATCCGGATCGCGCCGATGTCCTTGTTGGTGATGCCGCCAACCTTGCAGATCATCGGCAGCAAGCGGCGCGGCTCGGCGTTCTGGTCGTGGCCGCCGGCAATGGAGAACCAGACGCTTGGACCAAACGCCTCTCGGGGCGCCTGTTGCTTTTCCTCAACGCCCGATATCTCTTCAGGGGCCGAGTGCCGGGAGTGGTAGAGCCGCAAATAGGCTGCTGCGATCTGGTGCGGCGTGAAGCGCTCCACCAGGTTCTCAACAGGGGTCTGTTCTGCCTCGCTCATCTCATCTTGCCAGGCAGGATCGGCCAGCATGCGCTCTTCATCGCGCGCCTTCACGGCGTCGGCGGACGGCGCGTTGGACCACTCGGCCTTGAGCTTCCCCCAGCTCAAAAGCCTTTGCGCCAGCTTCCGCGATTTTGCCGGCACGATCATGACGCTTACGCCCTTGCGCCCGGCCCGGCCGGTACGTCCGGAACGATGGAGCAGGGTTTCGTTGTTTGACGGAAGATCCGCATGGACCACCAGATCAAGGTTCGGCAGATCGATCCCGCGGGCGGCCACATCGGTGGCGACACAAACCCGCGCCCGCCCATCGCGCATAGCTTGCAGGGCATGGGTGCGTTCGGTCTGCGACAGCTCTCCAGACAAGGCCACCACCGAAAACCCGCGGTTGGACAGGCGCGTGGTCAAGCGGTTGACCATGGCGCGCGTGTTACAGAACACAAGGGCGTTCGGGGCCTCGTAGTATCGCAGGGTGTTGATGATGGCGTTCTCAGTGTCCCGCTGCACAACGTTCAGGGCGCGGTATTCGATGTCGGCGTGCTGGGTGTGCTCGGTCTTGACCGCGATGCGAACGGCATCGTTCTGGTATTTCTTGGCAAGGCTGGTGATTGCCTGGGGGACTGTTGCCGAGAACAAAAGCGTCTGGCGCTCTTTCGGCGCCTTGCCGAGAATGAACTCCAGGTCCTCCCTAAACCCGAGATCCAGCATTTCGTCGGCTTCGTCCAGCACCACAGCCCGCAAACTGCCCAGATCGATAGAACGGCGCATGATGTGATCGCGCAGGCGGCCAGGTGTGGCGACAACAATGTGGGCCCCGCGCGACAAGGCCCGGCGCTCATCGCGCATGTCCATGCCGCCCACGCAGGAGGTTACCACCGCGCCCGCCTTGGCAAAGAGCCAGCCCAACTCGCGCTTGACCTGCAGGGCCAGCTCGCGGGTCGGGGCCACCACCAGGGCCAGCGGCAAGCTGGCAGCGGAAAACTTTTCGTCCTCGCCCAGCAACTGCGGCGCAATGGCCAATCCGAAGCCCAGCGTCTTGCCGGAGCCTGTTTGGGCGGAAACCAGAAGATCAGCAGCGTTGAGATCCGAATTGGTGACCGCCTCCTGCACTGGTGTAAGCGTTGTGTATCCGCGCTCTTCAAGCGCGTCGGCGAGGGTCTTTTTCACGGTGTACTTCTTTGCTTGTTGCAAGGTGTCGGCAGGTCAATGTGCTGCCGATCATCGAATATCTATTGTGCTGGGTCAGTTCTGCGACCAGCAGGCGGTCAAGGCGCCTGTATTAGCCGGAAATCTTTGAGAAGTCTGCAACCTGCAGCGTTGCAGCGCGAATGCGGCCCAGCAAGGCCAGGCGGTTGGCGCGCACCTTTTCGTCCTCAGCGTTCACCATGACGGCGTCAAAGAACGCATCCACTGGTGCTCTCAGTTGGGCAAGGGCGGCCATGGCGCCCTCGAAATTCTCTTCAGAGACCGCAACAACCCCATCGTTCTCCGCGGTCTTGAGCGCGGCGAACATGGCCTCTTCCTCTGAACCGTCAAACAGCTTCTCGTCCACCTCGGTTTCAACCTTGGTGCCCTTCTTTTCCTCAGCAGCCAGAATGTTTGCCGCGCGCTTGTAACCGGCCAGCAAGTTCTGCCCGTCCTCGCTGTCCAGGAATATGCCCAAAGCGTCCACCCGGCGCACGATCTTCAGAAGGTCATCCTGATCACCCAGGGAGAACACAGCATCGATGAGGTCATGGCGGGCACCCAGATCGCGCAGATAGACCTTCATCCGGTCAGCGAAGAACTCCAGCAAGTTGGCCGAAACGCCAACCACTTCGCGCGCAAGACATTCCTCGCGGCGCCCTTTGTCCCAGTTTTCCTCAGCTTTTGCGCCGTCCGCATCATCATCAAGATATTTGGCAATAAGCTGCTTTACGTAACCAGGCTCAGCCTCAATCCGCCGTTCCAACGGGCCGGCCAGATGTGGTTTGAGGATTTGCAGGAGCGGCAATTTCAGATCGCCCTCCAGAATGATCCGGATAACCCCAAGGGCCGCACGCCTGAGCGCAAAGGGGTCTTTTGAGCCCGTGGGCGTCTCGCCAATGGCCCAGAAACAGGCCAGGGTGTCGAGCTTGTCGGCCAGCGCCACCGTCTGCGCCACCTTGTTGGTCGGTACCTCGTCTGAGGGCCCTTGCGGCTTGTAGTGCGTGGCAAGAGCGTCGGCCACATCGGTCTCAAGGCCTTCGGCTTTGGCATAGTAGCTGCCCATCAAACCCTGCAGTTCGGGGAACTCGCCCACCATGCCCGAGACCAGATCCGTTTTGCAGAGCCGGGCTGCCTTTTGGGCTACAGCGACATCGACCCCCATGCGCTCGGCCATTTCGCCGGCCAGCGACACAATCCGCTCCACCCGTTCTGCCTGGGTGCCAAGCCGTGCGTGGAAAGTGATGTTCTTGAGCGCCGGCAGCCGGTCTTCCAGGGACATCTTCAGGTCCCGATCCCAGAAGAACTTGGCATCCGACAAGCGGGCGGCAATCACCCGCTCATTGCCCTGAACAATCTTGTCGCCGCGATCCACGGCAAGCAGGTTGGAGACCAGCATGAACCGGTTGGCCAGCTTGCCGGTTTGCGGATCTCGCAAGGAAAAGCACTTCTGATGGCTCTTGATCGAGGTGATGATGACCTCGGAAGGCAGCGCAAGAAAGCTTTCGTCAAACCCGCCCATCAGAACCACGGGCCATTCCACCAGCCCGGCGGTCTCCTGGGTGAGGGCCGCATCTTCGATCAGCTCCAACCTGCCCTGGGCGGCCAGGCTTGCAGCCTGCTCGGCAATCACCGCTGCGCGGGTTTCGGGCTCCAGCATCACAAAAGACGTCTCAAGCTGCATACCGTAATCTTCAAAGCCAGACACCACAATCGGCTCGCCGTTGCTCATGAAGCGGTGGCCGAACGTATGGTCGCAGCTGGAAATGCCGTCCACTTCAAACTCAACGACCTGGCCGCCGAACAGACACAGGATCGAATGCAACGGACGCACCCACCGCAAGGTGCCCGTGCCCCAGCGCATGGATTTGGGCCAAGGGAACTTGCGGATCACTTCGGGCACCAATTCAGCAATGATGGCTTCGGTGGGCCGGCCCTTGGTTTCGATCAGGGCGACGTAGTAGGCGCCCTTCTTTTTGTCGACCTGCTCCTCGCATTGTTCAAGCGTGACGCCGGCAGAGCGCAGGAAGCCCTCAATGGCTTTCTCCGGCGCATCGGTGCGCGGGCCTTTGCGCTCTTCGCGCACATCGGGTTGCGAGGCCGGAAGGCCTTCAATGGACAGCACCAGGCGCCTGGGGGTGGCGTGCGCCTCAACCCGGTCGAACGTGCAACCGGCCTCCGTCAGCCCCTCGCCCACAAGGCGGGACAGATCTTCAGACGCACGCTTTTGCATGCGGGCTGGAATTTCCTCGGAGAACAGCTCTAAAAGCAGGTCAGGCATCAACAGGTCCGGTCAAATTGGCGGGCGCTAGCGCGCCTAAATCTTGTTGTGGGTGCCGTCGCAAAACGGCTCACCCTTGGTCATCTTGCAGCCGCAGAAGAACTTCTTGCCGTCCTTGTCGCAGTCCCATTTGAGCGGCTCAAATTCTGTGTCCTTGTGGCTGCCGTCGCAGAATGGCTGGCGGGCAGACTTGCCGCAGGCGCACCAGAAATAGGATTTCCCGGCCTTTACCTCTACGGCATAAGGTTCCTTTTGAGCGATTGTCGGATCAGCCATTTCCAGGTTCCTCCTCAGGGGTCGATGTCTCATCGGCGCCGCCGCCGGCAGTTTGCAGCCAAGCTTCCGCACATGCCTTGGACAGGTCGCGCACGCGCAGAATGTAACTCTGGCGCTCGGTCACCGAAATCACGCCGCGGGCATCCAGCAGATTGAAAATGTGGCTGGCCTTGATGCACTGGTCATAGGCCGGCAAGCCCATCAGGTGGATGCCCTGGCCGGTTTCTCCTGCCTTCAGGAGGGCGGCGCACTCAGCTTCGGCATCTTCAAAATGGCGCAGCAGGGCTTCGGTGTTGGCGTGCTCGAAGTTGAAGCGGGAATATTCCTGCTCGGCCTGCAGGAAGACCTCTCCGTAGGAGACGCGGTCGGCGCCCTCGCCGCCATTGAAGTTGAGGTCGTAAACATTGTCGACCTCCTGAACATACATGGCGAGGCGCTCCAACCCATAGGTCAGCTCGCCGGACACGGGATTGCAGTCAAATCCGCCAACCTGCTGGAAATAGGTGAACTGGGAGACCTCCATGCCATCGCACCAAACCTCCCAGCCAAGGCCCCAGGCGCCAAGGGTCGGGCTTTCCCAGTCATCCTCCACAAAGCGGATATCGTGGTTGTCCGGATCGATGCCGATCTCATAGAGCGAGCCCAGGTAGAGGTCCTGAAGGTCAGACGGGGATGGCTTCAGCAGCACCTGATATTGGTAATAGTGCTGCAGCCGGTTGGGGTTTTCCCCATAGCGGCCATCGCTTGGGCGCCGCGAGGGCTGCACATAGGCGGCCTTCCAGGGGCGCGGGCCGACGGAGCGCAAGGTGGTGGCCGGGTGAAACGTGCCGGCGCCCACCTCCATATCGTAGGGCTGGAGGATAAGTGCGCCATACGCTGCCCAGTAGTTGTGCAACGTCAGTATCAGCCCCTGAAATGAGCGCTGAGGGTCTAGGGACACTGAAGGCGTGGCCGTATTCGAAGCCATAGTCGAAGGCACTGGCATTGGAAATCCGGAGAATCAGTTATGGCAGGCCCGCCCCGCCACGATTGGGGGCGCAACCTATGGACGGCGCTGCACCGGGTCAAGGAAACAATGACGTTGCCAGACAGGAGAGCCCGCTCAATCTTCGGCGTAATACTCGCCGGTTTTGGGATCTTGGCGCAGTTTGCGGATTTGTCCGTCGTCACGGCGATGGGGTTTAACACGGACGGTTTGTTGTTCGCGCAGTTCCATAAAACGCTTCATAACGAAGCCAGCAGCGGCAACGCCGGCCAGAACGGTAAGGGTCTTTGCAATCATGGGGTCTCCTCTCCTGTGGTGCAAATATAGGCAGATTGCGGCAAGAATCCAGCAGGCACGCAAGAAATGTCGCACCCCTGCGTCCCTGCCCCTCCCCCCGCGTTCCTGCGAAAGCAGGAACCCACCCAATCCATCAACACGCTTAGAGCTATGGACCCCTGCTTTCGGAGGGGTGCGGGGTGTTGGGCGGGAAACCAAGCTCACGTCGCGACACCGTCATTCCTGCGCAGGCAGGAATCCAGAGCTACGGAATTCTGAGTGTGCGGCCCCTGGATGCCTGCCTACGCAGGCATGACGGCGGGTTCGCTTCCCCCGCGTTCCGCCTCCTCCCCCGCGTTCCTGCCCCTCCCCCGCGTTCCTGCGAAAGCAGGAACCCACCCAATCCATCAGCATGCTTAGAGCTATGGACCCCTGCTTTCGCAAGGGTGCAGGGTGTTGGGGGAAAGGGCAAACGCCCTAGTCGATCAGCCGGCGTGCCATGCAGAGCCGAGGTTCCACCTCATACCCCAAGGCCTCATAAAACGCGCGGATCTTCTCGTTGTCGGCCCTGAGCAGCAGATTGAGCTTCCAGACCCCTTGCGCCTTCAGCCAACCTTCTGCGTGGCGCATAAGTTGGCGGCCATAGCCCTTGCCCTGCAGGTCTGGATCCACCGACACGTAGTAGAGCGTGCCGCGGTGGCCGTCGTGGCCCACCATCACGGAGGCGACAATCCCCCCCTCAAGCTCGCCCACCAGAATGTCGGAGGCAGGTTGCTCGCGGGCAAAGGCGATGTCCTTAACCGGGTCGTTGTGCGGGCGCGTCAGGCCGCAGCGCTCCCAAAGGGAGATGACGGCCTCTTCGTCTTGATCTGCGAAGGGCCGGAAGGAGAGCTCCTGGCTCATGACGGGAGAACTTTGCCGGGATTGAGAATGCCGTTCGGATCAAACAGGTCTTTCAGGCCAAGAAGGAGCTCCATCTCCAGGGGCGATTTCACCTTTGGCATCATGTAGGTCTTGGACTGGCCAATGCCATGTTCCGCGCTGATAGAGCCGGACATGTCGATCGCAATGTTGTTGATGATCCCTGTCAGCTCATCCCAGCGGGCCATGAAGGCATCCGTGTCAGCGCCTTCGGGCTGGGAAATGTTGAAATGGATATTGCCGTCGCCAATGTGGCCGTAGGGCAAGGGCCGCGCATCAGGGACGGCCTCCTTCAACGCTTCAAGGCCCCGTTCAATCAGCTCAGGCACCTGGGAGACCGGCACCGAAGTGTCGAGCTTGATCGAGCCGCCTTCAAACTTCTGCACCTCCGACATGCGCTCGCGCATGGACCAGAACATCTGATATTGCGCCTCTGAGCTGGCGAGCGCCGCATCGCTGATCAAATCAGCCTCGAAGGCTTCCTCCAGAATGGAAGTGAGGACGGGCATCAGGTCGCCTGGCGCGGCACCGCCCGCGATCTCCACAATCACGTACCATGGGAAATAGGAGCCCAGCGGGTTGCGCAGTTCAGTGTGGCGCTCAACGATTTCCATGCCGTAGTGCGGAAAAATCTCAAAGCCAACCACGCCGTTGCCGGTTTTGCCTTGGGCCAGAGCCAGAAGCTCCAGCGCCGGCTCAGGCGCAGAGATGCCCACCAGGGCAACCGCCCGGTCACGCGGGTTTGGGTAGAGCTTCAGCACCGCACCGGTGATGATGCCGAGGGTGCCCTCTGAGCCGATGAAAATATCGCGCAGGTCATAGCCGGTGTTGTTCTTGCGCAGCCGGTTCATGCCGTTCCAGATGCGCCCGTCTGCCATCACAACCTCAAGCCCCAGGGCAAGATCACGGGCGTTGCCATAGGCCAGCGTGGCGATGCCGCCGGCGTTCGTGCCCAGGTTTCCACCGATCTGGCAGGAGCCTTGCGAGCCGATGCGCAAAGGAAACAACCGGTCGACTTCTTCAGCGGCTTCTTGAACGCTCTGTAGGATGCAGCCCGCCTCAACCGCGATCGTGTTGTCCAGGGCTTCTACCCGCAAAATTTTGTTCATGCGCTCCAGAGAGACCACGATCTCGTTGCCGCTGGGCGACGGCACCTGGCCGCCAACGGCGCCGGTGTTGCCGCTTTGGGGCACAACGCCGGTTTGGGTCTCGTTGGCGATCTTCAGGATCTCCGAGACTTCCTGCGTGGAGCCGGGGCGCAGCACCAGCGAAGCACGGCCCGGCCATCTGTCGCGCCATTCGGTGACGTAGTTCTCCATCTCTTGGGCGTCGCGCACGGCGTACTTCTCGCCAACGACGGCGACAAGACGGTCGATGGTTTCTGCGCTGGGCGCAGCTAATTTCGGGCTTGTGGCATCCATCTGTTCAGTTCTACGCCGGAATATCTCAGACGTCGAGAGTGCGCGGCGCGGCAGCCCGGCGCAGCCTGTCGTTGATCGCCTCGCCAAGGCCCACCTCCGGCACGCGCATGGCGGCGATGGCCTGAGCCTTGGCATCAAGCTCGTGCAAGTGGGCAAAGAGATTGGCCGCCGCTTCCACCAAGTCGCCGGATGGGCTGAGGTTCAAGATCAAGCCGCCATGTGCAGGAACCGCAGGACCGAACGCCAGAAGCGCCTCGCCCTCTTCCGGCGCGTCCGCATTGAGCCGTAGCGATGCCTCTGGCGCATAATGGTGTTGAAGCTGGCCCGGGGACAGCGGTTTGCCGTCCTCGATCTCACCGCCAGCGAGTTGGAGCCCCAGCGCGGCCTCGATGTCCTCCCGCGCCACGCCGCCGGCCCTGAGCAGGCTTGGCGGTTCTGTCAGGCAGGAGACAATGGTCGATTCAAGCCCAACACTGGTGGGCCCACCATCCACAATGGCCGCAACCTTGCCGCCAAGCTGATCGCGCACATGGCCCGCCTGGGTTGGGCTCAGCCGGCCGGAAAGATTGGCGCTCGGCGCAGCCACCGGTCCTGCGAAAGCTTTCAGGAGCTGGCAAGCTGCAGGATGGGCCGGAACCCGCAAGGCAATGCTGTCCAAACCCGCCGTGGCCAGAAGGGAGACCGCGCAATCAGGCTGTTTGGGCACAACCAAGGTGAGCGGGCCCGGCCAGAAATGTTTGGCCAGCTGCATGGCACGGTCTCCGAAGACACCGCAGCTCCGCGCCTTCTCCAGGCTTTCAACGTGCATGATCAGCGGATTGAACTGGGGCCGGCCCTTGGCGGCGAATATGGCCGCGACCGCCGTGTCAGAACAGGCATCGCCCCCTAAACCATAGACGGTTTCGGTTGGGAACGCGGCCAACTCGCCAGCCTTCAGGGCCTTGGCGGCGGCTGATATGTCTGACGTCTGAACCATGGATTGTGAACGCCCGTAGAGATTGCTGATTGAATGAGCCGTGCCAGAGGCTTAAAAGTTCCCAGCACCAGCCTAGCGCACCAAGCGCGGCTAATAGGCGGAAACGATCGGGAAGGCAAATGACCTATACACCCCAGCTCAACGACCTGCGCCACACTTTGGGAGATGTCTCCGGCTTCAATGCCCTCGTCACAGAGGGCCTGTTTCCTGATCTGGACCTGGAACTGGTGGACGCGGTTCTGGAAGAGGCCGGCAAGTCCGCCGCCGAGATCATCGCCCCCATCAACCAGCCCGGCGATACAGAAGGCTGCACGTACGATCCTGAAACCGGCGACGTAAAAACCGCATCCGGTTGGAAGGAGACCTATGCCCAGTGGGTGGAGGCCGGCTGGGGCGCCCTGCCGTGTTCGCCAGAGCACGGCGGCCAGGGCTTGCCCACAACCATGGGTCTGGCAGTGCAGGAGCTTTGGAACACGGCGGCAAACGCCTATGGCATCGGCACGCTTTTGACCCAAGGCGCCGTCAACGCGGTCATCGCCCACGGCACTGAGGAGATGAAAACCGCATATCTGCCCAAAATGGTCACCGGGGAATGGACCGGCACGATGAACCTGACCGAGCCTCAGGCCGGGTCAGATCTGGCGGCGCTGCGCTCCAAGGCCGAGCCGCAATCCGATGGCAGCTACAAGATCACCGGCACCAAGATTTTCATCACCCACGGCGAGCACGACCTGACGGAGAACATCATCCACCTGGTGCTGGCACGCCTGCCCGATGCGCCGGAGGGCACACGCGGCATCTCGCTGTTTGTGGTGCCGAAGTTCCTGGTGAACGCCGATGGCAGCATTGGCGCGCGCAACGATGTGAAGTGCGCCGGGCTGGAAGAGAAGATGGGCATCCACGGCTCGCCCACCGCCGTCATGCAGTATGGCGAAAACGGCGGGGCAACCGGCTGGCTGCTTGGCGAGGAGAACCGCGGGCTCAACTGCATGTTCACGATGATGAACCACGCCCGCCTGAATGTGGGCATGCAAGGGGTCGCCATTGCCGAACGCGCCTTCCAGCATGCGCTCGACTACGCCCTGGAGCGCAAGCAGGGGCGCCGGCCGGGCACAGACGGCATGGTGCCGATTATCGAGCACCCCGATGTGCGCCGCATGCTGATGGACATGAAGACCAAGACCGCTGCAGCCAGGGCCATATGCTACGCCTCGGCCAATGCGCTGGACCGGGCTGAATTTGGTCAAACCGACGAAGCGCGCCAGGTCGGCGAGCTGGAAGCTGCCTTGCTGACGCCCGTGGCCAAGACCTTCGGCACCGAGATGGGCGTGGATGTGGCCTCCACCGGTATCCAGGTGTTCGGCGGCATGGGCTTCATTGAGGAAACCGGCGCCGCACAGCACCTGCGCGATGCCCGCATCACACCGATTTATGAAGGCACCAACGGCATCCAGGCGATTGACCTGGCGACCCGCAAGCTGCCCCTGGAAAACGGCGACACCGTGCGCGGCCTGATCGAAGGCTTCAAGGAGATCGCCGACGCGGTGATGGCCTCCAACGACGAACGCTTCGGCCGCACCGGCTACCGCCTCACGTCCGCCATTGAAGAGCTGGAAGAGGCCACGGCCTGGATGCTCGACACCCTGCCGGACAATCTGGACAAGGTGCTGGCCTCTGCCACCCCCTTCAGCAAATTGATGGGCCTGACCGCTGGAGGCTGCTGGCTCGCCAAGGGCGCGCTGGCCGCCTCCCAGCGCCAGGATGAAGACACCGCCGACGCTGACGGCGTGCGCATTCTGGAGGCGCGCTATTTTGCCGAAAACCACCTGCCCCAGGCGCGTGGTTATTCCTCCGTGGTGCGCGGAAGCGCCGATGCCTTCTTCGCCGCCACCCCCGATGCAATTGCACTTTAAAAGGCTCAAACCCCCATGACGACACTGCTTCTTAGCCACGACATCTGCATTGAGCACCAAACGCCCGAAGGCCATCCGGAACGCCCGGACCGGTTGCGCGCCCTCAACCAGATTTTGGCCTCGGCGCACTTTGACAATCTGCTCCGGGAGGACGCCCCGCAAGCCTCCCGCGACAGCATTCTGCTGGCCCATCCAGAAGACTATGTCTCGATGATCGAGGGCCTGTCGCCCGAACACGGCATGGAGCCGATAGATGCGGACACCTGGATGTCGCCGGCCAGCCTGGAAGCTGCCTATCGCGGCGTGGGCGCGGCCACGCGGGCGGTGGATGCCATTGCCCAGCGCGAGGTGGACAATGTGTTCTGCGCCACGCGCCCCCCGGGCCACCATGCCGAGACAAACCGCGCCATGGGCTTCTGCCTGTTCAACAATGTTGCGGTGGCCGCACACTATGCCCGCGAGGAATATGACCTGGAACGGGTCGCGGTGGTCGACTTTGATGTGCACCACGGCAATGGGACCCAAGAGATGTTCTGGTCAGACGAGGATCTGTTTTACGGCTCCACCCACCAGATGCCGTTGTTCCCAGGATCGGGCAATAAAACGGAGACCGGCGAGGGCAACATCTTCAACGCGCCCCTCAGCCACGGTGATAGCGGGGCGGTGTTCCGCGAAGCCATGGCCACCACGGTGCTGCCGGCACTGGATGCCTTTGAGCCGGACTTGCTGATTATCTCCGCCGGCTTTGATGCCCACCGGTCAGACCCGCTCGGCGGGTTGCAGCTGGAAGAGGAAGATTATGCCTGGATAACTCTGCGTCTGATGGAGATTGCCGACAAACATGCCGACGGGCGTGTTGTCTCCGTGCTGGAAGGCGGCTATGACCTCAGCGCCCTGGCCTCTTCGGCGGGTGTGCACATTCAGGCGCTGATGCGCGGAACAGCGGAAAATTGAGGACCCCTGCCATGGCAGATCAAGACGGCGCCGACATTGAGGCGATGAAATTTGAAGCCGCTCTTCAGGAGCTGGAAGAGATTGTGGCCAAGCTGGAGCAGGGCAAGGTGGACTTGGAAGAATCCATCTCGATCTACGAGCGCGGCGAAAAGCTGAAAGCCCATTGCGAGGCGCTTTTGAAGAAGGCCGAGGCGAGGATCGAGAAGATCACCCTGACCAAAGACGGCAGCCCGGCGGGCACCGAGCCATTGGACGTGGACTGAAGGGTCAAGCTGCCGCCCTGGGGCTTGACCCGAGGGCCCAAGGCGGGGAAGGCCCTGAGCGCGCCGCAGTGGGTCCTCGGGTCAAGCCCGAGGACAACATCGGAGAAGGCACAAACCCCATGACGAACCGCAAGCGGCTTGACCAGCGGATGGTTGAGCTTGGCCTCGCCTCCAGCCGGTCCCGGGCCCAAGACGCCATTGGCCAGGGCCACGTTCAGATCAACGGCAAGCCCGCCATCAAAGCCAGCCAACCGGTCACCGACGGCGCCAAGATTGCGCTCTCTGATGAGGCGAACCGATATGTTTCGCGCGCCGGTGTGAAGCTGGCCGCAGCCCTGGCCCATTTCTCCCCCGAGGTGGACGGCGCGGTCGGCCTCGATGTGGGCGCCTCCACGGGCGGGTTCACCCAGGTGCTTCTGGAGGCGGGGGCAGCGAAGGTCTTCGCCCTTGATGTGGGCCATGGCCAACTCCACGAGACGATCGCGGGCGATGCGCGCGTGATCAATCTGGAAGGCCTGAATGCGCGGGACCTCACAGCCGGTGATATCGGCGAGCCGATCGACGTCATCGTTTCAGACGTGAGCTTCATCTCGCTGAAACTGGCCCTGCCCCCCGCACTCGCCATGGCAAAGCCCGGCGCCTGGCTGTTTGCCCTCATCAAGCCTCAGTTCGAAGCGGGCAAGGAGGCCATCGGCAAAGGCGGAATTGTGCGCGACCCGGAGGTCAGGACCAAGGTCTTTGAGGAAATCTGCCGCTGGCTCGATGAGGACCAGGGCTGGTCCGTTGCGGGCCTCATTGCCTCGCCCATCACGGGCAGCGACGGCAACGTGGAGTTCATTGTCGCAGCACGTGCCCCTTGAAATGCGCGCCCAAGTGTCTGATCTTTAGGACATGGTCTCGACACTCGGCAAACTCGGCTATTCCGCCCGCCAGGGCGCCCGCGTGGCTTGGTATATGGGGCACTATTTCGCCTCCCAGCGCTTTCACAAGGCAAAGGGCGAAGGCGATGTGCGCCGCGAAAAGCCGCGCGCGCCGGGCCCCACGCCGGAACGCATGATGCGTGATCTGGCCACCGTGTTCCAACAAGACCTGGCAAACGTCGAGGCCGGCCACTACCCCATGCCGCGCGACCGGGACGGCCCGCCGCTGGAGCTGATTAGGCGCAGCCGGATGTATTTCGCCGACTTGCCCGAGGCCACCGAACGGCGGACCGAACGGCGCGGCGATGATGTCTATTCCGCCGAGCTCAAAGAGAAGCTGCCGGCTTATTTCCTGCAGAATTTCCACTATCAGACCGGCGGGTATCTCACCGAGGAATCCGCCGAGCTCTACGATCTCCAGGTGGACGTTTTGTTCTCCGGCTCCACCAACGCCATGCGGAGACAATGTTTGGTGCCCCTGGCTGAGTTCATGCGTGGGCGCGACCAGCGCAAGGTGAGGCTGGCCGACATCGCCTGCGGCACTGGGCGGTTTCTGGATGCGGTGAAGCAGGCCTACCCGCGAATCCAGGCTACGGCCAGCGATCTGTCGGAGGCCTATCTGGCCGAGGCGGAAGAGTATCTGGAACCCTGGTCAGGCATCGACTATGTGCCCGCCAATGCGGAGACCCTGCCGTTTGCCGATGACGAGCTTGATGTGGTGACATGTGTCTATCTCTTCCACGAGGTGCCACCGAAGGTGCGCCGCATCATTGCCGCTGAGTTTGCCCGGGTGCTGAAGCCCGGCGGGCGGCTGATCTTCATGGACAGCCTGCAGCTTGGCGACACGCCCGGCTATGACGGCATGCTGCAAACCTTTCCGCTCAATTTCCATGAGCCGTTCTATGGCTCCTACATCAAGGAAGACCTGGGCGCGATTTTTGAAGCGGCCGGATTGGTGCCGGCGTCCAGCATGCCGGTGTTCATGTCCAAGATGGCGGTGTTCGACAAACCCGGCTAGCCGGGCGCCATGGGATCGCGCGAAACCCTACGCCTCGTCATTCCTGCTCTTCACCTCGTCATTCCTGCGAAGGCAGGAATCCAGGAGCGCTAAGCTCCATCGTCTGTTTGGCACTGGATGCCTGCCTTCGCAGGGGTGCGGGGTCGTGTGGATGCGGAGTTGTGCGAGCGGTCTGGGCACCGGGTCAGATCCGGTCATCAATTGTACGATGCACAAATATTTTCTCTATAAAAATCAGATAGCTACAACCGGATGACTTTGTTTGGCAGTTTTCCCATCAACACCATTTTACACTTTTTAGTTGTGCGATGGTCATAATCTCGCCAGTTGAGGCCGGCAGGCAGTAAAGCGAACCTGGTGAGAAAGGAAGCAAGATGGGAATTACGAAACAGAGGTGGCCCCTAACCGTTTGCCTCCTAGGTGCTGGACTATTCGCCGCAACGGTTTTCCAAATGTCCGGCGTGCGGGGATATGAGCAGGAGGCCGGGGAGAACCTGAAGACGTTCTTCGGGCGACACGCGCAGCCCTATTCGTCAACGTTCGGCACCAACTCACGCACCGGGCAAACTATGTACGGCACCAAAATCCGGCATGAAATCAAACCCCACCACCCCAACAAACAAGACAGCCTGTTCTATCTGGAAGGTGAACTCGTGCCGCCCTCAGCGGCGCCGGGCGACACGACCGAGCTGGCCGGATTGCGCCTGAACATGCGGATGGTGGACGGCACCGAGCCGGGGGCCGGCATCCGCTCCGTTCACGTGACCACAACAGCCGACGGCGGCGTTGCGAAGATGCGCAGCCTGCGCACCGTCACCCGCGGCTTCAACGGCCACTCAGGCCTGATCAACGGGGTGACGTTCTCCGCCACCCGCAGCGGCATGAAGCCAGGCGGCGGCGGAGACTATAAAACCGGGGACGCCGGCCCCTACCCCAACGAAGACAGCGCAGTGACCGCCCAGGTAGGCCCCGGCATCCGGCGGGTGTTCGTGGCCGAAGGGTTTGCCGGCAAGGAGCGCCCCCAGGTGGCCTTCCTGCAGAAGGGGGGCAACCAGGCGGTCTTGCCGGAAATTGCCGTCATTCAAGGCCATGGCGGGGGCAAGGGAGACCTGCAGCAGTGGTGGAACGATGAAGAGTACGGCCATGTGGTCGCCTCGCTTGGGCGAACCGGGTCCTGGTTTGCCCAATCGTTCCGCTCCAACCGCGGCCACATCGCCATTGCGAACGGTGAAACGGCGAGCATTCCAGCCCCGGCAGACACTGGCTTTTTCCTGCTTTGGAGCAAGGGCTCCAGTTCCTTGTGGGCGGCATTGCATTATGTGGCGACCGGCGCGCCGGTCCACACGGCCTTCGCCAAGGGCGGCTCAACGGAAACCAAAAACGGGCCCCTCAGGGGCGCCCAGGCAGCCGGCGGGATCATCATCGCACCCCAAGCCGATCAAACCTTTCAGGTGAAAAACCTGACGGGGAAACGTGTACGGATATCTTATCTTTTTGCCGCCGGGCCTTGAGCGCGTGACCGGGTCTTCTTGAAACCGGCCAGCCCTGCGTTGTAGATTCGAGCCCGCGATTGGGGGGGGACGAGGCTGAGGGATATGGTTGGAATGTTCAGGCTAGTGGTCACGGCATTGTGCCAATGCACTTGGCTCTTGTTGATCTTCGGCGTGTCAGTGATTTCAACGACCGTGGCCGCCGACGCAAAATCCAAGAGCGAAGCCCAAGCGGAGTGCCTTGAACATTTCGGGCCAGGGTCCGTCGCGCAAGAGGAGCTTGACTTCGGCGAGGCCTCCTACGTTTGCAGCTGCGAAAGCCCCGCCAAATGGAACGAGGACAGCACACGCTGCGTCGGCGGGGTCGCTGAAAAAACCCGCCTGCCGGAAAGCCCAAGCCCTGACTTCACTGAAACCCCGCCGGCAACCGACCGCGGAACCACAAAGGACAGCAGCGAGGACACCAGTGCTGATCCTGCACCGCGTTCGGTTGAAGAGCTGTTTCAGTCGGGCAAGCAGGCCGCCGACAGTGAGAACTATGCGGAGGCCAGGCTTTGGTACAACAGAGCAATAGACGCCGGCTCGCCCGGCGCAATGGTGAACTTGGCATTGTTCTACCTGCGTGGCACAGGTGTGGACAAAGACCCCGCGAGGGCTGCGGAGCTTTTCCAGCGCGCAGCGGACAAGGGCACCGGGCTTGCCATGTACTACCTCGCGCACCAATACTCGAGCGGCCAGGGCATCAGGCGCAGCAAGCGGCTCGCTGCTGAGTGGTACCAGAAGGCGGTGGACAACGGCATTGCGCGGGCCGCGTTTTGGCTTGGCTCCCTCTACGATGACGGCAAGGGCGTGCGCCGGGACCGGGCGCGGGCAGCTGAGCTGGTGGTGCACGCGCTGCAACAGGGTTCCTATGACCATGCGGTCAAGCAGATGACCACAAACGAACGCGCCTGGAGCAAACGGTTTCGCCGCGAGATGCAAAAGGTCATGCGCCGCGAGGGCCATTATGACGGGGCCATCGACGGTTCATTCGGCAGTGGCACCAAACGCGCGATCAGATCTCTTGCCGGGCAATAAGCCGCTTGCGCGCCTAGAGGGCGCCGCGTTCGGAGCGAAAGCGTGCGACCCAGCTTTTGCTCATCTCGTCGGCCAGCTTGGCCACGCCGGGCTCAACACCGTGGGCTGCGTCACGATCGAGGCCCAGATGGTCCAGCACGCGTTTCAATGTATTGACCGGGTCAGCTGACAGCTCCGCATAGGTGAGGAGAAGCGGGGTGAGGCCTTCGGCCTTAAACCAGTTCTCCCACTGGCGGTCGTAAGCCGTCATCTCTTCAACATTGGCTGCAATCTTATCTGGCGCGTAGGCTGGCGACTGGGGTGTCGAGAGGCGTTCCAGCTCCGTGCCATCGGGTGCGGCATGCCACAAGCCGGTCTGCTGCGCCTTCACATAGGAAACCGCCTGTTCGATCTTGTCCGTCCGTGTCAAATGGATAAAGGCCGTTCGCCCGAAGGCCGCCTGGAAACGCTCCCGTTCGCTTGAGTGGTCCGGATGAAGCACCTCAAGCTTCCGGCTGAAGAAGTCAAAGCTGTGGCGCTGCAATCTGAGGCCGAACACGCCGGTTCCGGCGCTGCCTTCGGCGATTGCTGCGGCGAATATTTTAGCCAGAACCTCCCGCTCCGAGGCGGCTTCGTCTGGTGTCAGATCATAATAGCCCAACCAGGCGGAAATTGAGCCGTCATGAAAATAGGACCCCGGCTTGCCCGCCACCCCGGTGGCCGCCAGCAGCTGGCACAACAAAGTGCTGCCGCTGCGGGGAGATGTGCAGATAACGTAAGAGGTGTATTTCGCCATGATCACCTCGCTCTGGCCGCTGTGTCGCGTTCAGATGCCAGCGCGCGGTTCAAGTTGCGTTCAGTTGACTGAGCGCGCGCGCCGCGCGCTCTTCAAGGATGGTTGCGCCTTGCGAATGGGCAACCGAAATCGCGGTATTGAACGCCTTTCCCGCACCAACCGGATCTTTTCGGTGCAGACAGATCTCGCCGTTGATGCGGTTAAGTTCCGCCAGGGCCCAGATCTCACCTGTTATCTCAGCTTCGGAGAATGCGCGCTGGAGCGAGGCCTCTGCTGCATCCACGTCACCTGCCCGCAACAAGGCCTTTGCCTGTTCGGCAAGGTAAACTGTGATCCACAGCCAGCATCCGCTTTTCTTGTACTCAGCCAGAACAGGTTCAAGCGCTTCAGGCGCGTCCGGTTCGTCTGCCATGCAGGCGATTACCACATCTTGGATGCCCACATAGAGTTTCCACAACGCCATGTCGTGATCGCTCGCCACCTCCCGCATCTCGTTGGTGATGGCACGGGCGCGCTCCACGTTGCCCGTCAATATGGACATGCACACATCATGCAGGCCGGCATAGCACAATGTGTTGGCGTGCTTGAGCTCGCGGGCCCGTGTGAGCGCGCGGTCGGCGACGTCTTGGGCACCTTCCTGATCGCCGCACTGCCATTTTGCAAGCAGCATGTAACACCAGATTTGAACTCCGGGATCCTGGGCAAACTTTGCTGAAAAGTCTTCAATCTGTGCCGATTGATAGAGCACATAGGCTGCTTCAAGATCCTCTCTGGCCTCTGGCGAACGGCCCATGGCAATCAATGTTGCCGCCCGCATGCGCAACGAAATCAACCGGGGGATCGGATCAGGCTCGCGTTCGGTTTCCTTGACCAGCCGTTCCACCAGTTCGTAGGCGCGGTAGAGCTGGTTGCCAATGTAAGGCGCGATCCAGGTGCCGTAATAGATCGCGATCCGCAGTTCGGCGTCGCTGGTGGCGTCGATCCGGTCGAGCGCCTTGGCAAAGGCATCTGACGCCTCCGAGGAGGCATAGCCGTCTTTGGCGATGTGGATCTGGGCGAGTTGCACAAGGAGCGCAAGTTCCTTCTCGGACCACTCTTGCTGGTCGCTCAGAGCTTCGATCAGCGACAAGGCCATACGTAGATGGTTTGACGCCTCAACATATGCAGGCCGGGCCTGGGCCTGGGCCCCGGCTTGCCCCCAAAGCAGCAACGCTTTCTCGGTCAACCCGGCCTCGGTGGCGTGATGAGCGGTAATTTCAGGCGGTGTGGCCGGATCTGCCTCGAAGACATCGACAAGTCGGTGATGTATTTCCTGGCGCCGTTGCCGCAAGAGGCTTTCATAGGCAACATCGCGCACCAGCGCATGCTTGAATACGTAGCTTGCCTCTGCCGGGGAGCCGCGGCGGAACACCAGTTCGCTGCGCTCAAGCTGGGCAAGAGCATCGTCCATGGTCTGATCATCCAGTCTGGAGATCTTCATCAGAGCCGCCCGCTCGAAGGTTCGGCCGATGCAGGCGGCCATCTGCGCAACCTCCTTGATGGGTTGGAGCCGGTCGATCCTAGCCATCAGCGAATCGTGCAGGGTTGACGGGATGGCCATGCGGCTGATCGGTGCAATGAGCTCGTAGGCGGTGTCCGTCTCGCGAAGCTCGCCGGATTCGATGATCGTTTTCGTCAACTCTTCGATGAACAGCGGAACGCCGTCCGTGCGTGTGATGATTTCGGTAACCAGATCCTTGGGCAAGCTCTTGCCGCCGGTGATCTTCGCCAGAACGTTCGCCGTCTGATCCGCACCAAGCCGGTTGAGGGCAAGCTTGCTGACGATTGGATGGCCACCAAATCCATGGGAGAACGTGGGACGCGCCGTGATCAGGATCAGGGCCCGCTCTCCTGTGATGCTGTCCAGGCAAGCCTCCAATATCGCCAGGGTGGACGCATCGATCCAGTGGGCATCCTCAACCACCACAAGAACCGGCTTCTCCCGGGCAAGCGCCCGCACCTCCCGTGCCATCTCCTCCAAAATCCGGTTGCGCACCTGTTGCGGGGTTAGCTCAAGGGGCGCATATCTGCCCGCCACCTCGAACTGCATGAGTTCGGCCATGATCCTCGGATCGCCCGCAAGCAACCCGGCTTCAAGCTTGTCCAGCTTTTCCCCGTCATCGCCGGCTTCAGCCAGCCCGAACGCATCGGTCAATTGCTGGATCACCGGGTAGAAGCTCGAATCAGTGTGATAGGGCGAGCAATAATAGCTTATGCGGTAATGATCCGTCGGCTGGATTTCATCGAGAACCGCCCGCATCAACCGCGATTTTCCGATGCCCGCTTCACCGGTCAATATGGTGACCTGGCCCTCACTGCCACAGGCACGCTGCCAGCGGTCCATGACCAGCGCCAATTCGTGATCGCGGCCGACCATCGGCAACACCGGGTCCTGGGCATGCTGCTCAAAACGGCTTTCCAGGCTGCGTTCGGCCACAACCTGCCAGGCGGGCAAGGGGTCACTCATGCCCTTCAGCTCGACTTCGCCCAGGCTGTTGATGTCGAAGTCATGACCAAGCAGCTGCCGGGTTGCGGCAGCCACGATCACCTGACCGGGCTCTGCAATGCCTTGAAGCCGCGCCGCCAGGTTCGGGGTGTCGCCGACCACCGCCTGCTCCTGCGCGGCACCCTCGCCAATCAGATCGCCAACCACCACCACGCCCGTGGCCACGCCAACCCGCACGGTGAGCTCCTGGCCCTCTGGCGCCAGCATGCCCTTCATTGTTCGCACGATTTCAAGCCCGGATCGCGCGGCGCGTTTGGCATCGTCCTCGTGCGCCGTCGGCCAACCGAAGTAACACAACACCCCGTCGCCCATATACTTGGCAACATGCCCCTCATAGCGTGTCACCACCCCGGCAACCGCGTTTTGATAGCTGGTGATCACATTTCGCATGTCTTCCGGGTCAAGCTGGGCTGAGAGGGCCGTGGACCCGACGAGGTCGACAAACATAGTGGTCAGGTGCCGGCGCTCGGCCTCGCCTCCAGATGGTTTTGCCTCCTCGCCTGGGGAGGGCGCCGGAGCAGCCGCCTTGTCGTCAATTGCAGCGCGCAGCCGTTTTCGGGCCCCGAGCGAAAGCCCGATTTCGCGCATGTCCTCATCGGTGAGATCGAAAAGCAGATCGAAATCGATTTCGTTCTCAACCAGCGCCTCTTCAATGCTTCCCAGGTTTCGGCTGGCAAGCCATTGCGTCAAATCACTCATGCTTGTTCAGGGCTCTTCCAGCACATCGCGTCGCAATCTTCGATGCGGGCCCTTAAGATCAGCCCCCATAGAAGAACTGCCGTTCCCACAGCGCCCGCATGGTAGCCCGCGCCCTGTCGGCAGGTCCAGCCTTGCGGCAAAAGCGTCACCAACTTGCCAGTGTCCTAGACACAGACCATCCGCGGTGCGAAGGATGGACGCGCGGGGACAAAACAAACACGAGGCACTCATGGCAGTCGACGCAAAGCAGTTTGAGGCGATGATCGCGGCATACACTGCCGCCTGGAATTCTGGAGATCCAGCCGGCGTGGCAGACCACTACGCCCCTGGACGGGGCATCACCATAAACCGCGGCGAGCAGCAGTTCGGCCGCGAGGCGATGCTTGGCATGGCCGGCGGATTTATGGCTTCATTTCCCGATCTGAAGCTTAGCTGCGACTTTTTCCGGCTGGCCGGCGATCGCGCAGTGTTCGGCTGGACTCTGGAGGGTCACCACGCTGAAACCCGCAACCACGTTAAGGCCAGCGGCTGGGAGGAATGGGAGCTTGACGATGACTGCCGCGTCACCAATTCCCTCGGCTGGTTCGACGCGGTGGATTACGACCGGCAGGTGGCCGGCGGCTGAGCGCGCTTTCCGCTTAAGGCTACAGCTCCAGTTCCTCTGCTAGTGCTTCAAAGCTTTCCGCCACCACGTCCCAGTCGCCGGTGGGCTCCACATCGGCGCCGCCGCCGGGACCGAACTCCAGCGGTCGCGGGATGAATGCTGTTTTGAGCCCTTGCGCCTTGGCGGCATGCAAATCATCATTGTGGGCCGCCACCATCATGCAGTGTTCCGGCGCACGGCCGATGGCTGCCGCTGAGTTCAGATAGGCTTCCGGCATGGGCTTGTAGGCCCGGGCCACCTCTGCCCCCAGCACCACATCCCACGGCAGGCCGGCCCGCTTGGCCATATTGGTGATCAACGCAATGTTGCCGTTGGACACAGGTGCAATGATGTATCCTGCCTTCAGCCGTGTCAGCCCCGCAACCGCATCGGGCCAGGGGTCGAGCCGGTGCCACGCTGCCACCAGATGTTTCCGGTCTGCCGTGTCCAAGGCCGGCAGATCAAACGCAGCCCACGCCTTGTCCAGGTTCTCGCCGTGCAGGGTGTCCAGGATCACCCAGCCACGCCCCTCGGCGCGCACCTCCTCCATGGCCGGCTGATAGAGCCCGCGCCAATGGTCGGCCAAGGCCGCCCAGTCTGCGTCCAACCCTCTTGCGCCTGCGAAATTTTTCATTTCGTTGGTGATGCTGGTGCGCCAATCGACCACCGTGCCGAAAACGTCGAAGAACAGGGCTTCAACAGCCCTCATGAGCCGGCTTGCGCCCTGTGGCGCAACAGATGGTCGGCAAAGACCAGCGCCATCATGGCCTCGCCCACAGGCACGGCGCGGATGCCCACGCACGGGTCGTGGCGCCCCTTGGTGACGATCTCGGTGTCTTCGCCGAACCGGTCCACGGTCTTGCGCGGGGCGAGAATGGACGAGGTGGGTTTGACCGCAAAGCGCACCACCACATCCTGGCCGGTTGAAATGCCGCCCAGGACACCGCCCGCATGGTTCGACTGGAACTGACGCTCGCCGTCCACCATGCGGATTTCATCGGCGTTTTCTTCGCCGGAAATTGCAGCAGCACCGAACCCGTTGCCGATCTCAACGCCCTTCACCGCATTGATGCTCATCATGGCAGAGGCCATGTCCTGGTCGAGCTTGCCATAGATGGGAGCGCCAAGCCCGGTGGGCACGCCGCTGGCCACCAGCTCGATCACGGCGCCGCAGGATGAGCCCGACTTGCGCACCCCGTCCAGATAGTCCGCCCACTGTTCAGCCGCCTTGGCATCCGGACAGAAGAACGGGTTCTGCTCCACCTGGCCCCAGTCCCAGTTGGCCCGGCTCACCTTGTGGGGGCCCATTTGCACCAGGGCGCCGCGCACGGTCATGCCGGCGATCACCCTGCGGGCCACCGCACCGGCGGCAACCCGGGTGGCGGTTTCGCGTGCCGAGGAGCGCCCCCCGCCGCGATAGTCGCGGATGCCGTATTTTTCCAGATAGGTGAAATCGGCGTGGCCCGGGCGGAACTTGTCCTTGATGTCGGAATAGTCTTTGGAGCGCTGGTCCACGTTCTCGATCATCAGGCAAATCGGCGTTCCGGTGGTGACCTGGGTGCCGGCCTCATCCTCAAACACGCCGGAGAGGATTTTCACCTGATCAGGCTCGCGGCGCTGGGTGGTGTATTTGGATTGTCCGGGCCTGCGCTTATCCATGAAGCCTTGGATATCGGCCTCGGTGAGCGGCAGAAGCGCCGGGCAGCCATCCACCACGCAGCCAATGGCCGGCCCATGGCTTTCGCCAAAGGTGGTCATGCGGAACAGATGGCCGAAGGTGTTGTGAGACATGAAACGCGCCCAGAAGAAATCGATTGAGGTGTTCTAGGCTTCCGCGTCGGCGGCGTCAAACCAGTCGAGCCCGCCATCGGCCACCCGGAAGAAGCGTGACTGCGGCACCTTGAGCTGAATGATCTCGCGAGGCTTCATGGCAAAAATCAAACCACGGATCACGCGGCTAAGCGCGCCGTGGCCCACCACCACATGGGGCCGGTTGAGGCTGGACAGCCAGTCGCGGGCCCGCTCGCGGGCGTCTTCATAGCTTTCACCCTCGTCCGGGCGCCAGGCATGGAACGCCTCGGGGTCACGATCGGGCTCAATGCCGGCCGCGTTCAGTTCCGGCCAGTATTTGCCTTCCCAAACCCCATAGGCCAACTCCTTGAGCCGGTCGTCGGTGTCGGTGTGATCCTCCGGCAGGCCGAGCGCTTTCAGCACATGGCCCATGGTCTGCCGCGTGCGCTCAAGAGGGCTGCAAACAAAACGGTATTCCGATGGGTCCTCGATGACCTCAGCCAAGCGTTTGCCCATGGCCGCGGCCTGTGTGTGGCCGGTTTCATTCAGCGGCACGTCAATCTGGCCCTGCACACGGCGCTCTTTGTTCCAGGCGGTTTCGCCGTGGCGAAAATAGTAGAACGGCGGCAGACCCTCGATCACTTGACCACCGAAATGTCAGGTGCGTCCTCCGCCTTCATGCCCACCAGATTGTAGCCGCAGTCCACATGGTGCACCTCGCCGGTGACGCCGCGGCTGAGATCAGACAGGAGATAGAGCGAGCTGTCGCCCACTTCGTCGGTGCCCACTGTGCGGCGCAGCGGTGAGTTGTACTCGTTCCACTTCAGGATGTAGCGGAAGTCGCCGATGCCCGATGCGGCAAGGGTTTTGATCGGACCGGCGGACACCGCGTTGACCCGGATGTTCTTCTTGCCCAGATCTTCGGCCAGATAGCGCACGCTTGCTTCCAGCGCGGCCTTGGCCACACCCATCACGTTGTAATGGGGCATCACCTTTTCAGAACCGTAATAGGTGAGCGTGAGCAGCGATCCGCCTTCAGTCATCAGCTTTTCAGCGCGCTGCGCAACTGCGGTGAACGAATAGCAGGAGATATTCATGGTACGGTTGAAATTGTCAGCAGAGGTGTCGACGTAACGCCCGGTCAGCTCTTCCTTGTCGGAAAAGGCTATGGCGTGAACCACAAAGTCGAGCTTGCCCCATTCCCTCTCGATCGCATCGAAGGTTGCGTCGATCGACGAGGCGTCCGTCACGTCGCAAGGCAGCACCAGCTTGGCCCCAACAGAGTCCGCCAACGGCCGCACGCGTTTCTCCAACGCTTCGCCCTGGAACGTAAACGCCAATTCAGCGCCATGACGCGCACATGCTTCAGATATGCCCCATGCGATTGAACGGCTGTTGGCCACCCCCATCACAAGCCCACGTTTACCGGCCATCAAAGGTCCAGGTTCACCCATCACAAACCTCAAAAAATATTATTACGTCCCCTAGAAATCGCGCGCATCCTACACATTGTGCTTGGCCGATCTATCAAAAAGGCGCCGTTTGGAAAGAATTGAGAAATGTTTCATTTTGTTACCGTTTTCACCGGGGTTGCCAAACGCCTGCGTAGATGAAATGAGTTTCATCCCAAACCTGAGTGTTGAGCAGAGACACATGAGTTACGATCCCATACCCCAGGATGATTTTGTTGGCCGCGAAGACCCCTTCGGACTGTTCGCCGATTGGTTCGAATTGGCCAAGACCGAAGAGCCCAACGATCCCAGCGCCATGTCCGTGGCCTCGGTGGACCAGGACGGCATGCCAAACGTGCGCATGGTGCTGTTGAAGGACTTCGATGAAAGCGGCTTTGTGTTCTACACAAATTTCGAAAGCCAAAAGGGCGAAGAGATTTTGGGCCAACCCAAGGCGGCCCTGTGTTTCCATTGGAAATCCCTGCGCCGCCAGATCCGTATTCGCGGCGCGGTGACCGTGGTGAGCGCTGAAGAGGCGGATGCCTATTTCAACTCGCGCGCCCGCGACAGCCGCATCGGCGCCTGGGCCTCGCAACAGTCGCGCCCCTTGGAAAGCCGCTTTGCGCTGGAAAAGGCGGTGGCCAAATATGCGACCAAGCACGCGATCGGTGCTGTGCCCCGGCCGGACTATTGGTCTGGATTTCGCATCGCGCCGCTCTATATGGAGTTTTGGCACGACCGGCCCTTCCGGTTACACGACCGGGTGGTGTTCCGCCGCAAAACGGCCGAAGATGCCTGGAGCAAAGATCGGCTCTACCCGTGAACCCACAAAAGAGCAGGCCCCTGAATGAGTGAACTGCTGAACGAAGACCGAAAAACCCTGATCCTCACTGGTGCCAGCCGGGGGATTGGTCATGCCGCGGTCAAACGCTTTTCCAGCGCAGGCTGGCGGGTGATCACCTGTTCCCGGCACGGTTTCCCCGAGGACTGCCCCTGGGAGATGGGTCCTGAGGACCACATCCAGATTGACCTGTCGGACCCGGACAATGTGGAAGAGGGCATCAAGGAAATGCGCGAGCGCCTGAAAGCCCAGGGCAGCCGGCTGGACGCGCTGGTGAACAACGCCGCGATCTCGCCCAAAGGTGCAGACGGCGGGCGCCTGCCGGCCATGGGCACAGATATCGCAGATTGGAAAACCGTGTTCCAGGTGAACTTCTTTGCCCCCATTATGCTGGCGCGCGGCCTGGTGGAAGAGCTGAAGAAGGCCACAGGATCTGTGGTCAATGTGACCTCGATTGCCGGCTCCAGCGTGCACCCGTTCGCCGGCGCCGCCTATTCCACCTCCAAGGCCGCGTTGGCCTCGCTCACCCGCGAGATGGCCGCTGATTTCGGCCCGCTGGGCATTCGCGTGAACTCCATTTCGCCGGGGGAAATCGACACCTCGATCCTCTCGCCCGGCACGGAGAACATGATCAAGGACATCCCCATGCGCCGGCTCGGCCAGCCTGAAGAGGTGGCCAAGGCCATCTACTTCCTGTGCACCGACCAGTCCAGCTACGTGACCGGCGCCGAACTTCACATCAATGGCGGACAGCACGTTTAGGCACTCATGAGCAACACCCAACCTTCAACGCGCTCCCTCGTTGCGCAGGCCCTTCATTACATTGATGAAGCCACCGGTGCCGTCGTACCGCCGATCCAGCCGTCAACCACCTTTGCGCGCGACGAGAACTACGATCTGATTGGCGAGTTCACCTACGGCCGCTATGGCTCGCCCAACGCTGCAAAAACCGAAGAGGTTCTGGCGCTGCTCGACAACGGCGCCGACGCGCTGGTGTTTGCATCCGGGCTTGCGGGCTTTTCCACCTTGTTTGAAACCATGCGCGCCGGACAGCACATTGTAGCGCCCCAGGTGATGTATCACGGCGGCCAGGACTGGCTGCGCATGATCTCCGAGCGGCGCGGCATTGGCCTGACCCTGTTCGACCAAACCCAGCCCGGCGCCCTTGAGGATGCCATACGGCCCGGCGAAACCGCCATGGTGTGGATCGAAACGCCCGTGAACCCAACCTGGGACATCATTGACATTGAGGCTGCCGCCAAGGCCGCCCACGCGGCCGGAGCGCGGCTTGGCGTGGATGCCACCGTGGCGACACCCGTCACCACACGGCCGCTGGAGTTGGGCGCAGACATTGTGTTCCATTCGGCCACCAAATATCTCAACGGCCATTCCGACGTGAGCGCGGGCGTTTTGGTGACCGGTGAGAAGAATGAGTTCTGGGAAGAAGTCCGCGTCAACCGTCATTATCTGGGGTCCATCCTGGGCCCGTTCGAAGCCTGGCTGTTGCTCAGAGGCATGCGCACCTTGTTCGTGCGCTATGAAGCGGCTTCCCGCAACGCTTTGAAAATTGCAGAACATTTTAAAGATCATGCACGGCTGGAAGGCGTGCTCTATCCGGGCCTGGAGAGCCACCCAGGCCACGACATTGCAGCACGCCAGATGACCGCCGGATTTGGCGCCATGATGTCTATTCTCGTCTCAGGCGGCGAAGCGGAAGCCAAACGTGTTGCCTCCGCCCTCAAGCTTTTCGTTGCCGCCACCTCGCTCGGCGGCGTGGAGAGCCTGGCCGAACATCGCAAGACCGTTGAGGGCCCCCATTCCCTGGTGGCGCCCAACCTCATTCGCCTGTCCATTGGCATCGAGGATGCCGACGACCTGATCGCCGACATAGAGCAGGCTCTTGCGGTTCTCTAGGTTAGGCGCAGCGGCTTTCGCAGTTTTTGCGCTGCAGGCATCGGCGTTTGCGGATCAGTTGCCTGAAGGTGCCCTGCCTGATGCGGCGATCAGCCGGGGCAAGAACAACCTCAAGAAGGCTTGGCTCGCCCGCCCCACCACACGCTACGGCCACGGCATTCTGGGTGATGCGATCGAGGCCGGCAGCCTGGTGGCGGTGACCTCGTGCGGCCACAAAATGGAGTTCATCCTCGATAAGGATCTGGTGTTCGAAGACCGCCAGGCCCGCATTGTTGATCTTGAAGGCGATCACTACGACGAAGTTGTGGTGGTTGAATCCAGCCTGGATCATGGTGCTGCGCTCTCGGTTTACGGGCCCAAGGGAGCAACCTGCTCAGCTGCCGGCGGCCTCACGCGCATTGCTCGCACGCCGTTCATCGGCACCCGGAACCGTTGGTTGAATCCGGCCGGCATTGCCGACTATGACGGGGACGGAATCAAGGAAATCGCCATCGTGGTGACGCCGCACATCGGTGGCACCTTGCAGTTCTGGGCTTTGCGCGAAGGTCGGCTGGTGTTGAAGGCGAAGAAGTTTGGCTTCTCCAACCACGCCATCGGTTCGCGCGAGCAAGGTCTCAGCGCAACCGTGGACGGCGCCGGACACAGCTTGCTGTTTCTGCCTGGCGTTGACCGGCGCTCGATTTTTCGGGTCAAATTGACCCTTGAAGGGATCAAAAGCCATCAGATTGGTACACTGCCAAGCGAGGCTGCGGGCCAGATTACCGCCAAGACCGGCTCAGGCGGCAAAGTGGTCCTCTCCGTTCCCACCCAGGCGCACGGCGTTGTGGAGCTAACCGGCGCCGCAAACTAGAGCTTATTCCGCTCAGATTGAGCGGAATAAGCTCCAGATTATCGTTACGAACGAGCAACTTATCTCCGACCAGACGATTCCGTCTGATCGGAGGTTGTTGCTCTAGCGCGCAAACCGCGAGAGTTTGCCGGCCCGCACCTTAACTCAAACTGAACGGCGGTTTCAGGTTGGCCTAAGGGGCCCTTTGTATGCCTTGCGCAACACAATCAAATCGGCAGGCATATTCAGACCCATGACAGCATCCACCCTCCCATCTGCACTCGCGCGCGCACCTCTCATTCAGATTAAGGGTTTCACGCTTCCAAGATTTCTGAGGCTCCGCTTTTCAACCATGGCCCGGGGCTTTCTTGGCAGGATGGGCCTTGGCGATGCGCCTAGAAAGATTGTCTTCCTTCACATTCCCAAATCGGCAGGAACAACCGCAAAAGACTATCTGACCGCGTGCATCGGCTCACGCAAGCGGGGCCAGACCGTGCTGCTCAGCGAATGTTTTCCGGACGACCTGGTGAGCGAAGATGAGGTGCGCTTGGCCCGCACGGCGCGGTTTGTGAGCGGTCATTTCTCCTGGGACGCGATGCAGAAGATCGAACCAGATGCAGCCGTGACGTTCACCACATTGTGTGACCCGGCTGAACGCCTCTGGTCGCTCTATTTCAACCTCAGGATGACCGCCAGCAAGAACCGGCGCAAAGGCATGGCGGAGGTCTACAAATGGGCTTGTGATCTTGACCCAAGCGCGTTTTACACCATTGACGACCGAAGAATTCGCCATCTTGCAAACAATGTGATGGTCCGCCAGTTGGCAGGTGAGTTTGACCAGATGCCGTCAAGCGATCAGGAGTGGCAGGCCCTCTTGGACAAAGCCAAACTGAACCTGAAGGCGTTATCGTGTGTCTGTTTCAAAACCACATTCGATCAGGACTTCGTCAAAGTGCTGAAGCTGGCGAACTATCCGGTGATCGAGACAATCGGGCGGCGCAACGTCACCGCTGATCCCCAACTGGACCCGAGCCGGAAATCCGAGATGCGCACCCGTTTCATTTCCCAGTCGTGGGATACAATCGAGTCGTTCGTGCGTTGGGACCGCGAACTTTATGACTTTGCGCTGGACCTGCGGCTGTCAGGCAAGCTCTAGAGCCTTTCCTGTTCATATTGAAACATTTGATGGGAACAAATCAGCCCATCGCCAAGGCGCGGAGCGCAGCGCGATGCGGTGCATCGGGCAAGCTTCGCAACGCGGGAGATGGGCTGATTTGGCCCACCGAAGGCCAC
>JAAEUE010000196.1 GCA_024227565.1 Alphaproteobacteria bacterium
TCGCGCGCCAGTACCTGATGAATCGTTCTAGAGCATAATCTGCTCTGATTGAATCGAAAGGCGGTTTCCAAATCAGCTGCTGTCTGATTCAACATTGGTGCTGGACAAGGAGGTCAGCATCGATGACAGCACCTCTTTCCATTGATCTTCGCTATCGGGTTATTCTGGCCATTGAGGGCGGGCTTTCGCGGCGGGAGGCTGCGACCAAGTTTGGCGTTTCGGTTGCCTCGGCGGTGCGCTGGCATCAGCGCCATAGATTGACCGGCAGCGTTGCGCCGGATGCGATCGGCGGCGACCGGCACAGCCATCGCGCCGAAGCCCATGCCGCCAAGGTTCTGAGCTGGGTTGATGAGAAGCGGGACATTACGCTGGTTGAGATTGCCGAGCGGCTGTCGGAGGAAGGCTATGTGTTCGCCCCGTCTACTGTGTGGCGCCTTCTGGACCGGCATGATTACACGGTCAAAAAAAGACCGCCCATGCCGCAGAGCAGGACCGCGCCGATGTGAAGGCGGCCCGCGAAGCCTGGTTTGACGGGCAACTGGAGCTTGAGCCGAAACGTTTGATCTTCCTGGACGAGTGCGGCACCAACACCAAGATGGCGCGGCTTTACGGCCGCTCCAAGAGAGGCGAGCGCTGCCGGGCAACCATTCCTCATGGACACTGGAAGTCAACAACACTGGTGGCAGGTCTCAGCACCGAGGGCATCATCGCTCCAATGATCATGGACGGGGCTATGGATGGCGAAATGTTCTCCGCCTACGTCAGAACCCTGTTGGCGCCTTGTCTGTTGCCTGGAGACATCGTCATCATGGACAACTTGCCCGCCCACAAGGTTGTGGGCGCCAGGCAAGCTATCGAGGCCGCAGGGGCAACGCTCTTGTTCCTACCCGCCTACTCGCCGGACTTCAATCCAATCGAAAAGGCCATCAATCAGATCAAGGCCTTCCTGAAGAAAACCGCAGCCCGCACAAAAGAAGACCTGCATGCCGCAATCGCAAAGGCGATCGATCTCGTCACACCACAAAACGCCAGGAACTACTTCGAAACATGCGGATATCAAATCGATACAGTGTGAACGGATTCTGCTCTAGCTATCGAGTGCAGACCACTTTTTCCTCGCGCCGGCGAATGGTGAGATGTCTGGATTTGAGGGTCCTTCAGACCTTTTCAGAGAGCGGCTGACTTCTCCTAAGTGCCATTAGTTGACTCTCGGCCAATTCTGGCAGACGGCAGGAAATGCCCCTTATGCGAAATCCAGCCTTTGCGATTTTGTTCCGCTATTCTTCCGAAAGCCGCCGTCTCGCCAAGGGAGAAAAGGTGCCGTGTGTCACGA
>JAAEUE010000197.1 GCA_024227565.1 Alphaproteobacteria bacterium
GAACCAGAAGCCCCCGCGCAGGGGGAGCGGCCCAAGGTAGAGCGCAAGTGGGTCGGGGAGCGGTCAAACGCTGAAGCTATCCGGTGGCTTACCCCGCTGGCGGACGAACTTGACCACCTAGCCGACCGGGCGGACGCGCAGCACATTCGGGTTGAACAGATCCGCGATGCTGTCTTGGCAGATTCTATTATGCAGGAAGCCCTCGAAAAGCTGGCGGGGGAGTTGGCTGAACGCGCGGATGGTTTTGATGGAGCCACGGGGGAGCTACGCGAACTTACGGACAACCTCAGCCGCCGCCTAGAAGCCCTAGAAGCCCAAGCCAAGAAACCGACCAGTCACACCATTATCGGTGGCACCAAAACCACTGTTTCCAATTGCGGCAGGTTCCTTGGTTACGCCGAATCGGCAGCTGTTGATCTATCCGGAAATCCTGGTGAGTTGCGGGAGGCTCTGGCTGCCTACGCCCACCATGCTTGGGGTGGCTGGATGAACCACCTCTTTTCCATATCGGACACCCAGGAGGATGGCACTGTTGTCATCCCCAAGTGGGCCGCCGACAGGTGGAAGAGGCAGGCTTCTACGGGTTACTGCGCACTGCCGGCAGACGAGAAGCCTAGCGACCGCAAAGAGGCTGACGAGATCATAGCGATTGTGGCGAAGTGTCGGCCCGAACCTGTAAGCGAGCCTTGCGGGTTGGTTGATTGGGATGCCATGGCCGGGCAAATCGGGGATCTTGTTTTGAGCAAGAAAAGCCAAGATTTGGGCATCGACATCGCAGAAATCGTCAAGTCCCACCTTTCAAATGGGGGTGACTCTGATGAGTAAGCACATTACGACAGGAGAAACCCAATGACCAGTAAGCACAGCGAGGGACCGTGGAAGGCCGCATACATGACCCACGCGGACACCGGAGAGCCTATGACGCCTGCCCAGATCGGGGAGTATGTCAAGAACTCGGTAATCAAGACGGCGGAAACTTCCGGGCATACTCGGTTCCTGTTCGTGTACACCGAGGACGAACTTGGCACGGTCGATATCTGCCATGTCGGCAACGGGCCCAAAGGCCCAGCCAACGCCCAGCTAATAGCCCAAGCCCCCGACCTCAAGAAAGAGAACGAGGCGCTACTGAGGGCGGCTTCTGAGTTTGCAACCCTGTTGTGGGGCCGCCGAGAAGACATGATGCGTGACGAGGCCAGCCAAAGGGGTCTCGATGAACTTGACATATTGAATACTAAGTTCCATTCCCTCTTCGACCCC
>JAAEUE010000198.1 GCA_024227565.1 Alphaproteobacteria bacterium
CCACAAGGGCAAGCATGGCCACAAGGGCAAGCATGGCCACAAGGGCAAGCATGGCCACAAGGGCAAGCATGGCCACAAGGGCAAGCATGGCCACAAGGGCAAGCATGGCCACAAGGGTAAAAAGGGCAAACGTGGCGCCCCTGAACCAGCCGTTGCCGCAGTGGCGAACTTCTCTTCACATGCCTGTAACAACAGGATTACGTGCAGACTCACGAACTAGTCGGTTCTCAATAAAGAGAGACGCGCCCTCAAGATCTGATGGGCGCGTCTTTCGATTCTAGCTTCCAAACTTTCATGCAGAGTGACCGCCGGTCAAAACCTCTGGCCCCCGTCAACGTCCTGAGCTAGAAAACCCCCGCAACAACAAAACATTGGGGAGCTCTTCAATGCCTGCGTATCGCTCTCGCACCTCCACCCACGGCCGCAACATGGCCGGCGCCCGTGCCCTATGGCGTGCCACCGGAATGTCGGATGAACAATTCGGCAAGCCTATCATTGCTGTGGCCAACAGCTTCACCCAATTTGTACCAGGCCATGTCCACCTTAAAGACATGGGCCAACTGGTTGCCAAAGAGATTGAAGCCGCAGGCGGCGTGGCCAAGGAATTCAACACCATCGCGGTGGACGACGGCATCGCCATGGGCCATGACGGCATGCTGTATTCGCTGCCAAGCCGCGAGCTCATTGCCGACAGTGTTGAGTACATGTGCAACGCCCATTGCGCCGATGCGGTCATCTGTATCTCCAATTGCGACAAGATCACGCCCGGCATGCTGATGGCTGCCATGCGCCTCAACATTCCGGCAATCTTTGTGTCCGGCGGGCCGATGGAGGCCGGCAAGGTTGTGCTGGACGGCAAAGAGGTGAAGGTCGATCTGGTGGATGCCATGATTAACGCGGTCAATCCGAATGTGTCGGAAGAAGACAGCGAAAAGACCGAGCGCTCGGCCTGCCCAACATGCGGCTCATGCTCTGGCATGTTCACTGCCAACTCCATGAACTGCCTGGCCGAGGCCTTGGGCCTCGCCCTGCCCGGCAATGGATCTCTGTTGGCCACGCACGCGTTTCGTGAAGACCTGTTCAAGCAAGCCGGCCGCACCATCGTGTCGCTGGCGAGACGCTATTATGAAGAAGATGATGAGACTGCCCTGCCCCGCGGCATCGCCAACTTTGACAGCTTTGAGAACGCCATGACCCTCGACATCGCCATGGGCGGGTCGACCAACACAATCTTGCACTTGCTTGCCATGGCACGCGAAGGCGAGGTGCCGTTCACCATGGACGACATCGACCGGCTGAGCCGCGGCGTTCCGCACCTGTCGAAACTGTCGCCCTCAACCTCGCTCTATCACATGGAAGATGTGCACCGGGCCGGCGGCATCATGCGCATCATGGGCGAGCTGGACCGGTTGGGCCTGATCCACGACCAGCGGCCAACAGTGCATTCGAAGACCTATGCGGAAGCCCTTGAAAAATGGGACATCATGCGCTCGCCCTCTCCTGAGGTTGAAGAGTTTTACCGGGCCGCACCCGGCGGGGTCCGGACCGTTGAAGCCTTTTCCTCCAAAAACCTCTGGAAAGATCTCGACCGCGACCAGGAAGATGGCTGCGTGCATTCCGGCGCGCATGCCTATTCTCAAGATGGCGGCCTTGCGGTGCTCTATGGCAACATTGCCGAGGATGGCTGCATCGTGAAGACAGCCGGGGTGCCGGCCGAGTGCCTAACCTTCACCGGCAAGGCCCGGATCTTTGAAAGCCAGGACAGCGCCGTGAAGGGCATTCTCGGCAAACAGGTTGCCGAAGGCGATGTGGTGGTCATTCGCTATGAGGGACCGCGCGGCGGACCGGGCATGCAGGAAATGCTCTATCCAACGTCTTATTTGAAGGCTGTTGGACTTGGCACAAAATGCGCGCTGATCACCGATGGGCGCTTTTCAGGCGGTTCATCCGGCCTCAGCGTGGGACACATTTCGCCTGAGGCTGCCCTTGGCGGTGCCATTGGCCTCGTTGAGGAAGGCGATGAGATCCGTATCTCCATCGCCGACCGCCGGCTTCACCTGAACGTGGAACCAGGCGTGCTGGCGGCGCGCCGTGCCGCCATGGAAGCCGGAGGCGATGCTGCCTGGCAGCCAACTGAGGTACGCGAGCGCCGCGTGACCTCTGCCCTCAAGGTGTTTGCCGCCTTCGCCACATCCGCTTCGGAAGGTGCCGCACGGGATGTGGACGGCACCTCGCAAAAGCTGCGGCAAGCGGCCGAGTAGCGCCTATTCAGGCGCCGCGCTGGCGCGAAACACGAGGAGCAACGCAAAGCCACCTGCGGCTGCAGCCATCAAACTTGCGGCCAGGAAGGCGTTTGCCCCATAGGCCAGATAGAGCGGGCCTGCCGATGCGGTGGCCAGAGAAATGATGAGGCCGCCGGCAACGGCTGAATAGAGCGCTTGGGCGGTGTTGTGCAGGTGGTCAGGCACAGTGCGCGCGATGTGGTGCATCACGCCCAGATGGGTTGCCCCGAAGGTTAGCCCATGCAGCAATTGCAGCACGACGAGACCTGCAAGCCCGGGGTCAAGCGCGGTGCCGCTCCAGCGGACCACAGCTGCGCCGGCGCCTAGCACAAGCAAACCGGTTGGCGTGAACAGCCTTACCGCTCGCCCAGAGACGAAGAACAATGCAACCTCGGCCACAACACCAAGGCTCCACAAGATCCCGATGACACCGCCTGGAATGCCGCTGGCTTGCCAATGCAATGTCCCAAAACTGTAGTACACAGAGTGACTGGCCTGGGTAAGCCCGGCAGCCATCAGAAACACCAGGAACATTGGGCTGACCAAAAGCTTCACCGCATCGCGAATGCGGACCTGCTTGGCGCCGTCGGAGGTTGCCCTTGCCGGGTCTGAGCTTTTGGGCAAACACAAGATTGCCACCAAGATCAGGCCGTGGCTTGCGGCCAGCACCCAGATAATCTCTCCAGGATCGATCACATCGAGCGCCAAGCCGCCACCCAAGCTGGCCGCCATGAAGGCGAGCGAGCCCCACAGCCGCATGCGGCCATAATCGAGCCCGTGATCAGAGGCACCGCGCACGGCAATCACCTCGGTCATGGGCACTATGGGTGCCCAGAAGAACGCCGACGACACGGCCACCAACCCGATGAGCCAAACCGAGTTGACGAAAGTTAGCGCCAGGGCGCCGGCAAACGGCAGCACTGCCAGCCATATCAACACTCTGCGCCGGGCGCCGGTTTTGTCGACGACAAAGGAAAACAGCGGGCCAGAGACCGTGCGAACCGCGATCTGCGAGGCCAGAACCAACGCAATTTCGCCCGTGGTCAGCCCACGTGCCTGAAGCCACACCGGAAAGAAGGGCAGATAGATCCCGATGGTAAAGAACAGCGCGCCATATAGGCCCGATAAACGTGCGCGCATGTTTTTCATCGGCAAATCTCTGATTTTCTCCACTTAGGCGAGGCCGAACAGTCGGACCGGTTCGCCGCTTAACGTGATCTAAACCTATCGCTAACCATAATGGAGATCGTTAGTTGGTGCTGTGCGAGTGCTGGGAAACAGCTGCACGGGTGTTAGTGAAGTTCAAGTGGGTTAAGTAGATGGCTAAGGGCAACGTTGTAGCGGGATTGAGCGAAGAGCAATACGCTGAAATTGAACTCGCGGTAATGGAATCAGCGCGGGGACGGACATTCCTAAGAGAATTTCTTGCACGCAATCGCAGCGCCGACACCAGGATGCTGCTGGATGCCATATCGAGGCTGGAAAGCGCCCTATGCCTAAAGGCAATTGAGCGTGAGGGCGGTGAACAGTTCACTCCTGCATTGGCCGAAATTGCCTCCGTGGTCACCGCAACCCGCACTGAAATTGCAGCCATCCGCAATGACCTGATTGCTGGCGGCGGCGCTTTGGCACAAGGGCCCGAGGCATTCACCACTGCAGCAGAGCAAGCCAATCTACTGTCAGCTGAGCTTCTGAGCCAGGTGGAACAGGTTGAAAACCTGGCCTGGAAAATCCGCGAACTTGGCGTTGAATCCGACATCTGCGACAAACTGGATGTGTGCGTTGAAGATCTCATGACCCTGTGCTGGAAACAGGATGTGAACGGCCAGCGTGCAGCCAAAGCTTTGAGCGTTCTGCAGTTTGTAAACGACCGCACCGGCGGCAATCTCGTCAGCGTTGGCGGTGGTGCAGCTGGTGATGAGGCCGAGCAAGATGCACTTTGTGCACCCAGCGAACCAGAGGCTGTGAATACTTCACAAGATGCATATTTTGCTGAAGATGTTGAGTTGTTCAGCGAAAACCCCGAACCGGCGGCCCAAGCGGTACCGCAGGCCCCTGCCCCAGGACTTACGTACGCTGAAACAACCGCAGAAGATCCGTTGAGCTCTGACGAGATTGTTGCAGAAACAACCAGCACAGATGAAATCCCGGCCGAACCTGAAACTATCGAGCCGGTTGAGACTGCTGAAACCACTGAAAACACAGAATCCGAAGTTCCCTCAGCGCCGTCAACCATGACGGCCTCGGCGCTCATGCAGGCCCCCACTGAAATGATCGGGCCGGCAAATATGAAGGGTTTCAACGAAATGGCCGCATCGATCGATGCACCTGGCCCTTTCAACTCCACAACCCTCGCCCAAATGGTAACTCCTGCCCAAGAGCCGAGCGCTGAGGAAGCGCCTGCTGGCCAGGGCGGGCCGCAGGCTGAGTCAACCGACCCTTTTCAGGTGGAATTGGATAGGCTGGCAAAAAAGGATGGATTTGCGTTCAATCCTGAAGAGAACGCCAACACCCCATCTGACGCCGCACCTGTGGCCGAAGAACAGGCGTCCTCAGATGACGAAGACGGCAATGGCCACATTGTGATCATCCGCACGCCCAGCGAGCCAGATGTGAACAGGTTGCCAGAAGCCATCACCCAGGAAAAACCTGCCGAGGACGGGGAGGTTCCCATGGTGGAAATTTCACCGCCTGCCGCAACCTCAGCCTAAGCTGCTCACCCTCAATGGGCGTTCACAATTTCCGAGAACAGACCCGGATCCACATTGCCGCCAGAAAGCACAATGGCAATGTTGCGGTCCTTGCAATCGAGCTTGCCAGCCAAAACGGCTGCAAGGCAAACCGCCCCGCCTGGCTCGACAACAAGCTTCAAGGTTCTGAAGGCATAGGCAACGGCCAGCCTGACCTCATCATCGCTGACGGCAAGACCACCGGTTGCCCGGGGCTGATTGATGGCAAATGTCATTTTGCCGGGCTGCGCCGACAGCAGTGCATCGCACACCGAGCCAGTGGCCTGCTTGTTCTTTCGCCGTTTGCCAGACTTGAGCGAGCGCAAATGATCATCGAAGTCTTCGGGTTCAACCGAATAGATTTCCGTATCCGGGAACAGCCCCTCAAACGCCAGCGATGTGCCCGCCAACAGCCCGCCTCCGCCTGCGGGCACCAGGAGCGCGTTCGGTGAAACCCCGCGCGCGCTCAGGTCCTGGGCAAACTCCAGGCCGGCCGTGCCTTGGCCAGCGATGATGTTGGCATCATCGTAGGGGGGCACAATCACCGCACCGCGCTTTTTGGCCAGATCCTTGGCAATGGCCTCGCGGTCTTCCGAGCCGCGGTCATACTGCACCACCTCGGCGCCGTATCCTGCGGTGTTGGAGACTTTGATTTCCGGCGTGTCCTCAGGCATCACGATAACCGCCGGCATATCCTTTAACTGGGCGGCGGCGGCAACCCCTTGCGCGTGGTTTCCCGATGAATAGGCCACAACCCCGCCTTCGCGCGCATCAAGGCCCAACTGGGAGATGCGGTTGAACGCACCGCGGAACTTAAACGATCCCGTCCGCTGCAGGCATTCAGGCTTGATCAGCACCCGGCCACCCACCAGGTCATTCAACGCGGGGTTTTCAATAATCGGCGTGCGCAGCGCTTTTCCGGCAATTCGCACCGCCGCCATTTGCACGTCGTCATAACCCGGCAGGGCCGGCGGCGATTTTGCCTTTGATGATGCGGCTGGGGACATGGCCGGTCCTTCTGTTTGATCTTTGAAAACACACTGTGCCGCCGAACCGTGACGATGCCATGGCTGGCGAGGCGATTTCGGTCAAATGTACAGCATTGCGATCGATGCCACCACGAGGGCAGCCATAGACGTGTTGAAAACCTTCAACGCCCGGTCTGAGCGCAGATATCGGCCAATGGCCGTGCCGAACAGACACCACACAGCGCAGGCAGGATATGAGATCGCGGCAAACAAGGCGGCTATGAACATGGTTTCGGCCACATAGTTGCCGCCAACGGTGGTGAACGCCGTGAGCGAGCTCACTGCAACGATCCAGGCTTTGGGGTTCAACCACTGGAATAGTGCCGCCTGCACAAATGAGAACGGCTTGCCGGTTTGCTCGCCGGATTTGCTGCGCCTTGCTGAGGCAATCTTCCAGGCCAGAAACAACAAATACGCCGTCCCAAGCCACTTCAGCACCTCATGGGCCCCAGGGTAGGACGCGAAGAACCGGCCCAGCCCCAACCCGACGGCTATGATCATGAGCGGAAAACCAAAAGCGATGCCCAGCATGTGTGGATTGGAGCGCGAATATCCAAAATTTGCCCCCGAAGCCGTAACCATCAGCGTGTTCGGCCCCGGGGTCACCGAGGCCGCAATGGCAAACGAGACGATTGGAATGAGGAACTCGATCATCAGGTTGAAATCCGGACAAACCAATTAGGTAAGTAATATTGACCTAATTACCCTCAAGCTGCAACAAGCTTATTGGCGCGTGTGTGCTCAGTTCGCGCAGCAGCTTCAATTTGATCGCCCGGGCAAAATCGGCATAGCTGTTGGCTTGCATCACGAAGGCTCCCGGGCCGGAGATCACGTTTTTCTGGAAATAGCTGGTGAGGACCCCTGTGGGATCTACCGCCAGGCCGTTGACCTGAACTCCGGCTCTGCGGGCAACGCCTTGCGCGTAGGAGGGCGTCGAACCGGCATTGTAGCGGTCATCGGCAGAAACATCCACGACACGGCGAACGCCATTATATTCATTATTTTCAATGAGTTGAACAGAGTATATCACCGCCTCACCGATTGCCGTTCCCGATGCCCTTGCCTGGTTGGCATTGCGCTTGATTGCATCGGCGAATGCATATGCAGTTGCCTGATCATGGACTTGGGTCCACCCCACCACTTGAATCTGCTCAAACCTGGAGCTCCACTCCACATAGGTAACCGCCACACCGCCTTGCCCTTGGGCTGAAATGGCTGCGACAACGTCGGGATCTTTGAATGCCCTCACATGGCCGGACACCTGAAGCTGAAATTCCTGCGGATCAACGCTGGACGACGCATCGACTGCAAGAACAAGCTCTAAAACCACTTTGTTACCCGCAGCACCAGCAGGGGTAAGCATCAGCGTGAGTGAAGCCAGGAATGCCGCCAGGATGGCCTTCATCGTGTTTTGAGCCAGTGTTTGTGTGTTTGCGCGACTATAGCGTGGCAACGGCCGGTGTCAGTTGACAATTCAGCGATAGTCGTCAGGCTGCCGTTAGACCCCACCGCGGTGCGACAGGAGCAATCATGACGCAATCTCAAAAGTCCATTGTGAACCTTGCTGCGTATCCGATTGCAGATACAAAGGCCCCAGCCCGGGCACAAACCGTAGAGCGCTTTCGCAACGAGCTTGAGAGCCGGCAATATTGTGTGTTGCCAGGCTTTGTGTTGCCTGAGATGTGCGATCAATTGGTGAAGGAGGTCAGACAACGCCTGCCGAACGCATATGGCAACAACTCCCGGCGCAATTGCTATTTGCAGCGCCAGGGCGACAGCACCCGGCCGGACGATCATCCTTCCAACAAGCTCTTCGATGCCAGCTACCGCATGCTCGCCTATGATCTGTTTGACGAGGGATCACTGTTGCGCTCGCTCTATACCTGGGAACCGTTACGCGCATTCGTGGCCGATATTGTTGGGGCGGAGACCCTGCATCTCAGCGAAGACCCTTACCAGCCGGCGAACGTGCTCTGCTACGGGCCGGGCGACAGATCGGCATGGCATTTTGATTCCACCAGCGCCTTCACCATGACCTTGATGCTGCAGGCGGCAGAGGCTGGCGGCGATTTCATGATCTCGCCTCACACCCGAAACGAAGCCGGCCAAGACGATGCCGGCAAACTTCAGAAGCTGCGTTCGGTTCTCGATGGCGACGAGACCCACGTGGTGACCGTGCCGCGCGAACCTGGCGCTCTGGTGATCTTCAGGGGATGCACGTCTGTGCATTGCGTCAGTCCGGTGGAAGGGGACACAGACCGCCTGATGGCCGTGTTCGTCTACGAAGACGAGCCCGGTGTGATCGGCGATCCGGAAGTGAACCGCACCGTGTACGGACCACGCACAGCGCTGGCGCAATAGATCTTGCAGGAACGCTGCGAACCTGTTTTGCTGCCGCGCAAACAAGGAGGCAGGTTGATGAGCAATCCGTGCATTATATGCGTCGCCATAACAGGGTCGGTCCCAACAAAGGCTGACAATCCGGCGGTGCCGATTACGATCACCGAGCAGATTGAATCAACCCACGAGGCCTTTGAGGCCGGCGCTAGTATTGCCCATTGCCACGTGCGCAATGAGGATCAAACCCCCACCTCTGACCCGGACAAGTTCGCCGCCCTCACCGAGGGCCTGCGCAAACATTGTCCAGGCATGATCGTGCAGCTCTCGACCGGCGGCCGCTCCGGCACCGGGCACGAGCGCGGGGCCATGTTGCCGTTGGAACCGGACATGGCGTCGCTCACCGTGGGGTCGAACAATTTTCCAACCCGGGCCTACCAACACTCACCGGAGCTGCTGGATTGGCCAGCCTCTGAAATGCCGAAATATAGAGTCAAACCGGAGATCGAAGCCTTTGATTTAAGTCACATATTTCAGTCTGTGAAAATGATGCAGGATGGCCGTCTGCAAGGCCCACTCTATGTGCAGTTCGTCATGGGCGTGAAGAACGCCATGCCGGTGGACCGCCAGGTGTTCGACTTTTATGTGGAGACTGTCAGGCGCCTTGCACCCGAAGCCAAATGGTGCGGTGCCGGGATCGGCCGCAATCAGATAGTGCTCAATGAATGGTGCATCTCAGAGGGTGGCCATGTGCGCACCGGGCTTGAAGACAATGTGCGCCTGGACAAGGAAAACCTGGCCCCGTCCAACGCGGCCCTTGTCAAGAAGGCAGCCGCTCTGTGCGAGAAGTATGTGCGCCCCGTGGCCACTTGGCAGCAAGCCCGTGAGATCTTGGGGCTAAGGCCCGCGGCCTAACGCGCCGGCTCTGGCATGGATGGGTCTTCGTCAGGCGCCCGGCGCAGTTTCGCGAACAACGAACAGTCGATGCCGGTGAGCCGCCAGGCGAGTTGCCACTGCACCACGGCGATCAAAGACGTAGCAGCAAGATAGGCGACCGCAATTCCCATGATGCCGTAAATCGGGAACAGGATCAGGCTGAGCAATACTGAAACAATCAGCCCCCCTGTCAAACTGTAGAGGCTCGGTAGCTGATGGTCCTTCATAGCCAACACAGCCGTTGCAGGACCGAACACAGCCCGGGCCACCATCGTCAAACACATCACCATCAACGCACCATGGGCAGACCTGAAACTGGCATCCACCAGCCCCAGCGCAAACTCTCCAACGAACCACACGCCCAGACAAACCGATCCCGCATACCCAAGCGCAAGCGCGTTGGCACGGCTTAGGCTGGAGAACAGTGCCGCGCGGTCCTCGCGGGCATTTGCGCTGTATAGATCAGGCAGCACCAAAGCATAGAGCGCACGCATGCCAAAGCCGGCGAGCACTCTGAGCCGGAAGCATATGTGCAGCACCGCGATCTCTGTAGTGGTGGCAATCAAGCCGGCGAGCAGCAGATGCAACTCAATGAAGTAGTCCCACAACAGGCTGATGAACATCCATGGCCAGCCAGTGCGGGTCCATCTTGTGGCGTCACGGTCTTCATCGACGCCGCCGGGCACGAGCTCTGTGGAGCGCATCAACCAAACTTGCGCGCCTGCTGTGATCCAGCAGCCTGCGCAGATGATACCAAGCAGCAATGCGCTGCCCTCTTTTTTCAGGGCCAAGGCACTGACGAAAACCGCCAGAAGAATGAAGGCAGGCTTGAGCAGACTTTCCGGCAAGAAAGCGCTGAACTGGCGGCGTGCGCCTGTGAGCACCCCGCCGTTGAAACTGATGAAGGCCAGGGCCGGCGCCATGGCCAGCGCGAAGGCTACGGTGAGCAGCGTGGAAAACGTTACTTGCCCCATCAACGCCATCACGCCGACGGCGCCTGCGCCAACCGCTGCAGCCGTCATGCGCCAGATGATTGCGTAACCGTTGCGCAAGTATCCCTTCAGCAAACCATGGTGCACATTCGCGATGTATTCGGAAACGAACAGAGTTGCCGTGGCTTGCCGTCCGAGCGGCAGAATGACAGCGATCAAACTGGCCACTGCCATGCAGAGGGCAAACACGCCCAAGGCGTCAGCGCCCAAGAAGCGCACAATCGCAATGTTGCCGGCGAAGGCAAGGCCAGCGCCGGCGAACCGTGCAGCCATTAACACGGACGAGCGCCCCAAAAGGCGCCCTATGCTCATTTTGGTCACGCGGCGAGCAGCGACTTGGCCCGGTGCAGGGTCCGGGAGGTCGCAGCCTTCAAGTCATGGGCCATGTAGATGGTGCGCACCAAGATGTCATCCACTGCGGTGCGGCTGCGGCGATAGTTTGGCGGGGTCGTGACGATACGGCCCAGCTTGCCGCAGAAGCCTTTTTTGAATTGATGCAAGCCCTGGTCACCGTCCGTGCCGCCAAGATCGTACCAGCGCGCACCTGGCAGGCCGCACAGCCAATCGGCAATCCAGCCATGCATCGCATAGCCGGCCTTCAGGCGCAGTGCCCGTTCATCGGTTGCACCATAGAGGTATACGGCCCTGTCTCCAGCAATGCCCAGCACAGCTCCGGCGGTGGGACGGCCGTCGGCATAAACCATAACGAAAACCGGCCTATGCTCGGGCTCTTCAGCGTGCACCAGGTCAGCCAGGGTGGCGATTGCAGAGGAGTCTTGAAACTGTTTGCGGTCGAGCATCTGTTCATACAACTGCATGAACTCGGCATACCCAGCGCCGGCCTCAACCATCTTGATTTCCAGATCGTTCTTGAGGGACTTTTTCAGGTTGTAGCGCCACTTTTGATCGAGACTGGATTTGAGTTCTTCTGGGGTGACCGAAACATCCACAAGATAACGATCCGGGTAAGGGAGCGAGGAGCCTTCTGTGAAGCCCAGACCTTTAAGCGCTTCTACGGAGGCATCGGAAAATTCAGGGTCGGCATGGGGTTGAACGGAGAGGAACAGTCCACGCCGGTCAACATACTCAAGCCTGAGCGCCTGAAGCGCATTGCGCAGGCGGGTTACATCAAGGGTCTGTCCCTTTTGGCGCCACAAGGGCCCCCATTTTGCGATGGCAAGGCCGCGCCCGGTTCCTGGTATCGAAAATACCACAAGCGCTGCAACAGCGATTTCTTCACCGCCGCGTTCCACAACGATACGTTCCGTACGCGACGCCCCCCAGCGGCTCTCCACAAACCGGCTGGTTTGTTCGCTAACCACGTCATCGTAGCGTGCTGCAAGTCGGTCGAACTCTGGACCGTCAACATAGCGCACGGCAAAATCGGCACTTAACGTGGGTTCAAAGGCCAATTCGGCTCGTTTTGCAGGGCTCAGAATGCCCGAGACTGTGGAATTTTCGTTGTAATGCTGTAGGGCGATTACGTTGTTCATTGTCAAGGCCTCCAACGGTGTTCGGCCTGCCCTGTTTCATCCCGAGCCGCAATCGGAAGGTGGCAGGTCCTTAACCCTTCACCATTCAAGAGCCATGCCAAGCTTCAACCTTTTCGCTTGGCCATCGCCGCACCCGGCGCAGCAGACCACTGAACGAGGGCAAAACCTCATTGAGCGAGAAGAAACCCGGCAGCGGATCGCGCCAACACCATTTCATGTGCACATCAGCACGCCAGGCCGCAGAAACGGCGCGCCAGAGCCAACGGTAGCTCTCTTTCGCGCCAACATCACCGCGCAAATAGGCCAGCTTCGCTCCCAGCAGATCACCTGCCGTCCAGACATATTTCAGGCCTGCTTTGCCTTCCAGGCTGCGGACAGGTTTTTCAGGAAACTGCGCCAGAGCAATCGCGACAGTGCTTAACATCAGTCCTGCCGCTTCAGGCACCGCATGGTTGCCGGCGATGCGCGGATTGATCTCCAGAAAGCTTATGGAACCGTCCTGCTCGTTCACCAGGAACTGAGCACAGCCGACGCCCGTATACCCCAGAGCCTTGATCAGACGTGTGGCGTAATCCTTCAATTCCGGATCAGGCTCGATGGTCTCCCCCTCAACGGCCAGTCCGGTGCCATCCGGCATGTCGGTGCGCAAGATGACAGCGTGCAGATAACGGACGATCTGGCCATTTTGAGCTGCAAAATACAGATTGTGCCGGCGGCCTTCCACTTTGCGCTGTAGCAACAGATTGCGCATGCCGCGGGCCAATTCATGAACCACGGCCTGCAGATCAGACACGGTTTCGCAGACAACGGCCTTCTTGCCGCCAATCCGTTCCGTAGACTTTTCCGGGCGAATGACCAGAGGCAAACCTATGCGTTCCACCGCCTGGGAAAACCCAGAAAGGGTGTGCACCATCTCAAAGGGCGCGGTCGGAACCTTGTTGAGAACCGCAAGGGTCATCAGACCCAGCTTGTCGAGACAGGCCCTCACCAAATCGGGCGGCGTCATGGCGTAGACGGGGCCAAAGGGCAGATGCTCCTCATGCTCGGCAAACACCCGCACAAACTCTTCAGCCACGGGATAAACCACTTCAATTTCGGGGCGCTCACGCAGAAAACCCTTGAGATCCGCCAGAAATCCCTCCGGATCAGAACTCACAGGCCTATGGCCCCAAAGCTCATCGACATATCTGCAATGTTCGGCCCCACCATCGCACCCTTCTACGCTGCAGATGACCTTGTAGCCCTGTCGCCTGAGAACGCGTGCCAAAGTTAGCGCAGGCCGGTAGTTTCCCAGCAACAGAACGGTTGGATGATCCTGGCCTTGAAGAGGAGCGATCAGATCCATTCCTAGCCCTCCTGCAGCCATGTGCGCCGGTCTAGGTTTACGGCCGGGCTGGACAGCAGTGCGGCCATCGTTGAAATGTGGAACGAGGCCCAGCAGCAGATGCCGAAGAATTTGGCACTGTCTTCCAAATAAACCAGTGAAGGCAGAAGGCTGTGGAACACCGTGTCGACCACCATGCTCAGCGCCAGTGCACCGCCGGCGATAAACAGCATCAGCCAATCGTGCCGGAGGATGGTTCGCCAACTCGCCAATCCATAGAGGCCGCCTAGGACCAGATAGAGCCCCAACACGGCGTTTTGAGGGATGCCGAAACTTGGGAACACGACCTCGTGGACCAGAAAAGCATCATCAAGCGCGAGCCACCCGGTGAGAAGGCCCGCTGAGGCTGCAAACCAAACCAGGGGTTTGGCGCGCTTTTGAACTGCAAGCAAAAGGGCCGCGAACAGGCAGACGGCAGCAGTGGCCGACCAGGCCATGACGCCCAGATTTGAGATAAAACCGTAATAGGTGTGGCAGCAGTCGCCGGACAGTTGAGCCGCGGTCAGCGGATCAAGGAACATCCATTTTGGTTCGGCCCAGGGCTGCAGCAAGACCGCCGCAAGAAAAGCCAGGGGCAGTGTGAATGTGGCCGCCCTAATCCAGTTTTGCACCGGACTTGCGCTGCGTCCAAGCGCCGCTGTGATCACATCCCAAGGGGATAGGGAGATAGATTGAGTGTTCGAATACATGATATTCGCCGCCTCCTGAACATCTTCAGGGCGTCCTGCGAACAGTTTGGCCTCGTTCGCAGTGACCCATACCTGGATTTCTCATCCGTTGGGCCACAGGCAGCAAATCTCGTGCCAGACGCTCAGACAAGCGTCTGAATCAGGGTCAGAATATCTCCGGAACGAAGGACTGATCCGTGATCGGCGGGCGCATGTATCCCACATCGTCCTGGCGGGGCGGCAGCTCAATCGCCGCCGGCGTCAGGTCTTCGTACGGGATCATCGACAACAGGTGATTGATGCAATTGAGCCGGGCGCGCTTTTTCACGTCCGCGTTCACCACATACCAGGGCGCCTGCTTGATATCTGTGTAGACGAACATCTCGTCCTTGGCCTTGGAATACATGAACCACTTGGACCGGCTTTCAAGATCCATGGGAGACAGTTTCCACCGGCGAACCGGATCGGTGATGCGTTTTTGGAAGCGCCGTTCCTGCTCTTCATCGCTCACTGAGAACCAGTATTTGATCAAAATGATGCCTGAGCGCACCAACATGCGCTCAAATTCGGGGCAACTGCGCATGAATTCGGCGTGCTCTTCCTCATTGCAGAACCCCATAACCCGTTCAACGCCGGCCCTGTTGTACCAACTGCGATCGAGCAGAACCATTTCACCGGCTGCCGGCAGGTGGGCCACATAGCGTTGGAAATACCATTGGGTTCTTTCCCGTTCGCTGGGCGCAGGCAAGGCCACCACCCGGCAGATGCGCGGACTGAGGCTCTCGGTGATGCGCTTGATCACACCGCCCTTCCCGGCTGCGTCGCGGCCTTCGAAGACCACAACAACCCTCAAGCCCTCGGCCTTGATCCATTCTTGCAATTTCACAAGTTCGACCTGCAGACGGGCCAGTTCGCCCTCGTAAACGTCAAGCTTGATTTTCTTAGGCTTCCCAGCAACCGGATCTTTTCCGTTGGCCGAGCCTGCATCGTTGTTGGAACTGGGCTTTGCGCCTTTTGTATTGCTGTTCGAATTTCCCTGTTTTGTCATCATACCCTCCATACGCTCACTCAAGTGCCGGTAAGCTTAGCACATTTGTAACAGTTTTTGTGGATCAAACAGGAATTCGCAAACTAGCCTTAAGCCCGCCCATTTTACTGTCTGACAAGGTCAACTCGCCGCCATGGCTGCGGGCAATATCAAGGGCAATGGTCAGGCCCAGGCCAGAGCCGGTGTCGTCCTGGTTGCGAGCATCATCCAGACGGACAAAAGGTTTCAACACCTCTTCGCGGTCCTCTTCCGCGATGCCCGGGCCATCATCTTCAACGGTGATGGCAAGTTCATTGCCGACAAATTTTGCCTCCACATGCACCATTTGAGCATGCCGTCCAGCATTGTTAACCAGATTATTGACGCAACGTTTTAACGCATTTGCCTTGACCTTAACCAGCAGGCCGTCAGCGAGCTTAAATTGAGCGCTCAGTCCTTCGCGCTGCAAACGCGTGTTGATTTGTTGCAACATGGCGGCAACATCGGTCATCTCCGCCTGTTCGCCGCCGTCGCCGCGCACGAAGTTCATGTAGCCTTCCAGCATGCTCTGCATCTCTTGCACATCATGCTTGAGCTCATTGACCTGGTCGGTCTCGTCAAGAAATGCCAGTTGCAAACGAAAGCGCGTCAATATGGTGCGCAAGTCGTGGCTGACGCCGGCCAGCATCGCCGTGCGCTGATCCACGTGGCGCTGGATGCGGTCTTTCATACCGATGACCGCGCGCGCCGCACTCTGCACCTCGGAGGCGCCGCGGGGATGGAAATCGGGCACATCATGGCCCATGCCAAAGCTCTGCGCCGCCTCGGCCAGTTGCTGGATAGGCCATATTTGCTTGCGTAGAAACACAATCGCCAACGCAAGCAACACCAACGATGAACCCACCATCCACAAGATGAAAATATGGGAGTTGGAGGCGTAGGCCCGGCTTTGGTCGGTGACCACCCGGAAGATCGTGTCCTTGCCAACCTGGACGCGAATATCCACAAACCCCGATTTGCCCAGCACATCAAGCCAGAAGGGGCGCCCTACCCGCTTGCGGATCTGCTTGGAGAGCTTCAGGTCCAGCAGGGAGAACAGTGGCTTGACCGCCGGCGGCGGCAAGCTGTCGCCGGGGCGGATTTCCAAACCTAGAGCGAGCCTGTCCTTGGCCATCTTTTCCAACATCTGGCGGCTTGCCTGAGTGGGCGGCATGGTTTCATAAAGCTCGGTCAGAAAACCGATCTCGCGGGCCACGGATTTGGAAAGCCGGGTTGAAATCTTATCCCAATGGCGTTCCATGAAGACGAACGCCATAATCGCCTGCAACACCACGATCGGTGCGATGATGATGATCAGGGAGCGCGGATAAAGACCCTCCGGCAAGTGCCGTTCGAGGAACCGGTTAAAGCGCCAATAGAGGTTCTGTTTCTCCTCTGGAACCTCCTTGTTCGCAATGTCCGCCATGGTCATCCAAGCGTCCTGAGGCGCTGGTGCTAATCTGTGTACAAGATGTAGCCTGCTCCACGCACCGTTTGCAAATAAGTTGGAGCGGACGGATCAGGCTCGATTTTGCGCCGCAGCCGGTTAATCTGAACATCAACGGCCCTGGCACTTTCATCGGCGCCATTCTGCGAGAGTTCCGACCGCGAAATCGGCTCGCCCGGGCGCACGGCAAAAAGGCGCAACAATTCCTGCTCACGGGTGGTCAGACGAACGTTCTCTTCTCCTCGCCGCAGTTCGCCACGCTCCACATGAAACACCAGGTCGGCAAGCTTGATTTCTTGCGGCACCGGTGCTGGTGCGATCGAGCGCTTGAGGATGGAATTGATCCGCAAAACCAGTTCCCGGGGCTCAAAGGGTTTGACGAGGTAATCGTCGCCGCCGGCTTCAAAGCCGTCAATCCGATGCTCTGCCTCAGACAACGCCGAGAGGATCACAATGGGCACATCACCGTCCTCACGAATGCTTTGGGCCAGCTCCAGTCCCGTCTCGCCCGGCATCATCACGTCGAGCACCAGCAGATCAAAAGCTAATCCGCCAAGCATCTCGCGCGCCTGGGTGGCATCACCGGCGGTGGACACCCGAAAACCTTGGTTTGCCAGAAATTCCTTGATGAGATCGCGAATACGCCGGTCGTCATCGACAACCAGTATATGCGGTGCGTCATCGGTTACGAGCTTGCGGTCCATGGATCCTGGCTCCGGTGCCCTTCCTGATTCTGCTTAATCTAACACAGGCATGGCAAGGTTGCGCGAAATTCGCGCTTCCACCTCTTTGCGGTCCTCCGGGTTGACCAGATGCAGCAACACATCGCGATAGGCCCCCGTGGACCCAGGTCCAGATGCTTTCAAGGCAGCAGAAAAGCGCTCGATTTGTGGACCAACCAGTTTACGCCGCAGGCTCTCGCCCTTCTCGGTCAAAAACAGCAACCGGTGCCGGCGGTCGCTGTCGCCCTCACGCTGTTCAACGTGGCCACTCTCTATCAGATCCTTGAGGACCCGGCCCAGGCTTTGCTTGGTGATCCGCAGAATGTCCAGCAACTCGGCAACCCGAATGCCCGGATTGCGCCCAACGAAATGGACGATCCTGTGATGGGCCCGGCCAAAGCCGTAGTCCCGCAAAATCTCATCTGGATCCGAGACAAAGTCTCGGTAAGCGAAGAACAAGAGCTCTATAAGCTCTACAACCTCCTGCTCACGTGAAGTCATCATGCACGTCCCCATTCACCCACGTCAGTGCCATCATAGGCTCATAAGAAAAATATGTCAGCATTGTTGACATATTTTTCTGCCTTGATACAGTCCGCCGTCGCTTTTGCGCAACGGTTTATGGCAATTTATGGAGTTAACGCTATGCCCGCACCGTCATTTGATCAGATGGAAGGCCAGATCTGGCTCAATGGAGAGTTTGTTGAGTGGGAGAACGCCAAGGTGCATGTGCTGAGCCACGGGCTGCACTATGCCAGCGCGGTGTTTGAGGGTGAGCGGGCTTATGGCGGCGAGATTTTCAAGCTGAACGAGCACACCGAACGTCTGCACGAATCTGCGCGTTTGCTCGACTTTGAAATTCCCTACTCGGTTGATGAGATCAATCAGGCTTGCATCCAGACCCTCGAGAAACAGGGGTTCCAGGATGCCTACGTCCGGCCAATTGCCTGGCGCGGTTCTGAAATGATGGGGGTTTCAGCCCAATCCAACAAAATCAATGTGTCGGTCGCCGTTTGGGAATGGCCAAGCTATTTTGATCCCGAGCAACGCCTCAAAGGTATTCGGCTCGATCTGGCGGAATACCGCCGGCCTGATCCCAAAACCGCACCTTGCAAGTCAAAAGCAGCTGGGCTGTACATGATCTGCACACTGTCCAAACACGCAGCCGAGCGCAAAGGCTATGCCGATGCGATGATGCTGGATTGGCGCGGTCAGGTGGCAGAAGCGACAGGGGCGAACGTGTTCTTCGTCAAGGACGGCGAGCTTCATACGCCAACCCCAGACTGCTTCCTCGATGGCATCACCCGGCGCACAGTGATTGGTCTTGCTCACGACCGGCAAATCAAGGTGAACGAACGGGCAATCATGCCGGCCGAAATGGAAGGCTTTGAGCAGTGCTTCATCACCGGTACGGCAGCTGAAGTTACGCCGGTGTCCGAGATCGGGCCCTATAATTTTGAAGTCGGCGACATCGCCCGCACGCTGATGGAAGACTATATGTCCGAAGTTCAGCCAAGTGCGGCCTGATCTGCACCTACCTCACTAACCTTGCGTAAGTTGGCGGCCCCTTGCGGGGCCGCAGCTCGTTTATGATACGCCTTGTTAGGGCAGTGCGCGGTTCACAGTAAATTGGAGCGCCTCATCGTCATTCTTGCGCGCTTGCCAACACTGGTCGCTTGAGGGAACAGCTGCCGGCCATTTCACGCAGACGCGGGAGTAGGTTGGATCCCATGTCACGTCATGTGTCCAATACACATTGCCCCCAATGTTGATGACCGCCTGGGTGCGGTAGACCCTGAGGATGCCGACCGAGCTTCCGGAAGATCTCGGTACCCACGACCGCCCGTTGCCGCCGTCACCATGATGGCCTGCCGAACCGAACACGGTGCTGCGAATATCCTCGCCATACCCATCTTCGTCGGCCACGGCCGGACTTGTTGCCAGTGACAAAGCAGCGAGTGTTGAAAACGCCAGTCCAAACATCAAGTGATACAGTTTCATCATGCACTCCTTTCAAGAGCATATTTTCACCATCTCACCCCACTACTCAAATACTGTGAACCATTACAGAAATACTGTCAAACAATTCAAAATTTAACATTTAACTAAAACAGGTTTTTCATCTCGAATTCAAGAAAAATAAAAAATAATATTCAGAACATCTATACGGTAATTTACTTCCACGCAAAGGCGGGCTGATCGAAGTGCGCCACTCGTGTAGATGCGCCGCGCAGGGCGACTTCGCGAAACTGATAGAAGATGGCAGCCGTCGGCGCATAGACTGTGTGACCAAGCGCATCAATATGAGCGCATAAAACCGGGTGCTCGCCCTCGTCAGAGGGAATGAGCCGCGGCACGTGATCTGCGTTGATATCCGCAAGAGGGATGCGGAATGCCGCCTCAACCTCACCCGGGTCGGGTGCGAGGGTCTCGCATTCTCCGCCCCACATGACGATGGGCGTGATGCGGAAGCCGGACCGGGTCGCATAGTCGTCCAACACGCCGATCACTTGATCGGAGCCAAGCTCAACACCCACCTCTTCGTGCAGTTCTCTCAAAGCTGCCTGCTGGGTCGTTTCGCCCTCGTCAAGGCGCCCTCCAGGCAATGCATATTGATTGCTGTGCCGGTTCATGCGCACCGGCCGAAGGGTCAGTAAAAAGCAAGCTTCATCGTTGACGTCGCTCTTGACGACAACAATCGCCACGGCCGCCAAACGCAAATCGCCGGCGTCGAGGGCAATTCGGTCGAACTGTTCCAAGTTCTGCGATATCTGAGACCGCAGCGCATCGACGAACTTAAACTCCATTGGCTTCCGCCCTTTTCAATCCTGTGCCAGAAGCGATCGGCCATGCATGCAGCAAAATCGATTGAAAATGAAGCCCCGTTCATGGGAAACAATAGGAGATTTTGTGGAGTGACTTTCGTGCGCAAGCGTCTCAACCGGGTTGTCTCGGATCTTTCAACACCGCCCATACCTGAGGTTCAAGGATGGTCTTCCGCCTATGGCGGGACCTACGGACCGTTGATCCAGATGTCGCAGGCGGTGCCCGGATATGCACCGCACCCTGATCTTCTGCGATGGACGGCTGAGGCCGCGTTGGACACGGAAGCTGCGGGGTATGGGTTGATTGAAGGCGAACCGGAACTTCTTTCCGCCTATTCAGCTCACGCGTCAGCGCTTTATGGCTGTGGAATCAAACCCGAAGAAGTGCAAATCACCGCCGGCTGCAATCAAGCTTTTTACGTGGCGCTGATGACGATTGCGAGCCGGGGCAATGAAGTTGTGCTGACAAACCCGAACTTCTTCAACCATGAGGCAACCCTTCGCTTGCTGGGCCTCAGGGTGCGGTATGTGGATTGTGTTGCGGAAAACGGCTTCTTGCCGAACCCGGCAGACATTGCCGAGGTCATCGGCTCGCGGACAGCGGCCATCGTGCTGTGCAGCCCAAACAACCCGACGGGTGCAATCTATCCGCCTGAACTGCTCAGAGAGATCTACCAGGTGTGTGCGGACAACCGCACTTGGCTGGTGGTGGATGAGACCTATCGCGACTTCCTGGCCCCAAATGCCGGGGCGCCGCATGGCCTGCTGAGCGAACCTGATTGGCACCAGACGTTGATTCAGCTCTACAGCTTCTCAAAGTCCTTCTGCATTCCAGGCCACCGGGCCGGCGCCCTCATTGCGGCGCCCGGCATCGTCACTGAAACAGTCAAGGTGATGGACAACCTGCAAATCTGCGCGCCCCGGCCCGCCCAGCTTGCGGTGGCCAAAGCCTTGCCGGCGCTGGCCGACTGGCGCGCGGCGAACACCGCAGAAATGCAAAGGCGCAGTGATGCGTTCCGGGATGCGTTGGAGCACCTGCCCCGCTGGAAGCTGCGGGCCATTGGGGCCTATTTTGCCTATGTGGAACATCCTTATGCCGGGGTTTCTTCGCGGGAAGTTGCCAAGGAGCTGGCAGAGGTCAAAGGGATTGTCACATTGCCGGGGACCTATTTCGGCACCGGACAAGAGGGATATTTGCGCTTTGCATTTGCCAATGCGGATGTTGAGACGATAGGATTTTTACGCGAGCGGCTGTAGAGGGTGTTGGCCGTGGGGTGGTTGGGAAGATGGTGTGCATGAAAATATTTGTCAGGTTGGCGGCGGTGGCCGGCGCACTTGCGCTCGGGGCCTGCGCTGGTAATGAACCGATATTGGACTCCGGATCAGGTAGCAGCGCCGGCGGCGCCTCAAGTCTTGATGCAGGCCCCTCGGGCGTGATTACGAAGGTCGGCGCCGTCAAGGTTACGCCTGCATTGAACAATGTGGTCCAGTTCCGCGGTTCAGCGAGCAAGGCGTTCACCTATGACCATCTGCAGGCCGTGCTCTATTGCCGGGCCTGGCAGCATGCCCAGTCCAACGGTCTTGGCGGTGGGTATCCCTTGCGGTTCCACAAACTGGAAGGGGCCAATGCAGACTCCGCCCTTGTGGCGATTGCCTCCATCCAGATGTTCGAGGGCTCAAACACATCCGGCAAAAGCAGTCTGAACCAGGCCTGGTGCGGCAAGGTGCCTAGAGCAGCCAAGTAGTGTGTTGGCAGCACCGCTGCGTTGTTCAAACCACAGTTCATTTACTCGCCCTCAGTATCACCACCCCAATCAGGGTGAGGGATACTGACGCCAGACGCGCCAGGTTCAGCCGTTCGTTGAGGAAGACCACGCCAATAAGCACGGCGAAAACCATACTCGTTTCACGGACGGCAGACACCAGCGCCAATGGCGCTTGCGTCATTGCCCAGATGACAATCCAATAGGCAAGCAGCGAGACGACACCTGCAAGCGCTCCCGGCTTCCATGCAGCCCGGGTGTGTGCAATCACCTGGCCGCCTCTGAAGTAAAGCGCAAAGGCAATTATTGGAATTCCATCAAACAGGTTTAGCCAGAAAACATAGCTATGAGCGCTGTCGGCGAGGCGCGCGCCCAGACCATCCACAACAGTGTATGCGGCAATGAACACACCTGTTCCCAGGGCGAAGAACATAGCCTTCGGCTCACGCAGGCCGCTCACACCGCGCGTCAGAGTGAGGCTCATTATGCCGAAGGCAATCAATGCGACCGACAGAACTTCCTGGCGGCCCAGGATTTCTCCGACAGCTAAAACAGACACCACAGCAACAATGAGCGGAGAAGAGCCGCGGGCAACAGGATAGACGTGGCTCAAATCGCCGTAGCGATACGCCATAATCAGAAAAACGAAATAGGCCGTGTGCAGAACTGTCGACGCCCAAATGTAGGGCCAGACCTCCGGCGGGGGGAACGCCACAAACGGAACAACAAGGATGGCAATCACCGCCTCGCTGACCATCATCACCGCCACGAGCACGAGACGGTCAGCATTCACTTTCACCAGCGCGTTCCATGCAGCGTGAAGAAAGGCTGCGGCAATGACCATGGCGAACACTGTAGTTGTCAATTCAAGCTCCTGTGGCGGCAAACTTCATTCCCGATCGCATGGGGCACGGGTCGCTTCTGCGGCTGCCTGTGCCGAGCCATCGGGCTGGGCGCAGGGATTGCGCCGCACCCAGTTTAAAAGGCGCATGACCCAAGGTTGAGCGCTTGGGTTTTTGGGATTAGGTGGCAATGGGGATATCGGCTCGCCCCAACGGTCACGAATAATGCGCTGCCCAACCCGAGGGTCCGTCGCCATCGCCGCTCCTTGATAAAGGTAAGGTCGTGAAGAATCGTCATGTTCTGATGGATATGATTGCGACATTCTCCTTATTTTTCAAAGGAATTGTCCTCGTGAACTTCATGAGTTATCATTCATGTTAGTCATGACAGATCACCTCCCCCCACTCGCGGCATTGCGGGCCCTTGAGGCTGCGGCCCGCCACGGCAGTTTCACCCGCGCGGCGGCCGAACTGAACGTAACGCAGAGCGCAATCAGCCATCAGATCAGGCATCTAGAAGCGCTCTGGGATCTTGAGCTGTTCGCACGCGATGCACGTCCACTCGCGCTGACCAAAAGCGGCGCGGCACTTGCGCCGGTTGCCCGGGAGTTCTTCGCCCAACTGACCTCAACGCTGCAGAGCCTGCGGAGCGAAGACGCAACCGGGGCGCTCAAGATCAGCACGTTGGAATCTTTCGCACTGACCTGGCTTGTGCCGCGGCTGGATGCGTTCCGCGCGCGCCATCCTGAGATCGATGTCTGGATTTCGACGAAAGACCAAAAGGTTGATTTCGCGACCGAAGATGTGGATTTGGGCGTGCGGCTTGGGAACGGCGACTACCCCGGGCTGCACAGCACCTTGTTGTTGCGTGAATACGTCTTCCCGGTTTGCAGCACGCAGTTGGTGGAGCGGCTCAGCCTGCCGGCAAGTCCGGCTGATCTCGTGCGCTTTCCCCTATTGCTGCGTCACGACGAAGTCTTGAATTCGCCGTGGGATACTTGGCTTGCTGCCGCCGGTGTACCGGATCTTCCGGTCGACCAGGGCCCGCGCTTTCCCAATTCGAACATGGCGCTGCAGGCGGCAATCGCGGGCCAGGGTGTGGCGCTGGTGCGCAGTGCGCATGTGGACGGCGGCCTGAGCGCGGTGGGTCTGGTGCGGCTGTTCAAGGTGCATTGCCCGGCAGAGGCGGCCTACTATCTGGTGTGCCCGGAAGGCGCGCAGGCCCGCCCCCGGATCGCTGCTTTCACAGCCTGGATTCAAGCTGAAGCAGCCCGCTCGCAGGAGCAATATGACCAGGAAATGGATCACCCAGGACCATAATACCCGCTCTCGTGATTTGCCCGATAACTGTCCTAGCCGCCGCGGGCGGCCTGCCACCAATCGCGCCAGGCATCGATGTTATAGGCAAACCGCTGGCTGGTGATTGCGGTCAGCGTTCCGATGATCTGAGACTGCAGCCAGTCCGGGTCTGTGCTTTCGCCGAGCCGCGCAATCAAAGCGTCGATGGTTGCCTTGTCGTTTTGCCCGGAAACTGAGATTGCCCAAAGGCCGGTGAGAATTGGGGCGAAATATTTTTCAGGTGGATTTTTGGGTTTGCTCCACGGCACCGCCAACAGGGTTGGCGGAACGTTTTGGTGGCCTGCCAGGCCCATGCCCCAGAGGAGCAAGGTGGTACCAATTTCAGCCGGCTCCATCTTAAGCTGGCCTCCGAATGTCCCAACCAATGCGGAGGGAAATTGCTGCCCGAACTTGCTCTGGAAAAACCCTGACGGCGCGCCCTTACGGACGGCCTCAATGATCAGGCTCCTGAACGCGCCTCGGCCATGATTTTCGTAATTTTTCACATCCCCCAAGACCGCGAGGAGATTTTTGCCCAGCACAGGCCAGTCTGCTGCGGATCCACCGACCAAAAACTGCTCTGGCAGAGCTGGCGCATCTGGCATCTTCGGCGTCACACGGCCGGACAAGGCCGGCCCCCATAGAATGCCGATTCCATCTGCCCCCCTGCCGCCCACATACACCTGGTCGTCCATGATGTGGATGGGCCAGGGAGAGCCGCCAGAAAACATATGGGTCACCGTCCAGGTTTCCCCATCATCCTTGCTTTGCCACACCTTGCTCTGGTCGCCGATGCGGGTGACGGCCCAAAGGCTGCGACCATCGCTGGTGAAATCAATCACCGGCCAAGCCGCTTCAGGCGGCGCCAATCGCTCAGCGCCCTCGCCTTTCAACCGCCAAACGGACGAAGTCTGGTTTTGGCGCGTCACCGCATAGGCAGCGTCCTTATGCGTGAGCAAGGCCGACACCGGGCTTCCTTGCGGCCATCCTGTCACCTGGCGCACGGGACCATTGCCGTTCCACACAGTCAGGGTGGTTTTGCCGCCTGCACGCAGTCTGGAATACACCAGACTGCCAACTGTGACTGTCGTAGTGAACCGGCTGACGCGCCCTTTCGGCGTCTCATGATCATAAGCCTGTTGCCAGGTTTTGCCGCCGTCCCGGGAGCGCTGATATCCCGCACGCCATGCTGATGAAACGGCCAGCAGGTCGCCTTTCCGTTCGGCCAGGTGGTGCACATGGAAAATTTCGGCGGTGGGCACCAGCAAGGGCGCCCATTCTTCCCCGTTGGTTACCTCGATCATGCCCCAGCCAAGGGAAAAGCGGCTGTCCTCAAACGGCCAGTACAGCAGATCCCGGTGGATCAGCGGGCCGCCCGCATCCTGGCTGTGCAGATAGCGCTCGTAACGGACGTTTCCGCTCGCTGGATCATAGCTCCAAATGTCTGCTGAGTTGTGGTTTTGCCCTTTGACCGAATTGGAGAACCACAATCTGCCGCGATAGGCGATCAAACGGTCGATCACCGGCCATGGCCCCACATGCGCGAGAACCTTGAGCTGTTCGGCCGCCCGCAAATTCTGCCCAGGAAACACGAGGCCCAACATCAGGGCTGCCAGGAGGTATGTCCATTTCGCTGCCATGGCCCGAACGTATCATGCCGGCGCGGTCGCGGCGCTTCAGCACCCTTCACATTTGCGTTGCCTTGGACGGGCCTTTTGCGCAGTCTGCAGGCACAACACTGGAGGGAACAATGGGCCGATACTTTGAGGAATTTGCGCTAGGCGAGGTCTTTGAAACCTACTCACGAACCATCACCGAAGCTGACCTGGTTAATTTTGCCGGCATGACCGGCGACAACAACCCGCTGCATATGGATGAAGAGTTTGCCGCTTCCACGCCGTTCGGCGGGCGCATTGCGCACGGACCATTCTTTGTTGGACTGACCTTTGGCCTGCTCAGCCAGTTCGACCTTCTGGAGCGCACGGTTATGGCCTTGCGCCGGGTGAGCTGGCAGTTTGACGGTCCGGTCAAGCCGGGCGACACAGTTCGTGTGCGCGCGGAGGTGACCGAGCTGAAGGAGAACCCCAGCAAGGCGGACCGCGGCAATCTCTCGATGGACGTGAAGGTTTTGAACCAGCGCGATGAGGAAGTTCAGTCGGGAAGCTTTACGGCCGTTATGGCGCGCCGGCCGGCGTGACCGAGTTAAGCAAGCCGTCCACCGCCTGACGCGCCAGAGCCGAATTGCCCTCGGCCCGGTTGATCACCGCGAGGCCCCGGGTCATTGAGACGAGCAGCGCAGCCAGAGAGCTGCAATCTGTGCCCGCAGCAAGTTCGCCATCCTCGACCGCCTTGCGGCAGCGCGCCTCAAACGCGTCTTGCATTGTCTCAAGGTTGCTGCAGATCAGTCCGGCTGTCTCGCCTCCTGATTGGCCCAGTTCCATGGCAGCCATGGTGGCCAGGCAGCCGGGAGGGGCGCCGGGGTCATCGAACCGGCTCACCAGCCGGTCGAAGAACCCAGTCATCGCCGCGCGAAATGCGGGTTTCTTCAACTCCCAGAGCAGCGGTTTGGCATAACGCTCCGAATAGCGCTCCAGGCACCGGATGAAGAGCTCTTCCTTGCTGCTGAACGCATTGTAGATGCTCGACTTGTTGAGGCCGGTGGCCTCTTCCAGGTTGCACATTGACGTGGCCTCATAGCCCTTTTTCCAAAAGGCCTGCATGGCGGCCTCAAGGGCTTCATCATCGTTGAATTGTCTGCGGCCACTCATTTTTTCGTGCTCGTGATCTTGAATTACAAAATCATCTTGCCATCTTGAACCGATTGGTGCAAGTATGTTGAACCGATCAGTTCAATAACACAATCCCCACAGGCAAGAGGCCCAAATGATCAAATTCTATTTCCACCACACGCCGAACCCCATGAAGGTTGCACTCTATCTGGAGGAAACCGGCCTGCCCTATGAATTGGTGCCGGTCGACACCTATCGCGGCGAGCAGCATGAGCCCGCGTTTCGCAAACTCAATCCGAACGGCAAGACACCGGCGATTGAGCATGATGGCCAACGCGTGTTCGATTCCAACGCGATCCTGCTCTACCTCTCTGAAAAGACCGGGAAGTTGGCCGGCAAGGTCGAAGATCGCGCTGAGCTTCTGTCGTGGATCATGTTCATTGCAACAGGCATCGGCCCCTACTCCGGCCAGGCTGTGCATTTCAAGCATGTGGCGCCGGAAAAGCCAGACTATGCGGTGAACCGCTATCAACGCGAAGCTGAACGCCACTATGAGGTTTTGGATCAGCACCTGGCTGGCCGCGATTTCATTGTTGGCGATGAGCTGACTATTGCCGATGTTTCAGCCTGGGGCTGGATTGACCGGGCCCCCCTTGTGATCGGCGAAAATGCTCTGGACCGCTACCCCAACCTGAAGCGCTGGTTTGCCGCCATCGACGCTCGCCCGGCAGTGACCCGTGCCCGCAACGTTGGCAAGGACGTCGACTTTAAGAAAGAGCGCGACGACGCAGCAATGCGCGCCCTGTTCCCCCAGAACTATGCAGCTGCCTAACCCCACGAAGGACAGACCCAAATGATAGACCTCTATTACTGGCCGACCCCCAATGGGCACAAGATCACGATCTTCCTGGAAGAGCTCGGCATCGACTACAAGATCTTCCCGGTCGACATCAGCGCAGGCGATCAGTTCAAGCCCGAGTTTCTCGCCTTCTCACCGAACAACCGCATGCCGGCCATCATCGACCATGCCCCTACTGACGGCGGCGAGCCCATCACGGTTTTTGAATCCGGAGCCATCCTGCTTTATCTCGCTGAAAAGTACGGCCAGTTCCTGCCCAACGACGTGCGCGGGCGCAAAACCGTTACAGAGTGGCTGATGTGGCAAATGGGTGGACTTGGGCCCATGGCCGGCCAGAACCATCACTTCACGCAATACGCACCGGAAAAACTGCCCTATGCCATGGACCGGTATGTGAACGAGACCAACCGGCTCTATGGGGTGCTCAACACACGCCTTGAGGGCCGCGATTTTGTTGCCGGCGACTATTCCATCGCCGACATGGCCATCTATCCCTGGATTGTGCCCTATGAGCGCCAGCAGCAGGACTTGAACACGTTCCCCAACCTGAAGCGTTGGTTTGAGACCATGGAGGCCCGGCCCGCCGTGGTGGACGCTTACGCCAAGGGCGACCCCTGGCGCAGCCAGCCTGCGGTGACTGAGGAAGGCAAGAAGTTGCTGTTCGGGCAAACTGCCCAGTCTCACACCCAGGCCGCTGAATAGAAAACAAACGGCCAGCGCGGGGCCCTTCCCTGCGCTGGCTTATTCTGCCGCCTGCATGAAGAGCGGCGCGCCTTGCGCATTTTCCGTGCTCAGTTCCAACACCTCAGCCTTCACCTCATCCTTAGCCTTGGGACGGTTGAGCAGTGCAAAGGCGGGGGGCACGAAGTAGAACGAGACCACCGTCGACAACAGCACACCGCCGGCAATCGCCATGGCGAACGGCGGCCAAAATCCCCCACCGGCCAGGATCAGCGGAAGGAAACCGCCGAAGGTGGTGATGGTGGTGGAGACAATGTGCCGGCTTTGGGCTGCAACCGTATCGACGATCGCTGCACGGCTGCCTGCAGCGGCGGCGGCATTCTTCTGCAAGGCGGTGAGAATGATAATTGCCGCGTTGATGGACACCCCTATGGAGCCGATCACACCGATGATCGCCATCACGCCCAGGGGATACTTGAACACCGCCAGCACCAGCAAGCTCAGGCCCATGGCCAGAACGGAAACCGCGGCGGTCACCAGAGACAGGCGGAACGAATTGAAGGTGAGCACGATGGTGGCAATGGTGAGCGCGATCACGATACCGGCGACGGCGAGCAAATCTCGCAGCACGTCGTTGCGGGCATCTGAATCGCCCCCAACTTCAAAGCGGTAACCGGCCGGCAGGCTCAAGCCCGCCTTGGCGACCGCAGCTTGCACCTTTTTCAGCGCCTCTTCCGGCAGCACCGTGCGGTGGGTGTAGCCCTGCACAGTGTTGATGCGCTCGCCGTCGCGTCGGAAGATCGGGCTTTCAGACGGCACGAGGCGAATGCTGCCAAGTGCGCTGAGCGGCACGCCGGGATAGATCCCTGCGGCCATCAGGCTGGCTGCATCATTGCGCACAACGTCCATGCCGCGCAGAACATCGATGCTGCTTCGGCCCGCAGTTCCCACACGAAGGCGCACGGGTAACTCCTCGCTGGCTTCGACCAGGGAGCCACCCACGGCGCCTTCCAATCCGGATTCCAACTGCCGGGCAATGGCGCTCAGGTTCAAACCGGCGAGCCGGGCTTTTTCTTCATCGATGTCGAGCGAGATCTTCGGCGCGCCGCCGGTGAGCTGTGTTTTGGCCTGGATCACATCGGGGACTGAGACCATCGCCGTGCGCAACTGGTCGCCGAGCTGGCGCAGCACTTCGATGTCTGGCCCCACAACCCGGATTTCCACCGGAGCAGCCACTGGCGGCCCCTGCACCAAGCCGCGCGCAGTGACGCGCGCTTCGGGCATCTGGGCGTCAAACTCGCGTTGCAACGTGGGCAAAATGTGTTCCGTGGCGGCGGGCGATGCAGTGGTGATCAGGGCTTCGGCAAAGCTTGCCTCGCCATCCTGATTGGCTTGCATGTTGTAGTAGAAAGCAGGCGCGCTTTCGCCGACCACCCAATGCACATGGCGAACATCTTCATGCTTGCGGATCAGTTTTTCAGCCTTCGTGACACTTTGCCGGGTGCGACCAATGGCGGTGCCGCCGGGCAGCTTGACCTGTACATAAAACTGGTCGCGGTCAACGCCGGGGAAGAACTGCGCCTTCAGCGTGGGCATGGCGGCAAAACCGATGAGCGGCAGAACGAGGGCGCCGAGGATGGCGAGCTTTGGAAAATTCACAGCCAACTTCAAGGACCCGGCAAACCAGCGGCCCAAGCGCTCAGAGCGCATGCCGGTGCTGAGCACCCCTGCCCTGCCGTTGCCGGCGCCCGCTGACAGGAACCAGCCGCTCAAAGCAGGTGTGATCGTCAACGCCAGGACCAAAGAAGAGATCAGCATGATGATCACCGACACGGCGATAGCGCCGATGAAGTCGCCAGGCGGACCAGGCAATATGGCCATGGGCACGAACGCAAGAGCCGTGGTGACGGTGGACGCCAGCAGCGGCACAGCCAGGCGTTTGACCGCATCGCGCACCGCTTGTTGGCGGTCGGCATTCTGCTCGAGCTTCTTTCTAATCTCGTCGGTCATGACGATGCCCGCATCCACCAGCAAGCCCAGCGCCACAATCAACCCGGTGATCGACATCTGGTGAATGGGAATGCCCACCAGCTGCAAACCGGCCAGCGACATGAAACTTGCCAACGGCAGGATCGCCGCAACAATCAGCGCCGCGCGCCAACCCAGCGTGATGAACAGCACGGCAACCACAAGGCTGATGCCGATCATCAGGTTTTTCAAAACCCCTTGCAGCCGGTCGGCCGTGTAGAGGCTTTGGTCGAACACCATCTTGTGGACCAACCCGCCGGGCAGCTCGGCTGCGAACTTCGCCTGGATGGCCTTGACCTGCTGCATCCACAGATCAACCCGGATGTTGTTCTCGATCTTGGCGGCGACCAGGATGGCCGGTGTACCATCGGTATAGGCCAGACTGGTGGCCGGCTCGCGCACGCTGCGTGTCACAATGGCCACGTCTGAGACGCGCACGATCGCACTTGCGTTGCCGCCGTTGATGGGAATGTTGCGAATGCGCTCAAGGCTCTTGATCTCGCCTTTTGTCTCAATCAAAAGGTTCTGGCCTTGGCCTCTGATCTGCCCGGAGCGGATCTTTGTATCAGCACCTGCAATCGCCGCAGAAACTTGCGCTGGGGTCAGACCCATGGAGGTGAGCTTGCGGGGATTGATATCCACCAGGATTTCTTCATTGCGCGCGCCGTAGGTCTCAACGATCTGGGTGCCGGAAAGTTCGCGCAAGCGGTCCTGCAGGAGTTCAGCATAGCGCTTGAGCACCGCCGGGCTGACCTCAACACCCGGCCGGGCGTGCACAGCGCTAATTGCAGAGAATGCGCCGATCCGGTCATCATCGAAGCTGGGTTCGGCGACCCCTTGTGGGAAGTTGCGGGCTGCATCGGACAGGGCATCACGGACCTCAGACCAGGTCTGCTCGATCTCCGCCTTGCCAAGCTTCCAACCCAGCTCCACCTGAACCACTGAGATGCCGGTGCGGGAAGTGGACTCGATCTTCTTGATCTGGGGGATCTGCTTTAGTTCCTCCTCGACCTTTTCGGTCACCAGAGCTTCCACACGGGCCGGGTCCGCGCCGGGATAGGCGGTCAGCACGGTTGCAAAGATTTTTGAGATGCCCGGATCTTCCTGACGCCCTACCGTAGAGAGCGCCGAAAGACCGGCCGCCAAAATCATGAAGATCGCCAGCGCAACAATGCGTTTGTTGCGGAAGAACAGAGTTTCCATCGGATTTAGCCTTGCTGCGCCAAGGCAACCTGCTGCCCGGGCGTGACGCGGTTGGTGCCATCCAGCAGCAGGCGCGTACCGTCCGTAAACGTACCCCGAACGTAGACGCGGTCTCCGTCAATGTGAAGGATCTCGGCTGCCTCGCGTTCCACAACCGGGGCACCGTCGCGCTGGGTGACTGTGAGCACTGACCACAGGCCTTTGCGCCCCTCCGTCAGGGCGCTCAGAGGCAACCAAGTCCCCGGCGCCGAGACACTGCGGGGCAAGACAAGTTCCACAATCTCGCCAAAGGGCAATGGTTGCTGAGAGGCCAGAGAGAACAAGACCGAGACAGTGCGCGTGCGTGGATCCAGATCCGGGCGCTTGGCGATGATGGTTCCAGCCACCATTTGGCCAGCCGCGCTGAACTGATGAGTTTCGCCGGCCTTCAGAGTGGCTGCCGCATCCGCAGACACACCGATCCGCACATGGCGTTCGGCCGTCTCCAAAAGTTCAACAATGTTGCTGCCCGCTGCAACAACCGCCCCTTCATCCATGGTGCGGCTGGCGATGGTTCCTGCGAATGGCGCCCGCAAGACGGATTTATTGATGTCCACATCCAGAGAGGCAATGCTGGCATCAATCCGGCGCATCGAGGCGTCGATTTCCTGCAGGCTGAAGCGAGCTTCATCGTAGTTCTGAGCAGAGCGCCAGCCCTTCTTGTTAAGGTCTTCCTGGCGTTTCAACGTGGCTGCCGCGAGGTCTCTGCGCGCCTGAAGTTCGGCGCCCTGGGCTTTCAGCGTTTGGCGTTCAGCCTCCAGCTTGGCCGTATCAAGCTTGGCAACTATGGCGCCTTTGGTGATCTTATCACCCTCCTCAACCATCACCTGGCGGACCAGGCCGGCGCGCTCGAACGAGAGCTGGGTTTGCCGCGCCGGTTCAAGCCGACCGGCGAAACGTTCGGTGATCTGGTAGCTGTCAGCCAATTTCAAAGCTTGGGTGTGAACGCTTACAGGAGGATTGGCCGCCGGCGGCACCTCAGCGTTTGCGCGCATATGAAGCGCGGCCGTGCCGGCCACCATCAAACCGACGAAGGTCAAGCCTGTGGCGCCCATCAAAGCCCAGCGAAGGGCCCTGCCAGGTTTTTTCGGAGCGCTGTCGATCTGCTCGGTCTTGGCCATTTCCGGATCCTCATTGCGGGAAGTGTCTTGTATGTTAGCTGCGTTAACATATGTTAGGGGCATTAACATTGCAAGGGAAAGTTAACTGCGCTAACATTATTGTTACGGGTGCTTTGTAGAATCAGATGGCCATGACCACCGAAGAGCTTCAGGAAACGGCGGCCCCCAAGGGCAAGTATCATCATGGCGATTTGCGCCAAACGTTGATTGCCGCCTGCTATGACATCATCAATGAACGCGGCGCAGATGCCTTCTCGCTGGCAGATGCTTGCAGGCTCGCCAACGTATCGACCGCTGCACCCTATCGTCACTTCAAAGACCGCGACGAGATTCTGGCTGAAGTGACCGCGCGCGGCTTTGAGGCCATGACCGCACGCGCCGTTGAAGCCGTTGAAGCGCAAGGCGAAGGCACTCTTGAAGGCATCGTCGCCATGGGCCAGGCCTATGTTGATTTTGCACTTTCTGAGGGCGGTGTGTTTCGCCTGATGTTCGGCGGCGCCCCGGCGCTTCAGGATTCAGAGCCGGTGATTGAGCTGGGCAACAACTGCTTTGGCTATCTCATCCAACAGATCACGATCTATTGCATGGCGCACGGCATGGAGCAGGATGCCGGCGCGGTTGCTGTGAAGATGTGGACGTTCGTGCACGGCGCATCTGCGCTGTTGATGGACGACAAGTATGAAAAGGTTACGCCCGACCTGGATGTGAAGGCCATGATCGCCGACGCTATCCCCATGCTGTTGGGCAAACCTGGTTAGCGATAAGAATAGTCTTCCTTTTGCAAGGTTAGGTTTGGCGAATAATACGGGTCGCTGAGAAGTTTCTCTCCCCATTTGGCTTTCATGTGAGCCCGCTCCTTGCGGTATCGCTCCTGTTTCTCCGGCGTGTCTTCAAGTCCTCTGGAATGGCTTTCCTTGTGATAGAGCTCCGCATAGGGCGTCCACACATTGCGGTAACCCAGCTTGCGGACGGTGAGGCAAAAATCCACGTCGTTGAAGGCAACGCCCAGGTTTTCCTCATCGAGCCCGCCGGCCTCCTCATAAACAGACTTGCGCACCACAAGGCAGGCCGCCGTGACGGCCGACACGTTGCGCACCACCTGGAGATGACCAAAATAGCCTGACGCTGCGCGGGAGGCCCGCTTGTGCCCATGACCAGCCACGCCGCCAATGCCCAACACCACGCCGGCATGCTGAACCGTGTCGTCTGGATAATAGAGCTTGGCGCCCACACAGCCGATATCCGGCTGATCTGCCCATGACACCATATGGGTGAGCCAATCGGGCGAAATGACCTCAAGATCGTTGTTCAGCAATGCCACATGGCTCCCCCGCGCCTGGTGCAGTGCGAAATTGTTTAGAGCGGAGAAATTGAACGGTTCGCGATAGCCAACCACGGAAACATTCTGGCGCTCGGAGATTTCGCTGAAGAAGGCATGCGATTTTGAGTCGGCCGAATTGTTGTCGATGACAACAATCTCAAAGTTGGCGTATGTGGTCTTTTGCAAAATAGATTGAATGCACGGACGCAACACGTCCAAACCGTCCTTTGTGGGGATGAGGATGGAGACCAAGGGCTCAGGTTCTGGCACCTTGGGGTGCGTGTGGTAAAACACCGATCCTGCAGACCGGGACACCTCGTAGGGTAAATCGCAGCGTGCAACATGTTCGTTCAATGCGCGCAGCGCAGCAGGTGCCGTGTAGTCCTTTTGTGCAGCGCCCAGGGCGGCCGAACCCTCCACTGCACGCCAGTGATACAAAACCTTCGGGATGTGAACGATGTTTGCCGGCATGGTCTGCTCAACAACCCGCAAATACAGATCATAGTCCTGGCTGCCCTCAAAGCCTTCCCGCCATCCGCCCACCTGGCGGACCATGCTGGCGCGCACGGCTGTGAGATGGTTCAAATAGTTCTGGCAGCGCAGCAGCTCGATGGAGAATTGAGGCTTAAAGCACGGCTCGGACCGGTTGCCGTTCAGATCAATCTTATCTTCATCGCTGTAGATGAGCTGCGCGTTGGGCGCCCGCCCAACGGCTAACGCCAGTTCGGCCAGCGCATTCGGGCGCAGCTCGTCGTCGTGGTCCAGCATGACCACCCAGGTGCCGGTTGCGAGATCCTGAAAGGCGGTGTTAGTAGCCGCAGAGATGTGGCCGTTCCCTTCACGGAACACGAGCTTTATGCGCCTGTCGCGTGCACTCCATTTCTCCAGCGTCTGGCGAACGTGCACCGCGCTGGAACAATCATCGGCAATGCAAAGTTCCCAATCTTGGTAGACTTGGTCTGCAACCGACTGGATTGCTTTTTCCAACACATCCGGCGGCGCGTTGTAGACCGGCATAAGCACGCTGAAGAGAGGCTTGTTTGCCAGTGCGTCCAGCTCGGCGCGCAAGGCGTCTGCGTGCCGGGTGTGGTCATAATCATGCGCGCTTATCCATCTGGCATAGTCTTCTTCGCGCCGTTTCTTGCTCCCAATGCCCAGGACAGAGGCCCTGAAGGGATGGATCAGTCTCAGCGCGGTGCCATCTGGCTGCGGGCGCGATATAACGGTGAACAACCAGCGCCCGGGCGGCCACGACAGCACAGTGCGCGCCGCCAAACTCAAAAGGTGCCTCGCCACGCCAATCTTGCCAAGGGGAGTGTGTGATAATCGCACATACTCAAGGGATTGCTCAGAGCCACCGCCTTTCAACTGAACTCCCGTAGCGGTTCGTGCGATGCGCACCAGCACCTCATAGGTTCCCGGCCCGGAAGGCCCCAGTGGGCAAGTGCTGGTCTCTGCGGGACCCTCACCCCAGTCAAACAGAATTTTCGGCTTAAGCGTGGCCGTTGAGGTGTCGTTCAACTTGAAAAGGTGCCACCCGGCTTTGACCGGCTGGGGGAAACGATAGTCGCAAACCCCGACCTCAATCTCACCGGTGGACGGTGATTTGGCGTATGGGCTGAGATCGACGGTCGACATCAAGCAACCTTGGGTAGTGTGCGCGGCACTGGTCTCTCTGATATCGGGCCTGCTGCTTCGGATCAAGAAGCATGCTCTCGCCGAAGCTGATTAGAAGCGCAAAAGGCGCAGCCAGCGGGCAATATCCAGGAGGCTCATCAGGGCGGCGGCCACATAGGTCAGCGCAGCGGCCTTCAAAATCTTGCGAGCTGCGGGCATATCGTTCTCACCTACGTATTTGCCTCGCTCCAAAATGGGCAAAGCACGTTTGAAACTGGCATCAAATTCAACCGGCAAAGTCACCGCATGGGCCACCGCGCTCGAGCCAATCAACGCCAGGCCGGCGACCACTTCCAGCAGGATTACGGAGGGTGCGCGTGTCAGCACCGCAATCAGCGGCGTGGCCACCAGCAGTCCGCTCCCCACCCGCTGGATCATGTGCACCGCCTTGGCCATCCGCGTCCGCAGTTTCAGCGGCGCGTAGCCTTGGCTGTCCTGCAGCGCATGCGCCACCTCATGCGTTGCCACGGCCACGGCCGTCAATGAGCGGCCATCGTGGTTTGCAGGGCTGAGGCGCACTGCCTTGTCCTTGGGATCGTAGTGGTCACCTTCCCGGGCGATTTCAACGGTGACATCCTCAATTCCGGCCTCGGTCAGCAAGTGCGCCGCCAACTCGCCGCCCGTGCCTGGAAAGTCAGGCCGGTCGTAGTTGTGCTGCTCCATCACGTATTTCACCCACATGCTGGGCAAAAAAACGATGGCCAGGACGATTATTCCAAGAATCGCATAGATCATCAGTTCAATGTAGGGCGCTCAGATGCGATATCCAACTCCGGGCTGCGCTCCCGCGCATCAATCAACGTCCCTGCGCAGGGCCATTGTCACCTCAATCAACACCGGCGCATCTCTGGGTAGGCTCTTTACCCCGATAACCGATCTGGAATGACGTCCGGCATCGCCAAGATACTCAACCAAATGATCCGACGCAGCATCGGCAATGTCAGAAATCTGCGTGAATCCATCCGCATGGGCAACGAAGCAGTCCATGCGCAGAACCCGCTCTACATTGGCCAAACCGCCGGCAGATCTATTGACCCAGGCAAGCGCCTGTTCGGCACAGATGCGGGCGGCACTTTTTGCATCCCCCAGTGTCACATCACCGCCAACCAGACCGGAGAAGGCGAGCGTGCCGTTCTGCTTGGGGATCTGTCCGGCCAGATAGGCGATGCGCCCGTGCACCGTAACCGGATCATAGTTGTAGATTGTCGGTTCAGGCGCGGGGAGATCTGTGGCCATGGGCCGGCTGTGTTCTGCCATTTGCTCTCTGCCCCGTTCAGCCACCACTCATGAGACGCGGAACGATCAGCACGATTTCGGGGAACGCAATCAACACCGCGACGGTCAGAACGTCGGCGACGAAAAACGGCGCGCAACCGCGGAATACGTCCTGCACGCGTATTTCAGGCACAACCGCGCTTACAACGAAACAGTTGAGCCCGATGGGAGGTGTGATCAGGCATAGCTCGACCATCTTCACGACAATGATGCCAAACCAAATGGTGTCAAAACCAAGCCCAACGATCGCAGGATGCACCACCGGAAGCGTCAGCAGCAGCATGCCGATTGCGTCCATGAACATGCCTAAGATCGCATACGCCAGCAATATGCAGATCAAAATCGTCAGGGGGGAGTATTCCAGCGTCCCGATCCAGCCGGCAAACGCTTGGGGCAAGCCGGCAAACCCGAGAAACCGCACATAGATCAGAACGCCCCAGATGATGGTGAAGATCATCGCCGTGAGCTTGGCGGTTTCCACCAGCGCCTCGCGCAACGCCCCCATGGGCATGCCGCGGATCATAGCGAGGATGAAGACAACAAACGCGCCCAGCGCCCCAGCTTCGGTTGGGGTTGCCCAACCGAAATACATGCTCCCAAAGATGATGATGACCACACCGAAAATGGGAAAGGTGCCGGGCAAAGATTGGATTTTCTCAGTAACGGAAAAAACCCGGCTCTTGGGGCCGCTCTCGGGCCGTATCATCACCGTTGCTACGATGATGCCGGCATAAATGATTGCGGAAACCACGCCAGGCAGAAACCCGGCCAACAAGAGTTTGCCGACGGATTCCTCCACAATGATCGCGTAAATCACGAGGATCGCGCTTGGGGGTATCAGTGTCGCCAACGTGCCTCCTGCCGCAACCACCCCAGCAGCAAGACGGCGGTTATAACCTTCGGCCAGCATTTCCGGGATTGCCACGCGCGAGAAAACGGCGGCCGTTGCCGTGCTGGCACCGGAGACAGCAGCAAATCCCGCCGTCGCAAACACCGTTGCCACCGCTAGGCCGCCGGGCAACCGGCCAAGCCAACGCTTCGCTGCCTCAAAGAGCGCCTTGGTGATGCCGGCATGAAAGGCCAAAAAGCCGATCAGAATGAACATAGGCAGGACCGAAAGCGCATAGGTCACCGCTTTGGAATGAGGCACAGTGCCGGCCATGCCGAGAGCTGCGGGCAACGCCTTTTCAAAACCCATCCGGCTTGCAAATATCGCAATCAGACCAAGGGTTCCGGCCAGTGCGGCGGCATAGGCGACCCGCATGCCGCCAAACAGAAGCGCCATCATCAGGCCGGTGAATACAAGACCGATTTCGAAGTTGCTCATCGCGGCTCTTCCGGGGTCGAGCCACTTGAAACGGCTTCCTGGGTTGCCTGTTCGGTGACATCGGCGATCAACGGCACGGCAACCGGTTCCGCATCGGGATGAAGGACCAGGCGCATGAACCCGGCAAATTGAATCAGCAACCGAACCGAGAGCAGAGCCAAGGCAAACGACACCATGAGCTTTGAGGGCCAGACCGGCAGGTTGATGTCGATGGTGCTGTCGCCATTATACCAGGCGCGCAGGAAATGATCGAAGCTATAGCGCGCCAGAAGGGCAATGATGAACAGCGCGGCAAAGGTTGTCAGTGCCTCGGCGATCCACAAGGCGCGCCCGCGTTTCAGCCTGTCCAGCAACAACTCCATACGAACGTGCCCGCCAAGCCTCTGGCAATAAGCGATCCCGAGAAAGGCGAAGATCGCAATCGATTGCTCGGCATAATCGATGTATCCGGGGATTGGATAGTTCAGGAGCTTGCGCCCCACAACTTGAACCGCGGCAAGAAACATCAAGAAAAATATGAACCCCGCCGCAAACAGGTTGAGCGCGTTTTCTATGCGTTGGTACCCGCGGTCTATGGCACCGATCCAGGCGCCTCCGTGGCTGGTGTCTGTCATCTACTAGGTCCGATTGGCGCGCAAAATGAAACCGGCTGATACAGGCACCCCGCCTCACGGCCCAATCTGGCCAGCAAGAACGAGGTGCCGATATCTAGGTCTCTACTTTGCAGCGTCCCGGGCCGTTTTCAACACGAGATCGAGCAGCTCCTGGGCTGGCACGCCAGCGGCGGTTTGCTCTTTCACCCAAGTCTTCCATACCGGCTCGGCCGCCTTCTCACGGAACGCAGCCAACTCATCAGCGGAGTATTCGATCTTCTCCATTCCGGCCGCGTCAGCAACAGGTTCATACTTCGCAATCGCTGCGCCATAGGCTTTTGACAAAGCCGCATAAGCCGCGTCGACGCCCTCGCTCAACAGTTTCCGGTTGGCGTCTGAGAGACCCTTGTAGGCGTCGATGTTGACCACGGTCGGACAGTTTACCGACCCTGGAGCCAGGTTCATGGTGCGCCAGGTGGAAACCTCGTTCACCTTGTAGGAGAAGTGAGAGTAGAACGCGAAAGCAGCGGCATCGACCGTACCGCTCTCAATGGCGCGGTAGGTTTCAGGTGCCGTCACCGTCGTGGGCACGGCACCAATCACCGCCATGGCCTTGCCGATACCGCCAAGGGCGCGAACCCGCATTCCCTTGAAATCTGAAAGTTTGCGCGGTGCCGGCCCGCGGCCCATGAACTCGTATTGAGGCAAGGCAGCCGACATCAGCAACTTGGCATTCCACTTGGCCATTTCCTTTTGCACATAAGGATGGTTGTAGACGGCCAGGTCAGCGGCTTTTTGAACCTCGCCGTTGGGAATGGGCAGCATCGGCAATTCAAGCACGGTCACCGAGCGGTTCTTGTCGGGATGGTAGGAGGCGCAGAACGCGGCCATCTCGAATGCACCCAGAGAAATGCCGTCAAGGTTCTCACGCGGCTTGGACAGTGTGCCGCCGTAATTGATTGTGATCTCGAAATTGCCGCCTGATTTGTCTTTCACATAGGCAACCAGGGCTTCCACACCCTCCGTGAAGGCCCGGCGCTTACCCCATAGTGAGACGTTCCAGTTCACCTTGTCGGCGGCCTGCGCGGTTGTGGCGGTTGCGAGCCCGCCCAGCGAAATTCCGGTCACCAGAACCGAAACACCCAAGACTGTCTTCATAGATGACTTCAATGCATGCTTCATCGTTTGCTACTCCCATCAATTATGATCGGATGAGACTACGAGCCGACATGCCTGCGCAACATGTTTGTGGCACATCGAGGCAAAAAGAATCGATTTCGCCGAAATTCGTTGGTTTCGAGCGTCAGTCCTCGAAGGGGTCCTTCATCAAGATCGTGTCGTCGCGCTCTGGCGAGGTGGACACCAGCGCCACAGGCGTTTCGATCAATTCTTCGATCTGACGCACATATTTGACCGCCTGGGCCGGCAGATCATTCCAGCTGCGTGCGCCGGCCGACGAGCCTGACCAGCCTTCAAAGCTCTCATAAACCGGTTTCACCCGCGCCTGGGCGCCCTGGGCCGAAGGCAGATAGTCAATCTTAGTGCCATCAAGCTCATAGCCGGTGCACACTTTGATTTCCTCAAAGCCGTCGAGAATGTCCAGCTTGGTGAGCGCAATGCCGTTGACCCCAGAGGTCTTCAGAGCCTGGCGCACCAATACCGCGTCGAACCAGCCACAGCGGCGCTGGCGCCCCGTCACCGTTCCGAACTCATGGCCACGTTCTCCCAGCATTTGGCCGACTTCATCTTCAAGCTCAGTTGGGAACGGACCTGAGCCAACACGGGTGGTGTAGGCCTTGACGATGCCCAGCACATAGCCAAGCTTGTCGGGGCCAAGGCCGCTACCCGTCGCCGCCTGGGCTGCAACCGTGTTGGACGAGGTGACGAAGGGGTAGGTGCCGTGATCGATATCGAGCAACGTGCCTTGCGCGCCTTCAAACAAGATGCGCTTGCCAGCCCTCGATTGTTCATCCAGCAACTGCCAGACAGACTCCATGAACGGCAGCACCGTCGGTGCAATCTCGGCCAATTGGCCGTGCAGTTCCTCGCCGGACACCTCAGGTTCGTTCAAGCCGCGCCGCAGAGCGTTGTGATGGGTCAGCATACGCTCGATCTTCGGACCCAGCGTGTTCAGATTTTGCAGATCCATCACCCGGATCGCCCGGCGCCCCACCTTGTCCTCATAGGCCGGGCCAATGCCGCGGCCGGTGGTGCCGATCTTGCCCTTGCCGGCAGCAGCTTCACGGATGCCGTCAAGCTCGCGGTGCAAAGGCAGGATGAGCGTTGCGTTCTCGGCAATGCGCAGGTTGTCCCGGGTGATTGAAACTCCTTGGGCTTCGACGCGTTTGATCTCATCGCCAAGCGCCCAGGGGTCGATCACCACACCATTGCCGATCACCGCCAATTTGCCCTGGCGTATAATGCCTGATGGCAAGAGGGAGAGCTTGTAGGTGACCCCATCAATCACCAAGGTGTGGCCCGCGTTGTGGCCGCCTTGAAACCGTACCACCGTGTCGGCCCGTTCCGACAGCCAATCGACGATCTTGCCTTTGCCCTCGTCGCCCCACTGGGCACCAACCACCACAACATTTGACATTTGCACGTCCTCACAAAGCAAAGCGCCCCTCAAACGAAAGGCCAGGGAAGGAATCGCCCGGCCTAGTTTTGAAGGGCGCTTCCTTTCGCGTTATAGGGGGAAATTGCCGGGAGGCAATGGGCCGCTTGGCCGCACTGGATAACTCTGTGCCTGTTCGCAATCACACCCTATTGAATGGTGGGACAATATAGGTATTGCACCAGAGGCGAGCCTGAGATAGAGCGTTCGTTTTACCGAACTAGGCAAACGGGGCGGCAATCCGGTGAGCCCCGGCGTGGAGTGAATGAATGACCTACATCGTTGTTGAGAACTGCATTAAATGCAAACTGCTCGACTGTGTTGAAGTGTGTCCCGTGGATTGTTTCTACGAAGGCGACAACATGCTTGTAATCCACCCGGACGAATGCATCGACTGCGGTGTGTGTGAACCGGAATGCCCGATTGAAGCCATCAAGCCAGACACCGAACCAGGCCTTGAAAAGTGGCTCGCCATTAACACCGAATATGCTTCGAAATGGCCAAACATCACCCAATCGCGCGAAGTGTCTGAGGAAAACAAGAAATTCGACGGCGAATTGGGCAAATTCGAAAAATACTTTTCCGAAGAACCCGGCGAAGGCGATTGAGGCATAAAACGCCCCGTTTTTATCGATATCAGGGTTAACCATTGCTCGATTAAGGGCAATTTTCAGCAAGATCAGGTTCAAATCGTCTGCCAAGGCCCTTTAAATTGGGCTGATTCTGTGCTATATGTATCTGACAAATCAGGATATTCATTCCGACTGGAAAGACCGGAGGCCGGGCGTTTTGCCCGGATTATTTTTGCCGCAGTTTAGAGATGGGACGTTTTAACGTTCTGGCGGGTTAAGACGGCAAAACCAAAAGAACCGTGGACACGAAAAATCGGGGCAACATTTTGGGAGCTCTGACGAGGTGTTTCTTACGGCGCTTTTCCAGCTTCCACATTGGAATGAACACATATTTGAAACCAATTAGGCGAGGTATCTACCAGCATGGCTGCCGCTAAAAGAAAACTGAAGTTCAAGCCAAATGAATTTGTTGTTTATCCAGCTCACGGTGTGGGCCGGATCGTTGAAGTTGAAGAGCAGGAGATTGCCGGCACGAGCCTGGAACTCTACGTCATCGACTTCGAAAAAGAAAAGATGACCCTGAAGGTGCCGCTGGCCAAGGTTGAAAGCGTCGGCATGCGCAAGCTGTCGGAGAAGGATCTGGTGGAAAAGAGCCTCAAGGTTCTCAAAGGCCGCGCCCGCATCAAACGCACCATGTGGTCACGGCGCGCCCAGGAATATGAAGCGAAGATCAATTCGGGCGACCTTATTTCGATCGCTGAAGTTGTACGCGACCTGTTCCGCTCTGCCCGCCAGCCCGAACAGTCCTATTCAGAGCGCCAGCTCTATGAACAGGCACTGGACCGCATGGCCCGTGAAATTGCAGCGGTTCGCAAAACCGACGATGCCGCGGCTGTTTCTGAAGTTGAAGCCGTTCTGAACAATTCAGCTCTTAAGGCTGAAAAAGCCGCCGCAGATGCGCTGGCAGAAGAAACGGAAAACGCTGCCGCGTAACAGCGCTGCGACGGAACTTATTGAAGGGCCCGGACTTGAAGGTGCGGGCCCTTTTTATTTGTCTGAAGCATCCAGTATTTCAATCTGTTCTGCGGCACGCACCCGGATCATCGGGCCGTTCGCGTAGGTCACCCAGCCGCGCACCCTCACCATCTTTCCCTTCAAGTCTGCGGGCTGGAATCCAACCTTTTTTAAGCGCTTTGCAGTGCGGGTGCTGATGTTCACCGTGAAATCCGTGCGCCAGTCCTTGCCAAAGTTGACATATGTGACCCGCTTGGTTTCAGCCACGCCCGTCACCTTGCCGCGCACAAGCTGAAAGCTGTTTTCCCGGCGTCTGAGCTTTCGGGTGGCCCAGGCCTCGAGAACGGTGAACCGTTCCTGGTCCCAGAGGCCCGTCTTCTCGGTGCGTGCCCGGGCCTCAAGTTTCAGCAGGATGTTCGCACAGGAACTGCCCCGGGTTGCAGGGGAAACACGGGCATATCCCGCCTCAACCAGAGCAGCTTGCAGCCATCTGCGTTCATCAGCGTCGCCGGAAGTGACAAATAGCTGGGCCCACTTGCGGCCGTGGCGGTCGGCCTTGAACGCCGGGTGCGCCAGAAGGCTGCGTCCGGCAACCACCTTGCGCAAATAGGTCAAGGCAGCGTTGGCATTCTTGACGGCTTCAACATCCTTGCGGTTTCGCGGAACCGCCGGAATGACCAGCCCGGCAAGCCTAAGACTGCTTCCCGCTTCAAGATCTATTAGGGGCCCTTTGGAGACGCCCTTCACGGCGCCAAAATCATGTGTGGCCAGATGGGCCTGCCCCTGGGCGCAATTGTGGGCAGACTTTTCAGCTGGCTTATCACCCGGCTTTTCAGCTGCCTGTACACCGCTCGCCAGTCCTGCAAGCATGAGGAATTGAATAAATTTGTACCAGATTTTTCGAATCTTCCTTCACGCGGGTCTGAGACCATTCAGGCTAGTTTTGCTGGGAGTTTGAAAACAATGGCCAAAAATGGATATGGCAACGCGTTGGCTCTGCAGGCGATGGCCTCAGATGCGCAGCTTGGCCTCATGAACCGCCGCCCACGGCGGCCCAAGGGCGCCATGCGCCCGTTGATGGTGGTCGCGACCATGTGCCTGGCGGTTCCCCTTGTGGGACTGGCCATCGGCGCCGGTTCGGCAATTGCTGGTGCCGGCAAGGATGTGCAGATCACGCAGGCGCGCTAAGGGGCCGCCTTTTTACCGCCACATGATGTGGCGGAACACTGCCGGTTAACGCCTTGTTAACCGTGTTGATCGACCATGATGCGTGCGTGGGGGCGCTGTCATGGGATCGGCGATGGAACTGGATACGCAGAACTCTCCACGAAATTTCGATGTGAGCGCAAAGGCCGTAATTTGCCGGGAGGAACAGGTGCTGTTGCTTCGCCGGCCAAACGGCCGCTGGGATCTTCCAGGCGGAAGGGTCCGCTTGGGCGAAGACGTCAAGCAAGCCTTACGACGCGAAGTTTATGAGGAAACCGGTCTGACGGTGGCGGTGCTCGATCAGCTCTCGGTGGTTCACCGGAGGCGCGCAAACGGTCGTGTTTGCCTGGTGGCGTCTTTTCATTGCCTGTTCGATTGCCCGCCGACCGACGATATGATTGCATTAAGCTGCGAGCATGAAGATTTTGCTTTTGTCCGCTTTGGGCAAACGACAAACCTGCGCCTGCGGCCACATCATAAGAAGGCAATCAACGACACCCGGCAGCTTTTCCGCCACGCCAAGGCAGCCTGAACGGCCTGCCTCGGGAGCCAAAAGAACAGCCACTCGAACCAGCCGTCCACGATGTCTTTTTTGTCTTTCACCACTGCATCCACCTCAGCAAGGCGACGCTTTCCTCCATGATCATAAGATTCAGGGTCTTATCGTACCCGTAGGTGCGGACCCGCACCTGCCCTAGTCAGACAGCAGATCACCAACGCGTCCTTCCACGGGCGTCGTTCCGAAAATCTTGCCGATGTCCTGTCCGGGCCGCGCCAGCTTGGTCAAGCTGCGGGCGAAGAATTTGCCGGACGTCTCCGCCAGCACCGGTGTGCGGGCGCCGTCGGTCGCCATGGCGGACACATCAATAATCTCCGCCACCACATCACCTGCCGCAACCATTGCCCCAAGGGGCTTCTTGAACGCCACGATGCCCGGCGCTGTGGCCCACAGGAACGTTGTCTGCTCGAAGGGGGCCGCAACGCCGGTGAACGGAGGCTGTGCGCCAGGGTCGCCGGCAAGGCAGCCACGGCGCTGCAGAAAACGCATCAGGGCGTCGGCATCCTGGCCCGCCAACTCATCGCTCACATCCGCCAGGCCCCTAAGCTCAACCACCACGGTCAGGGGCACATCAATCGGGTGATCTTCTCCGTGGGCCTCATGCACCGCCACATAGGGCGCCGCGATGGTTTCCTCAAACGGATTGCTGCCTGAGGCGCGCGCCAGCATGACCACTTCAACACCGAGCTCGCTTGCGAGATCTTCAGCTGCGGGCCATTGGGTGGGATCGAGGAACAAATGCATCTCCGCATCTGAATCGGTGTGCAGATCAAGCACGATGTCTGCATCGCAGGCACGCTTTTGCAGCTCAATGTGCAGATCATCGATCGCAAAGCGCGGCGTCACGTCGTTCAGCGCATTCAATACCGCGCTCCGGACGGACCGTGTGTTCTCCGCCGCATCTGACCCGAGGCGCCCCATGACAGCTTGCAGAACCGCCTCACTGACGTCGAAGAAGGCACGGTTGTAGTTGCCGCCGGTCTCCAGATCGTGGCGGCCGAAATGTTCACCGCTCTGGACTTGGGACAAGCCAATCGGATTGGCGATGGGAACCACCAAAATTTCACCAACCACCTGCCCCGCCTCATCAGCGGCCTTCAGGCGGTCTGCCAAATGGTGGGCGGTCAGGGGCGCCGCAAGCTCGTTTGCGTGAATGCCGGCTTGAACATAAACCTTGGGACGCGCGCCCGGCTGGCCAAACCGGTGAATGGTGAGGCTGCGCTGGTCGCCCAGGCTGACTTCTCTCAGCCGGTGGTGTTCGGTCTCTGCCATTGGATCCCCTCAAATGTTCTCAAAATCACCGCTGCGCCCGGCACCGCCGGAAAATCGCCCTGCCCCGGCAATGCCTTCCTGGTTGGCGACATCGATGCTGCCCACCCATTCGTCTTGCATTGCCTCCCACAGGCCCTTGCCGGACTGGCCATAGATGGACGCCCGGTCGGCCCGGACGCAAGCTTGCGGAAAACGTGCGATTTCATGGGCCATCGTTTCAGCTGCCTCACGGCAAGTGCCATCGGCCACAACGCGCTCGCACAAGCCAATGCGCAAGCACTCTTCGGCCGGCACCTTGCGGCCGGTCATGGCGATCTCCAGGGCCCTGCCCCGCCCCACGATGCGCGGCAGGCGCACAGTGCCCCCGTCCAGCAACGGAATGCCCCAGCGGCGGCAATAGACCCCGAGATAGGCGCTTTGCTCCATCACCCGGCAATCGCACCACAGGGCAAGCTCCATGCCGCCGGCCACCGCAGGTCCCGCAATGGCGCCGATCACCGGCTTGCTGAGATGAAGCCTTGAGGGGCCCATGGGCCCGCGCGCCATGGCGCCGCCATTGTCGTTTGCGTCGAAGCTTTCCGGGAAGTCCAAATCTGAGATCTCGCTGGTGTCTTGCAACGTGGCGGCATACTTCAAATCCCAGCCGGCGCAAAACGCCCCGCCCTCGCCGTAGAACACCGCAACATCAGCCTCATCACTGGCATCAAATTCCAAGAAGGCGGCCTGCAGGGCGTCTGCGCTGTCAGGGTCCATGGCGTTGCGTGCTTCGGGCCGATTATGGATTACCGTCCAAACCCGATCGGACTTTTCTATGGAAACGGTCATGGTGTTCCTCCGGTTCTCTGCTAGGCTGCTGTGCACTGTGTTGCAGGGAGATGTGAGATGGCAAGACCGGATTATAAAAGTGCGCTGATTGTGGGCGCTGGCCCTGGACTGTCCGCCTCTTTCGCCCGGCTTTGCGCCGCCGAAGGCTGGATCCTTTCGCTTGCCGCCCGCACGCCGGGTGACTTGTCGGAGCTGTGCTCACAAACCGGCGCCCAGGCCTATGCCTGCGATGCCTCGGACCCTGAGGCCGTGGCCGCATTGTTTGCCGGCCTGGATGAGGAAGGCAGCACGCCGGACGTTGTGCTTTACAACGCGTCGGGGCGCGAGCGCGGCCCCATCAGCGAACTCAACGCGGAACGAGTGCGCGATGCCATCATGGTGAGCGGCTATGGCGGTTTCCTGGTGGCCCAAGAGGCGGTCAAGCGCATGGAGCCAAATGGTCATGGCGCGGTGTTGTTCACCGGCGCCTCGGCTTCGGTGAAGGGCTATGCCCAGTCTGCGCCGTTTGCCATGGGCAAGTTCGCCTTGCGCGGGCTGGCCCAGTCCATGGCCCGCGAACTGGCGCCCAAGGGCATTCATGTGGCGCATTTCGTGATCGACGGCGGCATCCGGAACCCGCTGCGCCCGGAACGGGTGGACGAGGCGGACAATCCTGATTCCATGCTGTGCCCGGACGCAATCGCCGACACCTACATGCATGTGCTCAAGCAGGACCGTTCAGCCTGGACCTGGGAGATAGAGCTGCGCCCCTGGGTGGAGCGGTTCTGACGGCGGTGCAGCACACATAACGAAAACCACTAAGGCAGTAGACCCAACTTGCGGTGTACTCCTCTCAGTGGGAACCGCAGAAGCCTCAACTGTTCCACCATGGCGTCTCGGAAAACGGGCGCAGGTCTATTTCGTGGGTCCAGGCCGAGCGGTGCTGCTGGGAGAGATGGTAGTAGGTGTCCGCAACCTGCTCCGGCAACAACAGGCCGTCATGCTCCAGGCCCCGGTTCTCTCTGAGTTCTTGGAAGCGTTCAGGGCCCAGTATCTTGCCCAAGGTATCGGGCGCGTCGACCATGCCGTCAATCAGGATGTGGGCCACGTGAATGCCGCGCGAGGCATATTCGGCATTTAAGGACTGGCACAACATGCGCCGCCCCGCCATGGCAGCCGCATGAGAATGCTGGCCGGGATTACCGCGCAGGGCAGCTGTGGCCGACGTCACCAGTATTGTGCCTTTGCCGCGCTTTTCCATCAATGGACAGAGCGCTGAGGCTGCGCGGAACAAGCTGAACGTGGCCAGGCGCCAACCCAGTTCGAAGGCCTTGTTGGTCGTGGCCTCAAGGCTCAGATTGCCGGTTTGCGCACCCAGGTTGAAGACCAGAACCTCGATGGGCCCGACATCGGCCTCAACCGCGGAAATGAGCTCTTCGATGGTGCCCTCCTTCACCGCGTTGAGGAGGAAGCCTGAGGCCTTGCCGCCGTCGGCCTGGATGGTTTTCACCATCTGGTTCAAACCGTCTTCGTTGCTGCGCCGGCACAAGACCGCATGATAACCCTCTTGGGCAAAGCGCCGCGCAACGTTGCCGCCAATGCCGGCGCCGGCACCTATAACCATGCAAACAGGATCCATCGCCCTACCGCTCCTTCTTCAAAGACTTTGAGAAGGTGCTGCAATTTTGAACAATGCACCAGAAAAAATGAGGTTAGCGGGGAACCGACGTTTCTATCTTGGCGCGGGCGAAGGCCTCAAACGCCTTGCGTTCAGCCTCATCCTTGAACGCTGAGAACGGCAGCAGAACCACCATTACTTTGCTCATCTGCAAGGCCAACGCCTCGCCGGTTTCACCCAGGGCCTCGAAGGCGGCCCATTTGTAGGTGGTTTTGCGTTTGGTGTGCTCGACTGTCAGGCTGTCTTCATCCGCAATGACGGTCATCGGCCCCACATTGACCCCGTCAAAGCTCACAAGCTTGTTCACGGTTCTTTTGAACGTGCTGGTCGGCCGGCCCCTGTCGCGAATGAGCAAGAGCAGCAGGACACCGAACATGGCCAGCAACACCCAGTCGCCGGTCCACATGTATAGGTTCCCGTACGCCTGCCACTCCTGAACGATCTCCAAACCCCGGTGCGCGCACAGACCGAACACCACCAGGACGGTGAGCCAGCTGGCCCACGTGCCCATGAGTGCCGACGTGAGGCCATAATGCCTGTCCAGGGTGCGCTCCACGATGGGATTCACGTGGGCTGCGTGATGGTCGAGCGTAAGCGTTGTGTTCAAGGTGAAACGCGCCATCTCCTAGGCCGCCTTTTTGAGCTGGCTAGAGACAATATCGCAGGCCGCATCGTAGTCGCCCGCGGCCACCAGCTGCCCGGTTGGCATCACCACACCGTTGGTGCGGTTGAACATCAGCATGATGCCGTTGGCCGTTTCGCGAAAGTGTACAAAGGCCGACCACTTGATCTCTTCAGTATCGAGGGGCATCTCCACGCGGATTCCCTGATCAGAAAGGATGTAGCGGGCAGGCCCAAGATTGAGCCCCTCTCGCAGATCCATATCGCTGATATCGGGCCCGCTTTTAACCTTCCAAACAAGGCGCAGAGTGCGGCACTTATAGACCATCACGAACAACGCCAATGCAGTGAGCAGAAGACCTGCACCTATCAGCAGAAGGGTCGTGGGCTCAGCGACAACGCCGGCCGGCCCCTTCTTCATCACAACACGCACAACCGCATAGAAAAACGCGCCCATGGCCCCGGCAAGGGCAATGCACAAGGCAGCCAGGAAGGCGGTGATCGCCCACACGGCCCACTTGGCGTTTAACGGGTTGGCAGCCGCGAACATCTCACGGTAATGCTCAGCAGTAATGTGATCGTCGAACGTCAACGCAGAACCTCGCGGCAAATGAGGTTCCAGCCTGCCTTAAAACCGTGAAATTTCGGTCAACACGGCCCTATTTGGCGGTATCGAAGGCTTTCAGCATGTCCCCGATCGCATTTCCCACACCGCCCAAATACCAACCGCCGTCCACCGGAACGATGGTCCCGTTAACGTAGCTGGCCTGCTCAGACGACAGGAACATGCACATGTGGGCAATGTCTTCTGCCTGGCCGTTGCGCCGCAGAGGCACCGAGTTGCTCACCCGGTCCATATCATCTTCGCCCGGGGCGAGCCGGCGCATGCCTTCGGTGTTCTCGATGGGGCCCGGGATGACTGAGTTGATGCGAATGCCTTCCGGGCCCCATTCCAGGGCCAGCACCTTGGTGATCATGTCCACACCGGCTTTGGCGGCACATACATGGATCTGGGCGGCCATGGGGACCAGGGCCTGCGGGGCGGAGATGTTGATGACCGAAGCGCCCGGCTTCTTCAGGTGCGGATAGGCCGCCGTCATCACATGATGGGTGCCCAGAACGTCAATCTCCAAAACGGAGCGGAAGCCGTTGGAGGAAATCTGATTGGCCATGGCAGGAAAATTACCCGCGGCGCCGGAGATCAACACGTCGATTTCGCCAAAGCGCTCGGCGCACGCCTGAAACGCCGACTTCACGGTATCATGATCGCGCACATCGGTGGAGCGGCCGTCTGCCCCCTCAGCGCCTGCCGCCAGGATTGAGGACACCGCCGCATCCACCTTGTCCTGGCTGCGGCTGATGACGAACACTTTGGCGCCGGCGGCGGCAAAACCTTGAGCAATGCCCAGATTGATGCCGCTGGTGCCGCCGGAGATGAACACCGTCTTGCCGGCAAAATCGAAACTCATAGACATGGAGCGTTTTTCCTTAGGCCACTTGGCGGGCCACATGGCCCAGGGCGTTGATGACGATCCGCGCCGCGTTCAGCGCACCCAATCCGTTCACATCGCGCTCTGGGAACAGTTCCACAATGTTGAATCCCGCGATGCGGGCCTTGCCGGCAACACCCTGGATCATTTCGACAACCTGATAGTAGCTGAGGCCTCCGGGGGCCGGTCCAAGCACCGCCGGCACAATGGACGGGTCGAGCGCGTCCACATCCAGGCTGATCAACACATCACTGCCGCTATCAATCTGCTCGATCACCTGGGCGGTGCCCTCTTTGTGGATCTTCTGGGCGGTGATGAACTTTGTGCCCCAGGCAACCGCGTCCTCATAGTCTTCAGGCCGGGCCGACCCGATGGCGCGTTGGCCGGCCTGAATGATCTTGGTGACATGCGGAGTTTCCGACGACCGGCGCATGGTGCTGGAGAGCCCCATCTGCACACCGCCCACTTCTTCGCGCCAATCGATATGGGCGTCGATCTGCAAAATGGTGAGATCTCCCCTGCCCTCAAACGACTGCACCACCGGAATGGGGATGGAATCATCGCCGCCCATCACAATGGGCACGGCGCCGCGGTCGAGCATCCAGCAGACGGCATCACGAATGCGCTTGCGGTTGGCCCTTGCCTCGTTCTCATCGTAAGGCAGGTCGCCGCAATCAACCGCGCACACCTCACCGTCCGGAAACACCCGGCCGCCCAAATCGAAGTCCATATGCTGGATATTGTCTCCGTAGTGGGACATGACGGCCCGCATGGCCGCCGGCGCGCCGGAGCAGTATGGCCCCACAGAGGGATAGGGCGTGGCGCAGGGCACGCCGATCAGGCCGATTTTGGCTTCAATTTGGGTGACGTCAAAGCAGGGTGGCAGGCCCATGAATGTGTCTGCCCCGCCGGCCCCGAACATGGTGCCAATGTCAATATCGCTCGCCATCCGCCTCGCCTTTCTGTTTTGAAGGCAGTGTATGGCTGCGGGGGTGAAGTCTCAAGCGCTCAAGTGCAGAATTACGCCGTGTCCATGAGCTTCACAAAACGCTCAAACAGGTAGAACGAGTCTTGCGGGCCAGGAGAGGCTTCGGGGTGATGCTGGACCGAGAAAATCGGTTTGCCGTCCACCGCCAGGCCGCAGTTGGTGCCGTCAAACAGAGACGTGTGGGTTTGCGACACACCGTCCGGCAAGCTGCCGGCATCCACCGCAAATCCATGGTTCATGGAGGTGATTTCCACCTTGCCTGTGGTGTGGTCTTGCACCGGGTGGTTGGCGCCGTGGTGGCCCTGGTGCATCTTCATGGTGTCGCCGCCAAGGGCCAACGCCAGCATCTGGTGGCCAAGGCAAATCCCGAACAGGGGCTTGCCGCTGTCGACCAGCTTGCGGATTTCCGGAACCGCATATGCGCCGGTGGCCGCCGGGTCCCCAGGGCCGTTGGAGAGGAAGATGCCATCCGGCTCCATGGCCAGAATGTCTTCGGCCTTGGCCGTGGCCGGCACCACCGTCACGGCGCAACCGGCATCGGCCAGGCAGCGCAGGATGTTACGCTTGGCGCCAAAATCAACAGCCACAACCTTGTACTTGGAGGCCTCCAGGCGGCCGAAGCCTTCATCCCAGACCCAACCGGTTTCATCCCAGTCATAGCGCTGGGCTGTGGTGACGCCAGGCACCAGGTCTTCGCCTTCCATCGTGGGCAATGCGGCTGCCTGCGCCTTTAGGGCCGGCAGGTCGAACTTACCCTCCGGATCGTGGGCGATCACCGCATTGGGCATGCCGCCCTCGCGCACCCGGGTGGTGAGTGCGCGGGTATCGATGCCAGATAGCGCCACAATGCCGCGCACCTTAAGCCAGTCATCGATGTGCTTTGCGGCGCGGTAGTTGGAGGGCTCGGTGATGTCGGCCTTCAGAATTGCGCCGCGCACGCCCGATGAGGCGGCCAGGTTGGTTGTTTCGATGTCTTCGTCATTGGCCCCCACATTGCCGATGTGCGGAAACGTGAAGGTGATGATCTGTCCGGCGTAGGAGGGATCGGTGAGAATTTCCTGGTATCCGGTCATCGCCGTGTTGAAACAAACCTCGCCTTCGGCAATCCCTTCGGCACCTAGACCGAAGCCTTCGATGACGGTTCCGTCGGCCAACACAAGCACCGCTGTGTAGACGGGCGTTGACCAGGGCGCAGGCGCGGGGCGGTTCGGACTGACTTCAGAGAGTGTGGGCATGTTTAGGTTCCGTACGCACGCTTGGGCGTGGTTCGTAAATTTGTTACTTGCAACAAATGCTTAACAGTAGAGATCGGTGCAAACTAGGCAGAGTCTAAGAAAAAAGCAAGTTAGTCTCCACAAGAAATAATTCAGGAAAATCAGTCAGTTAGTGGCTGTTAAAAGATTTGATTTGGCACCACAACCTGTTCTATGGTCCGCCCCTGCAGGGCAGAGGGGCGCCCACAAGGCGTTGGAGAACCATGACACTACCCGTGAGAGAAGCCATAACCGGTGCGCTGAAAGAAGCCACCAAGGCCCAGCAGAAGCGGCGGATGGGCACCCTGCGCCTGATGACCGCCGCCATCAAGGACCGCGGCATCCAGAACCGCACCGCCGGAAAGGGCGATGAGGTTGAGGAAAGCGAGGTGATGGAAATCCTCGCCAAGATGATCAAGCAGCGGCGGGAATCCGCCGACACCTATGAGGGTGCAGGCCGTCTTGAGCTGGCCGAGCAGGAGCGCGAGGAAATCGTGATCATCGAGGAGTTTCTGCCCAAGCAGATGTCTGAAGATGACGTGGCTGCCGCCGTGAGCGGGGTTATCGCCGAATTGGGCGCCGAGGGCCTGAAAGACATGGGCCGCACCATGGGCGCGCTCAAGGAACGGTTTGCCGGCCAGATGGACTTCGGCAAGGCCAGCGCGTTGGTGAAGGCGAAGCTGGGCTAAGGGAGGCTCCTGTCCCTTTTCCCGCGCTCATGCTCCCGCACACCAGCTGATGTGTTTGCACAGCCAAATCACCGCGGCGTAGCGGCCGCTCTTTGCGATCGCCACCAAGGTTAGAAACAGCCAGAACGGTGTGCGGAATATGCCTGCAACCACGGTAAGCGGATCTGCAAACGGGGCCCAGGAGAGCAGGAGCGACCACACACCCCAGCGGCTATACCAGTCACGGGCGCGGGCCATTTGCTGCGGGCTGGCCGGAAACCAGCGGCGGCCTTCAAAACGGTCGATGCCCAGACCCAGCCAATAGTTGACGACCGCCCCCAGCGTGTTGCCAATCGAAGCCACGAGAAAGAGCATCCACACAGGCGCAGCCCCGGCTGCTTGCAGAGCCCCCAGCACGAACTCCGACTGAAACGGCAGAATGGTTGCGGCGCCAAACGCGGCAAAGAACAGTCCTGTAAGGGCGGCGAGTTGCTCACCCATCGCCCACACCCTGTGATCTGTCAAACATGAGCGCTACGACAATTCGCTCTTCAACCACGCAAGCAACACCCCTGTTCCGGCCCGCGGCTGCCCCTCTGCGGGCTGATAGATCGATAGGCCGTCGGGGAGCGAAAGGCTGCCCGCAAAGGGCCGCACCAAGGCGCCGGAGCTGAGATGGTTTTCCACCGTGCGGCGCCAGCCAAGCGCAATTCCGTGCCCCTCCAACGCGGCCTGCAGCATCATCGGGTAACTGTCATAGGCCTCGCCTGCATCCCCCACACGCACGGGTGCGTTCAACTCATCCAACCAGTGGTCCCAATCGACCCAGTCTTGCGGAACAACCTTGTGATGCAAGAGATGGTAGTCTGCCAGGCGGGTAAGATCGGGCGGCTGGTCCAGGCCGTTCAGGTAGGACGGGCTGCAAACCGGAAAGACCTCATCGGCGCCGGTCAACACCAGCTTTGCAGAACCGATATCGCGCCCGATCGTTTGCAGCGCCAGATCAAACCGCTCTTCAGCTTCGGGGATCGGCCTGGTGGACACCATCACCTTCACCGGAACATCGGGGTGGAGCTGATAGAACTTGGAAAGCCTGGGCATCAGCCAGTAGAGCCCCTCGCACAGCTGGGAGCGCAGGACCACATCCCCGCCCTCATGTTTGTGCCTCAGCGCATCACAATGGGCGCCGATCGGCCCAAGGGCATCAGACACCATGCGGCTGAGCTCACGCCCCTCCTCGGTCAGGAAGACAGCGCGGTTCCGGCGCTCAAACAACTGCGTCCCCAGATCGGTCTCAAGGGCGCGGATCTGTTTGCTGATGGCCGCCTGGGTGAGGTTCAGCTCTGCCGCCGCCTTGGTGAGGCTGCCCTGCCTTGCCGCAGCTTCAAACGGCAGCAGAGACGAGAGAGGGGGAAGCAGGCGCCTGAGATTTTTCATAACTTTTAGTAATGCAAATCAACTCAGAAATCAATTTACGAGGGATCTTGTAGAAAATAAACATAACCCTTGGTTTTAATAAATTGAGATCCAGCCCATGCACGCCACTGACGCCGACCGCGGCGACACCCAAAACCTGGCCATCGCCGCGATCGTGGTCACAGTGCTTGTGCTGTCATTGGGCGACGCTTTGATCAAGACCCTCAGCGCAGAGCTTATCTTGTGGCAGATTTTCGTCTTGCGCTCCTGCCTGGCGCTTCCCGTGCTGCTGCTTGTGTTGCGGTTCCGCTTTCCCCAAGTCGCGCTGATGCCAAAGGTGCCCGGCTGGACGCTGGCGCGCAGCCTCATGCTGGTGCTCATGTGGATCATCTACTATGCGGCCCTGCCCCACATGCCGCTCTCCATTGCGGCCGCCGCTTACTACACACTCCCCCTGTTCATCACGCTCTTCTCCGCCCTGCTGGCTGGCGAGCGCGTGAGCCCTTCAGGGTGGGGCGCCGTCGCCCTTGGGTTCTGCGGCGTGGTGCTGATCTTGAAGCCGGCTGCCAGCGCGTTCAACCTCTATGCCCTTCTGCCTCTGGGGGCGGCCATGCTTTACGCGCTGGCCATGATCGTCACACGCACCAAATGCCGTGACGAACATCCGCTGGTGCTGGCGGGAGCCTTGAACGCGAGCTTTATTGTGGCCGGGGTGGCCGCCACTGGGAGCCTCAGCCTTCTCGCCGTCGACAGTTCTTTGCCCCCGTTTCTTGCAGGTGCTTGGGGCGCGTTGGGGCGCAGTGAGATGATGGCAATTGGGCTCTTGGCCATCGGCATTCTCGTGGCCAGCATCGGCACGGCGTTTGCCTATCAGAACGGCCGCTCGTCAATCATCGCCACGTTCGACTTCGCCTATGTGGGCTTCGCCGTGGTCTGGGGCTTTGCATTCTTCGCCGAGGTTCCCGACCTTATTTCGGTGGGCGGCATGGCGATGATTGTGGCGGCCGGGATCATCTCAGTTACACGCTAAACTCGCTCCGCGACGTTCCCTCCCTCGCCCGCAGCTTGTTGCAACTCTAAGCAAGCGTTACAAATTTAAGCTGTGATTGACCGCGGCGTCCCTTCCAGACCGGCTGAGTTCGACGAAACTGTTCCTCTTGAAGCGGTTTCGGCCCAGGCTTACAAAATATGGATTGCGTGTCTGCTGTGGCCTGCCTGGATATTCTTGTTGCCAGGCATTTGGTCTCTCTCACCTTGGCTTGGCCTGGCAACGATCCTTTTCCCCCGGCATTTGGTGTTATTGCTGGCTAGGGGTTCTAATGCACGAGGCCTCGCACGGGTATTTCCCGAATACAAACAATCGCATTGCCTACAAACTTCTGTCGCTCAATCTGTTTATGGATCCTCATATATTTCTGGCAACCCATGCGACCCATCATGTTGCGGTGAATACATGGGAGGACCGTCAGAATCACCCGCTTGGAAAGATTGAAAACCCGGTCATGCGGCGTGTTTTGAATGGGCTGGAAATTCTCCTGGGTGACATTTATTTCATTATTGCCGGAACCGTTGCGGTGTGGCGCGATCCGGGTTTGCAGAAAAACTCCAGTGTGTTGGCTGGGCTGGGGTGGAACCTTACGTGGATGATGGCGCTCACCGGGCTGCTCGGCGCATCCGCTTACACATTCGACCTTCAATTTTGGCAAACCTTGGGCCCTGTGCTGCTGGGCGTTTGGCTTTGTGCATTGGTTTTGCGCCACAATGAAATGGTTCAGCATGCCGGTGTCATTGTGGAGGCAGACCTCGCGGCACGAAACATGGCGACCCGTAATCTATTACAAATGGGAATTGCCTCCAGATTGTTTCTGTTTTTGACACACGACGATCCAGCAAAACATGTGCTGCATCACACTATGACATCGCACTATTCCCGGCCGTTCAACCAGCATTATTCACTGCCCAATGAAGCCGTTCTCATTACGTTATCGGGATACTTTCGAGTGTTAGGCGGGCTTTTGAGGGGGCATGAGCCGCAAACGACCGGGCAGCACCGGCGCCGCTAGCCCCAGGCTGGATTGAGGGTTCAACCTCGTGCTTGACGCGATGTGTACAACCTTCCACACGTAAATATACATGAAAATAGTCCTTGACATGGATGGTTGTGTTCTCTATATGTTCCCCACTGCCGTGTACCGGGGGCGTGTCTAGACCGTCATTCACGTGACATGTGCAGATGATGCTTGGGATGGAACTGCCTGGACGTGGCAGGAAAGCCTCAAGGGTCACCGTTGAGGC
>JAAEUE010000199.1 GCA_024227565.1 Alphaproteobacteria bacterium
CCAGACATCCATGTCCGTTTTGCCTCCACATGTCGGTTTAGCCCCTGAAAGCGGACTCTCTATCTGGCCGACCAAAGAGTCCGCAAAGTGCCATTAGTTACCTTCAGTCGATTTGAGTTGAATGTCCGCTTGGAGCCCATTCGAGACCTTCGAACGATGTCGCAAACGAGATAATCCCATAGGAATCGAATGCACAGGTTTGACCCTTTTCGGACCTAGGCCAATATGAAGACTGTTCGATTAGACCTGCTGATCGTCTTCTCATAGATTAGCAACGATTTCTCCGCCTATTCGACAGGCTAACGCAAACTCACTACGCTCATTCCAATTTCCACAACTGACCGAGGTGGACGGCCATGGCACAGGATAAAATCGAAAGAAGGCTCGCCGCAATTCTCGTTGCTGATGTTGTCGGCTACAGCCGCATGATGGGTGAAGACGAGGCGGCCACGCTGCTCGCACTTCAGGAGCATCGTTTCGCCCTGATTGATCCGACCATCGGGCAATACCATGGCCGGATCGTAAAGCTGATGGGCGACGGAATTTTGGTCGAATTTCACAGCGTCCATGATGCTGTGGAATGCGCAGCAGCAATACAAAGCGGCATGGTTTCACGGAACGCCAGCGTATCCGAAGGCCGGCAGATCAGGTTCCGCATGGGTGTCAACCTTGGTGACGTGCTTATCGAAAACGGTGACATCTACGGTGATGGTGTGAATATCGCCGCGCGCTTGCAGGAAATTGCCGAACCCAACGGTGTGTGTATTTCAAATTCGGTCTTTGGGCATATCGACGGGGATGTTGATCACACATTTGCAGACATCGGCGCTCACGAGTTCAAAAATATTACCAAACCGATCCGGGTATATCATTACAGCCCGGATCCTTCTGCCAAGCCTGCTCATGCCGCCTTCCGGCCTTTTATAGACATGCCGGTCGAAAAGCGGCCGCTGATAACTGGTGGATGTCTGTGTGGCAACGTACGCTACGAAGCCACAGAGAAAGCGCTCGGTTCAATGCTCTGTCACTGCCGCATCTGCCAGAAGTTTTCAGGCGCTCCCGTTCTTGGTGGCACAACCTTCCTGACGGAAGCGCTGCACTTCACTAACGGCAATCCCAAATTCTTCGAGTCCTCACACATCGCAGAGCGTGGGTTTTGCCGCGACTGTGGAACGGCTCTCGTTTACCGCGGTGTAATTGGGGTTTGGACGAAGTGGATCATGGTGTTTACTGCCAGCCTGGACGAGCCTGAGAAATTTCCGCCGACGTACCATTTGGGCATTGAAAGCTCGATGCCATGGCTTGACATCCATGATGATTTGCCGCGAACGAAGTGCAAGGACTCGCCAAGCCTTATTGAGGCTTATAAGTTCGTAGGCGAAGAGGTTCCTTAGGAGTAACAGCGCCGCACCTTGTATGACCGTTGTTGGCATAAAGTGACAATGCGAGACATGTCGCAAATCAACCATACTCGATAATCAAGTTTGGTCGATTTGTCCGCAGAGCCGCCATTCGCAGTTGCTGGATTAATGGGTCTTGACCCCAAGGTTACGTCTTCTTCCTAGGTGCACGTTTGGCGCGGGGCTTGGCCGGTGCCCGCTTTTTCTTCGGCGGCGGATCGTCCTTCATGCCGTAGGTTTCTGCCCGCGCCACAACCTTTTCAGCGCGCAACAAATGCGGCCGGTCATACATTTGCCCGTCAATGCCCAACACGCCCGGATTACCGGCGTTGGCGAAGGCTTCAACCAGTTCCCGCGAGCTTTCCACATCGGATTTGAACGGCGTGAACGCCTCATTGATAATCGGGATTTGAGCCGGGTGGATAGCCATTTTGGCGGTGAACCCATCGCGCAGCGCGGCGTCGCATTCGCGCTTCAGGCCCTCTTGGTCTTTGTAGTTGATGTGAACTGTGTCTATGGCCTCAACCCGGGCCGCATGTGCTGCGATCAGGCAGAGGCTGCGGACCAGTTGGTAGGGCGGGAGAAACAGCCCCTGCTCATCCCGGTTCGCCAAGGCGCCCATATCAGCGCTCAAGTCTTCTGCACCCCAGCCGAGGCCCATCAGCCGCGGCGTTGAACCGCCATAGGATCCCAGACCGAACACCGAGCGCGCCGTTTCCGTGGCAATCGCAATGACCTTCACGGTGCCGGTGGTGATCGCAAGCTCGCTTTCTTTGGCAACCAGCATTTCAGAGAACTTCTTGGCATTCTCCCCGTCGCGGCACTTTGGCAGCAAAACGCCGTCTGGCCGGCCCGGCATCACACTGTCGAGATCGCGAAACGCCTCGCCGTCTCCCAGCGGGTTGACCCGCACAAACGCCTTGGGGCCGGTTTTGCGCATGGATGGCGGCAAGGCCTCGAGCGCGTCCCGGACGATGGAACGGGCCTTGTTGCGATCTTGTGGCGCAACAGAGTCCTCCAAATCCAGAACCACAGCATCAGCCTCGGCGTCGAAGGCCTTGATGATCTTGTTTTCGTCGTTCCCTGGGACAAATAAATATGATCGCATCGTTCAGACGTCCAATCTCAAGCAGCCTCCGGCCGCATATGCATAAAGGCCTGACGGCGGCAAACCGCCACCAGCACATCATCCTGATTAAATCCCCGGTGTTCAAACTCAACTATGCCCGCATCAGGCCTGGACTTGCTCACCCGCTTCGAAATCACCTCGGTTACCGCGTGCAGGCTATCGCCCTGAAACATGGGCTTGGGAAAGCGCACATCGGTCATGCCCAGATTGGCAATCGTTGTTCCGAGCGTCAGATCCCCTACGGTCATGCCGATGAGCAGACCGAGGGTGAAAATCGAATTCATGATGGGTTGGCCCCATTCGGTATTGCGCTCGCAAAAATGACGGTCAATGTGCAAAGGCTGCGGGTTGAGGGTCAAATTGGAGAACAACATATTGTCCATCTCCGTGACCGTTCGGCTCAACTCGTGGACATGAACTTTGCCAATCTCGAAATCTTCAAAATAAAGCCCGGCCAAGGGAACGTCCTCCGCTGTATTGGAATGAGCGGACTATCTGCGTTTTCGCGCGATTCTTGAAGGCGGAAGCAGAGTTTCGCGGAGACTAAATCCCATGGACTCTAGATTACGAGACCCCCTATTTCACCGCACGTATAGCGTGTTACCGATTCTGGGTGAGTCGTTATGCGAGTCTCCGATTCTGTTAACAGGCGCCTGTGGACAGTTTGTGGATAGATTCCGAACAACCTAATAAGAGACTGTTTTTAAATCGTTTTTCAAACACATCCAAAACCAGATATCCTGTTAACTCTTCATTAAGCGCCCGCTCCCTAGGACTCGCATAGAGCGAACCAGAGGAGCGAACTTAAAAATGTTCGGCAAAGTCATGAATATGACCCGGTGTTTGGTCGTTGATGCCTGCGGCGAAGACCGCGAACAGACCACTGCTCTACTGCAAGACTATGGCTTCGATGTATTTCGAGCGGAAACGAGCGAACAGGCTCTGTCGGCCTGCCGCACGGAGATGCCCGACATGATTGTTGTTGCCGCCGCAGAAGAGCCTCGTGAAACCCCCACCTTGCTGATGAACCTGAAAGCTGCGGCCAATCGGCTGGGACGTGCGCCTGTCATTCTGGTGTGCGCGCGCGACCCGAACCCAAGCAGCATAGGCGCCGCCATTATTCATGGTGCAAGCGAGTTCATCGTTAAGCCGTTCGACGGCGCAATTCTTGACGACAAGCTCAAGCAACTGGGCCTGGCCTAGGGCTTTTTGCTCAAGACATCCAGTTCACATGGTAGACTAGCGGCCATGGCTGATCTGACGGATGACGATATCGACTATTTCAAAGGCCGGCTCATGGCCATGCGCGATGAGCTTACCGCATTCCTTGAGACGGGAGATGATGAGACCGCGCCGGTGCAACTGGATCAAACCAGCGTTGGGCGGCTGTCGCGGATGGACGCCATACAGCGCCAGGCCATGGCCCAGGAAACCGAACGGCGAAGGCATAATGACTTGCGCCGCATCGCGGCCGCTCTGATGCGAATTGAGGACGGCGAATATGGCTATTGCGTCTCTTCAGGCGACCCGATTCCCAGAGCCCGCCTGGAGCTCGACCCCGCTGCGGCCACCACCGTCAAGAAACCCGAATCGTCTTCCTAAGCAATTGGCGCTGCTGTTACTTCAAGTGTCGCTCACCTGTCATGAAACGGTTATAGGGGGGTATATGCAGCGCCTGCAATTACACTGCACTTTGCATCATCTGGAGGTTTCATAGTGGGCGCTGGCGTGCGTTCTGTCTGGGCCCTGTTTATCGGGGTGGCCGTTCTGGCTTTGGGCAATGGCCTTCAGAGCACGCTGCTTAGTGTGCGCGCGATCGATGCTGACTTTGGCGCAACGATCACCGGCTATGTGATGGCCGGTTACTTCGTGGGCACATTGTTGGGCTCAATCGTGACGCCGAAGCTGATTGAGCACGTAGGGCACATTCGGGTGTTTGCCGCGTTCGCCTCCATCATTTCCACCAGCGCCCTGCTCCATGCGGTGTTCGTTGATCCGGTTGCCTGGTTCACATTTCGCGCCATCACAGGTTTGTGCATCGCCGGGCTCTATATTGTGTCTGAAAGCTGGGTAAATTCTGCCGCCACCAACGAGACCCGCGGCAAGATGTTGTCGGCTTACATGCTGATCATTTTTGCCTCCATGGGCGTGGGGCAACTCTTGCTGAACGTGCCTGACCACAATGGCTATGTTCAGTTCATCATTGTCTCTGCACTGATGTCGGTTGCCTTGGTGCCGATGTCTCTTGCACGCACACCCGTGCCGGAAATCAACAATCCGCGTCCAGTGTCGATTGCCGATATTTACAAGCTTTCCCCGCTGGCGGTTATTGCCTGCTTTTTCAACGGCTTGGGGCAAAGTGTCTTCTTCAGCCTAGGTGCCGTTTATGGCAATGCGCTAGGCATGGGGCTCGGCCAGGTCTCTGTGTTGATGGCCCTTCCGATGCTTGGTGTCATCGCCTCTCAGTTTCCCGTGGGCATGGTTTCAGACCGTTTTGACAGGCGCCAGGTTATGACCGTGCTTGCGTTCATCACCGCATCGGTTGCGTATGCTGGTGTTTTTGCCGGGCAACTGCCGTTCCTCTATCTGGCCGGCTTGTTTGCGCTGTTTGGGGCGCTGAGCTTGCCGTTGTACTCAATCGCCCTGGCCCATGCCAACGATTACCTTGAAAACGACCAGATGCTGGGGGCCGCCGGCAAACTGGTTTTGTTGTTCGGCGTTGGCGCGATTGCCGGGCCGGTGATTGCCGGTGACCTGATGGACCGCTTCGGGCCACATGCGTTTTTCGTGTTCCTGGGCGGCGTTTATGGGCTGATCGGAATATTCGCCCTTTACCGCATGACACGCCGCGCCTCTGTGCCTCTGGAAGATCAGGGCGATTGGGTTTTGATGTCGACGCAAACCACTTCGGTTGCCGCAACCGCAATCGCGATCGAAACCGCCGAAGGGTGGGAAGAAGAACCTACCAACTTCTAAAGCGCCAAAATATTTATGGTTAACCGGGATTTAAGCATCCCATGGCACCTTCTGCACTCCAGGGCGAACTTCGTGCGCCCGTGGCAAGTGTAGCGTAACGTTTGAAGGTGGCCGATGTCAGCTGAGTCCATAGATCCTTATGAAATTGCGTGCCTTGAGGTGAGCATCGAGAAAGCTTTGCCGCAGCAACGTATTGCGGCGGGCAAAGCCATCGTTTCGTTGCTGCAATCTTCACATTTGCCCGATGAGGGTCAAACCACTCTGTCCAATCTGCTGCTCAAGCTGACCGTTGATCCGGAGAGGTCTGTCCGCAAAGCCGTGGTTGGATCTCTTAGAGACCTCCGCGGCCTCTCAGAGGATTTGGTTTTCTCGGTCATCTCAGACGATGACGAACTGGCCCTGCCCTTCCTTGCGGTGACGAAATCGCTCAACAAGCGAATGATGGTGGCCATCGCGAAAGTCGGGGACGCAGCCAGAAAATCTGTGGTTGCCGCCCGCGGCGATTGCCCCCAAGAGGCGGCCGACATTTTGATCGCAAACTGCCCTGCGGAAATCGTCGTTGAACTTCTCGCCAATCCCGAGCTGAAGCTGACGGTTGCTCAATACGAGAAAATCATCGAACGCCACGGCTCTGAAAAGCCCATTATGGCGCAGCTCTCAAAGCAGGATGAGCTGCCAGCGCACCTGAAGGTGATGATGGCAAGGGCCGTATCAGACGAATTGCGCACCAATGTCCACAACGACGATGTGGCCAGCACGATCAGGTCGCAACGGATGATCGATGTGGCTGAAGAAGAGGCCATCCTGCAGATTTCAGCGACCACAAGGCCCGTAGAGCGGGCAAGACTGGTCAGCTACCTCTGTGACCTCCAACAGCTCACCCCCTCTCTCATTCTGCGGGCCACGTGCACCGGCGAAATGGCCTTTGTCGAGAGCGCGTTGTCGCTGCTGTCGGGCTTGCAGATCTTGCGTGTGCGCAATTTGATGTACGCCCAGGGTGCAATGTCATTGCGCGCTGTTCATTCGCGCGCCAACCTGCCCCGGGTCTTGTTTGATCCCTTGCGCATCGCCGCCGATGTGGAACGAGAACGCCAGGAAGCTGATCAAGCCAAGTCCCCAGATGTATTCGGCAAGCACGTGGTTGAAGCCATTGTCACCAAATATGAGAGTTTTTCGCCGAACCGCCGGTCTGAATTGCTGCAGATTGTCCAATCATACGGATCGGTAAAGACCCGTGAGTTGGCAACGCACCTTCTGGAAAGTGACTACAGCGCTGAAACAGGTGCACTTGCCGCTTGATCCCCCGGGGCTTCCCCCGCAAATACACAATCAGTTCGCCTTAGGGTCTGGACCCTAGCGCTCCAGACTGTTCTGGGGCGCTTTTTCTTATTGGCTCTGGGCTGGGAGGAACTGTCTCTAGAAACACGTATGCCGGGGCGAACCCCGGCATACGGTACTCAAACTGAGCCAACGGGCTCTGATACGCAACTAACTGTCACGTAATCTAGAGGCAGCGGCTTAAAATTCCCTAAATTCTATGGTGAAAAAAAGGATCATCTTTGTTTTGATTTGGCACACACCAAAACAATAGGTACGGGTGCTTGATCAATAGCGGAATTGCTCGGAGAGCACGCGCTCTTCCAGGCTGTGACCCTCATCGAACATCAGGCGTACTGTCTGAGATTGATCCTCGGCGATGTGGACCTTGCGAATGTTCCGAAACTCATCGTGATCGGCAACAGCGCTTACCGGCCGTTTTTCCGGCTCCAAAACTTCGATCGTCACTTCGGCCTCACACGGCAAAATGGCGCCGCGCCACCGTCTCGGCCTGAAGGCGCTTATTGGCGTCAGGGCCAGCAAAGGCGAGTTGACCGGCAAAATCGGTCCGTGGGCTGAAAGATTGTAGGCCGTTGACCCGGCGGGTGTGGACAAGAGGACGCCGTCGCAAATGAGCTCATCCAACCTGGTGCGGCCATCAATTGCCAGGCTGAGCTTTGCAGCTTGATAGGTTTGGCGCAGCAGAGAAACTTCGTTGAACGCCAAGGCATTGTGTTGGTTGCCGGCGGCATCTTCTGCTTCCATGCGCAAAGGATGGACCTCTGTAACGTTGGCGCGGGCCAAACGGTCTTCCAGGGCGGTTTCGGAATACTCGTTCATCAGGAAGCCGACTGATCCACGGTTCATGCCGTAGATCGTCTTGCCGGTTGAGACGAACTGATGCATGGCCTGCAGCATGAAGCCGTCGCCGCCGAACGCCACGACAACGCTCGCCTCGCTTGCAGGAACACTGGGAAACCGCTCAGAAAAATCTGTCAGCGCGGCTTGCGCTTCGGGTGCGTCGCTTGCAATGAATGCTATGGCGTTGTCTGACGACATGGGCGATCTCAAATCCTAAAGGAGACGACCTCATGCCACAGGACATCGGCGCGTACTAGAGCCAATTATGCTCAGATGGTGCCGTTTGCGCGCTGGTTGCCCCAACGAAAAGCGGCGGCGGACCAGGTCCACCGCCGCTTCGCAGAACTCTTTGAAGAATTTAGAGAGCGTGCTTGGTCTTGTAATCAGCAATCGCCGCGGCAAGCTCACGGTAGGGCTCGCAGCCCGTTCCGCAGATCTTGCCGAGCTTCTTCAGCATGATTTCAGCTTTCTCCAGATCATCCTTTTGCAAGTACGCCTCTCCAAGATACTCGTGCACACCCTTGTGTTCAGGGTTCCGCTCCAAGGCCGCCAGATAATAGCGCATTCCCACATCCACGAGCCCGAGTTTGCGGTGGGAATAGCCCAGAAGATTGAGCACATTTGCATCTTCAGGGCGGCTCAAGCGGTTGAGCGTGATAATTGCAGCGCGATATTGCCCGGCTTTGATCTGGCTGTTTGCCAAAGTGAGATCAGGCCGGGAGGGCGCTTGAAGATTGTGATCCAAGGAACTGGTATCGTTGTCGTCCTTGAACTTTTTCTTCTTCTTTTTCTTGGCTTTGAGCTTCTTCGTAGGTTGGTTTGTATCACTGGACGATGGAGCTGGCGCCGGCACCGGCGCTGGGGCCGGCTCGTCGGTGTTCGCCGCATGAGCTGGGCCAGTGACAAAAGATGCGACCGGCGCACCGGCCGTAAAGGCAAGGGCAATAGCAAGTGCCGCCGCGTGGAAATAGAGCGGTTTAAGTCTCAAGTTCATTATGCTCTCCAAACTTTGTCTTGGCGTTGAACATAAAGTCCAAGCAAGACCATTCTGCGACTGGCGGTGGCAATATAGTGCGAAGGGCCGGCTCCGGCCAGAGGCTTGCTGGAAATTGGAGAAGCTGTGAATTTTGCAAGCGAAACGCCGGGTCAGAAGAGCGCTTCAGGTGCGCGAGAAGCTTTAGCGTGTGTCTTCCGACGACTTGCCACCGTTGTTTTTAAAGCCTGTGGAGGCCAGTTCCTGAATGCGGCGGAAGCGCATGCCCTCGCCCTTCTTATTCTTGCTGAAGTACCACTCGCCCTTTTGCGTGATCACACCGCACATCGGTTTCCCATCTGTCCAGTTTGACCATGCAACACACAGTGTGTCTTCGGTGACCCACCAGCGGCCGTCATCTTTCCGGCTGAAGGCTTCGCCTTTGAGCATGCCATTGCTGCTGCCGGTGATCAGCATGTCGTAGCCGCTCACCTCAGCTTCATAATTGCCGGGGAACAGCTGTTGGAGCTGTTCTGCAGCCAATGCAGCATCTTGCCCGTCGTCGGCTGCCTGGGTTGCATCAGTCCCGACAATCAATGCGGCAAACGCTGCCGCCATGAGGCCAAACTTTTTCATAGATTACGCGTCCCTGCTCTTGGTGCATGACTAAACACTGGACGATAGAATTGGCTCATCATGGTTAAAATTTGGTGAGCAGGCTGTCTCCTCTCTCGATCGTGAGCGTATTTGATCGGAAGAAAACCAGACCTTGTTGCAACGCTTACTCGGCAAACGAGTTCAAGACTTCATCTTTTGTTGCCACGGTGGCGATCAACTCCATCGCCCGCAGCGCTGCATTGTGTTGTTCCAAGGTTGCCGTCGAACAGGCATCGCTCACCACCCATGTGTCATACCCCACATCGGCAGCATGGCGCACAGTGGTCTCAACCACATAAGCTGAGGACACACCGGCGCAGATCAAACGCTTGGGGCGATACAGATTGACGACCTCTTCCAGGTTGCAGCCATAAAAGCCATTGTTTCGGGTGTGCGTCACCACCTGCTCATGATCAAGAGGTTCAAACCCCTCCAGAAACTGCACACCCCAGGTGCCTTCAACCCATGCCCCCAATTCAACCCATTGGCGGAAAATGAAGTTGTTCGCGATCACATTGGAATGATCAGACCGTACAGCCAAGCGCACATGAACAACCGGTACTCCGGCCTTCCGTGTGCCCACCAGCAGCTCACGTGCGGTTTCCAGGGTCTTCTCGCGCCAGGCGGCGCCTTCGGAAATGCCCACTTTGATTTTGCCATCTGGATGGCAGTTCTCATTCTGATAATGCAGCGCTATCAGCACATCGTCGCTTTGCATGGGCCCCATCATTGCCCACTCTCCCTGGCAGCCTCATTGATCACACGGATTACGGTGGGGAAGTAGTCATCCCCCATCCCCTTCTGGATGGCCTCTTCAAAGAGCGCCTGGGTTGCCGCAGCACCAGGGGCGCGAATGTCTGCCTGCTTCGCCAACTCAATCGCGTAGTTCAAATCCTTGAGCGCGTAGGAGGTTGAGAACGCCCGTTTGGGAAACTCTCTGGGGATCAGCGCTTTTCGCCCGTGATTGTGCAAGGCAAAGCTGTTCCCGGACCCCTTGCTCATGGCGCCGAACAAGGTTTCACCCGATACGCCGCAACTTTGGGCGATGCTCAGCGCTTCAGCCAGTGCGGTGACTGTTTGGAACAAAACCATGTTGTTCATTTGTTTCACCACCTGGCCTGAGCCAACGGCCCCGCAATGAATGACCTCCTCGGCAAAGCACCCCAGCACGGGGCGGATCCGGTCGAAAACACTGGTTGCCCCGCCAACCAAAACGGCCAATGTGCCTGCTTCCGCCGCCGCCCGCGTTCTTGCCACCGGCGCATCGGCATAGCTGGCGCCTTGGGCGGCAAATTTAACCTCCAGCTTCACGGTCAGATCAACTGAGCTGGTCCCCAAGTCCACAATGGTTTGCCCGGGCCCGACATGCTTCAGGAGGCCGTCAGGCCCCGAACACAGCGCCTTCAGTTGCTCGTCGCCAGGCAAGGACATCAGCACCAGGTCTGCCCCTTCCACCGCCTCCTGGGGGCTTTTTGCCGCCTGCAGCCCTTGCTCGGCCAAACGTGCGACCGGCGCGCCGGCGATGTCGAAACCCCTCACCTCGGAAACCCCGGCGCCTGCGCGCTTTTGCAAAATGTGCCTGCACATGGGCTCGCCCATCACGCCAAGACCAATAAACGCCACCGCCACCTGTTGCTGCATGCTTTTCTCACTTATCGATTGTGCACCAAGAAATTCTGCTTGGTTTGCACGGTCCCCCAATTCGTCTACACCACCAGGCCAAGGCCGACAAACAGGAAGCAGCCATGTCACAGAATGCATTGATTGCCGGGGCAAGCGGCATAATTGGACGCTACGCCTTGACCCATCTGGGTGCTCTTGAAGATTGGCAGGTGACCGGCCTTGCCCGCTCAAGGCCGGATGATCTTGCAGATTATGATTTCGTCGAACTCGACCTGCTCGCACCAGGCTTGAGCGAAGCTACCCTGAAGACCTTCAATGACACCACCCACATGGTCTATGCCGGGTTCGTCCAACCGCCGGGCATGAGCTGGGCTGAATTGAGCGCGCTGAATGCTGAAATGTTCGAGGGCCTCATAGCGCTTGCCGAACAGCACATGCCCGCCCTTAAACGGGTGGTCCTGATGCAGGGGCAGAAATATTACGGCAGCCACCTTGGGCCCTTCAAAACCCCAACCAAAGAAGATGACGCGCGCCACGAGCCACCGAACTTCTATTTCGACCAGCAGGACCATTTGGCAGAGCGCAGCCAGAATGCGGCATGGGACTGGGTGTGCCTGCGCCCCCACATCGTGTGCGGGCTGGCGCCGCGTTCGCCCATGAACCTGGTGATGCAAATCGGGGTCTATGGCAGCTTGTGCAAGGAGCTGGGCACGCCCCTGAATTTCCCTGGCAAGGCTTCAGCCATGAAAACCTTGCAACAGGCCAATGACGCCGACCTGATCGCCCGCGCCGTTGAATGGGCCCTTACCGGCGAGCGCTGTGGCGGCGAGGCATTCAACATCACCAACGGCGACCTCATTCGCTGGGAGAACATGTGGCCGATCATTGCCGAGGAACTCGGCCTGGAGCCTGGCCCGCCGGTTGAGATCTCAATGGTGGAGTTTGGCGCGGAACATCACGATTTGTGGCGTAAGATCGCTGAGAGAGAGGGGCTTAACCAGGCCGACATGAGCCAGCTGGCCGACTGGTCCTTCAGCGACTACATCTACAATATCGATTGGGATGTGGCGGCCAACACCATCAAGGCGAGACTGCATGGTTTCGACATCTGCATGGATACAGAAGACATGATGCGCCGTTTGCTCCGCCGCCTGAAGAGCGAACGCTGGATCCCGTGAACTAGAATCACTTCAACGCTGCAAGCTTCTGCTTTTCCTCGGTAATTGCAGATTGAAGTTGCTGCATGAACTCATCGGCGCCGAGCCCGGCTGGGATCGGCGGCATGTAGGATACGGTGATCTCGCCGGCCTTTTTGCTGAAGCCGTTCTTGGACCAGAACAGTCCTGAGTTCATGGCGACCGGCACCACGGGCAGCTTGAGCTGCTTGTAGAGCAAGGCCACGCCGCGGTTGTATTCCAGATCAACGTCCACGTCCTGGCGGGTGCCCTCGGGAAAGATCATAATGCTGCGCCCCTCCGCCAATGCCGTTTTGGCACCGCCGAGCAATTGGCGCATGGCGCCCGTGCCTGCGTCCCGGTCCACGGCAATCATGGGCGAACGCTTCAGGTACCAGCCCATGATGGGGTAGCTGTAGAGCGACTGTTTCAGCACCACCGCGATATCAGGCACCAGAACGTTGAAAATCAGAGTTTCCCATGACGACTGGTGATTGCAGGCAAAGATCACCGGCCCCGGCGCATGTTTATGCTCCAGGCCGGTCTCCCGGTGGGTGAGCCCGACCACATGCTTTAGGCCGAAAATCGTGCCGCCGGACCAGAGCCGCGAGAACGCACGGATGCGCTGCGGCGTTCCGAGCACCCAGAACGCAGGCGTGCAAAGCCCTAGAACGACAGTCCAGAGGCCAAACAGAACGTCAAAAAGCTTAGAACGGAACTTCGTCATCCAAATCACGCGAGAAGTCGCGCGCAGGGCCGGACGAACTTTGCTCCATTGGGCTCGACTGGCCAAAGCTGCCGGAGCTTCCCGCGCTGTCGCCGCCTGCCCGGCTGTCGAGCATGGTCAGCGTGGAATTGAAGCCCTGAAGCACGATCTCGGTTGTGTATTTGTCAACACCGCTCTGGTCCTGCCATTTGCGGGTTTGAAGCTGGCCCTCAATGTAAACCTTGGAGCCCTTCTTCAGATAGTTCTCCGCCACCCGGCACAGGCCTTCGGAAAAGATCACCACCCGGTGCCATTCGGTCTTCTCGCGCCGCTCTCCGGTGTTGCGGTCTTTCCAGTTTTCCGATGTGGCAATGCTCAATTGCGCCACAGGCCGGCCATCCTTGGTTTGACGAATTTCAGGATCGGCCCCCAAATTGCCCACAAGGATCACCTTGTTCACTGATCCAGCCATCGCTCACCCTTCCTTGAGTTTCTTGATCTGGCAGTTCCGTTTTGCCGCCCAGACCGATAAAGTGTGCGGCACCCTAGACGATGGCCCGACATGCCGCCAGCGAGGGCACCGCTTTTCCACAATGTTCATTCTTTGTTCTATATGATACAGTCCAGAGAATCAAGCCAAAGGACACCGCCCCATGAACCGCATCGTTTCCACTGACACTGCGCCGCCGCCATTCTCCGATTATGCCCAGGCAATGGAGGCACCAGCAGGTGCCAGAACGCTCTATGTTTCCGGTCAAGTGGGCATAAACATGGATGGAACCATGCCGGATGACCCGCTGGAGCAGCACGAAAACGTCTGGCGCCACCTGTTTGCCATCCTCGCGGCGGCCGACATGGGCCCGGAAGACATCGTGGATGTGCGTTGCTTTATCAACAGTCATGAGGAAGTGCCCCGCTACCGCGAGATAAGAGATAAGATGTTGGCCGGCATCAAAGTCCCTTCCACCATGGTTGTGGCGCCCCTGGCCGATCCAAATTGGCGGGTTGAGGTCGCCGTAACGGCTGCTAAGGCTTGAAGTTTGGCCAGACCCGGTTTGCTGGCCCGATGGACATGGGCTAGAAATCGTCTGAAATTTGCAGGAAAGGCAAGGCTATGATCACCAGGGTTGTTTTCAAACTGTTTGTTTTGGCGGTACTTTTTGCAACTCCGGCTTTGGCTGAACCGCAAACCGGCCGCTGGGAGACCAATTACGGCCCCATCGAGATGACCGAAAAGGCGGGTGGTTTCATTGGCACCTATGCCTACAAAAACCGCCCGGCCCATCTTGCAGGCAAGCACAATGGAGATGGCACCTACCGCATTATCTGGGTTCAGGAGATCTCAGAGGTGGAATGCGAGGAGCTGGTTCAAGACTCGCCCTATTGGGGCCGGGCCAAGTTCGTGTTTGATGGCGACAAGTTTATCGCCCATTGGAATTATTGCGACCGGCGCATCAGAAACAAACGTGATTTCCGCTGGACCGGTCAGTTTATCGGTAACTAGGGCGCCCGCCGACCTGCGATCTGCTGACAGGTCGTGTCAGCAGTGCCGATAATCGCCGTGGATCAGTGCTGCGATCCAATTGCCGCCCTGTCTCGTTTCAGCTATCGAAGAGAGCCATGAAAGACGCCGCTAAAAAAGTTATCTCCATCCAAGGAGCCCGGGAACACAATCTGAAAGATGTGTCCCTGGAAATCCCGCGCGATGAGCTGATTGTGTTCACCGGACTGTCCGGCTCGGGCAAGTCGTCCCTGGCGTTTGACACGGTCTATGCTGAAGGCCAGCGGCGCTATGTGGAATCGCTGTCCGCCTATGCCCGCCAGTTCCTGGAAATGATGCAAAAGCCCGATGTGGACCAGATCGATGGTCTTTCACCGGCCATTTCCATCGAGCAGAAGACCACGTCGCGCAACCCGCGCTCCACGGTGGGCACCGTCACCGAGATCTACGACTATATGCGCCTGCTGTTTGCCCGGGTGGGCGTGCCCTACTCGCCGGCAACAGGCCTTCCCATTGAAAGCCAGACCGTGACCCAGATGGTGGACCGGCTGATGGAGCTGGAAGAAGGCTCGCGGCTTTACCTGCTGGCGCCCATCGTGCGCGGGCGCAAGGGCGAATACCGCAAAGAGCTGGCCGAGCTCATGAAAAAGGGCTTCCAGCGGGTGAAGGTGGACGGCGCCTTCCACGAGATTGAGGAGGTCCCTGCCCTCGACAAGAAGTTCAAGCACGACATTGACGTGGTGGTGGACCGGATCGTGGTGCGCGCCGATCTTGGCAACCGGCTTGCAGATTCGCTTGAAGCAGCCCTTGAGCTGGCCGACGGCATCGCAGTGGCCGAGTTTGCCGACAAGCCTCTGCAGGCGGATGAAACCTCCGAAGCATCGGTCAACAAGTCAAAGAACGAGACCCACGAGCGCATCATCTTTTCAGCCCGCTTTGCCTGCCCGGTCTCAGGCTTCACCATCGACGAAATCGAGCCGCGCCTGTTCTCCTTCAACAACCCCTTCGGCGCCTGCCCCAAATGCGATGGGCTGGGCACGGAGATGAAGTTTGAGGCAGACCTGGTTGTGCCGGACGCGAACGTGTCTCTGCAACGCGGCGCGGTGGCCCCGTGGGCCAAAACCGGCAGCACCTCGCCCTATTACATGCAAACCCTGCAGGCGATCACCAAGCATTACGGCGCGTCCATGGACACCCCCTGGCATGAGCTGGACGAGACTGTGCGCAACGCCGTGCTTTATGGCACAGGCGAAGAGGAAATCACCTTCGTCTACGATGACGGCCTGCGCACCTACAAAACCAAGAAGGCGTTTGAAGGGGTCGTCGGCAATATTGAGCGGCGCTGGCGCGAAACCGATTCAAGCTGGGTGCGCGAGGAGCTGTCGCGCTTCCAGTCTGACCACCCGTGCGACGCCTGCGGCGGCTACCGGCTGAAACCGCAAGCCAAGGCTGTGAAGCTCGATGGCAAACACATTGGCGAAATCTCGCTGATGTCCATCAAGGATGCCCATACCTGGTTCCGTAATTTGGACGGATCGCTGAACAAAAAACAGCGCGAGATTGCGGTTCGGATTTTGAAAGAGATCCGCGAGCGCTTGGATTTTCTCAACGACGTGGGTTTGGAATATCTCACCCTGTCGCGCACCTCGGGCACCTTGTCCGGCGGGGAAAGCCAGCGCATTCGCCTGGCATCGCAAATCGGCTCGGGCCTCACGGGCGTGCTTTACGTGCTTGATGAGCCCTCCATCGGCCTGCATCAGCGCGACAATGCACGCTTGCTGCAGACACTCCAGCACCTGCGCGACCTGGGCAACACTGTGTTGGTGGTCGAGCATGATGAAGAAGCGATCCTGACGGCAGACTATGTGGTCGATATCGGCCCAGGCGCCGGCATCCACGGCGGCGAGATCGTGGCCCATGGCACGCCTGAAGAGGTGATGCGCAATCCGGCATCGCTCACCGGCCAATACATGACCGGCCTGATGCAGGTGCCAATCCCACACAACCGGCGGCCTACCGACGCTGGCCGGACGCTGAAAGTTATCGGTGCCACAGCCAACAACCTGAAAAACGTGACCGCAGAGATCCCGATGGGCACCATGACGTGTGTCACCGGCGTGTCCGGCGGCGGCAAGTCCACCCTGCTCATCGACACCATCTACAAGGCGGCAGCCCGGAAACTCAACAATGCGCGCGAACACCCCGGCGCCCATGAGCGGCTTGAGGGCATGGAGCATCTCGACAAGATCATCGATATCGACCAATCCCCCATCGGGCGCACGCCGCGCTCCAACCCGGCCACCTACACCGGTGCCTTCACCCCCATCCGCGAATGGTATGTGGGCCTGCCAGAGGCACGCACGCGGGGCTACAAGCCCGGGCGTTTCTCGTTCAATGTGAAGGGCGGGCGCTGCGAGGCGTGTCAGGGCGACGGCGTCATCAAAATCGAGATGCACTTCCTGCCGGATGTGTACGTGACCTGCGATGAATGCGAGGGCAAGCGCTACAACCGCGAAACCCTTGAGGTGCAGTTCAAGGGCAAATCCATTGCCGATGTGCTGGACATGACCGTCACAGAGGCGGCTGAGTTCTTCAAGGCGGTTCCGGCGGTGCGCGAAAAGATGGACACGCTGGAGCGGGTCGGCCTTGGTTACATCAAGGTGGGCCAACAGGCGACAACCCTTTCAGGCGGCGAGGCCCAGCGGGTCAAGCTGGCTAAGGAACTCTCACGCCGCGCCACGGGCCGCACGCTGTATATTCTGGACGAGCCCACCACCGGCCTGCATTTCCATGATGTGGCAAAGCTTCTGGATGTGCTGCACGAGCTGGTGGATCAGGGCAACACGGTGGTGGTGATCGAGCACAATCTTGAGGTCATAAAAACCGCTGACTGGTTGATTGACCTTGGCCCGGAAGGCGGCGATGGCGGCGGCGAGATTGTGGTGGCCGGGCCGCCGGAAGTGGTGGCCGGCTGCGAACGCTCCTATACCGGGCAGTTTCTGCGGCCCATCCTGAAGCGGCGGTCGCCTGCGACACAAGCGGCTGAGTAAGCCTCAGTTCTTTTTGTACAGCGCATCGAAGCGTCCGCGGGCGCCGCAATGTTGCGAGCAGTGCAGGCTATCAACCCTGACATCCCCGCCAGGCAAGGGTTGAAGCAACATCCGGCACTGGCGCCCTTGTGAATCGGCCTCGGTGCGCGGCCCGGTCCACAGATAATGGGTCCCTATCCGTTCGGCTCCTTCAAAATGGACGTTGCATAAATGGAATGATGGGCCCGACACCGTCTCGATGTTTCCAGCCATGGTGTCATCTTCATGGTGCACAAGACTGAGGGTTCCTGAGTAGTTGACGTTAATTTGATACGCAAATGAGCCCGACAGCGAGGCAAACTCGGTGCTATTTGCTGTGAGCTCCCTTAAACGGGACACATAGTGTTTGCGGAGACACCCCGCATCTGATCCACAGCCCCGCCGCGCTGCAAGCCAGGCAGATTGCGAGGATCGCAAATCCACCTCACCTTCACTGCCCGCCCGGCGGATGGCATCTGTCCAGGCTCGGGCAAGCTGGCGGTCCAGCCAGGACACTGAGAAAGCCTCACAAATCCCCTTTTCGTTGGGTGTAGAGGCTTTCTTGCAATCGAAGCTGGGCGCCTTCAAGGACCCTTGTGCACTCGCATGCTGCCCGCCGACGGCAATCACAAATACGGCCAGTGCCAAGGTCTTCAATAAATCATGCATGTAGTCGAGCCGTGCGCCAGAAGTTTGCCATTCTCATCAACCAACCGGCCCTCGGACGTTCCCATGCGGCGACCCACGTGAATGGCTGTTGCCGTTGCGGTCAACAAGCCACATTCGGGCATTATCGGCCGGATGTGGTTGACCTTCAGCTCCACCGTGCCATAGGGCGTGCCTTTAGGCAATTTGGTCTGCACGGCACAGCCAAGGGCGCTGTCGAGGATCGTGGCTGCATACCCGCCATGACCAACGCCAGCAGGATTGAAATGATCCTCGGTGAGACGGCCCTCGAACCGGGCAAAGCCATCAGCAACTTCGACCAGGCGAAAGCCCAGAGTGCGGGCCATGGGCGCCAGGATCTCCTGGTCGATCATCTGTTGCAAGAATTCAAGGCCCGTGACATCGGCCAATTGCTCATGTTGGTTCATGATCTAGCCTGGATCGTTGGCAACAAACTCAATGGTAACGCCGAACGCCTCGTTGGGTGGCACGGCAACACCGCGGCCATAGTTCAGCCGGGTGATATCGTTTGCTCTGAGACATTCCTGGACCGATTCAACATCGTCAACCGCAATTCGGAATGCCGCCAATCGTGGGCCCTGATCCAAATCAGGCGCAAAGGAGGCTGGAAAATGCACCCGCCAATCATTCGGCGAGATGACAGAGAGCGATCCTCGGCCCGTCTTGAGGGTGAAGCCTTCATCCCACGCGGTCACATCATCGGTTCCCGCAAAACCTTGGTAGAACTTTGTGTATTTCAGAGGCTGATCGGCCAGCATGATGATTTCAGCCGTGCCGAGAGCCGTGTTGGCATGACGCTGGTAGTCTGCCTTCCAAAAATGCTCTGGCGCGTGTTGCTGGCAGGTAAAAAACGCCGCCTGGGCCATATCGGGATGGGTGACGAAGGTTAGAGAGAACGACACCGTAACTTCCTCACCGTCCGGCAGGAGAGCTGCCCGCGAAAAGCCGAACGGCTCATGCGTGCCAAGCTCTGCGGCCTTGAACTCGGTCAAATCTGCTGCCGCGTCCAAACTGTCCAGCACCAGCATTGAGAACCCTTCGCCGGGGCCCTCGTCGATGAATTGCCGATTGTAGCCGCCAAAACTGAAATGCCCTGGCTCAGGCGCGCTGATCTTGGAGGCATCCTCAACGGCCAGCAGCTCCAGGAACGAAAAATCGGCCAGCTGAACCAGAGAGTTTGCGGTGCCAAAAGGATGGTGGGCGGTTGGCGTGAGGTTGAATCCCAGTGCGGCATAGAACTTCCGTGCAGCTTCAAGATCTTCAACACACAGCACCAGATGGTCAATTCCCCGCATTACGACTTTGCCCTTGGTTTCCGGACCGGCTTTGCCTTGCCCGCCATTGCTGTTTCCAAACGATCGATATCGCGGAAGTTCACATCTTGCTGCGGGAACGGAATTTCAACTCCTGCCTCCCTGAAGGCGCCAAGTATTTCGAACCTCAGTGCACTGGCAACTGAAAGGGCCCAATCAACTTCCGGAATGTGGATGCGCAGCTCGAAGTCAAGCGAGCTCGCGCCGAAGTTCATGAACATGACCTGGGGTGCTGGATGCAGAAGAACCCGGTGCTCTTTCTTCACCTTCTCAACACACTCCAGCACGATCTCGCGCACCTGATCAGGATCGCTGGAATAGGCCACCCCAAACGGCACCTTCACGCGGCCCCGGGTGTCCTCGTGCGTCCAGTTTCGAACCGGTTCAGAGATCAGGCTGGAGTTCGGCACGATGACCGAACAGTTGTCGAAGGTCTTGATTTCAGTGGAGCGCACATTGATCTGGGTGACGTAGCCTTCCCCGCCGGTCACCGCAATCCAGTCGCCCACCTTGATCGGCCGTTCGGCCAGCAGGATCAGGCCTGAGACGAAATTGTTGACGATGGACTGCAAGCCAAAACCGATGCCAACACCAAGTGCACCGGCAATGATGGCAATGTTGGAGAAGTCCACGCCCGCATAGGACAGAGCAAAAAGCGCGGCGAGTGCAAATCCCAGATAGCCCGCGCCGGTGCGGATGGAATCGCGGATGCCGCGGTCAACTTGCGTGCGGGCCAGCACCCGCCCATCGAGCCATGTGGTAACCAGGCGGGTGGCGATCAGGCCAAAGGCGAACGCCAGCAGGGCTGACACGATGGTCGCAAACGAGATCGTGACGCCGCCAACCCGGAAACCGAAGAATATGGTGGTGATCCAGCCTTTGAAATCGGCCAAATTATAGGCCCACTGGGTGGCGACCAGTGGCAGGCCGATAAACACGAGCAGGAAGTCGCCCAGCGTGCCCATAAGCAAACCAAGGCGCGCGATGGCCACTTCGCTGAGCCCCACGGTCTTGCGCAAGAACTCGCCAGCTGCCCAACCGGGCCCGAACCCTGTGCCCACAAGCTCATCAATCAGATGGTGTGCCAGGTAGAGGGTTGCGAGCAGGCTGCCGGTCACAACGAACTGTGCCATCATAAACCGGGCCAAGGACACATACCCAAGGACCAAGGCCACGGCGACGGCAACAATCAGAATCCATAGGACAATGCGGATCTTGGAAACCCAACCAAAGCCGCCCGGGCGTTCGTTGGGAAAAATCGGCTCAACTTCGCTATTCTCCGGTGCAGGACGGGCAACCAGCAAACACATGGACAGGATGGCCGCCACGCCTGCGGCCACAAATGCACTCACGGGCGCCGCATAGGCCGGAGGCAGGAACACCACGCTGCCGAGCTCACGCAGGACAAAGCCCAACGCGACAATAATGGAAGCCAAGTCCAACAGGCCGCGCAGCTGAACTGCTTTGGCATCCTCCACCATCGCCAGGCGCCATTCAGAACGGGCCGGCGCCAAAACACCTTGAGTGAGCGCATGAACCGAAGCGACGAAAACCGAACCAGCCATCAGCGTCCAGCCAATGCGCTGAATTTGCAACGGCAAATGGCCCAGCAGATCGAGACTGAGCCCTGCAAACCAATAGGCCACAAGTACCGATAGGATATTGATGGCCAGACCGCGAAACACGCGCCACAGACGGCTAAGCGCAGAAGGAGAAACCTCATTCAGATCAGGCCCGATAAACCGAGCCAACAGGCGCCGAACCCCGACACCGCCGGCCAACGCCAGTGCCAGGCAAAAGATCACCGCCCAAAATTTGCCGCCCCCATCTACACTGGATATCCCGCTCAGCCAGCTCTTGAAGATTCGGAAAATGTTGCTGGAGACCCGGCCAACGGTGGCCGCGCCGCGATACCACAGCGCCGGATTGAGTATTGATTGGCTGGGCTCAAACACACGTTGAAAGAACTGATCGCGTTCGATTTCGGCAGCCCGCGCCGAGATTTGGCTGGCGCTCAAGGCCACAATTTCAAGCTGTTTCTCAATGCCCTGAAGCTTGGCCACGTTACCGGCGATAATATCGCGCTTCTTGACAATGGCGCCGTCCTCAGTGCCGCTTTCAGGCTTGGGGCCCAGTTGATCGAGTTGGCTTTGCGCAGCACTGATTTCCGGCGCCAGCGTGGTGCTGTTGGTCAGCGCATCGGCCCGCAGCTTATCGAGCGTAGAGCGCAGTTTTTGCAGCTGGTCGGCCCTTAGGTCGGGTAGTTTGAGAGCTTCCTCGGCCTTTTTGAGTGTTTCATTGTAGGCATTGAGAGCATGCTCGGCCTTCTTGGAATCAGCCGCGGCCGGCGCGGTCACCGCCCATAGGGCAAACAGCAGCGTCAACAGCAGCTTCACGCAAGTTAGAGCTTTCATCCAGATCAATCTCTTCAGCACTCAATTGTCAGGGTCAGAGCATACAACACAGCACAAATGAAGGCAGAGTGCAGCTTACACCAATCTACTTTGCTCAACCGCCGCCTCAATGAAGGAGGCAAACAGCGGATGGGGTTCAAAGGGCCGCGACTTCAACTCAGGATGATATTGCACACCAATGAACCAAGGATGGTCCGGCAACTCGATGGTCTCGGGCAGCAAACCATCCGGAGATGTACCAGAGAAGGTCAGGCCGGCGTCTTCCAGTTGTTTTCTAAAGCCCATGTTCACCTCATAACGATGACGGTGGCGTTCGGAAATTTCCGTTGAACCGTAGATGCTGGATATGCGGGTATTTGCGTTGAGCTGGGCCTTGTAGGCGCCAAGCCGCATGGTTCCCCCCATGTCGCCGTTCGCCTGGCGGGTCTCCAGCTCATTGCCTTTCAGCCATTCGGTCATCAACCCAACCACAGGATTTACAGATTCTTGGAATTCGGTAGACGTGGCGTCTTCAATTCCCGCCAGATTGCGCGCCGCCTCCAACACCGCCATTTGCATGCCGAGGCATATTCCAAAATAGGGCACGTTTCGGGTCCGGGCAAAATGGGCGGCGGAAACCTTGCCTTCCACGCCGCGTTCGCCAAACCCGCCGGGCACCAGAATGCCGTTCACGCCTTCAAGATGGGGCGCGGGATCCTCCTGCTCGAATATCTCACTTTCGATCCATTTCAGCTTGACCTTCACCTTGTTGGCGATGCCGCCATGGGCCAGAGCCTCATTCAAGGATTTGTAGGCGTCCAGCAGCCCTGTGTACTTGCCCACCACCGCTATGGTGACCTCGCCGTCAGGCTCATGGATGCGCTGTGAAATGGTTTGCCAGCGGGTGAGATCAGGCTCGGGCGCCCCGGTAATGCCAAAAGCTGCCAAAACCTCTTCATCCAGGCCTTCGTCGTGATAGGAGACCGGCACGTCATAGATCGAGCTCACGTCCAGCGCCTGGATCACAGCGCTTTCGCGCACGTTGCAGAACAGAGCGATCTTGCGGCGTTCGCCCGCCGGAATTTGCCGGTCACACCGGCACATCAGAATGTCTGGCTGAATGCCGATGGAACGCAGTTCTTTCACCGAGTGCTGGGTCGGCTTGGTCTTCAACTCACCGGCGCTTGGAATCCAGGGGATAAGCGTCAAATGGGTGTAGATGCATTCCCCGCGCGGCAGATCGTTGCCAATCTGGCGGATCGCCTCAAAGAACGGCAAGGCCTCAATGTCGCCCACCGTGCCGCCGATCTCGCAGAGCACGAAGTCAGAATCCGCATTGCCGTCCAGCACGAAGGCTTTGATCTCGTTGGTCACATGGGGGATCACCTGCACCGTGGCGCCAAGATAGTCGCCGCGCCGCTCTTTCTCGATGATGCCCTGATAGAGCCTGCCTGTGGTGATGTTGTCCGCCTGGCTGCACGGGCGCCCAGTGAAGCGCTCATAATGGCCAAGATCCAGGTCTGTTTCCGCGCCGTCGTCGGTCACAAAAACTTCGCCATGCTGATAGGGGCTCATCGTCCCCGGATCAACATTGAGATAGGGGTCGAGTTTCCTCAAACGCACCTTATAGCCACGTGCCTGGAGCAATGCGCCCAGTGCAGCCGATGCGAGCCCTTTTCCAAGAGAGGAAACCACGCCGCCAGTGATGAAAATATACCGCGCCATGGGAGTTTGGATATAAAGGGAGTCGCGAAGGTTGGGAAGGGTTAGTTGATTGGTGGCAGAGTTATCCTCAGCTCAGTTCACCACAGGGTTTTTGCCGCCCGCTCCGGCCATTCATCATCATAGGCCTGGCCGCCGACGCGCCCCTCGGTCAGGCCTGCCAAAATTTGCCCTGGGGTCGGCAAGCCTTTGGGGTCCACCTGGCTGTCTGCCTTCCAGAGGCCTGAGCGCACAATGGCCCGCGCACATTGGAAGTATATTGCATCTACCGTGATGATGATCACCGATCGAGGTGCTTGCCCCTTAACCGCAAACGAGGCCAGCAGATCTGGCGCAGTGGAGAGTTCTGCTTGGCCATTTACCCGCAGCGTGGTGCCCGAACCGGGGATCAGGAACAACATCCCTACCCGCCCGTCACGCACAATGTTCCGCAAGCTGTCCACCCGGTTGTTTCCGCGCCGGTCGGGCAGAAGCACCGTGCGATCATCTTGAACGCGGACAAAACCGGAGACGTCGCCGCGCGGCGAACAATCCAGGCCTTCAGGGCCGCTGGTGGCCAAGACCGCAAACGGGGAGGCCTCGATCAGCGCACGATATTCTGGCGAAACCCAATTGATTTCCTTGGCCGTCGAAGATTCGCCAGGCAAACCATAGATGGCTTCCAGCTCTTCCAGTGTGCTGATGGTGCTCACGCTTGCGGGGCCTTTCTCTTGAGTTTTCAAAGAAGCGGCCCGCGCAGTTGGCATGTGACGAGCAACTAGTTGTTGCTCGGGGCCGCAGGTTCGGGAGTAGGTGCCGGGCTGGCCGGAAGTTGGGGCAACACGGAGCTGCTTGGGGCATTGGGGGTGGTGCCTTGCGATTGCTCGCCTGCCTGATCAAGAATCGTGCTCGGTGCTGTGTCCTGGCGCGCGAGCAGGGTCAGAAGGATAGACGTTGCGAAGAACGCCACCGTCAAAATTGCTGTGGTGCGGGTTAAAGCGCTGGCCGCGCCGCGGCCGGACAGGAACCCACCGCCGCCACCGCCGCCACCGCCCATGCCCAAGGCACCGCCCTCAGAGCGTTGCAAAAGTACGGTTGCGATGAGGCACAAAGCCACGATCAAATGGATGACAAGAAGTACGGAGTCCATAAAATTCTCTGCTGTTCCGGTTCGCTCACACCCGAATGTCGAGCGCGCCGGGCTTTACCGCGAAAATCCGTTAAAAGCAACGGCGTTGCGCGCACGGTTTAGCGGGATTTAGGCGCCCTCAATGCAGAAGTCAATGTTCCGGCGACAATTCAACGCCAATTTCGTCGCTGCTGCGGTGTTTAACAACGGCCTCAGCCTCAAATCCGTCTTTGGGAATGTTCAAGAAGAAGCTGTTTGGGACAAATTCCGGCGAAACCATTTTCAGTCGCGCTCCGCGCTCGGAGAAATCACGCACAACACAATCAAACGTGCAGAGCCGTTTGCCAAACACAATTTTGCCGCCCTTGTAAGCCCGGAACCGGGGGGCCGCCCGGCGATCCTTTGGTACCATCATGGCCTTTGCCTCCTTGGTAGGTGGAATCATGCAAAGATCAGGCCAAATCCCAGACGCATGGCACCTTGTTGGGACCACGGCGGGCGGGCTTGCCCACATCCGGGCAAACATATTTTGAGATCGCGCAATTTTTATCGGTTGTCATGCTCGCACTCTCCTTCAAAATGCGATACACCAAGCGCGCTTGATAAGCTTGATGAAGGATCGTTTAAATGCTTGCCACACTGCGCAGTAAGACCGGCGGAATTATCGCTAAGGCTTTCATTGGCCTTTTGGCCTTGAGCTTCGCGGTTTGGGGCATCAACGACATCTTCACCGGCTACCGCGGCGAGGCCTTGGTTACCGTCGGTGATACTGAGATTTCGCGCCAAGCCTACCAAACCGCTCTGCAACAACGCACACGCACACTATCTGTTCAGCTTAAGCGCAGTATCCAGTCAGATGAGATCAGGGCCTTGGGTATCGACCGGCAGGTGCTGGGCGATCTCATCCGGCAAGCCTCGCTCGATAGTCAGGCGCAAAACCTCCGCTTGGCGGTGTCCGACAAGGAAATTGCGCGGCAAATTGCAAATAATCCGAACTTCAAGAATGCCGGCGGCTCGTTTGATCCCAGAAGCTTTCGCCAGATTCTGGCGCAAGCTGGGTACTCGGAAGCAGATTTTGTGATCCAGGAGCGGCAACGCATTTTGCGCACCGAACTGGCGAGCGCAGTGGATCAGGAACTCTCCGTCCCCTCCGCCCTTACCAAGGCTGCATGGACCTATAATAACGAGAAGCGCAAGGCGCGCTATTTTGTGCTGCCTGAAAGCGCCGCTGAAACACCGGCTGACCCCAGTGATAGTGAGCTGAAAACCTACTATGACAACAATAAGCGGGTATTTACGGCGCCGGAATTCCGCACCCTTTCTCTCTTGCGCCTGCAGCCAGAAGACGTGGCAGAAACCGTCTCGGTGAGCGAAGAGGATCTGAAGGCGGCGTATGAGAAGCGAATCGGAAATTACTCGATACCTGAGAAGCGGACCATCGAGCAAATCGCATTTCTGAACAAGCAGGAGGCTGATGCGGCCTACAAGCGGATATCCGAAGGCGCAGACTTCCTGGAAATCGCCAAAGAAAAAGGTTTGACCGAGCGCGACTACAGCCTGGGCAGCCTGACACAGTCGGCCGTGCCGGATGCGGTTATTGGTGTGGCGGCGTTTGCTTTGGACCAGGGCAAGGTCTCAAAGCCGATCAACGGCTCTCTGGCCACGGTTATTGTCCGGGTCACGGATATTGTTTTCGGCAGCACTCAGCCTTTTTTAGAGGTTCGGGCCTCACTTGAAAAGGACCTCAAGCTTGAACGCGGCAAAGAAGAAATACTAAATCTGCATGACCGTATCGAAGACGACCGTGCAGGTGGCAGTTCGCTTTCTGAAATCGGCAAGGCTCTCAGCCTTCCGGTTGTGATGGTTGATGGGGTGGACCGGGCGGGCAAGGATTTGGCCGGCAAAAGCATCGACACCCTGCCCGCTCCGGCTGCTGTTCTGAAAGCGGCGTTTGAAAGCGACGTGGGTGTTGAGAATGATCCGGTAGAAACGCCTGAAGAAGGCTTTGTCTGGGTCGATGTGGTTGCCGTGACGCCCGAGGCGCTGAAATCGATGGCCGACGTCAAAGAGGAAGCCACCAAACTCTGGCTCCAGTCCAAAAAGAACGACGCCCTGCGGGCCACGGCGCGCAAGCTGATGGATCAAGCCAATCAGGGTGGCAGCTTTGACGCCATTGCCAAAGAGGTTGGCCAGGAAATCAAGACCACCGAGGAACTGACGCGTCAATCAAACTCAACCGATCTCGGCCGGTTTGGGCTGCAAGCCATGTTCGCAACGCCCAAAGGCAAAGTCGGCATGTCCCAGCCGGTGAACAGTGCTGGAATGCTGTTGTTTGAAACCGTGGACATCATCGCCCCGACCTATACCGCTGACAATGAGCAGGTCAAACAGGTGGCGACCGCGCTGCGAGGCGGCATGAGCCAGGATCTTCTGCAGCAGTATCTGGTTGATCTGCAGGCCAAGCTTGGTGTCAACATCAACGACCGTCTTTGGTCGGAGATGCAAGACCCCAACTCTGCCGGCACTCAACAGCGCGGCGGCGGCATCTTCTAACGCCCTTCCGCTTGGTTTAACAACAGTCTGAACATTTTGAAGGTGCCAGGTCCAAGGCCATGCACATTGAACCCGTCATTGCTACGTTTCAGCAGCGTTATCAGAACGGTGAACCACAAGTGGTCTCAACCCGGCTTGTGGCAGATCTGGAAACGCCGGTGTCGGCCATGCTCAAGCTGGCGGCAAACTCCGAGTACTCGTTTCTACTGGAATCAGTGGAAGGCGGCGCTGTGCGCGGCCGTTACTCCATCATTGGCCTCAAGCCGGATGTGATCTGGCGCTGCCAGGGCAATTCAGCGGAGATCAACCGGCGCGCGCTGGTGGACCCGGACGGACCCTATGAGCCGTGCGACGAACCGGCGCTCGATGCCTTGCGCAGGCTGCTGGAAAGCTCCCGCATCGATCTTGGCGAGGAGCTGCCGCCCATGGCTGCCGGCGTATTCGGCTATATGGGCTATGACATGGTGCGCCTGATGGAGGAGCTCCCAGAGCCCAACCGGGACGTTTTGGGTGTCCCGGACGGCGTCATGATCCGCCCGACGGTGATCGCCATCTTCGACAGCGTGAAAGACGAGGTGACCGTGACCACCGCGGTCTACCCTGAAGCAGCTCTCAGCGCAGATGCAGCCCACGGCCGGGCCGTTGACCGTATCACCTCGGTGATGGATGCCCTGGACCAGCCGTTGGACCACGGTGCCCACAAATATGATGGGGACGACGTGGTCGAGGCGGCCGCCTCCAACACCACGCCTGAGGAATACAAGGCCATGGTGGCCCGCGCCAAGGACTACATCATGGCAGGCGACATCTTCCAGGTGGTGCTGTCTCAGCGTTTCGAAACGCCCTTTGCCCTCCCCCCGTTTTCGCTCTACCGGGCGCTTCGGCGGGTCAACCCGGCGCCCTTCCTCTATTGCCTCAATTTCGGGGGCTTCTCCATCATCGGCTCCAGCCCGGAGATCCTGGTGCGCGTGCGTGACGGCAAGGTCACAATCCGCCCGATTGCCGGCACACGGCCGCGCGGAGAAACCCGGGCCCAAGACGATGCCCATGGGGCAGACCTTCTGGCCGACCCCAAGGAGCGTGCTGAACACCTCATGCTGCTGGATCTGGGGCGCAACGATGTGGGCCGGGTGGCCGAAATCGGCTCCATCAGTGTGACCGAACAGTTCAACCTGGAACTCTACAGCCATGTGATGCACATCGTCTCCAACGTGGAAGGCACGCTGAGCGCCGATCATGATGCCATATCCGCCTTGATCGCCGGGTTCCCGGCCGGAACGGTGTCTGGGGCCCCAAAGGTTCGGGCCATGGAGATCATCGATGAGCTGGAGAAGGAAAAGCGCGGGCCCTATGCGGGCTGCGTGGGCTATTTCTCCGCCAATGGGCAAATGGACACCTGCATCGTGCTGCGCACCGCCTTGGTGAAGGACGGCAAGATGTATGTGCAGGCCGGCGCGGGCATCGTTGCTGATTCTGACCCGGACAGCGAGCAGCTGGAATGCATCAACAAGGCCAAGGCCCTGTTCAAGGCCGCCGAGGAGGCCGAACGCTTTGCCGGCCAGGCCGGACGGGGGCAATAACCATGATCACCCTCATCGACAACTACGACAGCTTCACCTTCAATCTGGTCCAGTTCCTGGGCGATCTGGGTGCAGAAACGGTCGTGCACCGCAACGATAAGATCAGTGCAGGCCAGGTCTTGTCATCGGGCTGCAAGGCGATTGTGCTGTCTCCTGGTCCTTGCACACCCAATGAAGCAGGCATTTGCCTGGAGCTGGTGGAAAAGGCCGCTGAGGCCAGGATGCCGCTTATGGGAGTTTGCCTTGGGCACCAGGCCATCGGCCAGGCGTTTGGCGGCAAGGTGATCCGCGCACCGCAAATCATGCACGGCAAATTGTCGAGCATCCATCACACCGGAGATGGGCTGTTCGATGGGATCGCCCAGGATTTTCAGGCCACTCGCTATCATTCCCTAACCGTTGAGCCAGAGACCCTGCCCTCCTGCCTGAAGGCCACGGCCCACACCGAAGACGGCACGATTATGGGGCTGGAACATACCGAGCTGCCAATCCACGGGGTTCAGTTTCATCCTGAAAGCATTGCCTCAGAGCATGGCCATCAGCTATTGAGAAACTTCCTCGCTGTGGCCGAGGGTAAGTAATGCGTATGAGGGGTGAGAAAAATGGCTGAGCTGAAACCATTGATCGCAAAGGTGGCGGCGGGCGAAAGCCTTAGGGTTGACGAAGCGCGCGATGCGTTTGACGTGATGATGTCGGGTGAAGCCACGCCGTCGCAGATCGGCGGGTTCCTGATGGGCCTGCGTGTGCGCGGCGAGACGGTCGACGAGATCACCGGCGCTGTGAGCAGCATGCGGGCGAAGATGACCCCCGTGGTGGCACCCGAAGGGGCCATCGACATTGTGGGCACTGGCGGCGATGGCTCCAAGACCTATAACATCTCCACCTGCTCTGCCATTGTTGCCGCGGGCTGCGGGTTGAAGATCGCCAAACACGGAAACCGGGCCCTCTCGTCCAAATCCGGCGCCGCCGATGCGCTCGTTGCTCTGGGCGTGGATATCGAGATCTCACCTGAAAAGATCGCTGAGTGCATCGCAGAGGCTGGCGTGGGCTTTATGTTTGCCCCGGCCCACCACGCGGCGATGCGCTTTGTGGGGCCGAGCCGTGTTGAGCTCGGCACCCGGACCATCTTCAACATGCTTGGCCCCCTCTCCAATCCGGCCAGCACCACGCGGCAGGTTATTGGAGTCTTTTCAAAACAATGGCTTGAACCTCTCGCCCAAGTTATGAAGAACCTAGGTGCCGAAGCCGTGTGGGTGACACACGGCGAAGGCGGGCTGGATGAAATCACCTCGACTGGAACCACCTGGGTGGCCGAATTGAAGGATGGCGAGGTCAAAACCTTTGAAATCACGCCGGAAGAAGCCGGTCTCGAACGGGGCAACCTGGCCGACTTGAGCGGCGGTGAGGCAGACTACAATGCCGCCGCCATCCGCGATCTGTTGTCGGGCACGAAAAGCACCTACCGGGACACAGTTCTCCTGACCGTCGCCTCCGCCTTGAGGGTGGTGGGCCAGGTTGATGACCTGAAAACGGGTGTGGCCGTCGCAGCGGACGCGGTGGATAGTGGCAAGGCGTCAGGCGTTCTGGATAAACTGGTTGAGGTCTCAAACAGCTGATGGCCACAATCCTCGACAAGATCGCCGCCTACAAGCGCGAAGAAGTTGCCAAGGCAAAGACAGAGCGCAGCTTTGCAGACCTGGACGCGGTTGCCCGCACCGCAAACGGCACCAGAGGCTTTGCAAACGCGCTGAGGCTGGAGATCGAAGCCGGCCGCTATGGCCTGATTGCAGAGATCAAGCGTGCCAGCCCGTCCAAGGGGCTGATCCGTGAGGATTTCGATCCCCCCGCTCTCGCCCAGGCCTATGAGGCCGGCGGTGCGGCCTGTCTTTCTGTGCTCACTGACACCCCCTCCTTTCAAGGGGCGCCTGAATATCTGACCGCGGCCAGGGACGCCACCATTCTACCGGCCATCCGCAAGGATTTCATGTTGGACACCTACCAGGTTGCCGAAGCGCGCTGCTGGGGGGCCGACTGCATCTTGCTCATCATGGCCATGATCGATGACGGCCAGGCTGCCGAGCTGGAAGCTGCGGCATTCGCCTATGGCATGGATGTGCTGGTGGAAGTGCACAACGAAGCCGAGCTGGAGCGGGCGTTGCGGCTGAAGAGCCGATTGGTGGGCGTGAACAACCGCGACTTGAACACCTTTGACGTCAAGCTGGAAAACACCGAGCGACTGGCGCCTCTCGTGCCGCAAGGCTATCTGCTGGTGGGCGAAAGCGGGCTCAATGCGCCGAGTGATCTGGCGCGGCTGTCAGCAGTTGGCGTCAACGCTTTCCTGATTGGCGAAAGACTGATGCGCCAAGACGATGTTGAAGCGGCCACCAGCGCCATTCTGGCCAAACCGGCCAGCAACCGGGACGTGGCCTGATGGCAAAGCTGAGCCACATTGACGACAAGGGCAATGCCCATATGGTCGACGTCTCGGAAAAAGACGTCACCAGCCGCACGGCCGTTGCCAAGGGCTCGGTGTGGATGCAGGCTGAGACCCTCACGATGATCCGCGAAGGGTTGGCCAAGAAAGGTGATGTGATCGGCACCGCCCGCATCGCCGGGATCATGGCAGCCAAGAAGACCCATGATCTTATCCCGCTGTGTCATCCCCTCGCCTTGTCCAAGGTAACGGTGGACATCGAGCAAGCTGGAGAGGACAACCGCATCGATGTGACGGCTACGGTCAAGGTAACCGGCCAAACCGGCGTGGAGATGGAGGCGCTGACGGCTGTGTCGGTGAGCTGCCTGACCCTCTATGACATGGTCAAGGCAGTTGATCGCGGCATTCGCATTGGCGACATTCGCCTCACTGAAAAATCCGGCGGCAAATCGGGCACATTCCAGGCAGACTGAATGGCACTCACACCCGTTGATGACGCAAAAACCGCAATCTTGAACGGTGTGCGGCCCACGCAAGCTGAGAACGTCGGGTTGGCCGAGGCCAGCGGGCGCATCCTGGCGCGCAACCTCAAGGCAAACCGCGACCAACCACCATTTGCCGCCTCTGCAATGGATGGCTATGCGGTGATCGGTGCGGATGTGGACAAGGTGCCCGCCCGCCTCAAAGTGATTGGCGTGGCGCCGGCGGGTCAAGCCTTCAAAGGCCGGGTGAAAGCGGGCCAAACCGTCCGCATCTTCACCGGCGCTCCTTTGCCGGCAGGCAGCGATACGGTGGTGATCCAGGAAAACTGCCAGGCACATGGCGCAGAAGTCGACGTTCTTGAGGCAGCCAAAACCGGCCAGTTTGTGCGCGCCAAGGGCTTGGATTTCAAAAAGGGCGAAGCTCTTCTAAAGGCCGGTCAGCATTTGGGAGCGCGCGAGCTTGGGCTGGCTGCAGCCATGAACCATGCCACCGTGCCCGTACGCCGCCGCCCCAGGGTTGCCTTGATGCCCACCGGAGATGAATTGGTGACGCCAGGCACCAAGCCGAGGGCAGACCAGATCGTTTCGTCAAACAACTATGCGTTGGCCGCTCTCGTGCGGCGCTTCGGCGGCGAACCGGTTGATCTGGGCATTGTGCCGGACGACAAGCGGGCGCTGGCAAGGGCCATCAAGAAGGCGGCAGATTGCGATGTGCTCGTGACCCTGGGCGGCGCCTCGGTGGGCGATCATGACCTGGTGCAGGACGCCCTGAAAGCAGCGGGACTGAAGTTGACCTTCTATAAGATCGCCATGCGCCCGGGCAAACCATTGATGTTCGGCAAATTGGGCCGCATGCGCGTGTTGGGCCTGCCGGGCAATCCGGTATCGTCCATCGTATGTGCGCGCCTGTTCCTGAAGCCTCTGCTTGATGCCTACTTGGGGCTGGACCCGGCAGACCCGCCACTGTCTGCAACGCTGAAGGGCTCTTTGCCGGAGAATGACCAGAGGCAAGACTATCTGCGCGCCACATTGGCCACCGGACCGGATGGCAGCTTGGTGGCCGATCCCTTTGGCCGGCAGGATTCTTCCATGTTGAGGCGTCTGACGGAATCTGATTGCCTGGTAATCCGCCCACCGTTCGCCCCTGCCGCCAAGGCCGGCGCGGCCGTGAAGCTTATCAAGCTGGATTTTTAGCCCGCAGTCACAGTCTCTGAGTAGCGTCGCAGCTCGCAACAAATTTCTCGAGTTCTGCTCCCACGTGGAGCTTCAGGGATGAGTTTGCTGACGGCGCTGGTTTGATTTCGAGCGAGGACACCGGTTCAATGACTGTCTCGTAGTTCGGAACCGCAAAGAAACCGATCGAGTATCTCTCAACGCCCGGCGGCGGGTTCACACGGTGCATGGTCGACTTGAACCGCCCGCCGGACCAAGCCTCCATCATGTTCCCGATATTGACGATGAAGGCGCCCTCAAGAGGCTCAACTTCGGTCCATGAACCGTCCACAAGTTGAACCTCAAGCCCGCCGACAGGATCCGGCAGCAGTATCGTCAGTGCATTGGTGTCATAGTGCGCTTTGGGCGGTGGAGCGTCTGCTTCATTATCCCTTTTTGGCCGCGCGGGATAGTGCAGGTACGAGATGTTGGTCAACTGGTCGGCAAAATTGCGGACAAATTCGTTTTCAGGCAACTTGAGTGCCAAGGCGAAGGCCCGAAGCAAATCGTTGCTCACGGCGTCAACGGCCGTCCAGTAATCTTGTGCAGCTTGACGGACCACCGCACCGGCACCTTGCGGCCACACGTTTGGAGCCAGCAACCCGTCCGTGGCTGCAATGCGCGGATCGTCATCCTCGATTGGCATGCCTTGCAAGAAGGATTCATATAGGACCAGGACCTGACCTTGGCTGTCTTCGGAAAAGTGCGACATGGGGATGTAGCCGCGGTAACGCCCAGATGGGCGCTCAATTTTGCGTTTCTCGGCATCAGACAAGGCAAAAAACTGCCGCATTGCAGACTTTGCCGCATCGATGGTGGTGTTCGGAATGCCGTGGTTGACCATATAGATGAAGCCGATCGACTGGCATCCGTCTGAAATGGTGCTGGCGATAGCACGGCGTGTTTCAGGATCGCCGCTGCGAAACTTTTGAAGGTCAATAATTGGAAGCATGGCACTCTCCTTTGCATGGCGCATACCGACATTTGCTTGCCGGATGGCCCTGCTTAGAGATCGGTCGGTGATGACGTTCCAAGTGCCAGTTGGTGGCCAGCATTTCGCACAGCTTGGATTGATCGGTCAAACGCTTTCTTGCGCTCAACGTCCCACGTTTTTTGCTGGAAAGCGACGTTTACTTACGCGTTGCGGCGGCCAGGAGTGCTGCTGCAGCTGACGTGCTCTCCTCAGTGAACCAGCCGTCGAGCGTAGGGTCATTGCCGTTATCAATGGCGTCGCGGATCTTTGCCAGTGCGGCCCCGCGCAGCTGACGCTTCACGTCGCCATAAGCGATTGGCGGTATGGTGGCGTAATCACGCGCCACATCGATGGCCCTTGCCATAACATCGTCACGCGCAACCACCTCATCCAACACTTTGTGCTCCAGCGCCTCATCGGCCAAAATGTTCCGGCCCGAGAGCAGAAAACGCCGGTTCATGGTTGGTGACAACTCCTCTCGGGTAATCTCAAGTGCGGACACCGGAAAGCGCACACCAACGCGCACCTCGGTCAGGCCGAACCTGCTACCCTCAGCGGCAATGCGGTAGTCCGCTCCAAGCACGAAGAAGAAACCGCCGGCAATGGCGTGGCCGTTGATCGCGGCGATCACCGGCTTTGGAAAACCGTAGAGCGCGCCATAGGCCCGGTTCAAGGCATCGCAGATTGCGGTTTGCTGCTCGAGCGAGAAGTCTACAGCCTCCTTCAGATCCAAACCTGCGGAGAGAACCTTGCCGGTGCCGGTCAAGATCAAGGCCCGCAGGTCCCCCATAACCGACAGCTCCTTCAAGCGTTGCTCAATGGAGAGCAGAAAGGGCGTGTTGAGCGCCGAGGCCGGCGGGCGGTTTAGTTTGAGAACACGGACCCCCTCGCCCAGATCTTCTTCTTCAAGGAATTCGGCCATCACTTCGCCTCCTACATCACAGCGCCGATTTGCCAGGGCACGAACTCATTGTCGCCAAGGCCCAAGGCTTCGCTCTTGGTTTTCTCGCCAGAAGCAACGCTCAGGAATTTTGAGAAGATCTCCTGGCCCTTCTCTTCGACCGTGGACGCGCCCAGGGCAATGTCACCGCAGTTTATGTCCATGTCTTCGGTCATGTTCTCATAGGTGCGGCTGTTTGTGGCGAGCTTGATGGTGGGCGCCGGTTTGCTGCCGAATGCTGAGCCGCGGCCTGTGGTGAAGCACACGAGATTTGCCCCGGAGGCAATCTGGCCCGTGACCGATGCGGGGTCATAGCCTGGGCTGTCCATGAAAACGAAGCCCGGCGTGTTCACCCGCTCGGCATACTTATAGACACCCGCCAGCGGAGTGGTGCCCCCTTTAGCTGACGCGCCGAGGGACTTCTCCAAGATTGTGGTCAAACCGCCGGCCTTGTTTCCGGGAGTTGGGTTGTTGTTCATTTCACCACCGTTGCGCGAGGTATAGGCCTCCCACCAGTTGATGCGTTCGATCAACTTCTCGCCCACTTCTTTTGAAGCGGCACGGCGCGCAAGAAGATGCTCGGCGCCATAAATCTCTGGTGTTTCAGCCAGAATGCCTGTGCCGTATTGGGCCACCAACAGGTCGACCGCATGGCCAAGTGCCGGATTGGCGGTGACACCGGACAATCCATCCGATCCCCCGCACTGCAAGGCCACCTTGAGTTCCCCGGCCGGACATTCGGTTCGAGAAATGGCATTTACACTCGGCAACAGCTCTCTGATACGCTCTGCTGCGCCCTCAATGGTTTTGCGCGTGCCGCCCGTGCCTTGAATGGTCATGCGGTGAAAGCGTTCGGGATCGGAAATGTCGTACTTCTCCGCCATCCGGCTCATCTGGAAGATTTCACACCCCAGCCCGATGAACAGCGCCGCGCCCACGTTGGCATGGGTGGCATGGCCCCAGATCACCCGTTCCAAATTGTCAAAACCGTCCCCCTCACCGGCCATGCCGCAGCCGGTGCCGTGGGCAAATGCCACCACGCCGTCCACATTGGGGTAATCGTCAAGCATGCCGGAGCGGTTGATTTCGTCGGCAACGTAGCGCGATACCGTGGCCGAACAGTTCACGGTGGAACAGATCGCAATGTAGTTGCGGGTGCCGGTGCGCCCGTCCTTGCGTCTAAAGCCCTGGAACGAAGCCTGTTCGGCCGCTGGGGTCACGCCAGAGGCTTCTGTGCCGAACTGATAATCCCGATTGTGATCGCCCATATGGCAATTGTGCACATGAACATGGGCGCCGGCCGTTATCGGTTCACTGGCATAGCCAATGATCTGTCCGAATTTGCGCAAGGCCTCACCCTGTGCAACCTGGCGCGTTGCCACCTTGTGACCGGCCATGATGGCCTCCGACGCCAACACGCCCTCTTCGATCGGTGTCTCAGCGTTCAATTTGGACAGGGTGACTACAACATTGTCGTCGCGGTGTAGGCGCAGAATGGGCGCGTTTGTCATTTATCTGATGTCCGGTTTGTCTTTGATCGTCCGGTTTTAGGGCCTGCGGGCCATCATGTCGATCTCTACCAGCGCGCCAACTGCCAGTCCCGTCACCCCAATACAGGTGCGTGCCGGCAGGCGGCCTGGCTCAAAATAGGACGTGTAGGTCTCGTTCATGCCGGCATAATCACGCTCGAATTCAGTTATGTAGGCCCGCACCTGGACAACATTGTCCAGCGTGAGATCCATCCCCTTCAAAACGAGGATGAGATTGTCCATCACCCGGCGGGTCTGTGCCTCAATGCCCTCAGGCAGCGCGCGGGTGGGGTCATCTGGATAGGTCGGCATCTGGCCGGTGAGGAACACCCAGCCATCGATTTCGGCAGCGTGGGAAAACGGCGCGACCGGCTGTGGTGCGTCGGCAATCATATGAAAACTTGGGAGGCTCATGGGAAAGGTCCTGTGTTCGGCTCAAGCCCCCTCCACGTAACGGACCAGCCGGAACAGTCAACCCCGAACAAACCAGCCTGCCTGCCCCATCCTCACCTGCAATTGGGCACAAAAAAAATGCCGGTGTAAGGAATACCGGCATTTTTAGCCCCGCCCACGGCGGGGATGGTGCTGTAGTGTGCTGTATTAGCGCTGGGCCCAGTCCACCTGAACTGGCAGATCCATGCTCATTTCAGCGAGACCGCTGGATACGCAGAAAGGTGTGTTGAAGGTGGCCATCAAAGAAAATGCAAGTCCCATAAGTGTGTTCATTCTAGTCTCCACGGTGTTAGCTTCTGTCTTACGATCGTTGCCCCGTCTGTGTTTGAAACAGATCTTTTTTGGTTCCGACCGGTTGCCTAGGGAAGTGCAATGAGTGTGCCAAACTGCACAGCGCGCACTGTTAACTAGCTGTTAACTATAATTTTTCCCAAAATTCCAGCATTTCACCGGCCTCCTGGGCCAAAACATGAATAACAAATGAATAACGCGTTCGTGATCGGTTCAACGGATCAGAGTCATAACGGGACACGCTTGTTGATGAACGACACACACATAGAAGGAACATCCCATGACTAAACGCATCTCACAGATCGCCATGTTTGCGGCGATGGCCGTTTCGGCCGGCATTCTCGTCAGTGCAGCCCCCAGTGGCGCTGAGGCCGGCCCAACTGGCTGCAAGCAGAAATCTATAAACAAAGCCAACTTCTGCAACTTCACAAAATTCCCCTCTAAGCCAACGCGAGTGAAAGGATATACTCCCCCGACGAGCGTCGTTAATGGACGCCGCATGAACTTCGGCTCCAGCACGCAAGACCTTCCAGGCAACGGTATCGGTGGCGGCCGCGGTGACGGCGGCGGCGGCGATGGCGGCGGCGGCGGCGGTGGCGGCGGCGGGGGCGGCAACAAGTCCGATATCCGCCTGAAGCGCGACATCGAAGCCATCGGAACGCTGGCAAACGGCTTGACCCTCTATAAGTTCAAGTACCTTTGGAGTGACACCGACATGGTTGGCGTGATGGCTCAGGAAGTTCTCAACGTCCTGCCAGAAGCAGTGATCACCGGTGAAGACGGCTTCTACCGCGTGAACTACGACAAACTGGGCATCTCCATGATGACCTTTGACGAGTGGAAGACGCTTGTCGCAGAACTGGATAGATTGCCGCGCGCAGCCTAATCGCTTCTGACCAAAATCAGCTGAAAGCCGGCGGTGATCCTTTGTGGGGTTGCCGCCGGTTTTTTTTGGCGCCTACACCCAGCGCCCCGTTCAGGCATGCCCCTTGCACTTAGGCCAGTGAGAAATCCCAGATTGCGCCATGGGGGAAACATGGACGCTGACGGAGGCTCCGGCACCTGGTGGGCAGGCCGGGGCCTTCAGCGCCTTCTCATCCCGATTAGTGGTAGACGTAGACCTTGGCGCCAACGGCAACCCGCTTGTACAGATCAATCACATCTGAATTGCGCATCCGGATACACCCTGACGACACTGCGCCGCCAATCGTGTGGCTCTGATTGGTGCCATGGATCCGGTACAGTGTGGAACCAAGATAGAGCGCCCGTGCGCCTAAGGGGTTTTCGGGTCCGCCAGGCATGAACTCGGGAATGACACGGCCATTCTGGGTCAACTCACGCTCGATCATCTCTTTTGGCGGGCGCCAGTCGGGCCATTCTTTCTTGCGGGACACAGAAGACACGCCGCCCCATTGAAATCCTTCACGTCCAACGCCAATGCCGTAGCGAATGGCCCGCCCCTCGGTTTGAACGAAGTACAATTTGCGCTCGGAGGTGCGAATGATGATCGACCCGGGCCTATAATCGCCCGGCACGGTTACGGTCTGGGTGGTGCTGCCTGTGATGAGCTGATCCACGTCATCGCCGAGGGCTTTTGCGCCTTTTTTCAGGTCATGGCCGAACTGTTCAAAAAACCGCGTCAGACCGGTCAAAGGTTCGTCAGTGTTGGCTTGGGCAGGCGAAATCGCCGCAACCATCGCGATCGCTAGGTGCAGGAAACAAACGAGAAGAAGACGCATGGGGTGCCACCGCTTACATATTGGCCTGATCCCGTTCTCGGCCAGTTTGGTTAACACAGGGTTTCAGGCCACCGTTTCATGGCCCAATGGCCTCCCCTTGGCCCGATCATGGAAAGATTGTGGCAACAATCAGCCAATACGGCCGGCGCTGGCTGTGGACAAATCTAGCGCACAACCAGGGAAAGCGGTGCGGCTGAAAAATAATAAACACAGCAAATCATCTTGTTAGACGCCACTGGCGAAGACCGCCGCACGGGCAAAGATGTGGGGCACTGGTGGATAACCTGTTGATGACAAGTTGGCCGCTAAAAAACCAGTGTGAGCCCTGCTACAAAATGATCCTTATATCTATTGCGGGTTTGCAGTGACGGGGCGCACATGCCATTTTTTGTCAACTTTTTCATATGCTTAACGCGAACGCTTGCGCAACGGCGCTTGAAGACCGTTGCAGTTGTGCTGAGCACTGCCCTGGTGGCTGCCGCCTGCATGCCGTGGGAAGAAAACAAGCTTATTGAACAGGGCATCGGAACGAATGTCCATTCGCCCGATGTGCCCGAACAAACCCGCTTGTTGGACCAGTACCTAAAATTCATGTGCGTTGAAGCGGGCATCGCCACTCTTTCGCCTGAGGGCGATCCGCACTGCAACGTCAATGGGTTGAGCCCGCGCCAACTCACCGTGCTGGTGCGCGCAGGTTTCAATGATATCGACCGCAGATGCGATTCGTATCTTGCCTGGCTCAACAGCAAGCGCCGGTCTAACGCGGCGATCAACAATCAACTCAATCAGGCGGGAACCGCAACGGCTGCAATCATGAGCATCGCCGGCGCCAGCCGCGACCCCATTAGCCTGGCCGCCGTCGCATTCGGTCTGGCAGCCGACAGCTTCAACAATTTCTATTCCCGCCTTCTCTTGGAAGTTGAAGCCTCCACCGTCGAACTGATCGTCAGCAAGAACCGGCAAGAGTTTAGGAAAGACCTGAACAACACGCTGGTGCAGTTCCGGCCCGATGCCATGCACATCCTGCGCTCGTATTTGCTGATCTGCACGCCGCATGTGATTGAGAACAACATCAACATTCGCAGCCGCTTCAGCGTTTCGGGCAACATCGCTGCGCCGCAGGACTCATTTGGCACGGACGTAAGCCGTTCAACCTTGTCGCGCTCCGGCCTGGTGCGCCGGGCGGCCCCGGTTCGCGCCCGCCAGCAGGTAACCCCCGGCCGTCTGCGCCCTAAACTGGTGCCTGGCCTTGAGCACCAGCAGATTGACGCTCCATCTTTGAGACGCGTGCAATTGACCTTGTGTGTGCCTGAATCGGGCAAATACGACATGCGGACCAAGCAGGGCATAAGAATTTGGGAGACAGTTGTGCTCACCGGCCCGGCGCAACCGGGGTTGGTGTCGAACAGCCAGCTGGACGGGGCTGAGGCCGACATTCTGAAAACCGAGCCGGCGTGCGGGCAAGACCTTCGTAATTTTCAAGAGCGCGATATCTTCAGCAACAACATTGAACGCAGAACGCTCGCGAGGTTGAAATCCCTGTTCCAGAAGAAAGCCGAAAAACTCAACCAGGCTGGCGGTTCGGTGCAACTCACCTTGCCCGAAACCGTGTCATCGATTGATGAATTGCGATCCAGCATTGCCAAGCTCAAAAGTGCAATGGGGATTGCAGAAACATCGTCGGCCAAAGAGTACCTGAATATGGAGATAACGCCGAGTTTCTTTAAGTCGTTGTGATATAAACCACGGCAATGCTCCAAATTGTGTGAGCTAATTCATCACGATCAATTGGCGGGAATTGAAATATGTTTTTCAAGGTCAATGAACCACTGATGAAATGGAGCAAAGAGGCGAGCGAGGATGCCGGTGAACTTGGCGACCGGGTGCCCCTTGAGGCCTTGCTGGAAAAAATCGGCGAAAACGATGACGGCTCCTGGCTGCACCTTCAACGCACCTTAAGCGCGGGAACCGTACCTCACACCGGCTGGTTCAAGACAAGCGATGTTCATCAGGTCGACACGCCTGAAAACCTGCGGCTGAAGATGGACAAATGGGCGTTCCTGAAAACCTGCGTGCGGGCTGAGTTGTCTGTGAACGCGCTGAAGGACACAGCGCCCTGCTACATCAATGCCGATTACCTGGTGGCGTTGGCGCTCTATGAATCCAAAATCGAGAACATTGGCAACAAGACCCCAAAGACAGACGCGACCGGACCCTTCCAGGTTACCAGCCAACGCTGGGCCTCGATGATCGAGAACGGCAAGAAGGCCGGAAAAGAGAATTCCGACTTCCAGTTCAACGAATTCCAAAGAGATGTCTACCCCCGCCAGATTTTCGGCATGGCCCTGTTGACCCAGCAGGACACAAAAGCCATCAGCGAGGCGATTACCGCCCATGATGCAGCCGCCGGCACCAACGGCTCGGCAATCGACACCGGCGGCTACATTCCCACCTACTCCGATATCTTCATTGCCGCAGTGGCCAGCGTGAAGGCCGCGATTGAGCTTCGGAAGCTGGAGATCAACAAAAAGGGCAACACCGTTATCACCACGCTTGTGGATGCACTGGATGCAGACCGAAAAGGTGAAATGGAGCGGATCTTCCGGCACAACCACCATGTGTTCAAGGTTGACAAGGCCGAGGCAGAACGCGAGGGCCTGAAGGCCGGGCCGCGCACGGTGAGCGATCTCTACCGCAAGGTTGAGGAAAAGCTGGATCAATTGCTGGCCGACGCCTTCAAGCTTATGAACGAGATGATCCCAGAGGACATTCCGGTGAAGCCCAAACCGGGCGGCAACTGGCTGCAAACCGCTGAAACTGAACTTAAAACACCTTGGAAGAACGGTGCGCTCAAAGAGAATGAAGCAGCCGGAACCAAGCGGGTACTCGACTACTTCAAGGCCACCGACCTCAGCACCAACAAGGTCCTGCCATGGTGCGGCGCGTTCACTGCCTTTTGCATGAAGGAGAACGGCGTGCCGGTGGTGAAGGGCGCCGCTCGGGCGGCAAACTGGAAGAGCTGGGGCAATCAGAACATTCCCCTGGCCAGCAAGGACATTCCCGCAGGCGCCGTGGTCGTGTTGTCGCCCCCGGCGGGCAACTCAGCGCGTTCCGGCCACGTGGCGCTCTACTCCGGTCAGCAGTCCGGCAAGCCTGGCACCATAACCCTTCTGGGCGGCAACCAGAGCAACACTGTGAAGAACTCCGATTTTAAACGGAGCAAGGTGGTGGCCATCCGCTGGAACGAGACCGGCGGCACGGGCGCGGACAGCGCAACCGTTGAGGGTTTGGCGCCATTGTTGAACCTGATCGGCAAGCACGAGAGCGGCAACAACTACACTGCCTACTACGCCCATGCCGGCAACAAGACCGACCCTGAGCTGACGACCATGACGGTGAACGCCGTGATTGCCTTCCAGAAGAAGTTTGTGAAGGGGGGCAGCCCCTCCTCGGCCATGGGGTGGTACCAAATCATCCGCAAAACCCTGGAAGGCCTGAAAAGCTCTTTGAAGCTGTCAGGAAACGAAAAGTTTGACGCGGCCATGCAGGACAAGCTCGGCGTGGAGTTGCTGAACCAGCGGGGATTGCAACGCTTTTTGAGCGGCAGCTTGAGCGAGACCAACTTCGCACACAATGTCTCGAAAGAATGGGCCTCCTTCCCCCGCGCCACCGGCAGCAAACCCGAACTCAGTTTCTATGCAGGTGATGGCCTAAACAAAGCACATGCAAGTTTGGCGGACGTGCGCGCGGCTCTGAAGAAAATTAAAAACAACGCCTGAACCTCTGCAGAGTTCTTTTTGGCACGTTCCTCGCAGTCATCGCTCTATGCTTGGTCCCAATTTAGGCTATCTGGGCGTGACTCGCACGATGGTTGAGGTTATAAGAGATTAGGGGATCTAGTGTGGGCCGTGCGCGGATAATATTCGTGCCGGTTTCTGGGTGTAGAGTGCGGTTAATGCCTTCATGCGGGTGGGTGCTGGCTGCAATAACGAAATTCGGCGTTCATGCGGCTAGACGAAGACTTTGACGAGACCGACGACTATGGCCTCTTGGAGGAAGAAGCGCCACAGCGCAACGCGTTTTGGCGCTGGTTAGCGCATGTTTTCCGGGAACGTCAGGTCTATCTGCGCAGCGACGGCCAGGTGCAGTTCATCACCCTGAGGCCCTGGCTGCAAATCTCCTTTGCCATGATATTCGCGGTCGGTCTGTTCTGGCTCGCCTATGCCACGGTGAATGTTGCGTTCAAGGATCAGTTGATCGCGCTGAAGGAACGCAAATCTCAATACGTGCGAATCACCTATGAAGACCGCCTTGCCGCGATGCGGGCAGCGATGGATGGATTGAACGGCAAATTGCTGCTCGACCAAGAGCAATATCTGCGAAAAGTTGATGGAATGAAGTCTGGCCTTGATGCGGTACTGGAACGCCAGCAACGCATCGAAGCTTTCTTCAAGCAGGGCTGGATGCCAGCCAGGGTGATGAACGGTCCAGATCGCGACACATCCATCCTGCCCGATCAAACCCCACTGGTGGAGACCGACGAGGGTCCGCTGGACAGCTTGATCGAACCCTTTAACCGGAACAACGATGGAAATGGCAAGGGTGATCTGGAACTCAAAGAGCAATCAGGCCTCACCACCGGATCGCTGAACGAAGAGCGCCAGTCCTCCATCAGCTCAACCCACTTCCGCACCAAATACACCAAACCTTTTGTGACCCATGACGATGCCCGCGAGCCCCTGTCGGAGCTTGACCGGATGTATGCCGATCTCAACCAGCGCCAGATTGAGCTGCTGGACGAGATTGACCGCCTGAGCGACCGGCGCATCCAAACCGCCAGCAAGGCCATCCGCAAGATCGGCCTTAACCCCAAGACCGTGGTGCGCAACACCCGCTACCGGTCTGCCAACATTGGCGGCCCCTTCATCAATCCCAAAGATCCTGAGTTCAACGATGACATCGTGGGCAACAAGCTTCTGGGCATTGGCCGGAAAATCGCCACCTACGACAAGCTCGCCCATGCCATGAAACGCATGCCGCTGGCCTACCCCATGCACGGCGCTTTCCGGATCACCAGCGGATTTGGCTTGCGGCGCGACCCCTTCCGCCGCGCCCGGGCGATGCACGCCGGCATCGACCTGAAAGCGCCCTACGGCCATCCGGTCCGCGCCACGGCAGACGGCATCGTCACCAAGGCCAGTTGGCAAGGCGCCTATGGCCGAATGGTGGAAGTTCGCCACCCCCATGGCATCACAACCCGTTATGCGCACATGAGCCGGATAAGGGTGAAGCCAGGCCAGCGCGTAAAGCGTGGGCAGAAGATCGGCGCCTTGGGCAACACCGGGCGCAGCACCGGTGCGCACGTGCACTATGAGACCCGCGTCTACAGGCGGGCCATCTCGCCGCGCCGCTTCTGGAAAATGCGTGAAGCGCTGCAATAGACCGCCCCCGGCGGGCCTTCAAAGCTAATCCAAGTCAGACACTTCCGCATCTGCGCTGCCTTGCACACGGTGGGCAAGCGAGGTTTCCAAAAAACCGTCCAGGTCGCCATCAAGCACGGCTGAAGGGTTTGTGTTCTCAACCCCGGTGCGGAGATCTTTCACCAATTGATAGGGCTGCAGCACGTAGGAGCGGATCTGATGGCCCCAGCCAATGTCGGTCTTGCTGGCCTGCTCCGCCTGGGCGGCTTCTTCACGCCTCTGCAGCTCGGCCTCATAGATACGGGCGCGCAGCATGTCCCAGGCGGTGGCCCGGTTTTTGTGTTGCGAGCGCTCGTTCTGGCATTGCACCACAATGCCGGTGGGCTCGTGGGTGATGCGCACCGCACTATCGGTGGTGTTCACGTGCTGGCCGCCGGCGCCGGAAGCGCGGTAGGTGTCGATGCGGCATTCGCTTTCGTTGATCTCTACATCGATCGTGTCGTCCACAACCGGGAAAACACCGATGGAGGCAAAGGAGGTATGCCGCCGGGCGTTGGAATCAAACGGCGAGATGCGCACCAGCCGGTGCACCCCGCTCTCGGTTTTCATCCAGCCATAGGCGTTTGAGCCCTTGACCTCCATGGTCATGGATTTCAGGCCCGCCTCGTCGCCGTCCTGGGCTTCGATCACGTTGAGCTTGTAGCCCTTGCGTTCAGCCCAGCGGGTGTACATGCGGGCCAACATCTGGGCCCAGTCCTGGCTTTCCGTGCCCCCTGCCCCGGAATGAATTTCGATGTAGCAATCGTTCTTGTCGGCTTCGCCCGACAGCAACGTTTCCAACTGGCGCTTGCTGGCTTCCTTGTGGGCGTCTGCTATGGCCGCCTCGGCTTCCTTGACGACGTCCTCATCGTCTTCCAACTCGCCCAGTTCGATCAGCTCCACATTGTCGTCCACCGCTCTTTCCAGCGCTTTGTAGCCGTTGACGGCGTCATCAAGCTCCTGGCGCGCGCGCATCACCTGTTGGGCTTCAGTGGGGTCGTCCCACAGATCGGGATTTTCGGCTTGCGAGTTCAGGTCATCCAGGCGTTGTTGAGCAGTATCCCAGTCAAAGATGCCTCCTCAGCAGCGTCAGGGACTGCTTGATTTCATCGACCATGTTTTGAATTTCAGCACGCATTTAGCTGGGCTCTTTTTATGGATAATCAGAACACCCTAGGGCAACTTACGCTCAAACTGAGCGGAAGATGCCCCGGATTTTCGTTACGGGCGAGCAACTTATCCCCGCTCAGACGTAACCGTCTGATCGAGGGTTGCTCTAGCTAATGCGGGCAGGCCCAAAGTGCAACGGTTTTGTGGGCCCTCACGCCAGGTCGATGGTCACCGGCACGGCGCGGTTCAAGGTGTGGCCCACCGGCGAGGTGTTGGTTACCTTGTCATGCAAGGCCTGCAACGCTTCAGGTGTGGCGTCGCTGTCTATGTCCACGCTCACCTGAATGCCGCTGAAGCCGGCATTGCCATCGGTGAGCCCCAAGAAGGTGTGCAGATCAAGATCGCCGCTCACATTGATGGTCATGTCGTTGATGGTGATGCCGGCCGCCGTGGCGTTGGCCGCATAGCCCACGGCGAGGCAATTGCCGAGCGCGCCCAAAACCTGTTCCACCGGGTTAGGGCCGGTGTTGGTGCCGCCCAGCTGATTGGGTTCATCGGACTTTGAGGCATCAAAATCGCGGATGTTCGCCTCAGAGCGGAAACCGCCCTTCCATTTCACCTCTGCCTGCCACTTGGTGTCGGCAACGTGCGGCTCTTCCTGAATCTTCTGGGCCAGGCTGGCCACGCTGCCAATGTCGACGTCGTTCAGATGGGTGGTGACGGATTGGGTCATGGCCTTTGCGCTCCTGTAGGCTGATGGAGGTTGCCATCATGCCTTGGGAAAGTTCAGCTTGTCGAGTGGGTCTTTAGACAGGGCGCTGGCGGCCCCCTTGCCTTGAAACTCAATTGAACCGCCCCCACCCCCGCATAAACAGCCGAAAACCATGTAGTGGCACAGTTGTTGCTTCATTCGCTCACGAATTGATGGAGTATTTGTGAGCAATGAGCATTAAGTGGGTAAATTCTCGTTTGAACACAACAGCGAAAAGCAGTTGTGCCGCGATATTTCTTCTAACATCTTATGCAACCGGGGCATCAGCAGCAGATCTAGACCGCACAACGTCTCATGACCCGTGGTCTGGTCTTTACGTGGGGGGCATGATTGGCGGTGGGGCCGTTATTCATGAGCTGGACATTCCAGCAGCACCTCCGATAGCCAGCCTGAACGGTATTGGCGGCGAATCCTTCGTCGGCGGCGTTATGGCCGGCATCAATCACCGCCTGTGGCCACGCGTCGTGGTGGGCGCCCAGTTTGATGCCCTGTTCAACACCGACCAGGTTAAGCTGACGGACCGGGCTTCACTGCCGACATCTCCTCTGATGCCAGTTTCGCCGTGTCGGCCAGGCTTGGGTATCTGCTGAGTAAGCGGACGATGGCCTACATCATCGGCGGCTTGAGCTATAGCGAATTTGACCTGAAGGCGAGCACGCCGATTGGCGGTATCAACTTGAATGTGGCCGAAGTGTTTGGTGCTCATGTGGGGGGTGGCTTGGAAACGATTCTATCAGGACCTTGGAAACTCCGCGCCGAGTACCGCTACACGAGCTATGAGGAAGAAGACCTGGCTCTTGGCTTGGTTGGTGTGCAGCCATCATCTCATGTGGGCATGATCGGGGTTTCCTATGATTTCTATAACCCGCCAGCCAGTTCATCAACGGGCTTTGGCTATGCGGCCGGTCTGCCAACCGAAGCCGATGCCAACTGGAACGGTTTGTACCTGGGTGCGCTGATTGGCGGAACGTCCGTGGTGCACGAGGTTTCCACCCCTGCCATCGGCGGCCTTACGTTTGACGGGGTCGGCGGTGAAGGCGTGCTTGGCGGCGCGATGATTGGCGCCAACTGGCAGGTCACGCCCAATATTGTGTTGGGTGCCCAATTTGACGGCAATCTCAACAGCGACCTCACCGAGGCGAACGTTGTGGGCGGACTGTTCAATGCAGACCTGACGAGCGAGTACCTGTTGGCATTCTCAGCCAGAGCTGGCGTGCTGGTTCAGCCCGAAACTCTGGCCTACCTGATCGGTGGCTACTCGGTTGGCGAATTCAAGCTGAACGCAGGCGGCGCTTTATTGCCGGGCGGGTTCAGTGTCAGCCGAAGGGTTGACGGCTTCCATGTGGGTGCAGGTCTTGAAGCGGCGATCGATGAAAATTGGTCGGTGCGCGCAGAATACCGCTTCACCCAGTTCAACAAAGAGAGCTTTGCCGGCGGGCTGGTGAACGTGGAGCCATCCATGCATGCCGGTCAGGTTGGTGTTTCCTACAAGTTCAACCTGTTTTAAGACCTTGCCCCGCTCAGACGGAATCGTCTGAGCGGAGATAAGTTGCTCGACTATAACGAAAATCTGGGGCATCTTCCGCTCGCTTTGAGCGGAAGTTGCCCTAGTACAACCCGCCGGTGCCCGTCGTCAGGCCGCCGTCGCGGGCTGAACTGTCGACCTGGCTCACCCCTGAAGGCACGAAACCAGGATCGCCCCCAATCACCACCGTGTTGTCCTCAGCGGGCTCTTCACCCGGCTTGAACGCTTCCAGAATGGTGGTCTCCGCCCCATAGGGCGCCCGCTGGCCGCTCTTGGGGTTGATGGGGATCAATTGGATGCCGCGGGGCACTCGGAACGGGGTGTGCGGCTGGCCGCGCAGGGCAAGTTTCATGAAATCGGCGAAGATTGGGGCTGCGAGCCCGCCGCCGCTGGCCGCCCTGCCCATGGGGCGTGGGTTGTCGTAGCCAATGTATACGCCCACAGCCAAATCCGGCGAAAAGCCCACGAACCAGGCATCTTTCTCGTCGTTCGTGGTGCCGGTCTTGCCGGCAATCGGAACATCGAAGTCCTTGAACGCCTTGCGGGCCGTGCCGCGCTGCACCACACCTTCCAGCATGGAGGTGATTTGATAGGCGGTGTAGGGATTGATCACGGCGCGTCGAGCGTCAACCAGCTCAGGCTCGGCCTGACCTTCCCACTTTTTGGCCTTGCAGGCCGAACAGTCGCGCGCGTCATGGCGGAACACGGTGCGGCCATGGCGGTCCTGCACCCGGTCCACCAGAGACGGCGTGATGCGCTTGCCGCCATTGACGAACATTGCGAATGCAGACGTCATGCGTAAAAGCGTGGTTTCACCAGCGCCAAGCGACATGGAGAGCACCGGCAGCAAGTTGTCGTAGACGCCAAAGTCGCGGGCATAATTCACGACCTTCTTCATGCCCATGTCGTGGGCCAGGCGCACGGTCATCACGTTCCGCGACAGCTCAATGCCGCGCCGCAGGGTTGAAGGGCCGTAGAATTTCTTTGAGTAGTTCTTTGGTTTCCACACCTCACCGTTGGACTGGCGGATCTCAAACGGCGCGTCCAGCACCACAGACGCCGGCGTGTACCCATTGTCGAGAGCGGCAGCGTAAACAAACGGCTTGAACGAGGAGCCCGGCTGACGCTTTGCCTGCACGGCCCGGTTAAATTGGCTCCTGGCATAGGAGAAGCCGCCTGAGAGGGCCAGCACGCGGCCTGTGTGCGGATCTAGCGCCACAAGGCCACCTTCAGCCTCGGGCACCTGAACAAGATGGTGCAAGCCTTCTTCGCGTGACGGGGCTGTGTAGACAACATCACCGGGCGAAAGCACTTGATCAACCGTGGTGATGACCTCGCCGAGTTTGAACTTGCCATTTTTTCCCGGAATGTGCTCGCGGGCCCAGGTCATGTATTTGACCGGCAGCAAAGCGGTTTCCCGTTTGGTGTCCAGCTTTCCTGATTTCAGGCTCGCCGGCTGCAGGCCGATCTTGGCCTGTTCAGGGGTGACCTCCAGAACAACAGCCAAACGCCAGGGCCGCAAATCATCGTAGGCTTTGATTTTGCTCAGTGCCTCGCCCCATTCGCCCTCTTGCAGATTCAGCTTGGCCAAAGCGCCGCGCCAGCCGCGTTCGCGGTCAAACTTCATCAGGCCGCGCTGCAGGGCCTGGCGGGCAAAGATCTGCAATTTCAGATCCAGCGTCGTGCGCACCGACAAGCCGCCTTCGCGCAGGCGCTTGCGGCCATAGGCCTTTTCCAGATCGCGGCGCACCTCTTCGGCAAAGGCTTCCGCGCCAATCTCCGAGGCGAACAGCTGAACACCATAGGGGCGCGGGTTCACCACCAGCGGTTTTTTGCGCGTGGCCTCCAGCTCTTCTGCGGTGATGTAGCCATTCTCATGCATCTGCGCCAGAACCCAGTTGCGCCGCTCAGTGGCGCGTTCTGTTTGGCGGAACGGATGATAATTGCTAGGCCCTTTCGGCAACGCCGCCAGGTAGGCCATTTCTTCAAGCTGAAGGTCCTTCAGGGACTTGCCGAAATAGTTCAGGCTTGCCGCCGCCACCCCGTAAGAGCCGAGCCCCAGAAAGATCTCGTTGAGATAAAGCTCCAGAATCTGCTCTTTGGAAAAGGCCTGCTCAATGCGCTGAGCCAGCAAGGCCTCTTTAAGCTTGCGTTCGAATTTCCGGTCGCTTGAGAGAAAGAAGTTTTTGGCCACCTGCTGGGTAATCGTCGAGGCCCCGCCCAGGCGGCGATTTTCGCCTCTCAGCTTGCTCTGGCCATAGCGGATGACCGCCGCCACAATGCCCTGCCAGTCAATGCCGGCGTGGGTGAAGAAGGTTTTGTCTTCAGCAGAGATGAACGCATGAATAAGCCGCTTGGGCAAAACGCTCGCCGGCATATAGAGCCGGCGCTGCTCGGCATATTCGGCCAGCAATGAGCCATCGCCCGCGTGGACCCGTGTCATGACCGGGGGCTCATATGATGTCAGGGTTTCCAGCGTGGGCAAGTCTTCCGACTTGTCGTAAATCACATAGCCCACGGCCAGCGCGCCAGCGCAGAACACCAGAAAACCTGCTGTAAACAACAACCCCAGTAACCGGATCATGCAAACTCAACCTATGTGGTGTTCTGCTCAGCAGAACTTGCTTCAACCGTCAGCCGTCAATACGCCTAATCCGCCTCGCCCCCTACCTACACGGCGCGTGCACCTGCTGGCAACCGGTCTCGGCAAAGCCGCAACAGGTTTGTCAAATGAGCAAGGGATGGCGCATGCGGTAACTTGTGATTGTGGCGAGAAAGAGCGCAAAATCAGTTTCTTTGAGCCAAATTTGTCGAAAAATACCGGTCGACCGATGTCTTGATCGCCTTGGCAACTTTGCCGCGCCACTTCTTGGAGCGCAGGTTCTTTTCGTCATGGCGATTCGACAGATAACCCAGTTCAATCAGGATGGACGGGACATCCGGCGCGGTGAGCACAGCGAAGCCGGCTTGCCTGTGCGATCTCTTGCGCACGCGGGTAACGGTTCTGACGCGCCGCAGCAGTTCCTTGGCAAAGCTCACAGAATGATTCTTGGTTTCACGCTGGGCAAGGTCGATCAAGATGCCCTTCACCGCCGTGCTTTCCTTTTTCAGCGCAACGCCGGCAATCAGGTCAGCCCGGTTTTCCTTGCTCGCCAAAGCGGCCGCTTCTTTGTCGGAGGCTTTTTCGGAAAGCGTGTAGACGGTGGCGCCGCGGGCCTGGCCCCGGCGAATGGAATCGGCATGAATGGAGATGAAGAGATCGGCGTTTTTGTGTCGGGCGATGCGGACCCGGTCACGCAACCGGATGAATTTGTCGGAATCGCGCGTCATATAAACTCTGTAGCGCCCGGATTTCACCAGCGCGTCGCGCAACGACCGCGAAAATGCTAAGGTTACGCTCTTTTCAGCAGTTCCGCGCTTGCCCAGCGCCCCGGGATCCACCCCGCCATGGCCGGGATCAATGATAATGACCGCTTTGCCGGGTCTCTTTTTCTTGGGCTTTGGTTTTGTGGGCTGCAGTGTTGAATTTGTCGGCCGCGGCGGCGTGACCACGGCGATTTTCGGCTTGGGCTTCGGTTTCACACGCGGCTTCACCGGCACCCTGATTGGCTCATCGGGTGCATTGACCATACGCTGCAACAGGGCTGTAATTTCTTCGGTTCGGCTGTTGGCAGGTTTCTGTTTCTTGACCTCTTTTTGGCGATTTTGCGCAAAGGTCGCCATATCCGTCCGCGCCAGGTCAATCACCAGACGGGCCGGCTGATCGTTGCGCGCATCGATCACAAATGACTTGGACACCAACACCGGCGCGGACACATCAAGCACGATGCGTGACTTGCCTTCCCCAAACTGGCCATAGCGATAGGCCTTCACCAGGCCTTGGCCTTTGCGGCCAAGACCAGGGGGGAAATTGAAGTCAACTTCCGGCAGGTCAACAATCACGCGGAATGGGTTGGACAGAACTTTCACTGTGTAATCAACAGATTGGGAGAAGTCGGTGACAAAACGAGTGCGCGTTTCGTTGCCTCCAAGCCGGGCCGCCACAGCGCTCACCTGCTTGCCTGCCGCGGCAGCAGGAACAGCTTTGCCGGCCGCTAGGGCGAACAACGCTAGCAGCATCGCACACAGCCCTGCAGCAAGCAGTGAGGGTCTGCGCAATCTAGTCTCAAGGGCGCTCATGGGTGCCATAGCCGTTTTGTCCGCAGTCCATATAGGTTCAGGCAAAAGAGATTCGCTATTCAGCCGGTTCGCGGACCCTAACCAGCGGTGGTTAATTGAATCTTTACCAGAATTAACAGGCCGCGCCCCAATCGCCCCTTTGTGCCCCGCATTGAGATGATTTTGCCCTTCACTCATTTGCGCGCTTGCAAACCAGCCAAACTGGACTTAGACACTATAACGTAACCGTTTTGGCATGCGACGGTGCCAGGGAACGGCGACTTCCTGCGAAACACTGGCTAGAGGTGACCGCAGGGTATGACAGCGACGTTCCCTATATGAGTGTCCGGTTGAGGCCCACGCATAAATAAGCCGTGATCTTGACCTGCTGCCGAAAAAAGATTTTGGGCGCTGACGAGATGCGCCGGCCATGTTGGACGGCAATCCCAAGCGCCAAAGGTACCACCTGCTAAAATCTGCAGGTCCGAACCAAGAGTGGGGCACACGTTGAAGGATCAACGAGGCTGCCCGGCTCTTTCATGTAACGGTCTTGAACAGTGATTTGAGACTTGAGGTAAATGATGGACGCGTGGTTGGCATCACCCCTGGAGTTATCGCACCCTGCAAGGGCGTGTGAGGGGCGTGGCTTGCCGAAAACGTCAGGCCCACCGGGCCATAGAGTTTCCCCAGATGGGAACACCACGCTCCACACTATTCGCGCACCCCACCCTGAAACACCAACCGGCAGTTCTGAACCGCCGCCAGGCGCTTTTGTGGCGCGGTGCGCTGGAGATTCCAGCTTATGGCTAAGAAGATACTTATCGACGCGGCACACCCAGAAGAAACACGCGTCGTGGTTATGCGCGGCAACAAGGTCGAGGATTTCGACTTTGAATCCGCTGCACACAAACAACTCCGGGGCAATATCTACCTAGCGAAGGTTACGCGGGTCGAGCCCTCCCTCCAGGCAGCATTTGTTGATTATGGCGGAAACCGGCACGGTTTCCTGGCGTTCAGTGAAATTCACCCTGACTACTACCAGATCCCCCTGGCCGACCGTCAGGCGTTGCTGGAAGAAGAGCAGGAAGACCAGAAAAGGTCCTCCGACGACGATGATGACGATGAGCCGCTAAGCGCCAGTGCTGCCGATGTGCCGGAAGATCCGAGCAACGGCGAAAGCACCGATGCAAGCGACGATGACGACGCGGACGACGATGATGATGAGGCCGCCGGCGACGTTGAAGCTGCCGCGGACGATGAACCCGAAGCTGCAGCTGAGCCTGAGGAGGCCGCTGAAGACGAGGCTGAGGATGAGGGTGGCTCGGACGATGATCCGGACGATCCCAAAATCGCCCTCCTGGAGGTTGAAGACCCTGAAGATGAGTTCGTAGCCTCAGACGAAATTGCTGATGGCAGCGACGACAAAGAGCCAGAAGAGGCCTCCGGCGAGACCGAAGAGGCATCTGAAGCTGCATCTGAAGCCAAATCTGAAGCCAAGTCCGATGATGAAGAGGGCGCGGCTGCGAAAGAGGAAAAGCCCAAGTCCCGCTCAAGAGGCAGGTCCGGTGGCCGGTCGCGGCGTTCGCGCAAGCCGAAGGTTGAGGCTGACGACGACGACAACGATGATAACGGCAATGGCGAAGGTGTAGAATCGGTCGGTGCGGAAGACGCGCTGGAAGAGGTTCCCCAACGCCGGCGCAAACGGCGCCGCGAATACAAGATCCAAGAGGTCATCAAGCGGCGCCAGATCATCCTGGTGCAGGTGGTCAAGGAAGAGCGCGGCAACAAAGGCGCGGCGCTCACCACATACCTGTCGCTGGCCGGCCGTTATTGCGTGCTGATGCCGAACACCTCTCGGGGCGGCGGCATTTCGCGCAAAATCACCGATGCACAAGACCGCAAACGGCTGAAGGAAGTGGCCACCGGTTTGGATATCGCCGCAGGCATGGGCCTGATCGTGCGCACCGCCGGCGCCAACCGCACCAAGCCTGAGATCAAGCGGGACTTCGACTATTTGCTTCGGCTTTGGGAGAACGTGCGCGACCTCACGCTGCAATCGAACGCGCCCTGCCTGGTCTATGAGGAAGGCAGCCTGATCAAGCGTTCCATCCGCGACCTTTATGACAAAGACGTGGACAGCATCGAGGTTGAAGGCGAAGGCGCCTACCGCGAAGCCAAAGACCTGATGAAGATGCTGATGCCGAGCCACGCCAAGAACGTGCGGGCCCACAAAGACGCAAGGCCCCTGCTCTCGCGCCATCAGATCGAAACCCAGCTCGATGCGCTCTATTCACCCCAGGTCACCCTGCCCTCGGGCGGCTACATCGTGATCAACCAGACCGAGGCTCTGGTGGCGATCGATGTGAACTCGGGCAAGTCCACCCGCGAGCACAATATTGAGAACACCGCGCTGCGGACAAACTCGGAGGCGGCCGAAGAGGTTGCCCGCCAGATGCGCCTGCGCGACTTGGCCGGTTTGATCGTGATCGACTTCATCGACATGGAAGAGCGCCGCAACAACCGGACGGTTGAGCGCAAGCTCAAAGACGCGCTGAAGAACGACCGGGCCCGCATCCAAGTTGGCCGGATCAGCCATTTCGGCCTTTTGGAGATGTCTCGCCAGCGCATGCGCACCGGCGTGCTCGAAGGCTCAACCCTGGTGTGCCCCCATTGTGAGGGCCAAGGCTTCATCCGTTCGGTTGAAAGCTGCTCCCTTTCAGTGCTGCGCGGGGCTGAAGACCATCTCATGGGCCGGCGCAACCCGGAAAGCATCGTGGTGAACTGCGAGCCCTCCGTTGCCGCATATATCCTGAACCAGAAGCGCGATCACTTGCATGCGCTGGAAGCTGCGTTCTCGGTTGTGGTGTTTGTGGAGCCTGGCAGCGACTTCAGGGGATCTGACTTCAAGATCACCAAGACCGAAGGGCCAACCCGGCGCCCAAGCGATGCGGTTTCGCCGCTCAGTCTGAGCAAGGCCTATGAGGATGCCGACGACGACACGGATGTTGCCGAGGCCGTTGAGGCCGTTGCGGCAGACGAAGAGAGCGAGAACGACGAGGACAAGCCACGCCGGCGCAAACGCCGCCGTGGCAGGCGCGGTGGCCGAGGCGGTAAAAACCGTGACCGCCAGGAAGAAGGCGGCGAAGCACAGACCGAAGCCAGCAGCGATGACGCGGGCGAAGCTGCAGAAGCTGATGGCGAAGCACGCAGCGACGACGAAGACGGCGGCCGCAAACGCGGCCGGCGCCGGCGTTCGCGCGGCGGTGCCAACCGCAAGCCACGCGAAGAGCGCGAGCCCCAAGCACAGGCCGAGCCTGAAGACAGCGCCGGTCCCATAGCTGGGTCCGAGGAAGACGGTGTGGATCCTTGGGACACAACACCGCAGAAGGAAAAACCGGCCGCAAAAGCCGCTGCAGCGCCTGAAGAGGCCGTAGTGGCTGAGGCGGAGCCTGTTGCTGAGGCTGAGCCTGTTGCTGAGGAAAAACCAAAGCCCAAACGCCGCTCACGCAAGAAGGCCGAGCCTGCGCCAACCGAGGCTGAACCAGAGGCCGCTGAGGTTGCCGCAGAACCTGAAAAAAAGGCTGAAAAGCCCAAGAAGGCCCCTGCAAAACGCCGGAGCCGGAAGAAGGCTGCAGAACCTGAAGCGGAAGCCGAAGCTGCACCGGACGCCCCGGCCTCAGGCAATGGCGCCGCCGACAGCAAGGCTGAGCCGGAGCCGGTTGTGGCCGAAGCAGCGCCGGAAGACCCCGACCGCCCCAAACGGAGCGGCTGGTGGAACAAGCGCTAGAGCCCACCTCCCCGGATGCCCGCTTGTTCCGGGATGACGATTTGGGGGAACGGGAATGACGAAGACATGGGAGGAGGCGCACCCTCCTCCCCGCATCCCTGTCCCCCTTCCCGCATCCCCGTCAACCATCCCGCATCCCCGTCAACCATCCCGCATCCCTGTCAACCATCCCGCATCCCTGTCAACCTTCCCGCATCCCTGCGAAAGCAGGGATCCATTGAGGCCAACCACACGCTCAGATCTGTGGGCCCCTGCTTCCGCAGGGGCGCAGGAGAGAGAGCAGCCCACGTGGAATCACTCCTACCCCGTCATGCCTGCGCAGGCAGGCCCCACAGAGCGCCCTGTGTGCATGCGGCTTTGCATCCGTTTTACCCAAGCGCATAATCGCGCTATGATTTGTGCTGACGAAAAGCGCAAGTAAGCAGCCAGGTACGTGTGATGTCCACTGAGCCCAACGATCCCATCCCCCTCCGCACGCCAAAGCAGAGGCCGCCGCGGGTTCCCGCCCCTGAAACGCCGGCGCCGGGGTTTCCCGCAAACCGCATGCGGCGCAACCGGAAATCGACCTGGAGCCGCAACCTGGTGGCCGAGAACAGCCTGTCTGCCCACGATTTCATCTGGCCGATCTTCATTCAGGAAGGCGATAATGCGCGCGATGCGGTGCCCTCCATGCCCGGCGTTGAGCGCCTCAGCGTGGATCATGCGGTTGCCGCGGCAGCTGAGGCTGCCGAGTTGCAAATTCCGGTGGTGGCCCTGTTTCCCTACACCAACCCTGGGTTGAGGACCCCGGACGGCGGGGAAGCCCTGAACCCGGAGAACCTGGTGTGCAAGGCCACCCGTGAGATTAAGCGCCAGGTGCCCGAAATCGGCATTCTGTGCGATGTGGCGCTGGACCCCTACACCTCCCATGGCCATGACGGCCTGCTGCATGAAGGTGAGATCCTCAATGATGAAACTGTAGAGGTGCTTGTGCGCCAGGCCCTTGTGCAGGTTGAGGCCGGTTGTGATGTTATTGCCCCGTCAGACATGATGGACGGGCGCATTGGCGCCATTCGCCAGGCGCTTGAGGATGAAGGCCACACCAGCACACAGATTATGGCCTACAGCGCCAAATATGCTTCAGGCTTCTATGGCCCCTTCCGCGATGCCGTGGGATCATCGGGCACCTTGTCGGGCGACAAGCGCACCTATCAGATGAACCCGGCCAACACGGATGAGGCCTTGCGCGAGATCGAGATGGATCTGGCCGAAGGCGCTGACATGGTGATGGTCAAGCCCGGCATGCCCTATCTGGACATCGTGCGCCGGGTGAAGGACGAGTTCGCGGTGCCAACCTTCGCCTATCAGGTGTCGGGCGAGTACGCCATGCTGATGGCGGCGGTTCAGAACGGCTGGCTGGACGGCGACAAGGTGATCCCAGAAGCCTTGTTGGCCTTCAAACGCGCCGGTGCTGATGGGGTATTGAGCTACTTTGCCCTGGATGCGGCCAAGCGGCTGAAGACCGGCTGATCGCAAAGATCAGCGCTCGCGCGGTCACCCCACGGCGATTGATTTGTTTGGATCGTAGAACGGCTTGGGCACGACCACTGCGGAACGCGTTCCAAATTCGGTTTCAACCGTCACCGCCTGCCCCACTGCGGAAAAGTCTGTGGCCACCAGCACCAATGCAATGTTCTTGCTCAGCCGCGGCGAGTGGATGGCGGAGCTCACATACCCGATCTGCTTTCCGGCCTGGAAAACGGATCACCGGATGGTGTTCGATCCGTCCAACGGTGCGCCGTCTATCTCAAGCCCCGCCGACAACCGCGCAATCCCTTGATCACGGGCGCGGAGCAGCGGGGAATGTACATATGATTGTACACGGAAAAGCCGGTGGGGGGCCACTTCAGCGCGGCATCCGTATAGGGCGACTTTCGCACCTGGGTGCCAAAACTGAATTTGGTGCTTGGGGATACTCAGAGTGTTTCACCCCAGTCCTCACGTTCGATGAGCGATGTCGCTTGTGGGTACATTATTGCTCCGTCTTTCCCGTTCAACGGCGAATACGGCGCTTCATGGCACGAAATCACCATTCTGAACGCGAAAATCATCGGCCCATCGGAGTGGCCATCAAGAGCACCAGTCCGCCGATTAAAATCGCCAAAACGGTGGCAAGGGCAATAATGCCAATATCCCCTCCTACCCGCCAGTGAAATATCTGCGATAGGGCCAGGCGAATGGGTACACAGCTTGCAATCGCAACGCCCATCGCTGCAGACACATACCGCAGCACATCGACAACTGGGCTCCCATAGTGTCGATTAAGACCAGTGCTGGGGTCCCTCCCGCCTCTCCAGAACGCCCACCACATTAGCGTTGCCCCAGCGATCGTAGGAACGATCCCAACAATTAGTACAATGACAAACACCAAGTCCCAATATTCTCGCGCGTTCAACAGAATATGTAGGCTGGAACCGCCGGCAAACACCATCAAAGCCCCGCCAACGATCAGTCCCAGTAATCTCCATATCATGGGTATATGCATCCTCATTGCCATTATTATGAACATTGTTCATAATAATGGCAATGGGTAGTGGAACAAGTCATTTGGTTCATGACGGTTAATAGTCTCTATGCCCCTGCTGCACAATGTTCCGGCACATACGCCGCGCCAACTGATTTTGGACTCGCATGCGCCAAAAGTGGCATTATTTCATGAAACTAGTCCTTGACATAGATGGTTGTGTTCTCTATATGTTCCCCACTGCCGTGTACCGGGGGCGTGTCTAGACCGTCATTCACGTGACATGTGCAGATGATGCTTGAGATGGAACTGCCTGGACGTGGCAGGAAAGCCTCAAGGGTCACCGTTGAGGCCCCGCGGGGTGTCGGTTCGGGCAACCGTCCCGCGCGCCTTAAGTGGCACGTGGTCACTGACATGTTGCCTCTGCGGTAAAA
>JAAEUE010000200.1 GCA_024227565.1 Alphaproteobacteria bacterium
CCCGCTCCAAACCACGATAGGGGGTGCGGGCAAGGCCCATATGCTGTTTACCGGTGCCGAACGGGCCTTCGACGGCGGCGCGTATCGACGATACCGCCTTGTTGAACCACACCTGCCAGGGTTTCAGCGGTTTGTCCTTTGCCGCCTTGTACATCAGCCGGTCCTTGATCCCGCGTTCGGCCAGATACCGGCGGTTCTTTGCCGAGCCATAGGCCTTGTCGCCACAGGCCGACGCCTCGTCACCGCTGATCAGCGGGGCAAACACCAGGGCGTCATGGATATCAGCGCCGGTCGCCTCCAGTGTGCGGATCAGCACCGAGCCTTCATCCACGCCGATGTGCATCTTGTAGCCGAAATAGCTTTTGGAGTGCTTCCTGGTGAAGGAAGCATCCACATCGAGCCCCGAGACTTCGCCTTCGCTCTCAGGCGGGCGGCGGACCTGCGCTTCGATGATGGTAGCATCGATCAGCGTGCCCTGCTTGACTATCAGTCCTTTGGCGTCAAGCTGCCGGTTCACCGCTTCAAACAAGGCTTCATAAAGATCGAGCTCGCGCAAATTCTTGCGGAACCGCACAAACGTCGTCTCATCGGGTGTCTCTTCGCCCGCCGGAATGCCGCAAAAACGCTGAAACGAGGCCCGGTCATATAATTCGTCCTCAAGCCGTGGGTCGGAAAGTTCGTTCCAGCCCGCCAACAGCAGCGCCTTGAACAAGGAAAGCGGCGGATAGCCCTCGGCCCCATCCTTGCAGGCGTTGACCGGCGCCAAAATCCGCTCAATTGGCTTCCAATCGATCAGGGCCACAATCGTCTCGAGCCGTTTCAGCCGCTTACGCTCGCGCCGAGCGCCGGTGAGCAACACCTCCGCAAAAGTAACTTGAGAATAGTCACGCCGAGCCATGTCCAACACCTCAATAGAATCAATCAACTATCGAGAATATAGCACATCTCAACCAGTAAAACTCAATTCAGAGGTCCCC
>JAAEUE010000201.1 GCA_024227565.1 Alphaproteobacteria bacterium
GAGGGAGTGGATTGCATCAATACCTTCTCCGGTGCGCGCCTGCGCTCCAACGGCATGGGCACCATGAGCATGATGTGGCCCATCCTCGATTCCAATGACCAGGTCATGCGCTATACGCGTGAGGACATCATGCCCGCCATCCAGGGCGATGCTTTCATCTGCGCGTGCTTGAATGCCAACGACCCCCTGCGCGACATGCGCATGGTGCTCGAGGACTGCAAGCGCATGGGCGTGGAATCGGTGTCCAATATCAGCCCTTCGATCAGCTACGTGGACAAGGACAGCGAGATACGACGCGTGCTTGAGAGCGCGGGCATCAACCTGCAAAACGAGATCGACATGCTGCGCCTGGCCCAGGAGATGGACATGGTTTCCATCGGTTTGGCCTTTGATCTGGAGGACAGCCTGCGCATCGTCGAAGAGGCCAAACCGGACATCTTCTGCTTCCATGCGGGCACCACCAAGGGTGGCCAAACCGGCTACGACAGCGGCGAGACGATCGAGCAGACGGCGGCGCGCACCGAACATGCCTACGGGGAAATTCGAAAGGTGCACCCCGATGTTCTGCTGATCGCCCACGGCGCGGCCTTCGAGACCCCGACCGACGGCCAATACATTTTGGATCACACCAGCACCCACGGATTGTGGACCGGCTCCTCCACGGAACGCCTGCCCATCGAGCGCGCGGTCTCCGCCGCGGCCCCCGAATTCCGCGCCCCGCGTATCAGTAACAAACCCTGAGCACCAAGACGATCGCCACCCTCGCCACCCTGGCCACCCAGGCGCAGGAAACCGCCTGGGTCACAA
>JAAEUE010000202.1 GCA_024227565.1 Alphaproteobacteria bacterium
GAGCGGCATCTACCAAGCGCCTCCATTATTCGCTGCTGCTATTGGGCTATTATTGGGACACAATACTTATCGTCCCTATCCGGTTAAAGCAGGTTAGTGGCTCTATGTTCTTGTTATGTTCTTATCATTGATGTAGCTTCTCCCCTCGGCTTGGATAGCGGAGGACGGATTGATGGTTGGGATATTGGAATTTCAAGACAGGTACGCTTTGGAGGCCGACTGTATTCAGGTACTGGCACAGCGGCGCTGGCCGGAGGGCTATCTCTGTGTTGGGTGCGGCGGGCGGCAGAGTTATCAACTGAAGAGCCGTCCCAGGGTGTTTGAATGCGCGGGCTGCGGCCGGCAGCATTCGGTGACCGCTGGCACGGTTTTTCACCGCACCCGAACATCGTTGCGTAAATGGTTTCTGGCGGCCTGGTGGATGGGGCGCGACAAACGCGGGGTTTCGGCCTTGTTTCTATCATGGGAGTTGGGCCTGCGTTACGAGACGGCCTGGCTGATGGCGCACAAGCTGCGCCATGCCCTGACGGCGCCCACGCCGGCGCCGCTGGATGGCCTGGTCGAGGTTGACGAGAGCTATTATGGCGGTCGCGGCAAGTCCGAGAGCCGGGGCCGAGGCCGTTCCAATGCCAATAAGAGCCTGTTGGTGATGGCGCTCGAAAAGCGTCCGGTGGAAGCCGGCAAGGGGATCAAGGGAAGCGGCTTCATTGCCGGTCGAGCCCGCCTCGCCGTCCTCGCCTCGGCCAGCGGCAAGGCGTTGGAGCCCTTCGTGCGGGCCACGGTCAGCTCGGCAAGTCAGCTCCAAACCGATGGCTTCGCTGGTTATCGGAAGCTGGGAGAAACCTACGATCACCAGCCCGTGGTCCAAGGCAAGGGCCAGAACGCGGAAAAAC
>JAAEUE010000203.1 GCA_024227565.1 Alphaproteobacteria bacterium
AAGGGAGGGGGACGCTTCTCTCTCGGTGGTGCAAGCCGCCGGCCCGCGTGCGGCTTTTGCAGCGGCCCGTGGACTGTCCCTGAGCGGATCTCGTGCGGTGCTCTTCCTGGGTGGCAAGAATGTGTTGAGCGTCGCCGATCAAGCGCGCAACGCCGCCCGGGAGCACCTTCCCCTGGTGGTTTATCTGCTGGGGCAACCCGACGCTGGAAGCTTGCAAGGTTTCGTTCAATTCTGCGCTCGCAACGTTCAAGAGGCCGTGGACTTGGGTTTGGCCGCGCGTTTGGTGGCGGAACAGGCCCTGGTGCCCGTGTTCGTCGTGCTCGATGAAAGTTCTGTGGCCACCTCCGTGCAGGATGTCAATCTGCCCACCCCCGAAGAGGTACAGAGGCTGTTGGGCCGTGCCCAGGATCGTGTGGAATGTGCGAGCCCCGCCCAGGTACAACTCTTTGGTGCGCAGCGTGCTCGCGTGCCCGCCCGGTTCGATTTGGAGCGAGGCATGTTGAGCGGAGCCCGGGGCGCGGAGTTTGATCGACTGGGCGCCGTCTCGGAGCGCGCTTTCATGGGGCCCGATACGGAGGCCGCTGTCGCACGTGATCTGCAGCGCGTGGGCGAGTTCACCGGACGTTCGCTTGCCGCATTCAGCAGTTTCATGGTCGAGGGAGCAAAGACCTTGTACTTGGCCCAAGGTGCGGTGATCGAAACTGTCGAATGTATCGCCAAGCTCAACGGCGAAAAGGGGGATGCGAACGAAGCGGGGATCGGCGTGATCGGATTGCGCCAGGTTACGCCCTTGCCGGTGGACCTACTCGATTCCCTGGTGGGACGCTCCCAGGTCATCGTGCTGGAAGGTACCGATCCGGGCCACGATCGCGGTTGCCTTTCGACCGCCCTGCGGGCGGAGATGGCCCGCGCCATCGAAAATGGTCGGCACAATACCGGCTCCAACGCCACCGCTTGGAGTACACAGGACCTGCCGCGCGTAAAAACCGCCTACATCTCCGATGGCGAGGTGTGTGCGTGCGATCTGCAGGCGCTGGAATTGGAAGCGCGCAGTGTGGTGCACTTGAGCGTTGGGGCTGGAGCGGATGCTTCCGCATTCCCCAAGCGGCAAGTCTTGCTGGATCGATTGGAGCGGGACTATCCCGCTGCCAGCGCATTGGGGTTGGTGCCTAGCCTTTGCAAGCACCCGGACTTTGGGCAGTGGCTCCGTTTGGGTGTGCAAGACAAAGCCCTCAGCGCTTCCATGATCGGCCTGGTCGGAGGTGTCCTGGGTGGTCGCGTTCGCAGCCGCGTGGGCGGTGAGGGCTTCGACGGCGCGGCCTTTGGCGATGCAGAATTGCGGCATCAAGACGGTACCCTGCCGGTGGATGCGTTGTTTGTTTCGAATGCCAGCATTCTAACCAAAGAATTCGCGGTGCGGCGCCTCAACGCAGGGGCGAAGGTCTTCTTTGCGGGCCATGGTGTGGACTCCGTTGAACTCGATGCTGGCTTTGTGGAGCAGCACAAGACCCGCAATATTCACCTGTTCGGGGGCCTTACATCCGAGGACACGGCCGAGCAGATGGAACTGTCGATCGGCGGGTTCTTGGCCCTGCTGGATTGCGGCGATTGCGACGTTCCCCTGCGCAAGGCGCTCTCCATCCGGGAGCAACAGTTGATTGGCGAGCCCAAAAGGGACGCCACGGCCCTGCTCGAGGCCCTGGAACGTGGCCACGAGGGCTTAATGGCCATCGAAGCTGTCGCTATCGATGCCGGGCAGGTCGAAAAACGAGGCACTCCCGACAAGGTGGCTGAGCAAACACAAGCAAGCGCTACGGGGCTTGAAAGCTTGGCACGTTTTTGGGGCGAGACGGGAATCGTTCATGACAGTGCAACCGAAAGTCTGACCCCCGAACCGCGCTTGGCCATGCGCAGCCTGCCGCCGCTTTCCGCAGCCTTCCGGGATCTCTCGGCGCATCGCAAGGGTTTGCCTGTTTTCGATCCTGCGGCTTGCTCCGATTGTGGAGACTGCTGGACCGTATGCCCCGATGGCGCCATAGCACCCGTGGCCCTGGACTGGGCTTCTATTTTGGATGCCGGGTTTGCCATGGCCAAGGACCGCGGGGCTGGTGTGGATGCCCTGCGCCCCGCTATCGGCAAGCTGGCCAAACAAGCGACGAAGTTGATGGGGAAGGGGGAGGTCGGAAACCTGGCCGGACCCATTCTTCAAACCGCATTCGACGACCTGATCGATCGTTTGGCTTCCAACGAGGAGCGACGTGACGCTTTGACCTCCGCCTTCGCGGGCGTATTGGCTGAAGTGAAGGACTTGCAGGTCGCTCGCACGGCGGCGTGTTTCGACCGTGGCGAGGAGATCTTCTCGTTGGCGGTCAACCCTTCCACCTGCAAAGCGTGCGGCGCCTGCGTGCAAGCGTGTGATGGCGAAGGCCTCACCAGCGCCCCCCAAACACCCGAGCGACTGAGCTCCGCCCGCGAGGCCTATCGGTTGTGGGAGAATCTGCCCGATACCGCAGGCTCGACGGTGGCCCGTTTGATCGAGGACCCCGATGTGGGCCGCGCCGCTGCGATCCTGATGTCGCGCCATTGCCTCTTGGCCATGTCGGGCGGCACTTCCGCCGAGCCCGGTTCCGGCGAGCAATTGGCCCTGCGCCATGCCATGGCCGCCACCGAATTCCACCTTCAGCCCGCCTTGTTGTGCCGTGTGAAGGAGGTCGACGCCTTGATCGAGAAGGTGCGCGTGCAGGTTTGCGAATGCCTGATCGAAGCCTTGCCCGACGGCGATCCCGGTGCGCTCGAATCTGCATTGGCCGCTGGCAGTGATCGCCATGTGGACATCGCGGATTTCCTGGCGGGTGCCAGCGCGAAAGGACAAGGCAAGACCGTGGACCGCACGCGCATCGAGCGCCTGCACCAGTTGCAGCAGCGCTTGACCGATCTGCGCGACCGTTTGGTGTCCGGTGCCAGTGGCTCGGGGCGTGCGCGCTCCAGTCTGGTCATCGCCGATGGCGCGATTGCCGAATGGGCGGCCGCTTTCCCCTACAATCCCTTCCCGATGCCCGTCGTTGTGGACGACAGTGGCGAGGCCGCAGACCTGGCCCGGGGATTGATCGAAGGCCAATTGCGCGCGGTGGTCGAAGACTTCCGTGTGCAGCGCTTGGCC
>JAAEUE010000204.1 GCA_024227565.1 Alphaproteobacteria bacterium
GTGGCCGTTATAATAGACATGGTCGATGCCGATATGGCCCAGCCCGTCGATCTGCGGGCCGATGCCGAACCAGCCCATGAAGATATCGTCATTGTAGGTGGTCTTGCTGGGTCCGAGCCCGGTAGTGCTGATCTGATTCGGCTGCAGAATGGTGACGCTCATGGTGCGCGGCGCGAAGGCCGGCGTCTTGGAGTCGACGACGATGCCGAGATTATAGGTCTTGCCGGTCTTGACCAGCTTGGACGCCGCCAGCACCGAAGCCGGACTGATCAGATTCGCCGCCCCGATCTCGTCCTTGGGACCCCATTTCGACTTGGTCCAGTCGTCCGCCGCCTCGACCTGCGTTTGGATGGCCAGAACGGCAAGGCCCGCCAGCAGGCCGCAAAAATACTGTTTCACTCGAATTTCCTCCCTGTGTGATGGATGCTCCAGGAACTCATGGAACGATAGAAATGGTAAACCCTTCCGGCGGGCGGTTAAAGAATGATCGTTTACCGCGATGGCATCCGCGCCCTCGGCCGACACCTCTGCCGCGTCATCTTCAAGATGCTCAGCCAAGAACGTCCCTACAGGATCCATCCCTAACGAAAAAACGAAACATTTTCGAAATGCCCTCTTCCAATTTCCAGCGGGATGTTCACATGCGGCCGATCTGACCGGGCGCCAACGACGACAGCTCTACCTTCAGCTCCGGACGAAATGGCCCCAACTGGCCGCTCTACCCCTGGCAGCTGTCGTAAATTGGCGGGTGTCAGTTCGACAGAAAAGTGCCAGGTGTGGACGGCTCCGTGTTGGCAAGGGTTTTTTTGAGCGATAACGCACTGCTGGTCGGAGCTGCCATGTGTTCGGCCTGTTGATGCGGCACTGGTCATGGCCGCTGGCCATAATGCTCTCCGCAGATCGGGTCCCGGTCAATTGCACGCGCTCATAAGGCGCTCTGGCACAAGTGGGTTGTCCCTATCTTTGGGCCGACTGGCTTGGGTGCGTTATCCGATCATTGCCCTTTCCAACCTCGTTGCGCGGGGAACCGTTCCCCGCGGGTCTCTGTCGCTGCCTTATGCTGTCGTCGGCAGCGGTGTTCGGTAGCTCTCATTGCGCGCCATCATGGCCCAGGCCATGCGTGCGATCTTGTTGGCCAGGGCGATGGCCGCGACCTTGACGGGCCGGCGCTCCATGAGCGTGACGAGCCAGGGGTGGCGGGTGTAACCCAACTGCTTGGCGCGTTTGATGACCGACAGGGCACCAATGACGAGTAACCGGCGCAGATAGCGGTTACCCGCCTTGGAGATGGAGCCAAGGCGCTGCTTGCCGCCGGTGGAGTTCTGTTTCGGCACCAGCCCGATCCAGGCGCTCAAGTCCCGACCTGAACGGAAGACGCTCGGGTCGGGCACGCTGGCGACAAGGGCTGAGGCGATCAAGGGACCCACGCCGGGGATCGCTTCAAGCCGTTTGCTGGTCTTGCTGGCTCTGTGCCAGGCAAGCACCCGGCGATCGGCTTCCAGTATCTGGCGCTTCACCATTGCAAGCTGTGCCGCCAGGGCCATCAGACATTCGCGGGCTGCCGGTGGGATACGCTCATCCTCACCCTTGGCGATGAGCTCCAATAATTTCTCAACACCATTGCGCCCGACACCGGCGACAATGCCAAACTCGGCCAAGTGAGCGCGGATAGCGTTGATCAGTGTCGTGCGCTGGCGCACGAATAGCTGCCGGGTCCGGTGCAACATCAACACAGATTGCTGCTCGCGCGTCTTGATCGGCACGAAGCGCATGGTTGGCCGTGTCACCGCCTCGCAGATGGCTTCGGCATCCGCCGCATCGTTCTTGTTGCGCTTCACGTAGGGCTTCACATAACGCGGTGGCATTAGCTTGACCTCATGGCCAAGCGCCAAAAGCTCCCGGCCCCAGTGATGCGCAGTCGCACAGGCCTCAATGCCCACCAGACACGGCGATAGCTTGCGAAAGAACGGCAACACCTGGCGTCGCCTCAGTTGACGACGCACAACAGCTTCACCCGACGCGTCGATGCCGTGTACCTGGAAAACGTTCTTCGCGAGATCAAGACCGATCGTGATAACTTCGTTCATGGATGGCTCCTCCTTGGCGGTTCCTAAACAGCAACCGCAATGTGGCACATCGCGATGCCGGCGGAGGAGCCGTCCACAGCATCATTAGCCGTCATCGCATTCGTCCCACGTGAACAACTCCCAAGCGCTCATCTTTTGTGGTCGAAATGGATGCCGTCCGACATTACCTGCTCCGGTCGAAATTAGTAGCCAGGCATTGGTGCTTCAAAACAGTTGGATCAGGTTGAGGTGAACGATTTGTGTCGGGTCGGTTAGGCTGTTTTTGGTTTCACATGAGCAACGTTCGCGGTCGGTACAAACAGGGTATGGAGGTTGTCGCGCAATAATTGCCAGCCAACCATATCGCGCTTCCGCGACTGTTGGTGCTGCACTAGAGCGGCGTGCGCAATATCATACGCATTTGATGGCCCATATCGGCTCGTCCGGCA
>JAAEUE010000205.1 GCA_024227565.1 Alphaproteobacteria bacterium
GTCGGTGCACTCGCAAGCAAATCTCAACAAGGTCGCAAGGCAGTTAAACGAGAGGCCCAGAAAGACATTGCAATTTGAAACGCCAGCTGAAAAGTTCGACCAGTGTGTTGCATTGACCAGTTGAGATGGCAGGGGTAAAGCTGACATGTGGGGCGAAAACAGACATGCATGTCTGGTTTTGGGGGTGAACCGGAAGCCCAGCCTGACGTCGCGCGGCCTCATCCGCGCAATTTGGAAACTCCGGTCATGCTGACAGTTCAGGCTGCCTTGAGCTGGCGACGCGACTGAACTGGTCTGATGGCCTGGGTGCGACGCGGGGTTTCAGAAACCGCATCATTATCAGTTGCTCCAAAAGCTGATTGATTTATGCGCTCAAGAATGGACCGGGTCGATTCAAGCTCCCGCTCCATTTCCTCGTAGAGCTTTTCCAAACAGTCGATTGCTTTCATGCGTGCTTCAAACAGTTTGAACTCGCTCTCCGGCGCAGTGATGCTCTCGAATGGTAGTTTGCAACGGATTTCTATGTAGTTCCGTTCCCGCTGCGCAAAATCAGTAAGTTCGGTTTTTGACATCTTTGTTCTCTCTCATATCGAGGTTTAGCTCTGAGCACAGTTCTCATCGCTGCATTGGAGCCCGTGGACGCTGACAAATTCGTGGCCTCGTTGTCTCATAGTTATTGCAACTCGTATGGTTAACGAGCCGTAAAACAGCTGCTCAGGTGTGAACATCATGTCTCCCGCCAGGCAACATAATTGCTGATTGAATGAAGGGACTGCCCGCCACTTCGCTGCCATCGGCTTGATGCCAACTATCGGAGGTACAACAGATGTAAGGCGCAGACGGTTGGCATTGGAAATGCGGAAATTCTCATCTTCCGCCAAAGAAAGCCGAACGGGGAGAAATGGCACTTGCGGACATTTCAGCCGCTAGAGCAACCTCCGATCAGACAGAATCGTCTGAGCGGAGACAAGTTGCTCGCCCGTAACGAAAATCTTGGGCAACTTCCGCTCAATGTGAGCGGAAGTTGCCCTAGAGCATGCGTCTGCTTTTGAGAGGACAACTCACGCCAGAGGGAATTGCCCCAAAGCTGCAATCACTTGACCTGGAATGAGAACGCTCCTGACACCTTGATGGTTTGCCCATCTCGGCCCTCGGTCTGAAATTCGAAATGTCCGGCTACCTTCGATCCCGACAAGCTGGCCTTGTCAGCGGGAAACGTGGTCAACGTCAGGGACCCGGATGTATTCTTTTCGGAGGAAACTGTAGCGTTGCCCATGTCTCTGTCGACACGGACTGAGGGCACACTTCCCAAATCAAAGGGCGACGGGCTGGTGAGTTCGTGACGCCCCGATGCCACGCCGTGTGGCAAGCCGAAGGTTACGCCGTGCGGGCGAATGCCTCGGCCATCTGCCAGGAAATAGTAGCCCTTCTTCTCAAACCCCGCATTGGCGAGAAACACGAGCACGCCGCTTCCCGATACCTGGCCCTCATATGCCCCGTCAATCTGGGCCTTGAATCCTGAGGGTGTTTCATCGGCACCGCTGGACTGCACGCCCAGAAAGAGCACAAGGGCGGCCAGCGCCAAGTGCAATGTTCTGCGGGCAGGTCTCAGCAGGTTTGGCCTCAATGACATGGGTGCTCCTGGATTCAATGTTTCGCCGCCACAGCGCTGCACCATATCAGAAAAGACCTCTTGGCGACAAAGCCAACGCAACGCGTGGTCTTAAGGCATCGATCCCTCTAAGGTGACGCACCAATCGCCCCCAACTTCCGGAGACGCATCAGTGCCCAGACATCCAGGTTTCGGGCTGTTCGACAAGGAACACCGCGAGTTCTTTGATGCCCTTGACGACACGGGCTGGCAGGCGGTTCCCGGCTATTCAGGCGTGGAACAAAAGCTTTTGTCCGGCGCGTTCGACCATGAGGCCAAGTCCGGGGCCGTCACCCGTCTGTCGCGCTGGGCCGCTGGCGCTGCGGTCACAAAGGCGGTTTCCCATGATTGGTGCGAGGAGGTCTTCCTCATCTCCGGCGCGCTCTCAATCGGCACACCGGAGAATGAAGATCGCGTGCTGCCCGCCGGCACCTATGCCGTGCGCCCGGCTGACGTGCCGCACGGACCTTTTTTCAGCAAAGACGGCTGCCTGATGATCGAATTTCTCTACTACCCTCCAGACGCCTAGCTCCCACCCTTCTTGCCAAACCCGGCAATGCGCCGCGTGGTGGCCTCGTCCAGAAAGCCGCGCACCGTGGCATCGGTTTCCAGCGCCGTTGCAGCCTCCAGGTCCCCCAGAGCCACCTTGTGGAGCGTGCGTTTCATGTCCTGCACCGCCTGGCTTGGCAGGCCGGCCAGCTTCCGGGCCACCTCCCCGGCCTCATCCAGCAGCTCATCATCCTCAACCACACGCCAGGCCACCCCGGCCTCCAGCAGATCATTGGCGCCGTAGCGCTCGCCCAGAAACAGCATCTCGCGGGCTTTGCCCAGGCCGGCCAGCGCGGGCAGCAATGCCGTCACACCGCCCGTGACGAACAATCCCCACGACACCTCGGGAAAGAACCCGCGCGCGCTTTTCGCCCAAATCGGAAAGTCGCAGTTGATGGCCCACTCAAAACCACCCCCAACGGCCCAGCCGTTGATCGCCCCAACAACCGGTTTGCCGCTGAACACAATGGCGCGCGTGCAGCGCTGAATGGCGTCCACCACTGCGCGCGCCTGGGCCTCAGAGCCAGGGTGGCTGTGCTCGGCCAGGTCATCGCCGGCACAGAACGCCCGGCCCGCGCCGGTGAAGACCATCGCCCGGGTGGCCTCATCTTCATTGGCCTCAGCGAACGCGGCCGCCACATCTGCGATCAGCTGGCCGTTCATGGCGTTCAGGCTGTCTGGGCGATTGAGCGTGATGGTCCGCACCCCCTCCCCGGTCATCTCGCTGAGCACGGTTTCAAACATCTTGGGGCCCTTCCCTGATCACACGTTTCGTCTTGCCCTCAGTGCGCGGCAGGCTGCGCGGCGGGCGCACGGTGACCTTGGCCGTTGCCCCCGTCTCCTGCTTGATCTTGCGCTCAAGCGCATCTGCAAGCCCGGCATCTGTTTCCTGCGCCCCTTCGGCCAACTCAACCTCCACCGGCAACACATCATGGGGCGGGCTTGCCGCGAGGACAATGCGGTATTCACCCGAAAGCTGCCCAAACCCGTTCACCACGCCGGCCACCATTGCGGGAAAGACATTGAGCCCGCGCACGGTCACCATGTCATCGGCCCGGCCCGTCACTCGAAAACGCGGCGCGGTGCGCCCGCATTCGGCCGCGCCAAGGCCGGTCAGGGTGATGATGTCGCCTGACTTGAAGCGCACCAGGGGCTGGCAATCCTTGGCCAGGTGGGTCAGCACCAATTCACCGCTCTGCCCCTCCTGCCACGGCAATGGGGCCTCTGAGGCCGGGTCTATGAGCTCTGGATAGAGAACATCCAGCGCCATGAAATGAAGATCCATGCATGTGGGGGTTTGAGCTGCAAAGTTGCACAAGACGTCGCTGACGCCATAGTTGGCATTGCGCGCCGCAAAGCCCCACGCACCCTCCAGCCGCGCCCGGTAGGCCAGATCATCAAGCCCGGATTCCCCGCCAAACAACCCGAGCTGCAGGCCCAGGTCGCGCGGGTCCAGCCCGGGAAACTCATCGGCGATAACCTGCTCCAGAACCGCCGGATAAGACGGCGTGCACGAGATGGCGGTTATGCCCAGCTCCTGGATGGTGCGCACCAGCTTGGCGGAGTTACCAACCCCGAACGGCACCACGGTGGCCCCGGTGCGCTCCAGAATGGCGTGATCGGTGTAGCCGCCCATCCACAGCTGATAGTTCAGACAATGCACAACCCGGTGGCCGGGGCCTAGCCCCGCTGCCATTTGCGCCCTCGCCCCAACGTCCGCCGTCATCTCTGCGTCGCGGCCGGATAGCGCCAAGTTCATTGCCGTGCCCGTCGTGCCTGATGTGCGGTGGAGGCGCGTGATGGTGTCCGGATTGGCCGCGATATAGCTGCCGAAAGGCCCGTTCTCGGCCTGATCGGCGCGCAGCATTTCCTTGTCGGTAAAGGGAACATCTTGCAGCGTTGCAAGGGTGGTTGGCAGCGGGGTGGCATGCAAATGCCGGCGGTAGAATTCTGAATGTGCGGACACATAGTCCGACTGCCGTGCCCAGCGTTCTGCCTGAAGCTCTGCAAGATCGCCAAGGGCCATGAACTCGGCGCGCGGGTGTGCCTCATCTGCCATTCAAATCATGCGCCTCCCTACCTTGAAGAAACAAAAAACGCCGCCGGGGTGGGCCCGGCGGCGTTTCAACAAAAGGCGGGCGGAGGGGGCCGCCCGGCCGGTTTTTGCTGTGGCGTTTAAGCCATCTGTATGTTTGCGGCTTGCTTGCCGCGACCACGCGGATCGTCTTCAATGTCGAAAGTGACCTTGTCACCTTCGTCAAGACCCGCCACGCCAGACCGCTGCAATGCGGAAACATGGACGAAAACGTCCTTGCCACCATCATCGGGTGCGATAAAGCCATAGCCTTTATCTTGGTTGAAGAACTTTACTGTACCGCTCGTGCTCATTCTTGGGATCCTTTCCCGTGGGGTAACTTGGATTATAAACAGGTGTCCGCCCGCAAACGCGGCCAGCGTCCTCTCAGATTTTTGGGAAAACAAAAGGTGCCCGTGGGGGGAAGTTTATTCATCTTGCCGTCGGTCCGAGGGTGCGCCCAATCCAAAACAATAACGCACCTTAGCGTTGGATATATGGGCCTAAACGGTTCTGTTCAAGCTTAAAATCCCTCCAGCCGCGCTACATTTCGCCGTAGCTGATGCCATAAAAATGACGTAAGGGCAGATTCTCAGGCAAAAGGGCTGACAACCCGGCAAAATTGAGGCAGGCCCGCGCACTATTCTGCAGGTTGCAGGGACGGACCGCGGCCGCTCAAGGAAACTTCGTTGCCCTGATCGGGGTTGTGCGGCACCAGAAAAGAGAGAATCAGAGACACCAGAGCCATGCCTGCGCCGATGAGAAACACCGCTGAGTGCGAGTGAATCCAGATATATCCCAATAGCACCGGCAGGCCCACAGCCGCCACATGGTTGATGGAAAACGCAACCCCGGCGGTGGGGGCGATGTCGCCGGGATCGGCAATCTTCTGGAAATAGGTCTTGATGGCGATTGCCAGGGCGAAGAACGCATGGTCCAGGAGGTAGAGCCCCGCGGCGATCCAGGGGTTCTCCACGAAGGCATAGGCAACGAACACGCCGATCAGGCCGATGTACTCAAAGATCAAGGCCCGCCGTTCGCCCCATTTTGCGATGAGGCCGCCGATCATGGGCGCAAAGAACATGTTGAACACTGAATTGGCGATGTAGAGCATCGACACCTGGGCGATGGAAAAGCCGAACTTCTCCACCATCATGAAGGCGGCGAACACGATGAAAATCTGGCGCCGCGCGCCCGCCATGAAGGTCAGGGCATAGTAGAGCCAATAGCGCTTTCTCAGGATAAGCTCCTTGCGCTGGGGCACCGCCTCTTTGAAGCGCGGAAAGGTGAGCCACAGGCCGGCTGCAATGACGATCGTCAAACCCCCTCCGATCACGTAGATCGGGATGTAGTCCAAACCCAGATACTTGTTGCAGAGCCACACGATGCCATAGGCTGAAATGGTCGCAAACGCGCCGGCCTGCATGATCTGCCCAAGCTGGCGCGGCGCGGTGGCCTTGGGCAGCCATTGCAGCGCCAGGCTCTGGTTCATTGTCTCGTAATAGTGGAAGCCCACGGACATCAGGAAGGTGGTGCAGTAAAACCCGATCTCAGCCGGAAAATACCCGGTGAGCGCGGTGCCAAGACCGAGCAACGCCAATGACACCAGGGCAAAGGTCTGCTCGCGCAGCCAGATGATTACGAACACCGCGGTGAATGACAGAAAGCCCGGAATCTCGCGGATCGATTGCAGCCAACCGATCTCCTCGCCCGTGAACTGAGCGCGCTCAATGGCGAAATTATTGAGCAGATTGCTCCACACGGCGAACGAAAAATACATGGCCACCGACATCAGCATCAACATGATGACGGGCCGGCGCAGGCCGCTGGCCTCGGACGGCAATACTTCTAGGCGTGAGAACATCACCGGGCTCTACAGGAGAGGCAAAGACCGGTCAAAACGTTTTTCCAGTTAGCCCCAGAGCGCAGCTGGCGCCGGGTGCATAACAGAGCCCTCAAAGCGAATGGCCGGGTCCCGGTCCTTGGCCAAAAGCAGGGGGCCGTCCAGATCAACAAACGTGCTTCTGCCCGCCACAAGCATGGCAGGCGCCATGGCCAGGGAGGTGGCCACCATGCAGCCGGTGAAAAGGTCCAGTCCTTCGGCACTGGCCGCTTCGGCGAAGTGCAGCGCGTTGGTGAGCCCGCCCGTTTTGTCGAGCTTGATGTTCACCACATCATACTTGCCGAGCACTTTGTCCAACCCGGCCGCATCGTGGGCGGATTCATCGGCGCACACCGGTATGGGCCGCCCGATCTTCGCCAACAGCCGGTCATCGTCCGCCGGCAGCGGTTGCTCAACCAGCGCCACATCGATCTCCGCGCAAACTTCCAGCAAGCCCGGCAACGCGTCCGGCGACCAGCCCTCATTGGCATCGATGATCAGGCGCATGCCGGGAACAGCGGCCCTGATGGCGCGAAGGCGCTCAGCGTCCCGCCCGTCAGCGGCGCCCATTTTCAGCTTGAGCAAGGGACGGCTGGCGTTTTTCAACGCGGCCTCAGCCATGACCTCCGGCGTGTCGATGCCCAGGGTGTATGCGCTTTCCAGTCTTCCAGGTGCCGCCAACCCCGCCAGTTCCCAAACAGGTGTTCCGGAAGTTTTGGCCTCCAAGTCCCAAAGCGCGCAATCAAGCGCATTGCGTCCGGCATAGGGCTCAATCAGTCCAGGCACATCTTCGCGGGCAACCCCCGCTTCAATGGACGAACGCGCCGCTTCGAGCGACTGCATAACCCCCGGAACGGTTTCGCCATAGCGGGCATAGGGCACGCATTCGCCGCGCCCCACAGCGCCGTTCGCCTCTTCCAGGGTTACGGTCAAGACCTCCGCTGTGGTCTTGACGCCGCGCGAAATGGCAAAACTGCCGGCAAGCGGCCAGGTTTCATGCGCAATGGTCAGCTTTGGCATGCGCCGTCAGCTCCCAAACTGCTTTTGCAGCTCATCAACGATGGGTCCTGCGCCGGTTCTGATCGGGTCAACGGCCGGCATGCCATATTCGGCTTCAAGCTTGGCCAAATAGTCCTTGGCATCCTCATCATTCAACGCCGCTGTATTGATGCAAAGGCCGATGCACCGGATGTCCGGATTGGTTAGCCGGCCCTGCAAAGTCACCAGGTCGATGACCTCCTGAATGCTCGGCAGCGGTGCCGGCACGCCGCGCATGTTGGTTCGGGTCGGCTCGTGGCACACCACAAAGGCGTCCGGCTGCGAGCCATGCAAAAGGCCCAAGGTCACGCCAGCAAACGAGGGATGGAACAGCGAGCCCTGCCCTTCCACCACCTGCCAGGCATCCGGCTCGTTATCGGGTGTCAGCCACTCAGCGGCCCCTGAAATGAAATCAGCCACCACCGCATCGATCGATATGCCGCGGCTGGAGATGAAAATCCCGGTCTGCCCAGTTGCGCAGAACTCGCTCTTGATGCCCCGGTCCCGCATTTCCTGGTCCAGCGCCAGGGCGGTGTACTTCTTGCCCACCGAGCAATCGGTCCCCACCGCCAAAAGCCGCAAGCCCGGCCGCTTTGTGCCTTTGCCCGTGGCGAACACTTGCTCGGAGAAGCGCACATCGTGGAGCTTTCGCCCGTTGCGTTCTGCAGCCGCGGCAATCTCCGGCGTTGAGGACAGTCGCTTGTGCAAGCCGGTCGCCACATCCATGCCAGCGTCGAGCGCCGCAACGATTTGCCTGACCCAATGATCCGGCATCACGCCTCCAGCGTTCACGACGCCGACAATCATGGTCTTTGCGCCCTTGGCCACGGCTTCATCGATCGTGACATCCGCGATGCCCAAATCAGCGTTACAGCCCTCCAGGCGCAATTGGCCCACGCACCAGTCGGGACGCCAGTCCACGATGCCGCCTGCCGTCTTGGCGGCCAGCTGATCATGAACGTCACCGAGAAACAGAAGATAGGGTTTGGCAATTTCCATAACACACCTCGTCACACAGCCCCTGCCAGGCCAAACGCATTTTGAAATTTAATCCATCATTTTTGCCGCGGAGACAATGGGCCAGCTGCACCAAATGAAAAGGGCAGCACGCCAGAAGCGCGCCGCCCTTTAAAAAAGCGGGGTATTTGTGACCCGATCAGTTCGCGCCGTCAGCCGGGCGAATGCCAGGTCCTGACAGGTCGACCCGGTCGCCATGACGGCGGACCACATCGGCCAGCGCGCTGAGCGCCGTGATCTGGTCGGACACAACCTTGCGCATGGCATCGGCATTTGCACGGGCCTCATCAGGCATATCGATGATGGACTGACGCATCTGACCGCGCAGATCGTCGATTTCCGCCATCACCTGCTTGGCCGCAGAGTGCATGTCTTGCGCCGTTGCCGAGAAGTCGGTCGATGTGGAGGCCATGATGTTGGTCATGGCAGACATCGCCTTCTCGTACTGGTCGGACAGGTTCTGGGCGGCCAGGGCGATTTGCTCGTCGCTGGTTTTCTCCATCCGCTTCAACTCTTGGCCAAGGCCGGCAATAGTTTGCTCCAGCATCTTCGAGGTATGCTCGAGCTGGCCAACAACCTGGTTGGTTGTTCCGTCCAGGCGGCCAACAATCGAGTTGCTGACCTTGTCGAGCTGGTCGGCCACGTTCACGCTGGCACTTTCCAGACGGCCCGTGAGGTTGGTGCTGACGCTTTCCAGCTGACCGGTAAGCTTGCCGGATGTGGTCTCAAGTCTCTTGGTGAGGTTGAGGGTAACATCATCGAGCTGGCCGGACATGGATTCTGCCGACGAAGACAGATGGCTGAGGAACCCAGTGCTGACGTTGTCGAGCTTGCTTGCCAGATCGCCGGTTGCCGCCGCAAGCTGACCTGTGGTCTGCGAGCTGACTGTCTCCAGTTGGCTCGCCAGATCGCCGGTTGTCGATGCCAGCCTCTGGGCTGTATCGGCGCTGACGCTTTCCAATCGGCCAGCCAGCTCCGTTGTTGTTGCCGTTAGCCTTTCGGTCGTTTCCGCGCTGACAGTTTCCAGCTTGGAGGTCAGGCCACCTGTCATTGCCGCGAACTGATCGACAGTTTCGACACCGATGTTGCCGAGCAGGCCGGTGACGTTGCCGATGGACATGTCGAGCTGCGATCTCAAGCCGCTGCCAAACTGTTCCAACTGCTCGCCGATGCCGTGTGTGACACCTTCCAACTGACCGGAAACCGTGGAGTTGACCTGGTCAAGCTGCGTAACGATCTGACCAGCCGTGTGCTCCAGCTTGCCGGAAACCTCGCCGCTGACGGCCGACAGTCTCTCATCAAGAGCGCCGGCGGTTTCAGACAGTTGGTTGGCAAAGTAGCTGTTGGCTTTCTCAAGATGCGAGGCAAACTTGGCGCCGGAGCTCTCAAGCGCTTCGGCACTCTCGTTGCTGGCCTTGATGAGCATTGCATCTGCTTCGCTGAGCCTTGTGGCCAGTGAACCGGTGCGCTCTTCAAGGTTGACAATGATGTTGCTGCCGGCCGCTGCAAGCTGGCCTGCGAGCTTGTCGCCTGCGCCGCTGAGCTCGTTGGTGACCTGCTCTGCGATCCCGCCAAGATTGTCGGTTGCCTTCTCCAGAGAACCGGACAGCTCAACTGTCTTGTTCTCCAGACCTGCGACGATCGACTTGGTGGCATCACCCAGTTGGTCGGCCAATTGAATACCGGCCGTTGAGAGCTTGGCAACCACACCGTCAGCAGCCTCATCGAGGTTGATGTTGGCGGAGTTCATTGCCTCAGAAAAGGCTTCAGTCTTGCCTTCCAAGCCGCTCAGAATGTTGGCGCTGGCGCCATCGATTTGAGCGGTGTACCTGTCGCCTGCACTGCTGAGATCGGCGGAAACTTTCGTGGCAATCTCGTCCAGCTCGCCGCTGGCTTTGCTGAGAGACTGTTCGAATTCGCCCTGCTTGCTTTCCAGACCCATTACAACGAACGAGCCGGTTTCACCCAGGCGATCGGACAGCTGGCTGCCCACATCCGACAGGCCGGTGATGACCTTGGTCGCCACTTGGTCGAACTCTTCGCTTCTGCCTTCCAGGCCAACAAGCATGTTGGCGCTGGCCTGGCCGAGTTGCTCGGTCAGGTTTGTGCCGGCAGCAGACAGTTCGCTGGCCACCTTGTGTGCAATCTGATCCAGCTCGCCGGTCTTGCCTTCAAGGCCTGACAGAATGTTGGCACTGGATTCGCCCAACCGGTTGGTCAAGCGCTCGCCTGCCTCTGCCAGATCACCGGCAACCTTAGTGGCAATCTCGTCGAGTTCGCCGGTCTTGCCTTCGAGACCCATCAGAATGTTGGCACTGGATTCGCCCAACTGATCGGTCAGGCGGCCGCCTGCGTCTGAAAGTTCGGTTGAAACGCGCTGAGCGATCTGGTCAAGCTCGCCGGCTGCCTTGCTAATGGAGTTGGCAACCTCGCTGGTGCGCCCTTCAAGGCCGCCCACCACTTGAACACTGGCATCGCCAAGCTGTGCGGCAACCTGCTCACCTGCCTTGGCAAGTTCTGCAGACACACGCTCAACAAGCTCGTCGAGCTGGCTGGCAGCCTGGTTGATGTTTTCTGCAACACCGCCCGTTTTGCCATCCAGGCCTGCAAGAATGTTGGCGCTTGTTTCGCCAAGCTGCTCTGTGAGCTTCTCGCCTGCGCCGGTGAGTTCCAGGGTGACGCGGTTTGCGATTTCGTCCAGCTCAGTGGTTGCCTTGTTGATGTTGGTGGCAACTTCACCGGATTTGTCTTCAAGGCCAAACAGGATGTTGGCGCTTGCTTCACCCAACTGATCGGTAAGCTTGGTGCCCGCGCCCACAATCTCCGTGGTCACGCGGTCAGCAACCAGGCCAAGCTCAGATGAGGTTTGTGTCAGCGCGCCGTTCAGCTCGCCAACTTTGCCCTCAAGATTAACCAGGATGCTGCCACCGGTCTCACCGATCTTGTCGGTGAACTCAGAACCGGCAGAGGCCAGCTCGGTAGCGATGCGGCCTGCAATCAGGTCAAAGTCGCCCGTGGCTTTGCTCAACACGCTGGAAAGCTTGCCGGCTGACGAGTCAAACCGGGTGATGAGCGCTGCGCTGGTATCCTCAATGGAGCCCGACAGACGCGTGCTGGTGGTGTCCATATGCGAGACGATGCCAGCATTGGTTTCGTTCAGCTTGGCAAACAGCTTGTCTCCGGCTGTTGCCAGCTCGTTGGAGATGGTGTCTGCGATCTGGCCGAATTCCTTCGTGGCCTGCTCCAGCAGCCCGGTCAGGTTGCCGGCAGACATGTCGAAGCGTTCGATCAGAGACGCACTGGACGCATCGATGTTGTTGGTCAGCCGCGAACTTGCGGTGCCCATGCGTTCCACGATGGCCTCACTGGCGTGCTGCAGACGGCCGGCCAACTGGTCACCGGTTTGCGACAGATCTGCCGTCACCCGGTCCGTGGTCACCGTCATGTTTTCGGCAATCTGGTTGCTGGCCGCTTCAAGGCGCGTGGTCATGTTGGAGTTAACGTCCTCCAACTGCTTGTGCAGATGGCTGGAGGTGCCTTCCAGGCGCGACGTCATGTTGGAACTTGCTTTGTCCAGATCGGAGATCAGGGCGTTGGAAGTTGAGTCCAAACGGGACGTCATGTCGGTGCTGGCTGTGTCCATGCGGTCCATGACGCGGCCCGTGGTGCTTTCCACGCGTGTGGTCATGTCGCTGGATGCCTGCTCCAGATAATCGAACAGCTCTTTGCGGGCCCGTGAGAGGTTTTCCACAAAGTCGCCAGAGGCAGTCAGCAGCTTCTCGGTGATCGCGCCACCAGAGTGCTCGATCTGCTTGGACAGCTCAACGCCGGAGGTTTCGACCTGCTTGGCCACCTCTTGCGTGGTTTCTTTAAGGTGATAGGTGATGTTGCCGCTTGTGGAGGCAATAAGATCGTTCACCTGGGTTCCGGTCTCGCGCAGTTCGCTGGCAACCGAGCTGCCGACACGCTCAAGCTGGCGGGTCATTTCAGCATTGGCTTCAGAGAACTCGTTGGTGGCCGAACGCATCAGGCCGGTGAACTCGCCGGCAGTGTCCTTCAAACGGCCGCTCAACTGCTGACCGGTTGAATCCATGTTCTTGTTGATCTCACCATGTGTCTCGGTGATGTCCGTCATGGTCTGACGCATCATGCCCATGACGTCTTTCGCAGAGTCACGGATATGCTGGGTGTAGTTTGCGGTCATGCGGTTGATTTCGCCCGCAACGTCGCCGCCACGATCTTCAAGCGACTTGACGGTTTCGGTCAAACCATCGACCTGGCCATTCAAGTGGCCGGAGAATGCCTGCAAGCCCTGCAGCACGCCTTCAGAGACCTGCTCCAAACGGCCGGCCTGTGAGCTGATTTCGCCAGTGGCCCCAGCAGTCTGGGAAGCCACCTGGTTCATGGTGACGTTCAAGCCTTCGGTTGAGGCTCTGAGCTGATGCTCCAGCGTACCGAGCGTGTTGGACGCCTGGCTCACGATGGATTGCATTGCCTTGGTGTTTTCTTCCAGGCGGCCGAGAATTGGATTTGCCTCGTTGCCGATCAGGAAGCCTGCCTGCTCGAGAGCACCGCGCTGGGTCTCCAAACCTTGCAGCAGGTTGTGAATGCGTTCCTCGTTGCCGCCGAACACACGCTCAAGGGCGCTCAGTTCTTTATGCACGAGGGTTTCAAGTTCGCCGGCCCGGTTCACAGCGTGCTCAACGCCGCCCACCAGCTGCGACACCTCACGGCGCACAGCCTGGCCAACTGTCTTCAAGCCATCGGTGGTCACGTCTTCAGGACGCACCAGGCGCAGTGCGGTTTGCACCAGCGCTTCTGACACATGGGTCATCTGTTGGCCGCGGCGGAAGATGGACGCCACCGAGAACATCATGATGCAGGGCAGAACCACCGCAATGATGAAGGCCAGCAGTTTGTCCCACTGCAGGGTTTCAAGCAGATTGAAGTTGCCGCTGCCCACAATATAAGCGGACACGAAGATCCACATCAGCGAGCCCAAGGCTGCAACCCAGAACGGCCAGGACGAAGGCTTGCGCTTCAAACGGCCGATAAGAGCCGCATTGCTCGGCTCATTCTCATTTGCCGGACGTGCAACCGGGGCCTTGCCCCGCGGCGGTTGCTTTTGTTCTGGCGCTCGCTTGCCTTTGCCGGTGGACGGCGGCGGCGGTGGGCCTGTGCGCTTTGCGGCAGGGGCGCTGGACGCCGCTGCTGCAGAAGGGGCCGCACCGTCTTTGCGGGGTGCGTTTCTGGCCCGTCGTGTCAAACGACGCGGATTGGATCTCCGTGGATCAGCAGAACTTGTACTCGCCATAACTAACTTCCCGCACTCTCAAACTGTTAACCTACCAGGCTCAATAGCACATTTTGTGCCAACCCAGGCTTTTACCAAACGGATCGTATAAGGAGGCATGGAGCAGGATAGATCAACAAACAAACCGCACTGCCACCGATTGGCAGGTACGTTGCTGGCGAATTTTGTCGATTTTGTGCACCCACAGCACGCCGCCAGCTTGTTGTTTGCGCTATCCTGTCCGAGGTCTATTAAGAGGCCTCCCCCCGTCCCTTTTGGCGCAAGTCGTATATTTATAGCCGATTTTGGTGCCGCGATAAACCATGGGCAGGGTCTGGGGTCCAAGAAATGTAAATATTGGTTAAGATTCTTAAAGCACTGAAATTAAAACGCTAAATTGATTCATTATGGGTCAAACCCGCTTCAGAGCCGTTTGAGGGAGCAAGCCGTAAAGATTTTGATAACCTTTCGATGGCCCCTATTGGTCAAATTAAGGTCTCTCCTGGTCGCTCCCTATGTCACAGTCAGCCCAAATGTCCGAACCCGTTCAGACTACTTCAGCTGAGGTAGCATCACAGCCCATCGATATGGACCATTTGCTCCATTATACCATGGGAGATGAGAAACTCGCACGCGAGGTTCTGGGTCTATTCTGCACGCAGGGCCGACTCTATTTGGAACAATTGTCTTCGGCGCCAGATGGGAGCGAGCGAAAAATTGCCGCCCACACTCTAAAAGGCTCTGCGCAAGGCGTTGGGGCCCATGACGTTGCGGGCAAGGCGTTGGCATTGGAGCAACTGGCCGAAAACGGGGACGCAGCCGCGTGGAACCACGCGCTGTGCGAGCTCAAGTCCGCGTTTGCCCAAGCTGACGCCTTCATCAACAATCTCTCCTAGCCTGCCCCTCCCGTAACATTTTCGTGCAAGTGCGAATATCGCGCATTGCGTTCCAACATACACTCGCCTATATCCCCGGCTGGTTTGCTTTTTTGAAGGGGGCCTTTCGGCCTGTCACAACCTGGGCAAACTGTAAAAACAGCAGCCCGTAATGACCAAAGACGCACGATGGCAAAAATAACGTTTATCCAAGACGACGGGAACCAACAGACGGTGGATGCCGAGGATGGCATGACTGTTATGGAATCTGCCGTAAAGAATATGGTCCCCGGCATTGATGCCGACTGCGGAGGCGCCTGCGCCTGCGCAACCTGCCATGTCTACGTGGAACCCGACTGGCTCGAAGCCACCGGTGAGCGCGAAGAAATGGAGGAGGATATGCTCGATTTCGCATTCGACGTCAGAGATAACTCCAGGCTGTCTTGCCAAATCAAGGTGAGCCCGGAGCTGGATGGACTGACGGTTAGGGTCCCTGAAAAGCAGTTCTAAGTGCCACGGATCCATGTGATCTGCGGCAACTTCCAGATTGAGGAAATATTCGTATGTCTGACGTGATCCAGACGGATGCAGTCATTGTTGGCGGCGGCCCCGTTGGCCTGTTCGCGGTGTTTGAGCTCGGGTTGCTCGACATTAAATGCGAGGTCATCGACATTCTGGACCGCGCCGGTGGTCAATGCGCCGAGCTCTACCCGGAAAAACCGATTTATGACATTCCAGGTTATCCGGTCATTTCCGGCCAGGAACTGACCGACCGGCTGCTGGAACAGGCTGCCCCGTTCAATCCGGGCTATCATTTCAACCAGATGGTTGAAGAGCTGGAAAAGCTTGAAGATGGCACCTTCCGCCTGAAGACCGACGATGGCACCGAGTTCCATGCAAAAGTTGTGGTGATTGCGGCCGGCGGCGGCAGCTTCCAGCCAAAGAAACCGCCCATGCCGCGCATTGAGGACTATGAGGGCACGTCAGTGTTCTATTCGGTCAAGAAGATGGAGCAGTTCCGCGGCAAGGACATCTTGATCGTGGGCGGCGGCGACAGTGCGCTGGACTGGACCCTCAACCTGCAGCCCATCGCCAACTCCATGACCTTGCTGCACCGTCGCGACGCATTCCGCGCTTCACCGGACTCAGTGCAGAGGATGCACGCCCTGTGTGCGGACGGAAAAATGCAATTCAAAATGGGCCAGGTCACCGTTCTGGACGGCGACAACGGTCAGCTCACCGGCGCTCAGATCAAAGGGCCGGACGGTGAAGAGACCATTGCCTGCAACACCATGCTCCCCTTCTTCGGTCTCACCATGAAGCTGGGGCCGGTGGCAAATTGGGGCCTGAACCTCGATGAGAACCTCATTCCGGTAGATACTGAAAAATTTCAGACATCAGAACCGGGCATCTTCGCGATTGGCGATATCAACACCTACCCTGGCAAACTGAAGCTCATTCTGTCGGGCTTCCATGAAGCGGCCCTGATGGCCCAGGTGGCCTTCAAGATCATCCACCCCGATGAGCGCCTGGTGTTCCAATACACAACCTCCAGCACCAAGCTGCAAAAGAAACTCGGCGTCGCCTAAAGTTTCTTGTCTCCAAAAAGCTGCTCGAGCGCGCCTCCATGCGCAAAACCGGTCACTTTCGCAACGCATAATTAACCCTGTTGCGGCACTCTGATGGCCTGTTTTCAATTTGGAGAAGTGCTATGCGTCGCGTTCGGGGTGTGGGGGATATAATTTCTGGCAGCGTTGGGGTTTTGTGCGTCCTGGCGTTTGCTGCCACTGCAGGCGGCTGCAGCATGTCCAACACAGCTTGGGACGATCCGCTGGCATCGCCGCCGCCGCCCGCGGCCACCGGGGGCATCATCACCGGTTCCTCCACGGTTCCGCCACGGACTGCTGGGCATCCGCGCCAGGTCTTCGTCCGGCCCGGCGACACGGCATATTCCATTGCCCGCAACAACGCCATCACGGTGGCCCAGCTCGGGGCAGCCAACAACATTGGCGCGCCTTACGCGCTCGCCATCGGCCAGCGCCTGACCATACCTACGGCACGGGCAGATCATACCCGCACCGGGTCTATCGCTCCGGCACGGCCTGCAGCGCCAAGATATCAGACCAGCACCCTTCTTGTGACGGTGGCACCGGGTGACACGCTGTTCTCCATCTCCAAGCGCTACGGCACCACTGTTGCGGAAGTTGCCAGGCTCAACCGCATTCCGCCGCCCTACGCTCTGCGCCTGGGCCAACGCCTGACCGTGCCCGGCCGCGCCGTGCCCGCACAAACCATCCCGCGCCAGGCCATTCCGCGCCAGGCGGTGCAGCCGGTTCGAACCGCAGCAGCGCCTGCACGCCAGGCGCGCCCCGCGACAGGCAAAAGCCGCAACGGTGATTACATCTACTATTTTCACAAGGTCAAACCGGGTGAAACTCTGCCCGGCATCGCCCAGCAATACCGCATAGGCGTCGCAACCCTGGCCACCTTCAATCAGCTGCAGCAATCGGCCCGCTTGCGCACTGGCCAGGTGATCAGGGTACCGATGTAGCCGGACCCGCTCAGTCCGGCTTCCGGGCCGGTCTCAATCGGTCCCATATCCTGCCATCGATGATCGCAAGCCCGACGGCGATCAGGGCCATGCCGGCAAAATGTTCCGGCAACAACACCTCGGCCAGGACCAACGTGCCCAGGACAATGGCGCTCACCGGCACCAGGAAGGTCACCAGCGCAACATTGGTGGCGCCGGCAACCTGCAGAATGCGGAAATAGAGAATATACGCCAGTGCCGTGGAACCCGCCGCGACGCCAATCACCGAGCCAATCACATCCCAGCCCGGCACGCTCAACGTCCAGGGCTGATCGACCAGACACACCAGCGGCAAAAGCAGCAAGCTTGAGCATGTCACCTGCCCTGTGGCGGTTGCCAGTGGTGTGACCTTGGCAAAGCGGCGGCCAAACGTGGCCGCAAGCGCATAGGAAACGCCGGCGCCAATACAGGCAATTTGTCCAGCCAGGCCAACGTCTCCGCCGCCCAAGGCGCCAGGCCCCATCAGCACGACAATGCCGGCAAACCCGGCCGACACCCCCAAAACTTTCGCCTTGGACATCCGTTCGTCTGCCAGCAGGAAGTGGGCGACCAACACCGTGAAGAATGGCTTGGTGGCGTTGATGATGGAGGCTAGGCTGGCGGAAATCTGGGTTTGTCCCCACACCAGGAGGGAAAACGGGATCGCATTGTTAAGCAACCCCATGATCATAAAGTCCTTCCATGGCAGCCCCTGTCGCTCTGTCTTGGGCACGGATGCCAGGAACACCACCCACAACACCATGGCCCCAAGCGCAACGCGCAGGAACACAACGGTGAACGGCGGCAGCGCCCGCAAGGCAACCTCTGAGAAGAAGAACGAACCGCCCCAGAGGATCGACAGGGCAATGAGCATGGCCCAGGCGAGCAGTCCCATGCGTTTTTCAATGGCGTTTGGCGTGGTCATTTCAGGCGGCCGTTTAGTGTTGATCTTTGAGCAGACCGTATCCGCCAGTGCCGAAGGCGCCCACCCGTTTCCTGCGCATCAGACCGATTGATCCACGGGGGAGCGGTTTGCTAGCGCCAAACTCCATCCTTTTGGTCGAATGCACCAACCGTCAGGTCCTCGATTCCGGCCAGCATCCGCTGTTTGGCGATCTTTCCGGTTGGGGTTCTGGGAAAGTCGTCCACATATGCGATGTATCGGGGCAGCTTGAACTTGGCCAAATGTGCCTCGCAGTGCGCAAGAATATGTGCTGGAGGGCAGGCTTCCGTGCTCACCCCCTCCTTGAGGCGAACATAAGCCTTCACCTCCTCACCGCGTTGCGGGTCCGGGACGGGGACAATCGCGCTCTCGATAACCTCATCAAGCTCGTTGAGCACGGCTTCCACTTCGCGCGCGGCGATGTTTTCGCCGGCCCGTTTCACCATGTCCTTCATCCGCCCCACGATGAAATAGTAGCCGTCCTCGTTCTGGTAGAAGATGTCACCGGTGCAGAACCACTTGCCCCTGAACACTTCCCGGTTGGCCTCTGGGCGCTTGTAGTAGCCCCACATGATGCCCCGGCCCGAGACCCAGAGCTCGCCGCGTTCGCCGGGCGCCACCTCTTGCCCGGCCTCATCGACGATCTTCAGTTTGCGGTCCGGCGCTTCCAGGCCGCAGGTGCGGGCAAAATTGCGTTTCCCGGCCGCCATGGGCGTCACGGTTGCGGTGCCAAGCTCAGTCATGCCGTAAGCGTCCCGGGCCGCACAGCCGGCAAACCGCCCCTCCATGGTCCTCTTGCTTTCGGGCCGCCAGCCGAAGGCGTAAATGTATTTCAGGCACACCCTTGCATCCTCGCCAGAAGGCGGGAACGCCTTCAGCGCGGGTTCAGGAAACGTGCAGGTGTGGATTTGGTAGTCGGTCAGCCAGGTGAAAAACTGGCTCATGCTCATGCGCCGGGCCACATAGCAGGTGGCGTTGAGGTAAAAGCCCGACAGCAGCTGCCACATGCCGTCCATGTAGAAGAACGGTGCCCACACCAGAACATTCCCAATTCCGTGCTCTGCCCCGCCTCGGGTGAAGGCCAGGGTGTAGCTGGCGCGCATCCAATATTCATGGGTCAGCATGCAGCCCTTGGGAAAGCCTGTGGTGCCCGATGTGTATTGAATGTTGAGAAGGTCAGAGGCCCCGACCCTCACAGGGGGATCGAAGGGGAAGGCCCCCTTTTCAATCAGCTCCAGCAAGGCATTTTGTTCGCCCGAGGCCTTGCCGCGCACAATGATGTTGCCGTCGGTGAGCATCTCAGGACGCGCCGAAATGCGCGCCAAAATCGGCAGATACTCCTCCTCGATAACAAGGAACTGTGCATCTGAATCGTTCAGAACAAACGACAGTTCGGTTGCCGTATAGCCCGTGTTGACCGGCACCATGACGGCACCCAGCCGGCCAAGGGCGCCCCAGACAATCAGGGTTTCGGGCACATTCGGCAGCATGACCGCCACATGCGCACCCTTGCGCACTCCAAGTTCACTCAGGGAGGAGGCCAGCCCGTCAGCACGTTCATGCAGCTGCGCAAAGGTGAGCCTCTGATCGTCCTGGAACCATTGCCCAGCCACCTGATCGCCCAAGGTTTCGGCCCGTTCTTGCAGGAAAGCCCCCAGGGTTTCGGGAATATCGGCCGCCAGCATCGCGCGCTCGGTTTCGCGCACGTTCGCCAGATCCGGCCGCTCCATCAGTCCTGCTCCTTGCCAGTCAACGGCGGGGTCTGATCCATCGCCAACCTCTGCAGGCGATAGAGCCTTGAGGCAAAGGCCAGGGCGTCCTGCCGGCTCATCTCCCCTGCCCGCTGGTAGGCCTCCATCTCTGTGCGCACGGCAAGCGGCGGATGGCTGGCAATCAGCTCGGCAAGCTCCATGGCCCGCGCATCGATCTCATCTGGCGCAGCAATTTCATTGACCACGTGGTGGTGCAGCGCCTCTTCTGCGCCGAACATCTCGCCGGTGAGCAGCATCCACATGGCAGAGGTGTGCGGTATGTGCCGCGCCAGGCGGATCACGCCGCCGGCCCCGCCCATGCCGTACTTGATCTCCGGAAGCCCGAACTGGGCATTGGTTGAGGCGATCCTGATGTCGGTCAGAAGCATCATGTAGATGAAGCCCTGGCCCAGGCAGTACCCGTTGATGGCGCCCACGATGGGTTTGAATCGCGTCAGCCCCTGAACCTCAACCTCCCAACCGGGGTACTCCAGGCTGTCGTCCTCCCGGCGCACGCTCATTTCACGCTGCACCATCTCTGCTGCGGTGCGTTCAGGGCGCTCGGTCTTGATGTCGTCGCCGGCGCAAAAGGCCCGGTCCCCTGCGCCAGACCAGACCGCCACATGGACGCTGTCATCGGCCACAAAGTCGCGCAATATCTCAAGAAACTCCTTGTGCAGGGCCGGCGTGAACACGTTCACCGGAGGATTGTCCAGCACGATGCGGGCAATCTTGTTTTCTTTTGTGTAGTGAAGGGTCATGATCCACCATCGCCTCAAGATCGAACGAGCGATGGTAGCGGGCAGAACAGCGAGAGTCTAACTCCGGAGGACAGGTGCATGATCGATCTCAGCGGCAAGACGGTGCTCGTTACCGGGGGCTCCCGCGGCATTGGCGCGGCAACGGTGCGTAAGGTGGTGGCGTGCGGCGGGGCGGCGGTCATCCACTATGGCAGCAATGCCGAGGCGGCTGAGAAGCTGGCCGCTGAGATTGGGACGGAGAATTGCCATGTTGTCCAGGCTGACCTGCTCGAGGTGGACCAGACCGAGCGCCTGTGGGATCAGGCCCTTGCCTGGCGCGGCCGCATAGATGTTCTGGTGAACAATGCCGGTGTTTATGAGAAGTGCCCTCTGGATCTGCCGCTGGACGACTGGCTCGCCGGTTGGGAGCGCACCATGCGCATCAACTTAGGCTCTGCCGCGCAGCTCTGCCGCCGGGCCATCCCGCATTTCACCGAAAAGGGCGGCGGCATCGTCATCAACGTCTCCAGCCGCGCCGGCCACCGGGGCGACAGCATCAAGCACCAGCAGTATGGCGCCTCGAAGGCCGGCATGCTGGCGCTGAACCGCTCGATTGCCCGCACTTGCGCCAAGGACAACATCCTGGCCTACGGCATCGCACCGGGCTTCGTGGACACTGAAATGGTGGGCGACATCATGGCCGAACAGGGCCTGGAGAAGATGGCGGCGCTCTATCCCACCGGGCGGGTGACGACGGCCAACGAGGTGGCCAGCGTGATCACTTTCCTGGCCAGCGGGGTCGCGCCGCAAACAACGGGCAACACCATCGATCTGTGCGGTGCGGCAGACGTGCGCTGATCAGGTAGACTTCTTGCGCCAAGCCCGCAGGATGGCGAGCATGCCAATGCCGGCCATCAGCCCCCAAAACGCGCTGCCGATGCCGAAAAAGGAGAGCCCTGAGGCGGTGACGATGAATGTGATCACCGCCGGCTCGCGCATATCCACGTCAGACACCGCGCTGGTGAGGGCTGCGCCGAAGGTGGCCAGCAGCGCCAATCCGGCCACAGCGTTGATCAGATAGGTTGGCGATGCCGCGATCAAGGCAGTGACAAGACCGGCCATCAGCGCAAACAGCAAATACCCGGCACCCGCCGCCAACGCCGCCCAATAGCGCCGCGCCGGATCGGGGTGTGCATCTTCGCCCGCACACATGGCCGCCGTGATCGCCGCCAGGTTCACCGCATGGCCGCCGAACGGCGCAGCGAGAAGCGTGAACGTGCCGGTGGTCACAAACAAGGGCCCGGCCGGCGGCGAATAGCCATTGGCGTTCAACACCGCAATGCCCGGAATGTTTTGGGAGGCCATGGTCACAAGAAACAAGGGAAGCCCGATGCCGATCAGTGCGCCCAGCTCAAATGTTGGCATCACCAAAACCGGCTCGGGCCAGAACCGAACCGTTCCCTCCGGCACCCCCTGCCCCGACAGGGCAATGATCGCGATGGTCACCAGCAGAGCCGCAGGAACCGCATAAAGCCGGTTGATCCGGAACATCAGCGCCCAAGCTGCAATCACCGGCAAGGAGAGCCAGGGATCCTCGCCCACAGCCTTAATGGGCGCAAGACAGAACACCAGCAGCACCCCCGCCAGCATGGCGCCGGCGATGGGGACTGGAATGGCGCTCACCCAGCGCCCCAGAGGCTTCCAGAGCCCCGCCAGCACGATCAGCACCCCGGTGAGCAGGAATGGCCCCCACAGCAGCCGCAAACCCGCCCTCAGGCGCCCCTGTGGTCGCCAGAAGGGCCGCCCCGGGCGTGGACCACGCGACGCTGATGGGCAATCGGGTCTTGAGGCTGAGGAAGATGCCGCCAAGCCCCAAGGCAAACGACAGGGCCATGAGCCCGGAGGCCGCCTGAAGAGGGCTGGCTCCGGCCGCGCTCAGGCCTTGCACCACAATGGCAAAGGAGGCCGCTGTGCCCACAAAGGCTGACAATAAGCCCGCTGTGGCGGCCTGGAGCGAAAAGTCGCCGAGCACTTTGCGCACAGCTTTCATGGCGCATTCGCCGCGCGGTCGGTTTTGAGCCCCGCCATCGCTTGAACAGCCACGGCCCCCAGCACAATTGCCCCGCCGATCATGGTCAGCAGCGCAGGCACCTCGCCCACGCCGATCCAGACCCAAATCGGCGCGGCCACCACTTCAAGCAGCATCAACAGGGTGATCTCGGTGGCCGGCACATAGCGTGCGGCAATGGTGATGAGAATGTACTGGCCGCCAATCTGGAAGGCGCCAAGCAAGCAGGCCACAATCAGATCATTGCGCCCAATGGCAAAGTCGGACACCAACGCAAGACTGATCAGCGTGGCGAACACACCCGCCAGGCAGGTTGCCGGCATCATGTCGATATCCTTGCCGGCACGAAAGGCCACCACGCTGGCCGCATAGCCCGCAGTGGCTATGAGCGCCACGGCACTGCCCGCCACTGTGCCGCTCAACAGCCCGTCGGCCACCATGAAGCCAACCCCGCAAAGCCCCGCGGTCATGCAAATCCAGGACAAAACCGAGACCTGCTCCTTCAACAGCCAGCGCGACAGCAGAGCGGCCATAAACGGAGACGCGCTCAGGATGAACACCGCATTGGCCACGGTGGTCAGCAGCAGGGAGATAATATAGGCGATGAACGCTCCGCCAAGACACAAGGCCACCACGACACCCGGCAAACCGATGGACAGGAAGCGCCGGCGCAAGCCAAAGCCGTCCTTGACGATCATGAACAACAATACGGTGAGGCTGAACGAGACCGATCTGAAGAACAGGATCTGCCAGCCATCGGCGTTCTCCACCAGGCGCACGAGGATGCCAGCCGAACTGCCGCACAGCCCGCCGACCAACACCGCCAAGATGCCGAGGGCCCGCCCCCACTTGCCAACCACCATGTCCGCTATTCCGCCGTGGTGCCGCCATGGCGCGGGAGATCGTCATCGACCTCAAACCATGGCAACTTTTCTTCATAGAACACATGAAACTGAGGCATCAGTTCCGCCGGGTTTTCCAAGGTTCCAATATAGAAATGGATCTCGTGCTTGTAGGCATCGGCCTCATAGGCGATGGGGCTGCCGCAATTGCCGCAAAACAGTCTGCGCACGCCTTTTGACGACACATAGGCTTGGGGCTCACGGCCGGTGAAACGATAGGCCGATCTGGGAACCGCAAAGAACGTGGCGACCGCAGAAGACGTGTTGCGCCGGCAGCTTTCACAATGACAGTGACCGCACCAGTTGATCTTGCCTTCAAACTCATAGGCCACCTGTCCACACAAGCACCGCCCTTGCGTTACCGACATGGCTCAGTCTCCTTCACCTGTTCTCACCATCACTATCACTCTGTCTCCTGCAGCTCTGTCAGGAGCCGTTCTGCCGCATCGCCTGGCGCCAGCGCCGGCCAACCCGGCATTTGGCTGCGGTACCACGTCATCTGCCGCTTCACGTAGCGCCTGGTTTGGGTTTTGGCCAAAACCGCCGCCTCCTCCAAACCCATCTCTCCTGCCAGATAGCCAGATATCTCGCTCACGCCAATGGCCTTCATCGCCGGCAACTCCCGGTCCAGGTTGAGCGCCCTCAGCGCCTCAACCTCCGCAACGGCTCCGGCCGCCAGCATCATATCAAAACGCTCCTCGCAGCGGGCATAAGCAGTTTGGCGGTCCGGCATGAGAAAGGCCCGGGTCACGCCAGCCCCCGCAACCAGCGGCGCGGAGCGGTCCTGTTGCCAGTCTTGCAGCGACCGGCCGGTGGCTTCGCACACTTCGAGCGCGCGGATCAGCCGGTGCTGGTCAACCAAATCGCTGTCTGATGGGGACAAGCGGCGCTTGAGGCCCTCCTCTCCCTCAGCTTTGTACCAGTCGGCCACCCTTGCCCGCACCTCATGCGGAATGTCGGGCACGGGCGCCAGGCCCTCCACCAGTGCCTTGAAATAGAGGCCGGTGCCGCCAACCACCACCGGCAGCTGCCCGGCCTCCCAAACCGCCTCCAGAACCGGTGCCACATCTTCCAGCCAGCGCCCCACCGAATAGCGCTCTGAGGCGTGCACATGGCCATACAGGCGATGGGGCATGCGCGCTTCTTCCTCAGCGCTCGGCCGGGCGCTCAGAATGCGCAACTGGCCATACACCTGCATGGCGTCGGCGTTGATGATGACCCCACCGCAACGCGCCGCCAAATCTGCGGCAACTGCAGACTTGCCGCTTGCCGTCGGTCCTGCAATAAGCAGGGCGCGTTTGGGTGCGGAACTCAACGCCATGTGCGCCTTCCTTTTCGCGCGCTCTTGCCCACTCAAATCTCTCAGAGATCTCAAAACCCATGGACACCGTTCTTCTCCTGATTGCAAGCCGCCAGGGCCCTGGCATTCCAAATGAGGCGGTTGCCGCTGCACTTTCTGCCCTGACCGGCGCGGGCGATGCCCGGCGGCTGGCGCCCGAGGCGGTTGAAATACTGCTGCAGGGGCCCATCGGCACACATGAAGACGATGTTCGCGCCGCACTGGACGGGTGGCCCATCGATGTTGCCCATGTTCCAGCTGCAGGCCGCGCCAAGAAACTGCTCATTGCCGATATGGATTCCACCTTCATCCACCAGGAGTGCATTGACGAGCTGGGCAAAATGGCCGGCGCCGGCGACCAGATCGCCGCCATCACCGAGCGCGCTATGCGGGGCGAATTCAATTTCGAGCAAGCCCTGCGCGAGCGGGTGGCCTTTATGGAAGGTTTGGATGCAAGCGCGATCGAGACCGTGAAGAAGGAGCACATCACCTTCACAGATGGCGGCCGCGCCCTGGTTCAAGGCATGCGGTCGGCCGGCGCCTACACAGCCCTGGTGTCAGGCGGCTTCACCCATTTCACGGAATTCGTGGCCGGCGAATGCGGCTTTCACGAACACCGCGCCAACCGCCTGATCATCGACGGGCAAACCCTGACCGGCAAGGTTGAAGAGCCGGCCCTGGGGCTCGACGCCAAAGTGAGCGCCCTTCATGAGATGTGCGGACGCCTCAGCATCACACCTGGCGACGTTCTGGCCGTGGGTGACGGCGCCAATGACATTGGCATGCTGGGCCTTGCCGGCATGGGCGTGGCGTTCCACGGCAAACCTGCGGTGCGCGAAGCGGCCGGCATCAAGCTGGACCATGCCGGACTGGACGGCTTGCTTTGGCTTCAGGGGCTGGGCGAAGCGCCGCGGGCAAATACCTGAAACCAGCCAGTATTTGGAATCAAATCCACTGGAAAAGCTCATCACATTCAAAATGGCCACCGGGCCATCGTAGCCCTCTTCGCCGAACGGCAGTAGCAGCACCTCATACTTGGTCAGGTCCCGCCCCTGCCAGCCCAGGGTCTTCACGCAAAAATGCGCGTGCCTGTTCACCGAAACATCAAGCAGGCGCGCATAGACATCGCTGATATTTGCTGTATCGGGATCAGGCTGAAGCATGCGCCGCTCCCGGCTCATGCCCATGATGGTGGCGCATTCCGAGCCGGCATAGACCATTTCAAATGTGTAGGGGTCGCGGCGATGCACCTGGTGGATCACCATGAAGGGCAGCATGGCCTCAACGCGCGATGTGTCAAACGCGCTCAGCAACGGAAGACCGTTCACCCGCTCCTGGCTCTCCCAAATCGCGAAAAGATCCCGCGTGGCGGCACCTTGCAAAATCCAACTGCCGGTCAGGGGCGACTGTTCAAACAGGACATAGGGGCTGGCCGGCTTGGCATCAGGGGCCTCACCTGAGCCTGCGCCTGCTTTGGCCGTAAACATCGGCCGCACCGGAGCATCATCTCCGGGTTTGTCTTTGAGTTCAGCAGAGCTGTTCGACACGGTATCACCTATGTGTCCCGGCCTGATCGGACGGGACGCACAGAATGACGCGTTAGCGTAACCGAGGCGTTAAGGCGAATGCTAAACGTTTAGTTATCGCGCGGCCCCCAGCGGCCGTCAGCCTTCCTTTTTCTTGAGCCGCACGGCGAGAAATCTCAGATCGCCGCTCTTGTTCGACACAAGCAGAAGAACGGTCTTGCGCCCTTCCTTCTCAAGCTCTTTCACCCGGCGGACCACGTCAGCCGGAGTGGCAACCTTTTCCTGGCCAACTTCCAGAATGACGTTACCGGCAACGATGCGTTTTTCCGCAGCCATGCTGTCGGGATCCACATCGCTCACCACCACGCCACCTTCGACCTTTTTCTCGATCTTGAACTTCTCGCGCAACCCATCGGTCAGCGCAGTGAGTTTCAGGCCAAGAGCGGTTTGAACGTCCTGAACGGATTCTTGCGACGCATCGGGCTTGGTGAGCGCAGCTTTCTGGGTTTCTTCCAGGCGGCCGACGGTGATGCGCAGGGTCACGTCCTTGCCTTTGCGCGAAACCACCACGTCCACTTCCTTGCCCACAGGCGTGCGGGCCACCATGCGGGGCAGCTCGCGCATCACAGGCACGGGCTGGCCGTCGAACTCAACGATCACGTCGCCCGACTTAATGCCACCGGCCGCAGCAGGGCTGCCTTCGGTCACGTCGTTCACCAACGCACCCTTGGCCCTATCAAGGCCAAGGCTTTCGGCGATTTCTTCGGTCACCACCTGAATGCGCACACCAAGCTTGCCGCGCCGGGTTTCACCGAACTTGCGCAACTGGCTGATCACGCCGGTTGCCGTTGATGCAGGGATGGAGAAGCCAATGCCGATCGAGCCGCCGCTGGGCGAGATGATCGCGGTGTTGATGCCAACCACCTCGCCGTCCATATTGAACAGCGGGCCACCGGAATTGCCGCGGTTGATCGCAGCATCGGTTTGGATGAAGTCGTCATAGGGACCTGCGTTGATGTCCCGGTTCCGTGCGGACACGATGCCGAGGGTCACAGATCCACCAAGGCCAAACGGGTTGCCGATCGCCATCACCCAGTCGCCAACGCGCAGAACTTTCGAGTTGCCGAACTCAACCGACTGAAGCGGCTTTTCCGGCTTCACTTTCAAAACCGCGATATCGGTCTTGGCATCACGTCCGATCAGCTCGGCGGGAAGCTTGGAGCCATCGGCAAAATTCACGGTGATCTCTTCAGCATCGGCAATCACGTGGTTGTTGGTGATGACGATGCCTTCAGGATCCACAACAAATCCAGATCCAAGCGAGTTGGCACGGCGTGGACGGCGCGGCTTGCGCTTCTGGCCGGGTTGACCAGGCTGGTTGTCGAAAAAATCCTTGAAGAAATCACGGAATGGGGAGTTTTCCGGCAGATTGGGCACCGGGCCGCCTTGATTGTTGCGCGCGGTTTGCTTCACTTTTTGCGTGGTCGAGATGTTCACAACCGCACCAGAAAGCTTTTCGGCCAGGTCTGCCACCGAGACCGGCCCTCGCGCACTGGCAGAGGGCGGTGCTGCCACGACAGCGAAAAGGGCGATAAATCCAAACAGTGTTTGCCACCGGGCCTTAGACGAAAAAGCGCTCAACATTCTAGTTCCTCATCTTCCGAAAACCAGCTTGCGCCGGACTATATTTTCACACCCGAACGTCGCCTTATAGGGCTGTTCTGGCGAGCCAAACAATCACAAAGCCGAGACCAAAGGCAACGAAACCGCCGATCCGCATACTTTGCTCAGACATCTCCATGGCCATCGACATCATACGCTTCAGGCCAGCCGGGTTAGCGGCATAGATCAGCCCTTCTATCACTAAAACCAGACCAAGCGCGGTAACAAGATCGCGCATTGCCCGTGCTCTCTACTGCTTCTTGGCTTTGCCGCTAAAGTAGTCGAAGAACTCCGAGTCGGGTTTCAACACCATTGTTGTGCCATCGCCTTGCAGCGCTTTTGTGTAGGCTTGCATGGACCGGTAAAACGCGAAGAATTCCGGATCACGGTTGAACGCATCGGCGAAGAGCCTGTTGCGCTCCGCATCGCCCTGACCGCGAATGATCTCAGATTCCCGTTTTGCCTTGGCCACCAACTCCACCGCCTCACGATCAGCTTCGGCGCGAATTCTGCGCCGGGCCGTTTCACCGATGGCGCGCAAGGTTGCCGCTTCGGCAAACCGCTCCGCGTTCATCCGCTCATAGGTGTCGTTCAAAACGTCAGGTGTCAGGTCTGTCCGGCGCACGCGCACATCGATGATATCGATCCCCAGCGAGCGCGCTTCGCTGCGCACCTGGTCGCGGATCTCGCGCATCATCGCCGCACGGTCCTTGGACAGGGCCGCATCAAAGGTCCGTTTACCGTATGTCTGACGCAGCGCGGCATCCATCCGCGTATCGATCCGGTCACGCGCCAGCGTGAGGCTCGCGCCAACACTCTCACGGAACTTTTGCGCATCGACAATGCGCACCATGGTGATGGCATCAACAAGATAGCGCCGGCCATCGACCACTTGCACGGTCTTGTCCACGCTTTCAAAGAACACAATGCGGTCTTCCACGTAGACCAGTTCGTCCAGAACCGGAATCTTGAAATACAGCCCAGGCTCCGTGACCGTGCGTTGAATTTCGCCAAAGCGCACCACAAGGGCTTTCTCACGCTCGTCGACCACGAATGTGGACGAGAAGAACATAAAAGCAGCGACCGCGGCAATGATCAGTAGGGCGGGTTTGAAGAAGTTGCTCATTACTGTGTTCCCTGGCCGGCAGCGGCGCCGCTGCTGCGTTTTTGAATTTCAGGCAGCGGAAGGTAGGGCACCACGCCCGTTCCGCCCTGACCACCTTCGATGATCACCTTGTTCGATTTGGAAAGCACGCCTTCCATGGTTTCCAGGAAGAGGCGCTTCCTCGTCACATCCTTGGCCTTTGCATACTCTTCATAAACGGAGACAAAACGCTGCGCCTCACCGTCCGCTTCCGCCACAACGCGGGCTTTGTAACCCTTGGCCTGTTCCACCGTCTGGGAGGCTTCACCACGGGCGTCACCCAACAGCTTGTTGCGATACTGCTCAGCTTCACGGATGAACTTGTTCTGGTTCTGCTCGGCACGCTGAACTTCCTCAAACGCGTCAATAACAGAGGGTGGTGGATCGGCTTTTTCAAGCTGCACACCGGTAATCAAGATCCCAGCCCCAAAATTGTCGAGTGTGGTCTGGATCAGCGTTGTCACAGAGTTCTGGGCCTCAAGACGGCCCTGGGTCCGGATCTGATCGGCCTTGGTGCGGCCGACGATCTCACGCATGGCAGCTTCTGCCACAACCCGCACAAGCTGTTCGGGCGCCCGGGTGTTGAAAAGAAAGTCTTTGGCATCCTTGATCTTCCACAAGACCGTGAAGCGGATGTCCACGATGTTTTGGTCGCCGGCCAGCATCAGCCCCTCTTGGGAGCCAGAGCTCACGCCGAAATCGAGCTGGTTGACCGCCTGAACCTTCGGGGTCTCAACCGTTTCAACCGGCCACAGGATGAAGTGCAGTCCAGGAGAGGTTGTCCGGCTGTATTCGCCAAGGCGCAAAACCACGCCCTGCTCATCAGCTTCAACCGTGTAGACTGCATTCATGATCCAGACCGCAGCCAGACCCAAAATGACGAGCAGGAACATGAACCGGTTGGAGCCGCCGCCCCCGCCGCCGCCGCCACCGCCAGGGATGATGTCCTTGAGCCGCTCTTGTCCCTTCTTCAGCAGATCCTCCAGATCTGGGGCTTGCGGGCCTTTCCCGCCGCCTGATCCATTTGGTCCCTGACCCCAAGGCCCGCGGTTATCACCGCCACCCTGCCAGCCACCACCTTGATTGCTCCACGGCATACAAATCTTCCCTTCCAGACGCTGCATGAGGCGCGCGTCAGTGTGTTCGGCAGAACGGCTCTGCCTTCAATTAAGGCTCATATAGGAAAACGAGGGCGCCAAGTCCATGGATTACCGGAAAGAATGGTTGTTATTTCGTCAGTTTTTAGGGCCCCCTGGCCTTTGAATCCAAAACTCGGCTCTTGTGCTGCGGTGCTCACAGACCGATACTGCTGGTTTCGCCCCCCCTTTCCCCGCCATATCCTGAGAGAAAGACAACATGCCCACAATTAACCGTTTTGCCGATTTTCATGACGAGATCACAGAATGGCGGCGCGATATTCACGCACATCCAGAGCTCTTGTTCGATGTTCAGCGCACCGCAGGTGTGGTTGAGGAAAAACTGCGCGCTTTCGGTGTTGATGAAGTGATCCCCGGCATCGCGCAAACTGGCGTGGTCGGCGTGATCCGGGGCAAGAACACCGGCAGCGGAAAGGTGATTGGCCTGCGCGCCGACATGGACGCTTTGCCAATCCAGGAAATCCGCGATTTGCCTCACAAATCCACCACCGATGGCAAAATGCACGCCTGCGGCCATGACGGCCACACGGCCATGCTGCTGGGGGCCGCCAAATATTTGAGCGAAACCCGCAACTTTGACGGCACAGCCATTGTCATCTTTCAGCCTGCAGAAGAAGGCGGCGGCGGCGGCCAGGTGATGGTTGAGGAAGGCATGATGGAGCGCTTCGGCATCCAGGAGGTCTATGGCATGCACAACATGCCGGGCCTGCCGGTGGGCCAGTTTGCCACCCGCACAGGTTCGCTTATGGCGGCGGCGGACTTCTTTGAGGTCAACATCGAGGCCAAGGGCGGCCATGCGGCCCGGCCCCATGCCTGCATTGACCCGATTGTGGTCTCATCTCATCTGGTGCAGGCGTTTCAAACCATCGTGTCACGCAACGCAGACCCGGTGGATTGTGCCGTGATCTCAACCACAACCATCGAGGCGGGCGACACCAACAACGTGATCGCCCAATCGGCCCGCATGACCGGCACGGTCAGAACCCTGACCCCCACCATGCGCGATCTGGTGGAAGAGCGCATGGGCCAGCTGTGCGACCACATGGGCCCGGCCTTCGGCGCCAAGATCAACTTCCAGTACGACCGGCAATACCCGATCACGGTCAACCACCCGGAACAAACCACATTTGCCGCAAGCGTTGCCAGCCAGATTGCCGGCGATGACAAGGTGAACGACGAAGCCCCTCCGGTGATGGGGGGCGAGGATTTCTCGTTCATGCTGGAAGCGCGCCCGGGCTGTTTTCTGTTCGTGGGCCAAGGCGACACGGCGGGCTTGCATCATCCTGAATATGATTTCAATGACGAGATCATTCCGATCGGCTGTTCCTACTGGGCACGGCTGGTGGAAACCGCTATGCCTGCAAGCTGACACAACGCAGATCTTTGACCAATTTCAGGAGCCGATGAAGTGAGCACCGTTCTGTTTCACAATGCCACGCTGGTGGATGGCACCGTGGATGAGGCCCGTGAGGGCTTCAACCTGCTGGTGGAAGACGACCGCATCAAGGAAATCTCCGACAAGGCCATCAAAGCGCCGGCCGACACCCGTGAAATCGACCTGAACGGCGCGACCCTCATGCCCGGCCTGACGGATGCCCATGTGCATGTGAAGGCCACCATGCTCAACCTGGGCCGGCTCCAGGAGGTTCCTTCAACCTATCTTTTCGCCAGCGCCGCCCAGATCATGCGCGCCATGCTGATGCGCGGTTTCACCACCGTGCGCGATTGCGCCGGCGCCGATCGGGGCATGGCCGACGCGGTGGAGCATGACCTGGTGGTTGGGCCCAAGCTGCGCGTCTCTGGCTTGGCTCTTTCGCAAACCGGCGGCCATTGCGACTTCCGCTATGCGACCGAATTCTCAACCATCATTACCTGTGCCTGTCAGGTCAGTACCTCGCAACTGGGCCGCATCGCCGATGGGGCAGATGAATGCCGCCGGGCCGCCCGCGATGAGCTGCGCAAGGGCGCCCACCAACTCAAGATTATGGCCGGCGGCGGCGTCGCCTCCCCCTCCGACCCCATCCAGAACACGCAATATTCGGCAGGTGAGATCACTGCCATCGTTGAAGAGTGCAAAGCCTGGCACACCTATGCCACGGCCCATGCCTACACCCCCCACGCCATCCGCCGGGTGGTGGAGTGCGGTGTGCGCTGCATTGAGCATGGCAACCTGGTGGACGCTGAAACCGCTGCCCTGATGGCCGAGAACGATGTGTTCCACGTGCCCACCAACATCACCTATTTTGCCCTCAACAAGCACGGCAAGGAGTTTGGCTTCCCAGATGTCTCGCTGCAGAAGCTGGGCGAGATCGTCAGCGCCGGCTTGCGCGCCGTTGAGCTGACCCGCGACGCCGGGGTCAAGATCGGTCACGGCACCGACCTGCTTGGGCCATGCCACAAATACCAGTCTGATGAATTCTCACTGAAGGCAGAAGTGCTGGGCAATCACGGCGCCATCAAATCGGCCACCATCACCAATGCGGAACTGTTCGAGCAAGAAGGCGAAATCGGTGTTCTGGCCGAAGGCGCCAAGGCCGACCTGATTGTGGTGCGCGGCAACCCGCTCGCCGATATCGGCCTCCTGGAAAACGAGGGCCAGCACATTCCGCTGGTGATGCGCGACGGAAAGATCTTCAAAAACGAACCTTTAGTGGCATAAATTTACCGCCACACCGAAACGGGCGATTGAACTTGGGGGCAAATCCCGGATAGACTTAAAAGCCAGAAGCACCCGCCGGGTGAGGGCGCAGCCGAAGGCTTCTGTACAATGGGGATAGATCTTGTCACACATGTCACCGGTTAAATTTTAGGAACTCACGACAGTGGATCTCGCTACACTCCTCAGCTTTACCTTCATTGCCTCGCTGCTTGTTATGTCGCCCGGCCCGAATGGAGTGCTGATTGCAAAGACGGTCCCCACCTCCGGCAGGTCTGCTGGCTTTGCCAATGTGGCAGGTTTCGTGACTGCCTTCTATGTGCACGGCGCGCTCTCCATTCTCGGCATTTCCCTCATTCTCGTGCAGTCGGCCCAGGCCTTCTTTGTGGTGAAGATGCTGGGCGCGGCATACCTGTGTTGGATCGGCGTCAAAGCGTTGCTGGACGCATGGAAGGGTGTTCCGATTGCCCAAAATGTTGCCCCGGCCAAGCGACAACGGACGCTGACCAAAGCATTCCTCGAGGGCTTTCTGACCAACGCCTTGAACCCGAAAGTTTCGATGTTCTACCTGGCGGCATTCCCTCAGTTTATCTCTCAAACCCATGGCGCGCTCGGCGCATCCTTCACGCTGGTGTTCATTCACTCCGTGCTGAACCTCGTGTGGTTTTCGGCCATGGTATTGCTCTTTGCCCGGCTCACGGGCGCTGCCCGTAACAGCACATTCCAACGCTGGCTCAAGGGGGTCACAGGGGTTGTGTTCATTGGCTTTGGGGCCAAGCTCGCCACGCTTCGACCGTGAGATACAGAACCAATATATGGACCCAATTACGTTGCAACAAAATCATCTAACCAAAACAGGGAGTATCTAGATGAAACATGCCAAAACGGCAGTCCGCGCGCTTTTAGCCGGCGGCCTGATGATGGGCGCAGCTTCTGCGGCCAACGCGGAAACCTTCAAGTGGGCGTTCCAGGGCGACCTGCAAACCCTTGACCCGCATGGTTTGTTTGAAACCATGACGTTGGGCTTCCAACGCAACATCTATGAAGGTCTTGTCATCCGTAACGACAAGATGGAGATGCAAGGCGCGCTGGCTGAGAAGTGGGAGAACATCAATCCCACCACCTGGCGCTTCAACTTGCGCAAAGGCGTGAAGTTCCATGCCGGCGGCGACATGAAAGCCGACGACGTGAAGTTCTCGGTTGAACGCCTGAGCACCGAAGGTTCCGACATGAAGGTGGTGGCTGCCCTGATCAAGGAAGCCAAGATCATCGATGACTACACCATCGACATCATCACCCCGGCCCCGAACCCGATCCTGCCTCTGCAGCTTGAAATCTTCTACATCATGGACAAGCAGTGGGCCGAAGAACACAAGGCGGTTGCGGCCACCAACGTGAAGGGCGGCGATGAAGGCAATTACGCCAACCTCAATGCCAACGGCACCGGCCCCTTCATGGTCACCTCGCGCCAGTCCGGCGTAAAAACGGTCCTGACCAGAAACCCCAACTACTGGGGCGAGCTGAAAACCAACATCACCGAAGCCATCTTCACCCCGATTGACCAGGACGCAACCCGTGTTGCCGCTCTGATCTCCGGCAACGTGGACATGGCCTACCCGATCCCGGTTCAGGACTGGAAGCGTCTGGAAGATGCTGATGGCGTGAAACCGTTGACCGGACCGGAAGCCCGGACGATCTTCCTTGGCTTCGACCAGCTTCGCGACGAGCTGACCACATCCAACATCAAGGGCAAGAACCCGTTCAAGGATGTGCGGGTGCGCAAAGCCTTCATGCAAGCCATCAACATCGACGCCATCAAGGCCAAGATCATGCGCGGGGCAGCAACCCCAACCGGCCAGATGGTGGCTCCGCAGATCAACGGCTTCAACGAAGCCCTGAACAAGCGCCCGCCCTATGACGTGGACGCGGCCAAGAAACTGATGGCTGATGCCGGCTATGCCGACGGCTTTGAAGTCACCATGGACTGCCCGAACAACCGCTACGTCAACGACGAGAAGATCTGCCAGGCCTCAGCCTCCATGCTGGCCAAGATCAACGTCAAGGTGAACCTTTTGGCTCAACCCAAGTCGAAATACTTCGGCAAGGTGCTGGCCCAGAACAACTACGACACCAGCTTCTTCCTCTTGGGCTGGACCCCGTCCACGTTTGACAGCCACAATGTGATCTCTGCCCTGATGGCGTGCCGCGGCGGCGAAGACAAGATTGGTGCCTTCAACCTTGGCGGTTACTGCAACAAGCGGATCAACGAGCTGACGGCGATGATCCAGGAAGAAACCGACCAGGCGAAACGCCAGGCCATGATCGACGAAGCCTTCAAGATCCACCAGGATGAAGTCGGTCACATTCCGCTCCACCAGCAGCCGCTGTCTTGGGGCGTGTCTGACAAGGTGGACGTCGTGCAACGGCCCGACAACGCCTTCGATTTGCGCTACGCAGTCGTGAAGAAGTAAGACGGAACGATCAGCCGGGCTGCCCATCTGCGGCGGCCCGGCCAGTTTGTCTCCAGAGTCATTTTATGTGTTCATCTAAGTCCTCCGCACCAACGTTGCCGCCTTCGGGCTTGACCCGAGGGCCCAAAGCGGCACCTCTCGGATTCGCGGCCGTGGGTCCTCGGGTCAAGCCCGAGGACGACAGGGCGGCACCGCGGGTGCGCGGCACATGATCACCTTCATCATCCATGCCACCCTCGGCCACACCATAAATGTCGCCCTCGGGCTTGACCCGAGGGCCCAAAGCGGCACCTCTCGGATTCGCGGGCATGGGTCCTCGGGTCAAGCCCGAGGACAACACGCGGGAAATTTGGTGCGCGGCACATGATCACCTTTATCATCCAGCGCATTCTGCAATCGGTCCTCGTGATGTTGACCGTGGCCCTGATCGCGTTCGGCCTGTTCCGCTATGTGGGCGACCCGATCAACAACATGGTTGGCCAGGACACCAGCACCGAGGAACGCGCCGAGTTGCGTGAACGCCTCGGATTGAACGACGCCTTCCTCGTCCAGTTCGGCCGCTTTGCCATCAACGCTGCGCAAGGCGAGTTCGGCTTTTCCTACCAACACCGCCGCCCGGTCTCCGATCTCATCGTTGAGCGCCTGCCGGCCACCCTTGAGCTTTCCCTGGTGTCGGCCATCCTGGCCCTTTTCATCGGCATACCCATGGGGGTCTACACCGCCATTCGGCGCAACGGCGCCGTCTCCCACGCCTTCATGACCCTGTCATTGATCGGCATATCGCTGCCGACCTTTCTGATCGGCATCCTGCTGATCCTGTTCTTCGGGGTGATCCTGCGCTGGTTGCCCACATTCGGGCGCGGTGATGTGGTGGAGATCGGCGGCTGGACCACCGGATTTCTCACCGCATCGGGCCTTAAATCCCTGATCATGCCGGCCATCACCCTGGCCCTCTTTCAGATGACCCTGATCATGCGCCTGGTGCGCGCCGAAATGCTCGAAGTGCTGCGCACCGATTTCGTCAAGTTCGGCCGGGCCCGTGGCCTGCCGGACCGCTACGTCCATTTCGTCACGGCCTTGAAGAACACCCTGGTGCCGGTGATCACCATTACCGGCTTGCAGCTCGGCTCCATCATCGCCTTTGCCATCATCACCGAGAGCGTGTTCCAGTGGCCCGGCATGGGGCTCTTGTTCATTCAAGCCATCGGCGAGGTGGATATCCCGGTGATGGCCGCCTACCTCGTGCTCATCGCCTTCTTCTTCGTGGTGATCAATCTGGTGGTCGACGTGCTCTACTATGTGGTTGACCCCCGATTGCGGGTGGACCGCGCCGATAGCGGAGGCCATTAGGGGCAAGATGGCAAACACAGAGGCAACACCACCAACATCATCATCATCATCAAGCTGGCTTTCCCGGATGCTCGACAGCGACATCTGGTACAGCTTCTGCCGCTCGCCGGTCACCATCGCGTCGGCGCTCTTGACCATCCTGTTCTTCATCGGCGCCCTGTTCGCGCCCTACGTTGCGCCGTTTAATCCGTTCGACCTTGCCTCCATCGACATCATGGACGCCAGCCTGCCGCCGTTCTGGCAAGAAGGCGGCAGCACCAAGTTCTGGCTCGGCACCGACGACCAGGGCCGCGACATGTGGTCAACCATCATCTTCGGCGCACGGGTCTCCTTGTTCGTCGGCTTTGCCTCGGTGATCTTCTCCATCATCATGGGCGTCGGCCTGGGTCTCGTCAGCGGCTATGTGGGCGGCCGCCTCGATGCCCTGATCATGCGCATTGCCGACATCCAGCTCTCCTTCCCGGCCATTCTGATTGCCCTTCTGATCGACGGTGTCGCCCGCTCGGTCCTGCCGCGCAGCATGCATGAGGAAGTGGCGTTCTACGTGCTGATCTTCGCCATCGGCATTTCCGGCTGGGTGCAATATGCCCGCACCGTGCGCGGCTCCACCCTGGTGGAAAAGAACAAGGAATACGTCCAGGCCGCCCGGGTCATCGGCATTGGCCCGGCGATCATCCTGCTGCGCCACATCCTGCCCAACGTCATGGGACCGGTGCTGGTGATCGCCACCATCCACCTGGCCATTGCCGTCATCACCGAGGCCACCCTGTCGTTCCTGGGGGTCGGTGTTCCGCCCACAACGCCTTCGCTTGGCACCTTGATCCGCGTGGGCAACGACTATCTGTTCTCCGGCGAATGGTGGATCACCATCTTCCCCGGCATAGCTCTTGTGCTCCTCGTTCTGGCCATCAACCTTCTGGGTGACTGGCTGCGCGATGCCTTGAATCCGAAACTGAGGTAGCGCGCGTATGTCCTTGCTCGATATCAAAGAAATGCGCGTGGAGTTCCCGAGCCGCCGCGGCCACGTGGTGGCGGTGGAGAGCCTCACCCTCAACGTGGAGCCGGGCGAGATTCTGGGCGTTGTGGGCGAAAGCGGCGCCGGCAAATCCACCATCGGCAACGCCGTGATCGGCCTTTTGGAGCCCCCCGGCCAAATGACGGCAGGCGAGGTTTATCTGGATGGGACGCGCATCGACAATCTGGACGATGCCGCCAAGCGGCGCATCCGCGGTGCGCGCATCGGCATGATCTTCCAAGATCCCCTCACCTCGCTTGACCCGCTGCAGACCATCGAGCGGCAACTGGTCGACACCATCCAGATGCACCTGGACCTGGACCAGGCCCAGGCGCGCGCGCGCGCCGTTGAGCTGCTCGACGCGGTGGGCATTCCAGACCCCAACATCCGCATCGAGCAATACCCCCACCAGTTCTCCGGCGGCATGCGCCAGCGCGTTGTGATCGCGCTTGCCCTGTGCGCCGACCCGGAAATGATCATTGCCGATGAACCAACCACCGCATTGGACGTGTCGGTGCAGGCGCAGATCCTCGATCTGATGAAGGGCCTGTGCCGGGACCGCAATGTAGGCATGATCCTGATCACCCACGACATGGGCGTGATCGCCGAAACCGCCGACCGGGTTGCCGTGATGTACCGCGGGCGCGTGGTGGAAACCGGCAAGACCGAGCAGATCATGGGCACTCCGGTGCACGATTACACAAAGAGTCTGATCTCAGCCGTGCCGCGGCCGGAGAAACGGCTGCACCGGTTCCCTCTGGTGACCTACATCGAGGATGCGACCGAGCTCGGCGACACCCTTGATCTGGCCACCCACTGGCTGGGTCAGACACGTGACTACGAAGGCGAAGACGGCGATCTGTTGCAGGCCGACAATCTGCACATGCGTTTTGTCACCCGCCATTCCTTCTTTGCCAAGCACCGGCTCTATCTGGACGCGGTGGACGATGTCTCGTTTTCCATCAAAACCGGCGAGGTGTTCGGCCTTGTGGGCGAAAGCGGGTCTGGCAAATCCACCGTGGCCCGCATGATCACCGGCATCTACACCCCCACCGGCGGCACCATCCGTTTTGCCGGCGCGGACCTGACAGCTTTGAAGTCGCGCAAGGAGGCCGCCCCCTGGCGCCGCCAGATGCAGATGATCTTCCAAGATCCCTTCTCTTCGCTGAACGGACGCATGCGGGTGCGCGACATCATTGCCGAGCCCATCCATTTCCACAAAATGGCCTCCTCCAAGGACGAGGCCGAACAGATCGTCCACGACCTGCTCGACGTTGTGGGCCTGGGCGCCCAGGCGGCCCAGAAATTCCCGCACGAGTTTTCAGGCGGCCAGCGCCAGCGCATCTCCATTGCCCGGGCGCTCGCCACCCGGCCGCGGTTCCTGATTTGCGACGAGCCAACCTCGGCGCTGGATGTGTCGATCCAGGCCCAGGTATTGAACCTCCTAAAGGACCTCCAGCAGGAGCTCGGCCTCACCATGCTGTTCATCAGCCACGATTTGCCGGTGATCCGCCAGATCTGCGACCGGGTGGGCGTCATGCGCCACGGCAAGCTGTTGGAGGTTGCCGAAACCGAGAACCTGTTCGAAGACCCCCAGCACGACTACACCAAGCACCTGCTTGACCTGATGCCGAAGTTCGTAGGCTTTCAGGAACTGACGGCTTAGGCGCTGGCACCTCGACATTGGCCATAGAATTACCGCACTATGGTTGCCTCATGAGAAACACCGATTCCGGCAGGCCGCTTCAATGGATTACGACCAAACCACTGTGCCCGAAAGCTATGATGCCGGGCGCGAGATCTCCGACGACAAGAAGCGCGAGTTCATCGCCAGGTTTGCCCAAACCATTGGCACGGACGCGGTCGACAAGATCATAGATCTGGGCTGCGGAACGGGCCGTTTCTCCGGCGCGCTTGCCGATATTTTCGATGCCAATGTGCTGGGGGTTGAGCCGTCGTCAAAAATGATCGAGCGCGCCCGCGCCAAGCACAACGATGTGCGCTTGCGCTTCCACGACGCCCCCGGCGAGGCCCTGCCGGTGGACGACAGCTCGGTGGACATGATCTTCATGTCCATGGTGCTGCATCATCTCGCAGCGCCCCAGAAGGTGGCCCTGGAATGCTGGCGCGCCTTGCGCAGCGGCGGGCATGTGTGCATCCGCAACACGGTGTCCGACGAGGTTCGGTCGTATCCTTATCTCGACGTTTTCCCCTCCATCCAGGCCATCATCAAACGCCAATTGATCTCTCGCGAACGGCTGAACGGCATGTTCGAAGAGCTGGGCTTCAGGGTGCTGGCCGGTGAAACCATCTGGCATGAGATCGCGCCCAATGGACACGCATTCGCCGAGAAGATCGCCCTGCGCGCCGACAGCTTCGTGGCCCAATTGCCGGACCGTGAGTTTGAGGCCGGTGTTGAAGCCTTGCGCGAGCGGGCCCTGACGGCGCCTGAGGCTGTGGGGTTGAGGGTTGACCTGATCGTCTACGAGCTCGAGTAACGACCCGCACCCCTGCGACCAACCCGCACCCCCACCTCATCATCGAACCGCGCAATGAGCGTTCTGTTATTGGGGCAATGCCACCGGCGCCGGTGGCAGCATCGGCTTGCCCAGAATGATATCTGCGGCACGTTCGGCGATCATGATTGTGGTGGCATTGGTGTTAACGCTGACGATGCTGGGCATCACTGAAGCGTCAACCACCCGCAGTCCTTCAATTCCGTGAACCCGCAGGTGTGGGTCAACCACCGCTCTTTGGTCTGTGCCCATCTTGCACGTGCCGGCGAGATGGAAATCTCCAGATACGCATCCTCGCAGATAACCATCAACTTGCGAGCGGGTACGCAGGTGTTCGCCAGGCTCGAACTCGGACATTCCAAGCTCGTCATGGGATTTTTGCGCCGCGATATGACGGCCAAGCTCGACCGATTTTCGCATCTGGCTCAAGTCAAAATCAGTCGCCAGAAAGTTCGAGAAAATGCGCGGCGCCGCAGACGGGTCACCGGAGCGCAATTTAACCCATCCCGTGCCCTCCACCTGCCCAGGCCCGATGCAATAGGTAAAGCCATGCATCCCGGACAGGAAGCCACCCTCATTGTTCATGATCACAGGCAGAAACTGGATCTCCACATCCGGGTGGGGGACCGACGGATCGGTGCGCATCAACGCGCAGGCTTCAACGTTGTTCGATGCGGCCGCCCCGCTCCGGGTTGCCATCCAGCGTGCGCCGGTGAGCGCCATTTTGCCGGGCCTCATGTGGCCGTTCATCGAGATTGGTTTGTCGATTTTGTACTTCATGTAGACCACGGGATGGTCCTGGAGGTTCTGGCCCACACCCGGCAGGTCTGCCCGGCAGTCAATTCCGTGTTCGGCCAGGTGGTCTGCAGGGCCGATGCCTGAAAGCATCAATAGGTGCGGCGAGTTGATTGCCCCGCAAGCAAGAACGACCTCGCGAATGGCGCGCGCTTCAACGCTGGTGCCGCGCCGGGAAAACCGGACCCCTGAGACCCGGTTGCCCTCAACCAGCAACCGCTCGGCCAATGCCCGGTCCAGGACGGTCAGGTTCGCACGGCCTGTGTTCGGCCTGATATACGCCTCTGAGGTGGAGCAGCGCACACCGCGGCGGACATTCATTTGCAGGGCGCCAAAACCTTCCTGCTGCGCGCCGTTTATGTCGTCCGACACGGAGAACCCGGCCTGCTCGCCGGCCTGAAGGAAAATTTCATGCAAAGGGCAGTCATATGTGCCCTTGCGAACATGGACCGGCCCGTCGCCCCCCCGATATGCGGACGCGCCCTCTTCCCAGGTTTCCAGCCGTTTGAAATAGGGCAGCACCTCGCGCCACGACCAACCTTCAGCCCCCTCTTCCACCCAGCGCTCAAAGTCCAGGGCGTGGCCTCGGATGAAGACCATTCCATTGATCGCAGACGAGCCGCCCAACACCTTGCCGCGGGGTTGAAAAATGCGCCGGTTGTTGAGCGTTGGCTCAGGCTCGCCCTGATACATCCAGTTATACTTCAGATCGCGCCAAACCTGATGGAAGGCGGCTGGCATTTCGATTTTCCAACCATCCAGAATCCCGCCCCGGCTGGGCCCCGCTTCCAGGAGCAGAACCGAAAGCACCGGATCTTCAGACAGTCTCGCCGCAAGCGCGCAGCCGGCCGAGCCCCCGCCTACAATGATGTAATCAAATTCTTGAGTATGCATGCAGGAACTCAAGCCCAGGTCATGGAGTTGCTGTCTGGTTCCTATGTAATGATCCAGACGGGCACATGGCAACCTGATCTTGAAGACGAAAAACTGCGGGCAATTTTGATCCTCAACGATAGATTGGCTCGCGCGCGCGCAGACACCTTGGGTGAAAGCCCGCCGGAGGAAAGGCTTACCCGGGCCAGAGCGCCGTTTTGGGATGGAACTGCGACCAGGCAAACCAGAACGCCTGATGGCTGCCAAGATCAGCCCCATCCGCCCCCACGGCTTTGATGCCGCCGCCATCAAGCTTCAGGCGAATGTTCTCAAACGCGATCTCTTCGCCCTTCTTCAGAGCCAAAAACGCCTTGGCCCGCTGAAACGCCACCGGCTTGCCTGAGGCTGTGATGGCGCCGATGATGTCTTCGTGCACCGGCAGGCGCGGGTCCACATCGCCGACGGGAAAGATCGGCCCCTTGGAATCGCGGCCGTTGCGAAAATCGAAATTGCGGCCAAGCGCCAGCGCTTCCACCAGAACCGTCGTCTCAGGATGCGCCGCCTTCCACGTGCCCCAGTCGGTGGTCAGCACGCTGGCCTGCTTCAGCTTCAGCTTCTTCTTGAGCAAGGGCCCCGTCACCGCGGTGCCCAAAAAGGTGTCGAACACCGAATGAGAGGTGATGTCGTACATCACCTTGTTGGAGCGGATCAGAAGGCCTGAGGTGCGCAAGACCGGCCGGTCGATGCCTTCAGGCAGCTGGTCTGTGAAATAGGCCTGGGCCGCGCCGCACAAGGTGCAGTAGGGAATGCCGAGATGGCGCCCGCCAAGGGTGTCGTTGACCATCTCGCGCACCTCCATGATGCGCCGCGGATAGGCCCGGTGCGCGCCGTTCACCTCGATGCCGAAGACGATGTCCTCGTCTTTCAGCCAGGTGGCCTCTTTCGCCGTGCTCACTTTCGGGTTGTCGGCGGCGGGGATGCAGTTGCATCGTTCATCCGTGGTGTCGTACTTGCGCGCATCGATGGGCACCCCGCCCCAGGAGACGTGGCGCCAGTCGATGGTGCCTGGAACGAAGATCTTGTCCCAGCCTGGCAGAAAACTTGTGAAAATCCCGCGCTTGGCCGTCAGATAGTCCGGCGGGGCGGGAATGTCCCAGGCGATCAGCTGATCGGTGACCACCCCCCAGTCGTTTGCCGCACTCGCCTTTTTGCCCAACAGCGTGAAGGCCGCATTGGCCAGCGTGGTGTGCAGCCCGCGCTCGGTGACGAAGCGCATCAGATCGCTGATCAGCCAGGCAAGCCGGGGGTCTTTTGAGGCGGCGATCACGTCCAGGGCATTGGCCTGATCCTGGCCCCAGGCTGATTGTTTCATGCTGTCGATGAAGGCTGTCTTCACCGCGGCCTTGAGCTTTTCGGGCAGCGGGCCGGTGGGCACGGCGGGCGGCGTGCCGAATTGCTTGATCACATAATCCGGCAGCGCTTCGGCGTCCTTGGCCTTCAGCCCGCCCGCCCAGGCAAGCGACCAGACCAGACAAAGCGCCGCCGCCAGGGCGGATGGAAGGATGCGGGATGGAGAACTGAGTGCCGATGCCATGGGGGGGGCCTTTCGTGGAAGCAGGTTCGCCGCGCGCCGCGGCAGGCCACCCTGGCCCAAACGGTTTGCGGCGCCAATAAACAATACATCAGCATTCGGTGAACAGGTGTGGGGACGTTTGCGTCCCCCCCCCCTCCCGCGCTGCTGCTCCCCTCTTCCCGCGCTCCTGCTCCCCTCTTCCCGCGCTCCTGCGAAAGCAGGAGCCCATCTCCCTGCGCCCTCGACTGGCTGCAGTGGACCCCTGCTTTCGCGGGGGTGCGGGATGGATGTAGCGTGCGGGTTAGTGGCAGCGTTGCGAGATGGCGGCAGGGGCGCAAGGCCCCGTGCAAAGCACAACGGCTTCGTGTTTTCTCAGGCCCGCCAGCGCGCCCTCAAGCTGACCCGCGTCCACGCCCAAGCGCACAACAGCCCGCCCCCTGGGCCGGGGGGCACTCAGGGGGGGATTGGGCGGTTGTGAGGGTGTGGGCGGCGTCAGGGCGCGCCTGTGCGAAAAGAGAACACCCGTTGCGCACGCGCGCGCGAACGGTTACACGAATGCCAGCCATAGCGAGCCTCCACTAAGGTTCGTCGTGGTGAGGCGCCTGTGTGTGCTCGTAACGCACACAGGTGCCGCTGCACTTTGCACAGATGACGATAGGCGAGATTGCGCGTTGGTGCAAGGGGGAGTTGTGGGTGTCGGGGGGGACTTTGATCGACTATGCGGAAAAGGACAACATGTCGTTTTTTATGCGATGGTAGAACTCGATGGTTCGCCCGACGACTGTTGACGGCCCATTTGCCGACATTCGACCCCATCAATCCGCAATCCCGTTTGCGGACATTCGCTGCGGTTGCGAGCGGCACCAATTTTTGATGGCGGCTCTGCGGACAAATCGACCAAACTTGATTATCGAGGATGGCTGATTTGCGATATGTCTCGCAATGTCACTTTGTGCCATAAGCGACATTCCGTACTTTGCTATTGCGGGTAACTTTGAACGTCTAGGTCTTTACAACTTGGCCTTCGTCCATCGCCGCTCGTGACCATTGCCAAAATAGGAATACTTCGTCAAAATGGCCACCAATGGGGGTTGTCTGGGGTAGCAACATCGAACCTATGCGGCTGATAAAGCTTATAGGTCTTAACCTAGCGACCATGTCGTTTGCGACGTTGATGACCGTTGCTCTATCAGAGGCCGGGCTGCGGCTCTATTATTATGCGTCTCTCACACCCTTCATCGGCGGTCCTTACCTCTATAAGCCTGATCCAAAAATTGCCTTTACACTGAATCCAGGCATTCACACCGCGCAGGAGCGCGTTTCCTATATCGTGCCCATCAGCGTCAATACGATTGGTATGCGCGGGCTTGAGATCGGGCCAAAGGGAAACAATTTCCGCATCGCAATGACCGGCGACAGTCACATTTTCGGTAGCGGGCTAACGAATAAACAGACCCTACCAGCCCAAATGCAGAAAGCGTTGAATGCGCTGGGGAGCACCAATCGGTTCGAAGTCGTCAATGCGTCAGGCCCTTCATATAACACCGTGCAGCAACTGCTGCGCATACAAACACTTCTCAGCAAGATCGATGCAGACTTGCTCATTCTTGCCTTCAACAGCGAAAACGATATTCACTACAATATTGAAGGCTTACGCAAATTCATGGCGAGCAATCCCAAGCGCCCCGTGGCCCGGCTTGATGAGGATGGAAAGCTGCACTTCGATTACACAGCACCGCAGCGCTACTACAAGCGCCACAAATGGCGTCTTGCGGCCCCAAAGGCAAATCGGCCCTGGTACGAGAGCACCGCACTATACGTGCGCGGCCGGGTATTTTGGCGTTCGTTTGGTGTGAAGGGTGTAGCAGATCCAAACATCCAGCTTGGTCTGCCACATCTGCCGGCCTTCTCGGCGGCCCACTCGCCATCGGGCCTGAGCGCAGTTGACTACGAAGCCTTATGGCGGGATGGGTGGGATGTGACCGCGGCGCTGATCTTGGCAATGCGTGAGAGCGCTGCGGCCGCAGGAGCGCGCTTTGCCATCACGGTATTGCCGTCAAAAATCCAGGTTAATAAGGCCGACATTGCCTCGACGCTGGTCCACTATCGCGGCCTCAAACTCGATATGACCCGCATCAACCGTATGATCGAGGCCTTTGGCAACGATCACGGTATCCCCGTTTTGGAGACTCTGAAACCTCTGCTCGCCGCCCGCGACGCTGGCCAGAGAGGACTTCACTACCAACGGTTCGACAGCCACATGACCCCAAAGTCTCACCGCATACTCGCCAACGCACTGGCCAAACAACTGCTGGTGCGCAAATTGGTGCCGGTGGAGTGAAGCGCTATGGCGAGGTTCAATTCGGTCCTTGTATTTCTTACATCTGTGGCATCTTAGACTCAACCAATGACCGTCAAATCTGTGCCCGATTTGCGCCAATCGGGTCTATGCGGGCGAGGCTATATGACGGTGGCGGGGTGCTCGAAAACACCCATTCATCGGGCACCCACCGGCAGCCCGTGCGAGGGCAAAGCTGAAGCGCTGCGTCAACTGGTACATGTCCGCTTTGGGGCAAACCTGTGCATTCGACTTCTATGGGATTATCTCGTTTGCGACATCATTGGAAGGTCTCTTAAGGGCTCAGAGCTGACCTTGGGGCAAATTCCGGAAGCCTAGCGCCCATAAATGGCAGCAAAGCGGGACAAACCCGCCGTTCCTTTCGCGTGTCCGAATGACTGCTCTTGCCAAGCTTGCGAGACACTAGACACCTCGACTTGACCGGATCTTGTCGGCCAACCCTTTCAGATTTCCATCGATGATCTTCCCCATCATCATCTTCATCACCGTTTGTCCCATGAGCCATCCCAGCGGGCCGTATTTCACGCGGTAATCAAAGGTCCATGTCACTTTTGACCGACCTCCTGTCGGTGTGATGCGCACTTCCGAGCTGGCTTCGTGAAGTGGCATTGCAGCCATGTCTGACAATTTGACCGTGAACCCTTTACCCGGTTTCCAAGCCATCACTTCTTCGACCAGAGATGTGCCATTCTCAAAATTGTTCCGGCGCTTTGATCCCAGTCCATCCTCGCCCTCGGTCAGCGCATCAACGGATGTGATTAGTGGCGCAAACTCATCAATGTGCATGTAGCGGCCAAGAACGGCCCAAACGGCGTCGGGTGCGGCATCAATCGTGTGAGTGCGTTCGAAATGTATCATTTTGAGCTCCTGACTATATCGCGAACTTCGTTGGCGTTTGTAGTTTTGCCCTCCAATATGATTGCCCTGCTGCCACCGTTATGGCAGCAGTGTGGCAGCAGAGGTGAAAAATGCGTCGCACCGAACGGCTTTTCCAGATTATCCAGATATTACGGTCAACTCGATCGCCAATCACAGGGAGAGACCTTGCAGATGAGTTGGAAATATCCATTCGCACACTATACCGCGACATGGCCGAGCTTACAGCTCAGCGCATTCCCATCACCGGAGAGGCTGGCATTGGCTACGTGCTGGATGATGGGTACGACATGCCCCCATTGATGTTGACCGCCGATGAATTGGAGGCCGCCGCTCTGGGTGCGGCGTGGGTGGCGTCCGAAGCTGATCCCTCATTGGCACGGGCGGCCCGAGACTTGGTGTCAAAGTTATCCGAGGCAATCCCGAAGGAGCTTCGGCCCATCGTTCTAGACGCAAGCTCGAAGGCAATTCAGACGCAATCAAAGATATCGGAACGATTTGACAGCGCCCTTCTGCGCCACGCAATTCGTGAACGCTACCGGCTCCAATTGACCTACACCGACCGGGATAAGGGCACGACAGAGCGGATAGTCTGGCCGTTACTGATCGCGTTCCTTGATCGAAGCAGATACCTGGTCGCGTGGTGCGAGACCCGCGAAGACTATCGGCACTTCAAGACAGACCGGGTGAACGAGCTTAAAGTGCTGGGGCAAAAGTACCCTGGACGTCGAGCGGTGCTGATCAAAGGCTGGGAAGAGGCAACAGCGAAACGAATGCATAGCTGACATTCGCTGAGCCACAGCACTGTATGCAATAAAGGCTCAGACCGGTCAATTGTTGATCGTTCGATTTGGCCTATTATGGGCCGCGCGAATGTCTCGAGTGGTGCGGAGTGGAAGGGGCGGTTCGGAGAACTGCTATGTCCACTTCAAACTTGCCGATGGTTATTCCGTCAAAGA
>JAAEUE010000206.1 GCA_024227565.1 Alphaproteobacteria bacterium
CTGGAGGCGCTGGAGGCTACGATGACCGCGCCGGATTTGATGAAGCAATTCTACTTCGAGCCCGGACAGATTCAGATCGTCAACAACAAGAGCTGCGGCCACGCGCGCACCGCCTTCACCGACTGGCCCGAGCCGGAGCGCCGACGCCACCTGATCCGCCTGTGGCTGCGCCATGAGGGGCGGGCCTTCTATAACGGCTAGCCCGAAAGAATCACGAGCGGGTTACCGCTAGGCTCCATTTTGCGTTATAATTCAATTGCTTAAGTTGAATTTGGCGCGGAGACTAGCGGTGACGAATTGTATCTTTCCCAAGATCGAATTGCCAGCTTGTAAAAGCCGCCGTGTCGAGGCGGATTTTTCCGGTGGCGATATTTCCTCGAATGGTGGTGTCGGCTTGCTGGATCTGGCGGAGCGCCGGGTTGGCCTGCTGTCGGATCTTGCCCGGCGCTTGGACGATGGCCGCCAGGCCGGCAAGGTCCGCCATGGACTATTGTCGCTGCTGCGCCAGCGGGTGTTTTCGCTCGCGCTGGGCTATGAAGATGCCAACGATCATGACGCCTTGCGCGATGATTTAGCTTTGCAAACCGCCTGCGGGAGGGATCGTCGGCTAGCCAGCGCCTCGACCATTGGCCGTCTTGACCGGGCCGCCGAGCGGGCTTGGGCCTGGGCCGCCCATGAGGCCATGGTGGAGAGCTTCATTGCCTCCTTCGAGACGCCGCCAAGGGAATTGATCCTCGATTTTGACGCCACCGACGATGCGGTGCACGGCCGCCAGGAAGGCCGCTTCTTTCACGGCTACTACGATCATCACTGTTTCCTGCCGCTTTATGTCTTCTGCGGCGATCAACTGCTGGTCAGTTACCTCCGCCCATCGAATATCGACGGCGCCAAGCATGCCTGGGCGATCCTGGCCCTCTTGGTCAAGCGGCTGCGGCGGGCCTGGCCGGATGTGGGGATCATCTTGCGCGCCGACAGCGGCTTCTGCCGTCATCGCATGCTGTCATGGTGCGAGCGTCATGATGTGGGCTACATCGTCGGCCTGGCCAGGAATGCCCGGCTCAATGATCAGGCCTCGATGTGGATGGCCTGGGCCGAGGCTGCTTATGAGCATACCGGCGAGAAGCAACGCCTGTTCGCCGAACTGCGCTATGGGGCGAGGAGTTGGGGCAAGCGGCGGCGGGTCATCGCACGCCTGGAACATGGCCGGCCCAAAGGCAAGAAGGGTGGTGCCAATCCGCGCTATGTGGTGACCAACCTCGAAGGTGGCGGGCAAGACCTCTATGACGGTCTATACTGCCGGCGCGGCGAGATGGAGAACCGCATCAAGGAGCAGCAGCTCGATCTCTTCGCCGACCGCACCTCGTGTCACAAATGGTGGCCCAATCAGTTCCGTCTGATCCTGGCCTCCCTGGCCTATGGCTTGATCGAGGCGATCCGGCGGTTGGCTTTGAAGGGCACGGAAATGGCGCGGGCTCAGGCCGGCACCATCCGTCTGAAACTTCTGAAGATCGGTGCCGTGATCATCCGCAACACCCGACGGGTGGCGATCCATCTCTCCACCGCCTGTCCCGACAAGGCCCTCTTCGAGCTCGCCGTGGCCCGCCTCAAGCCCGGATAGCGCCGGCACCCAGACAAGCAAGCACAGCCCGAGCACTCTCGGTGCACCCTTGCCCCTGCCTGAAATCCCGCCAGAACCGATCAACAACGAAGCATATCAGGCAACCGCTCCTAATAAACTGCAAGACCTTAAGCTGCACTCATCAGACATTATCAAAAACGCCGGCAACAGAGCAGAAACCTCACTTTAGAACCGTTCGTGACGAATCCGGGCTAGCCTGGGCGCGAAAGTCGGAGAAGCTGGTTCCGGACAATGTGCAGATGCTGTCGATTATGGCGGCCACGCTGGCGCAACTGGACAGGACAGAGGAAGCGGAAGTCTATTTGGAAAAGTATATCCAG
>JAAEUE010000207.1 GCA_024227565.1 Alphaproteobacteria bacterium
CATCCAAACCGGCAAAGTACTCCATGGTCAGTCTCCTCTTTCAATGACGGAGACGATCCTATAGGTCTCCGCAGAAGGGCTGCCATCCATTACCCAATGTTGAAAAACTCCAAATTTTCGGAAGGCAAGTTTTTCGGCGATGGAACGAATTTTCCATCATCACCTCCAAGCTCGTCATAGGGCTCATTCCGCGCGCCATACAGTGAGATATTGGGCTGCAGACTGTCCCCCCAGCTAGATTTCTGAGCCGGTCATCAGTGGAGCTGAAATTTCTAGATCGACCGGCCAAAAAGAGTTTTTCAACAGCATCGACCCATTACGGACTCTTGGCACAAAAGAAAAACGCCCAATAGGGCCGCTCCTCAAGGCAAGAAAATATATGCTTCTAAGTTGGAGCCGTCCGCTTTCGACGTTGCCCCATCAATCCCAACGCTCCGAGTCCCGAGAGAATAAGCCAAACGCCCGCGGGCAGCGGGACCGGTTCTGGGCCCGTTTTCATGAACCGATCAAAGGAACGCATCTGCCAGTATGACGGCCATTGTTTGTACAGCCGGATGGAACCGATTAGCATGTCAACTCTATGGTAACGGTGAGGTGGCCAAGCGATGCATAAATCCAAGAATCGTCAAGACGTATGCGTGATCGGCCTCGGTAATATGGGGTCCGCGCTCGCAGAGGCGTTGCTCACCGGCGGCCATAAAGTGACTCTTTGGAACCGGACGGGAGAGAAATGTGAACCGTTCAAGGAGCTGGGAGCCGATGTCGCGGCTTCCGCCTCAGAGGCCTTGGATGCCTCGGATGTTGCCGTGCTTTGTGTCCTCGACAATGAGGCGTCCAATTCGATCCTCACTGGCACAGGCATGGATGCGGCCCTGCAAGGAAAGACGGTGTTGCAGTTTACCACTCTGGAGCCATCCGCAGCACAGGTGGAGGATAGATGGATGCGCGAACGCGGCGCCCGATACCTGGAATGCGCCATTCTCGGATTCCCGGCAGACGTGCGTACAGGCACAGCCCAGATGGCATTTTCGGGAACGCAAGATGTTCTCGAAGAATCGAAGGAACTAATCGACTGCGTGGCTGACAACGTTGGCCGTCGCCGTCCACCAGGGCTCGTGTACGATGATCGTGTCGGGCTTGGTCCAGGCGTGCGCCAGCCGGTTCAAATCCTGATGATGATGGAATGGATTTCCCCCGCACCAGTAGACCAGCCGGATATCTGGATAACTGCGCTCTTGGCCGTTGAAGTCATAGGGCGCTCCAGGGCTGAGCAACATGTCGGTTAAACGAGCAACCGGGATGAAGTCGGAAACCGGGTTATTGCCTTGCGGAAGCGTCATGCCATCAAGGCGCTTGATCGGCACCCCCACGCCGCCAATGGCACCATAGCCGTATCCGATGCCGCCTCCGGGTGTGCCTATCTGGCCGAGCATTGCTGCCAGCGTTGCCGCCATCCAGAACGGCTGCTCGCCGTTTTGAGCACGCTGTAAAGACCAAGCAACCGTGATCAGAGTGCGCTTGGCTGCCATCTTGCGCGCCAGGCCATGGATCTCTTCAGGCGCTATGCCACAAAGTTGCGCGGCCCATTCGGGTGTCTTCGGTGTGCCATCAGTTTCACCGAGAAGATAGCGGCGGAACACATCATAGCCCACTGCGTGACTTGCCAGAAATTGGCGATCGCACAAGTCTTGGGTTTCCAACACATGCGCCAACCCAAGCATCAAGGCCGCGTCACTGCCGGGAATGACAGGCAGCCAATCGGCCTTATGCGTGGCGTCCCCACGTTGGGGGCTGATGTTGACGAGATCCATCCCGCCATCGCTGAAGGTTTTGAGCCAATTGGTTGTCTCGTGCCGGGTGACGCCGCCCATGCTGACTTGCGCGTTCTTCGGATTGATGCCGCCGAACATAACCAACAGTTCGGTATTCTCTGCGATCATCGGCCAGCTGTTTTGCTCACCCCAAGTGAGCTTGAGGAAATTCATGCCGAGCACGTGTGGAATGATGGCCTGCGCCGCGGCCGTGCTGTAGCTGGCGTAAGAAGACACATACCCGCCGATACTGTTCAAGAAACGGTGGATCCGGCTCAAGGCATGATGAAAACGGCCGGCACTGGCCCAACCGTAGGAGCCACCGAAAATCGCACCATTGCCGTGCAGATTGCGAACCCGGTCAAGCTCTGCTGCCGCAATTTCGAGAGCCTCGTCCCAGGGCAGTTCCACATAGTCATCCTTGCCGCGTTTTTCACGGCCGCGGGCTGCTCCACCCTCAAGCCATCCCCGGCGAAACGACGGGCGTGCGACGCGCATCTTATGGTGCACCGCGGCGGGCACGGCGTTGGGGATCGCGCTGGGTGCCGGGTCGGCTTCAAACGGGCTGACACCCACAATGCGGTCATCTTTAACCGTGACGTTGAACGCACCCCAGTGGCTGGTTGTTACCTTGGTGTGACTAGAGCCCATATCGTGATCGTGGTCCTGTCTTTCGGCGGCAAGAAGGATACATATATTACGCTCTAACAAACTGGAAGGGCAGCGGTTTTGACGTCGCTGCCCTTCAATACCTCTTTCGGTTACAAAGCAATTTCATTGCTTCGTCGATCCACGGTTGCCAGGTGCTCTTGTTGTTGTCGGTCCATTCGGCCACTACCTCTTCCAGGACGCGCTTCTTGGTGTCGACTTCGAGAATGGCTTGGTTCTCAATTTCGTTGTTCAGAGTGAACAGTTTCATGAATTTGTGCGCGGCAGTTCGCACGTTTGTCTGACATCAACGCCTGTGGGACACATTTGTAGGATTGCATAAGTGAGGATTTCTGGCTCATCGTAACCACCGAGGAGTGAAGATGAGACAGAAATCCGGTCCACGAGGCCCGAGCTCAGAGAAGCTCGTCAAAGATA
>JAAEUE010000208.1 GCA_024227565.1 Alphaproteobacteria bacterium
AATGGCATCCTCCGCCTGTTCCAGGGAGGTGGCAACAATCACCCCTTTACCGGCAGCCAGGCCATCTGCCTTGACTATTATTGGTGCCCCCTGCTGGCGTACATAGCTCAGGGCCTGTTCCTGATCAGTAAAGGCCTGGTAGGCACCGGTGGGGATGTTATGCCGGGCCAGAAAATCCTTGGTGAAGGATTTTGAACCCTCCAGTTGTGCGGCACCCTTGGATGGTCCGAAGCAGTTCAGGCCCACGGTCTGAAATGCATCCACGATGCCCATCACCAGCGGTGCCTCCGGGCCAACGATGGTCAGGCCGATATCCTGGCCGCGGGCGAAGGAGATAAGACCGTCCATATCGTCTACGGCGATCTCCACATTCTCCAGTCCGGGTTCCAGGGCGGTGCCGGCATTGCCGGGTGCCACATATACCTTGCCTGCCAGGGGTGACTGGGCCGCCTTCCAGGCCAGTGCGTGTTCGCGTCCGCCGCTACCAATGATCAGGATGTTCATGATGATGTTGCCTTTATCTTTCTTGTTGAACCGCTAAAAACGCAAAGGTCGCTCAGGAAACTCCGGTGATGTAATCAAAGCATCAGAGAGTAATCTCTTGGCGTTCTTCACGTCCTTGGTGGTTGATTGATTAATGGCGGAAATGCCGCATGCCTGTAAAGACCATGGCTATGTCATGCTCGTCGGCAGCGGCGATCACCTCGTCATCCCGCATGGAGCCGCCGGGCTGAATGACGGCGCGGATACCTACAGATGCCGCATTATCCAGACCATCACGGAAGGGGAAAAAGGCGTCTGAGGCCATGACCGATCCCGGTACTTCCAGGTTGGCATGTTCGGCCTTGATGGTGGCGATGCGGGCTGAGTTGATGCGGCTCATCTGACCGGCGCCCACGCCGATGGTCATGTTGTTCTTGCCGTAGACGATGGCGTTGGATTTTACGAACTTGGCCACGCGCCAGGTGAACAGCAGATCATTTATTTCCTGCTCGGTGGGGGCACGTTTGGTTACCACCTTGAGTTCGTTATTGAGTTGCAGATCTGCATCCTGTACCAACAGGCCGCCGTTTACCCGCTTGAAGTCCTGGCGATGCAGCACCTTAGAGTTCCACTCGCCACACTCCAGCAGGCGCACGTTCTTCTTGGAGCTAACCACCGCGATGGCCTCTGCAGATACCTTGGGGGCGATGATCACCTCTACAAACTGGCGATCCACGATGGCCTGGGCGGTCTCGGCATCCAGCTCCTGGTTGAAGGCGATG
>JAAEUE010000209.1 GCA_024227565.1 Alphaproteobacteria bacterium
CCCGCTCGGGACCGCCGCCGGCTCTCATTTGCCGGTGCCGCGGCGGTGTGTGTGGTTCTGGATAACAAGAACAAGATCGTGTCAGAGCCCGAGGTCAGGCTATTCGGCGTGCCTGAGGAAGATGCCTATGGCGTCTCGATGGAAGATGCCATTCTCGATGCGGTGGAAGACGCGTTCGAGGCGCTGCCGAAGGCCAAGCGGAAATCGGACGAACACGTGGCCGAGATGCTGCGCCGGGCGGTGCGCCGTGAATGTGCAGCCAGGTGGGGCAAAAAGCCGATCACCGAGGTGATGGTGCAGCGGGTTTAGCCACGATTTGGCCTTTTATGAACAAAAAACTCAATCAAAAAGGCCATATAGCCTGAGTTTACGTCTTGATTCAGAGGCTTATGGGAATTTGGGTTCGTTTCGCAGAATCGCAGTTTTTGGCAGAAATCCGCCGCTGAACATGAAGAAAACCCGGCGTTCAAATGGTCAAAGTCAGCGAAATAGTGGCAATTGCAACGCCCGGAGAACTATCCCTTGGGCAAGTTGAGCCGGATGTGCAGCTCGCGCAATTGCGCCGCTGAAACGTCCGACGGCGCCCCCATCAGAAGGTCTTCGGCCTGCTGGTTCATGGGGAACATGGTGACTTCGCGCAAGTTCTCTTCGCCGCACAGCAGCATGACAATGCGGTCAATTCCAGGGGCAATGCCGCCGTGGGGAGGGGCGCCATATTGCAGGGCGCGCAACATGCCGCCGAACTTGTCTTCCAGGATCTGCCGGTCGTAGCCGGCAATGGCAAACGCCCGCTCCATGATTTCCGGCTTGTGGTTCCGAATGGCGCCTGAGGACAGCTCCACGCCGTTGCACACGATGTCATACTGATAGGCGAGAACATCCAGTGGATCCTTGCCCTCCAGCGCCTCCAGGCCGCCCTGAGGCATGGAGAACGGGTTGTGGGAGAAGTCCACCCGCTTTTCTTCTTCATTCCAATCAAACATCGGATAGTCGACAATCCAGCAGAAAGCGAACTGGTCTTCATCCACCAGCTCCAGCTCTTCGCCCGCCCGTGCGCGCGCTGCCCCTGCAAAGCTGGCGAACGTGGCGGGATTACCACACACGAAGAACACGGCATCGCCGTCTTCAAGGCCGAGCTGCTCGCGAATTGCTGCTGTGCGCTCTTCGCCGATGTTTTTGGCAATGGGGCCAGCGCCTTCGCCGTCGCGGAAGAAGATGTATCCAAGGCCCGGCTGGCCCTGCTTTTGCGCCCAGCCATTCATCCGGTCACAAAATGCCCTGCTGCCGCCTGTTTTGGCTGGGATGGCCCAAACGCGGATCTTCTCGTCAGCCTCGATCTGGCCGGCAAAGATCTTGAAGCCGGAGCCGGCAAAGTGTCCGGTGACGTCTTCCATGACAATCGGGTTGCGCAAGTCAGGCTTGTCGGAGCCGTATTTCGCCATGGATTCTGCGTAAGGAATGCGCGGGAAGGTTTCGGTCACGCGCTTGCCATCGGCAAATTCCACAAAGAGATCGCGCAACACAGGCTCAACCGAGCTGAACACGTCCTCCTGGGTCACGAAGCTCATTTCGATATCGAGTTGATAGAATTCGCCCGGAGACCGGTCCGCCCGTGCATCCTCATCGCGGAAGCACGGTGCGATCTGGAAGTAGCGGTCAAAGCCCGACATCATGATCAGCTGTTTGAACTGCTGGGGCGCCTGGGGCAGGGCGTAGAACTTGCCCGGATGGATCCGTGACGGCACCAGGAAGTCGCGCGCGCCTTCCGGAGACGATGCCGTGAGGATTGGTGTCTGGAACTCAAAGAACCCAGCCTCGGTCATGCGGCGGCGCACAGAAGAGATGATCTGTGAGCGTTTCATGATGTTGCGGTGGATCGTGTCGCGGCGCAAATCGATGAAGCGGTACTTGAGGCGGGTTTCTTCCGGATAGTCCAGCTCGCCGAACACGGGCAGGGGCAGCTCCTTGGCGCTGCTCAGAACTTCAATCTGCGAGATGAAGATTTCCACCGCACCGGTCGGCAGATTGGTGTTGATCGTGTCATCGGTCCGCGCCTTTACCTCGCCGTCCACACGGATAACCCATTCGGCCCGCACCAGTTCTGCGGACTTGAACGCCGGCGAATCCGGGTCTGCGACCACCTGGGTCATGCCGTAATGGTCGCGCAGATCGATGAACAGCAACCCGCCGTGATCGCGCACACGGTGCACCCAACCGGACAGGCGCACGGTGCTGCCAACGTCCGATGCGCGAAGATCATTACAGGTGTGGGAGCGATAAGCGTGCATCAGTCTGGCTTTCTGGGCTGGTTTTTGTACGGAAGTCGGCGGATTTCTCGCCGCGCGGACAAGCGCACGGGCAGACCTATTTGTCAAGATCTGCTGTGAAATAGCCCGACGCCAGATAGCCTTCGCGGATCTCTTCGGTGCCAAAATCCTGCACCGCGGTGTGGTTGGTGCAGCGGTTGTCCCAAATCACCAGATCGTCCACGGTCCAGGCATGGCGGTATCCAAACTGCGGTTGGGCGCAATGTTCATGCAGAAACCGCAAGGTCGCGTCACTCTCGCGCGGTGGAAGGCCCACAATGCGCTCCACCAGGGCCTCGCTCACATAGAGCGCCTTCTTGCCCGTTTGAGGATGGGTCCTGACCAGGGGATGTTTGACCGGTGGCAACTGCGCGAGCTCGGTTCGGGTGAGAGGGGCATCATCGCTCATGTATTGCAATTTGTGGCGGTGCGCATTGTCGTGCACCGCCACCAGACCGTCCAGATAGGCCTGCATGCGGGGCGACAGCGCGTCCCAGGCCGCCCTCGTGCTTGTAAAGGCCGTGTCACCACCCACGCTGGGAACCTTATGGAGGTGGATCCAGGAGAGGTCTGCCGGCTTTTCAGTGAACGAATAGTCGGAGTGCCAGGTTGACCCGGCATAGCGCATCCGGTCTGGCCGGGAGGACAGAACGAATATCTTTTGGTTCTCGGGCGCGAAATTGGCCTTGGTCACCCAGGTTGGCGCCAGCACAGGCCCAAAGTGCTCGCCAAAGGTTTCCATGGTTGCCGGATCAAGGCTCTGGCCTGGAAACACCAGCAAGGAATGCTCAACCAGGGCTGCACGCACGGCGCACCAAACCGCCGGGTCCGGCTCGTTCAATACGTCGATGCCATCAACCCGCGCGCCCAGGGCGCCTCCAATGCGTTTCACTTGCATGGGTTCTGCTCCTCTGCCGCGATCAGAACATTTGGGAGTATGCCTGATCTTTTGAGAGCTGGAGCGTGAATTCTGTTCACTTAGCGCTTGCACCTTGATGGATTGAACGGTGAAGTCCGCTAACCAACTACAGCCAAAGGAAGCCAACGATGCAGGAATACAACTTCATGAAGGTCACCGACGTTGGCGCGACCCGTTGGCTTGAATTCAACCGTCCGCCGGTGAACGCGTTTACCCGGAAAATGGTGGAGGAGGTGCGCGGCAGCATCAGCTCAGCGCTGGATGACCCCGCCGTGCGGGTGGTGGTCATTGGCAGCAGTGTGGATCTTTACTTTAGCGCCGGGGCAGACCTGAAGGAGTTCCAGGGGATGGGATCTGAGGGCATGGCAGACTGGGTCGACCTGTGTCATGAAATCGTTGAGCTGTTGAGAAATTCGCCCAAACCGCTTCTGGCCGCCATTCATGGAACAGCCGTGGGCGGTGGGCTTGAGCTGACCCTTCATTGCGATGTGCGCTTTGCCAGCAGCACCGCCCAGCTTGGGCAGCCGGAAATTCAAATTGACTTCATCCCGCCAATCGCAACCACCCAGGCGCTGGCCCATCTGATCGGCAGGACACGTGCCCTGCGGTATCTGTACTCCGGCCAAATGTTGAGTGCAGAAGAGGCCCTGGAGTGGGGCCTGGTTGACCACCTGACCGCTCCAAGCCAACTTCGCTCCCGCGTTCAGGCTTACGCCGACGACCTGGTCGGCAAGTCGTCCACCGCGCTGGCGGCAATCCGGCAATCGGTCACTCTTGGCGGCGGAATGCCGTTTAGCGAGGGGATGCAGCTGGAGCGTCAGCTTGCGGTCGGTTTGGCAGACACCCATGATTTCAAAGAGGGCGTGGACGCGTTTCTGAGCAAGAGAAAGCCAACCTGGGCCGGGAGTTGAGGCTGCGTCAGGGTTGTGTCGTGTTGGCGACAGGTCGCTGACGGGTCGCTGACGTGGCGTTTTGGCTGTATAGTCGCCCAATGTCTCCGTACCCAAGCGCAATGCTTAAGGAGCTTGTCAGATGCTAATTCGCAAACTTCGTATCGAAAAAGGCTGGTCGCAGGAAACCTTGGCTGAGATCAGTGATCTCAGCGTGCGGACCATCCAGCGGATCGAACGGGGCGGGAATGCAAGTCTGGAAACTCTGAGTGCATTGGCTGCGGTTTTCGAGGTGGATATTGCCACCCTTGCAACGGAGACAAGCATGTACACGCAGAATGAACTCTCAAACGATGAACGAGAAGCGGTTGAATACGTGCGCGACATCAAGGGCTTTTACAGCCATGTGGCGATCTATGTGGTTACGATTGCAGCTCTGGCCGGGGCCAACCTCTATATGGGAACGGACAATCTGTGGTTCGTCTGGCCGGCACTAGGCTGGGGCCTTGGCGTGGCCTCCCACGGTCTTGCCGTGTTTGAGATCTTGTCCCTGTTCGGTGCCGACTGGGAGAAGCGGCAAATCAACAAGCGGATGCAACGCTAGTAGCGACTTACATGCAACTCAAAGGGTTGGTCTGGTTGCCACCCGAAAGCGGACCTATGCGCCCGGTTTCTGGAATGTCGGGAAGGTGCCACTTCCGGAGGTAGGTCGGATGTTTCGAGCAACGAACGTTTTACACGTTAAGGAGCATCGCTATCACGACCTGAGTTCGTGCGGTCATAAGCTTTTGCAACAAGTCGGTGCCACGCTAAATCTCAAGCGGGATCAGAAATGTACATTCCACCCGGCGCGGACCAAATGCAGGCCGTCCAACTTGAAATTACCAATACGTGTTGAGCCGCTAATATCGTAACTGCGTTTCACGTCCATATCGACATAGAGATACTCGACCTTAACCGACATCCAGTTGGTGTCCATCAAATAGGCCCCGAAGCCACCACCAACAGTAAAGCCGAGTTCTGTGGCTTCAATGTTGCTCCCCGCTGGGCCGTTGGTGCTCCTGGCACCCCACCACGTGTTGGCAAGCCCGCCTGTCGCGAAAACCAAGAATTGCTCTTCTTCGCCGAACACGTAACCGATCCTGCCCCTTACGGTAACCAACGCGTCGATATCGAGGGTACATGTTCCTGCTCCGTCGTCACAACTGGCTGTGTCGTCTAAGCCCAATGTTGTCGCATCGCCTTCGAAGCCGAACAGAAATTTGTCGTAGCGCCCATTGTATCCGGCGGTTATACCCGCGTGTCCGCCGTCAAGATCAATGTTCCGTGGACCATTGACAGCGCCTCCTGTCTGGTTGAAGTCAGTCTCAGCGGTCGCGTACCCACTGACTAGGCCTGCATAAAAGCCGCTAAATTTGTCTGGTTCATCGCCAGCTGCTTGAGCCGAGGTTGCAGATATCGCCAAGCCCAGGGCACACGACAAACCGAAAACAGATTTTGAGAACTTCATTGTAACAATCCCTGCCAGCGACACTATTAGTGGAGTCGATCTTACGCAGAACCGTAGCCTTGACAAGATCATCTCAGACACAAAAAGATAAACCTTAGAGTGGCAGATTGACATGATCGACTTGTGATTGCGCTTCATTAATTCCAACTTGTTGCGAATCGGCAACACTTTGAAACCATTGATGGCGCGTGAGACGTGGTTGAATTCCGTCTATGAAACAGATCTGCTTTGGGTCTCGGGTGTTTGCAAACGCCGAAAACGGGCAAAATTGTAAAATTTTGGCAAGCTCACTAGCTGCCTAATGCCTCACGAGAACCGGTTGTTCCTGGGGAAGCCCTTCGGGGGCAATCGCCCGGCCTGGGCCCGTTTTCCAATCCAGTCGCGCAGTTTGTCCACGGTCCAGGTGCGGCCGGCAGAATCCTGCCAGGTGAGGCCGTCCGCCAGCTTGAAGGTCTTGGCATCCGACATGCCGCCATCCTTGTAGCTCTGCAGCTTGTTGCCCCGCCCGCGGGTCATCTCCGGCAGTTCTTCCAGGGCGAAAATGAGCAGCTTGCGGTTCTCGCCGATCACCGCCACATGGTCATCGCCTTCCTTCAGGCGCGAACATGATTGCGCCTCTGTGGGCAGCTTCACGTTGAGCACCTGCTTGCCCTTGCGCGTGTTGGCCACAACTTCCTGCTCGGCCACCACGAAGCCGCGTCCGTCGCTTGAGGCCACAATGAGCTTGGCCCCCGGCACATGGACCATCAGCGAGACAATCTCGTCTCCAGCTTCCATATCCGCCATCAGGCGCACCGGTTCCCCATGCCCGCGGCCACCCGGCAGGCGGTCGGCGCCGAGCGTATAGAACTTGCCCGAAGACGACAGGAGCACAAGTTTGTCGGTGGTTTCGGCATTGAAGACGAAGCGCTCCTTGTCACCGTCCTTGTAGCTTAGGGTGCTGGTGTCCGTCAGGTGGCCCTTCATGGCGCGGATCCAGCCCTTCTCAGAGCACACCACCGTGACCGGCTCTTTCTCGATCATGGCCGCTTCCAGGTCGAAGTCGCCCTCTGGCGCCTCGGCAAACTCAGTGCGCCGTTTGCCGAGCTCGGTCTTTTTGCCGAACTTGGTGCGGGTTTCCTTGATTTCGTCGGAGATCCGCGCCCATTGCGCGTCTTCAGAGCCCAGCAAGGCCTTGAGCTCACCTTGCTCGACCGTCAAGGCGTCATGTTCGGTGCGGATTTCAATTTCTTCAAGCTTGCGCAAAGAGCGCAACCGCATGTTCAAAATCGCTTCAGCCTGCACATCGCTCAGCTTGAACGTGGCCATCAGGCTGGCTTTGGCATTGTCCTCCTGGCGGATGATCCTGATCACCTCATCCAGATTGAGGTAGGCCACCAGATAGCCGCCAAGAACCTCCAGCCTGTGGGCGATCTTCTCCAGCCGGTGCTCGGTGCGGCGCACCAGCACCTCTTTGCGGTGGTCGAGCCATTGGCGCAGCACATCGCGCAGGGACAACACGTTCGGCACGAGACCGCGCGACAGCACGTTCATGTTGAGCGAAATGCGGGTCTCAAGATCGGTGACCTTGAAGAGGGATTCCATCAGAACAACCGCATCCACCGTGCGGCTGCGCGGCTCCAGCACCAGCCTGATGTCTTCGGCGCTCTCATCGCGAATATCTGCCAGCAGCGGTAGTTTGCGCGCTTGCATGAGTTCCGCGATCTTTTCAATCAGACGGCCCTTCTGCACCTGGTAGGGCATCTCGGTGATCACGATGCACCAGGTGCCGCGGCCCAAATCCTCAGTTTCCCAGCGGGCCCGAACCCTGAAGCCGCCGCGGCCGGTCTTGTAGGCGGCCTCGATGCTGGTATGGTCGTCGATGATGATGCCCCCTGTGGGGAAATCTGGACCTGGAACGAATTCAACCAGCTTTGCAGCGGTCGCATTGGGATGCTTGATCAGATGCAGCGCCGCATCGCAGAGCTCGCCTGCGTTGTGGGGCGGAATGTTGGTGGCCATGCCCACCGCGATGCCGCTGGAGCCATTGGCCAGCAAGTTCGGGAAGGCGCCCGGCAGCACAATCGGCTCGGAGTCTTCGCCATCATAAGTTTCGCGGAAATCGACGGTGTTTTCATCGATCCCGTCCAGAAGCGCCATGGCGACCGCGGTCAGCCGGGCTTCGGTGTACCGCATGGCCGCAGCGTTATCGCCGTCAATGTTGCCGAAGTTGCCCTGGCCATCCACCAGCGGATAGCGCACGGCAAATTCCTGCGCGAGCCGCACAAGGGCGTCATAGACCGACTGGTCGCCGTGAGGGTGATACTTACCGATCACATCGCCCACTACGCGGGCGCACTTCTTGAAGCCCTGCTCCGGGTTCAGCTTCAGCTGGCGCATGGCATAGAGCAGGCGGCGGTGGACGGGCTTCAAGCCATCACGCACATCGGGCAGGGCCCGGTGCATGATTGTGGACAGGGCATAGGCCAGATAGCGCTCTTCAAGCGCCTCGCGCAGGTTGATGCTTTCGGCGCTGCCGTCGGGGGGTGGGGAAATGATCTCGCTCATGGCAGTTTATCTATCTGATTTGCTTGAGTCGGAAAACACGCTACCGTGGTCCAAAGGCCCTCTGAGTGCAGAGATATCAACAACTTGGAGCAACAACATGGCGGCAAAGAACCTCCTGATCATCATGTCGGACGAACATTCGTTCGAGACGGCAGGATGTTATGGCCACGGAATCGTCAAAACCCCCAATATTGACGGGCTCGCGGCCCGTGGCACGCGCTTCACCAACGCCTATACGCCCTCGCCAATCTGCGTCCCCACGCGGGCCGCGATCCAAACCGGGCGCCATGTGCATGAGATCAAATCGTGGGACAGCGCAACCCCCTACAACGGGTCGCCGCCATCCTGGGGCCATGAGCTGATCGCGGCCGGCCGGCGTTCGGTTTCCATCGGAAAGCTCCACTTCAGAAGCGGCGAGGACGACAACGGCTTTGAGCCGGAAATTTGCCCCATGCACGTTGTGAACGGGCTTGGCTGGATCAGTGGGATGTTGCGTGAGGATTTGCCGCCCAACGGGGAGCCATCGCGCGAGTATGCCGAGATGATCGGGCCGGGCGGGTCGAGCTATGTGGACTATGACCGCGACGTGTGTGCTGCCGCCTGTGACTGGCTGCAAGGCGGCGCAACCGCCTCAGACGTGCCCTGGACGGCCTTTGTCTCCATGGTGGCGCCGCACTACCCGCTGACCCCGCCACAGCAGTTCTACGACCTCTATCCGCCCGGCGAGATGGATCTGCCGCGCGATCCGCTTGCCTATGAACGGCATCCGTTTCTGAAGGAATTTCGCGAGTTCTGGAACTTTGAGGACTATTTCACACCGGAGAGCCGCAATGTGGCGCGCGCCAGCTATTACGGGCTCATCTCCTACATGGACGACAACGTGGGCAAGATCCTGGGCGCCCTGGAGGTCTCCGGCGCGGCGGACGACACCATCGTCATCTACACCTCAGACCACGGCGACATGATCGGCAATCACGGGTTCTGGGCCAAGTGCACCATGTATGAGGATTCTGCCGGTGTGCCATTGATCATCGCCGGGCAAGGCATTGACCAGGGCAGGGTGGTTGATGACGCTTGCACACTGTTGGATCTCTACCCAACCACATTGGATGTTGCGGGCATCGAACCCAAGCTGGATCCAGCGCCCAGAGCCGGTGTCTCCCTGCTGAAGGCAGCACGCGGGGAAGCGGCGGGCCGCACGGTGCTCAGCGAGTATCACGATGGGGGATGCAGGAGCGGGTTCTATATGGTGCGCTGGGATCAGTGGAAGTACATAGATTACCTTAAGTATCCTCCACAACTATTTGATTTAAATAAGGATCCGTTAGAGTTGATGGACTTGGGAAACTCATCTGATCACGCAAACATTGTTGCAGAGGGACGCCGGCGCCTGGAGGCGTTCCTCGATCCTGAGGCCACCAACGCGGAGGCGCTCAGGCGGCAGGCTGCACGGGTTGCGGAGCACGGCGGGCGCGATGCCCTATTAAGCCAGGGAACCTTTGGCTACACGCCGATTGAAGGATCGACCTAGAGCGGCGCGTCGGCCTCGTCATTCCGCAGTCTGTCTGCTTGTTTTGTCGTCCTCGGGCTTGACCCGAGGACCCAGGCGGAATGCGCGTATTTCTGCTGGGATGGGCCCTCGGGTCAAGCCCGAGGGCTACAGGTGTAGTGAGGGCTGCAGGTGTAGTGAGCACGGCGTTGAGCCAGGAAACCTTTGGCTACACACCGATCGAAGGATCGACCTAGAGCGGCGCGTCGGCCTCGTCATTCCGCAGTCTGTCTGCTTGTTTTGTCGTCCTCGGGCTTGACCCGAGGACCCAGGCGGAATGC
>JAAEUE010000210.1 GCA_024227565.1 Alphaproteobacteria bacterium
CACTGTCTGGCATTGCGACTGCCGAGATGTGCATGGTTGATCTGGGCTTCCCGATCACGCTCGGCTCCGGTGTTGCCGCAGCGCAGGAATATTATCGCGGCGCCAACGGCGCGGTGGCCCGGGTTGCGGCCTGATGAAGGATATGAACGAGATGTATATCCCGACGCTGAATGACATGCTGAACGCCCATGAGCGCATCAAGCCTTATGTGCATCGCACCCCGGTTCTGACCTCTTCGTTTCTGAACGAACTGACCGGTGCCGAACTGTTTTTCAAATGCGAGAACTTCCAGAAAGCGGCAGCTTTCAAAGTGCGCGGCGCGTCAAACGCGGTTTTTGGTTTGAGCGATGAAGAGGCCAAGCGCGGCGTGGCGACCCATTCTTCGGGCAACCATGCGCTGAGCCTGTCTTATGCTGCTGGCCGGCGGGGTATCCCGTGCCATGTTGTGATGCCACATACTGCGCCGCAGGCCAAAAAGGATGCGGTGATCGGCTATGGTGGCAAGATCACTGAATGTGAGCCCTCGACCACCAGCCGAGAGGCGGTGTTTGCCGAGGTGCAGGAGCGGACTGGTGCGGATTTCGTGCATCCTTATAACGACCCGCGGGTGATCGCCGGGCAGGGCACCTGTTCGCGCGAACTGAACGAACAGGTTGAAGGCCTTGACGCAGTTGTTGCGCCCATAGGAGGTGGCGGCATGATTTCAGGCACCTGCCTGACCCTGTCCAACCTCGCGCCGGACGTGAAAATCTATGCAGCGGAGCCCGAGCAGGCAGACGATGC
>JAAEUE010000211.1 GCA_024227565.1 Alphaproteobacteria bacterium
CGAGTTGATGCAAGAAAAATTGTTCGATGCTCATCCCTGCCGTCTTGGGGATATGCACAAACAAACACTGGTATTCATGCTCAATGCGGGCCACGTAGCCCGGTTTGACGCCTTTGGCCGGATACTTGTGCTCAAGTGCTTGAATGCCGGTCTTCTCATCAATACATACCACATGAATGCCTTGGCGGTGCAGGGTAGCGGCTTGCCGATAGATCGCACAGACCTGGCGGACCTGCTCATCAAACGAGGCCGGATCAGCGGGGCAGGCATTGAGCCAGTAACGGCTCCGATGCGGTTTGATCTTGGCGTCCTTGAGTAATCGACTGATGGTGGCTCGGCAAATCGTCTTCACAATCCCTCGTTTGATCACTTCAGCCGCCAAAGTCTTGGAGGTCCAGTGGCTCAGGGCGCGGCTCGAGGCCTTCGGGTGTTCACAGGCTAAAGCAACGATTTTGACGAACTGTTCGGGGCTAAAAGTCACCGGTTTACCTCGCCGGTAGCCGTCCAGCAGAACCTGCTCCAATAACGCTGTCAAGCGTTTATCCGGGGTTTCCGGCAGCTCCGCCTTAGCCAGACCGGCTACCGCCGTGCGCCACCGATCCCGCCATTTGTACACCGTTTGGCGCAGAATCCCTAAGCCTTTGGCGACTTGATTCGGTGTCTGCCCGGCCGCCAG
>JAAEUE010000212.1 GCA_024227565.1 Alphaproteobacteria bacterium
ACTCATCCGACAACGGCAGCTACCGACAGGATCGCTGCGGAAAGTTGCGCGGCAAAAAAGGATCGCATCATGAAGGAGGCCACCGCGTGCCGGGCATCTTCTACTGGAGAGGGAAAATCCCCGCCGGCCACGTTGAGAAAGAACCTGCCGGAGCCGTGGACCTGCTTCCGACCATCTGCGGGCTTCTTGGCATCGACAAACCCAAGGACGTCTTCCTGGACGGCTCTGACCTCACGCCTTTGCTCACCCGCACCGGCAGTTTTGAACGTCATCAACCCCTTTTCTGGATGAACGGCTCCACCATGGCGATGAGAATGGGGGACCATACCCTCTTGGCGCCGAGCACAGCCCGACTCCCGTTTGACAATGCGAAGGCGAACCGCTTGCTGCAGCAGACAAAATTGGCCCTGGGGGATGATCTTGAGAAAGAGCTGGGCGGATTGGATCTGCGCTCACGCATGTTCAACGGCAGATTCGCCAATCGCGAAGCCAACCGGCTGCGCGATGAATTCCGGGCCATGTTCTATTTCAATGAAGCCTTGATCCCCCTGATGAAGAGGGGCGGCGTCGATCGGGTCCAACTCCACGACCTTGCAAGCGACCTGAGCCAGGAGCGGGACATCGCGTCCCAAAATCCCGAGGTCGTCGCCCGAATGAAAAAG
>JAAEUE010000213.1 GCA_024227565.1 Alphaproteobacteria bacterium
GCTGTCTTTCAAGTTTGGTTATGGATTTTGATACGGAAGGCTGGGACACGTTCAATTGGCGTGCGGCATCCGCCACGGATGAATGTTCAGCGGTTGCAATGAAGTACTCCAGTTGCCGCAACGTATATCTAAGCATGGGTCATACCTTCACGGTCGTTCTTGCCGCCCGCCAATGGATACTGTGTAAACGCTCCAAGCATTACAAGATAGCTTTTTGTTAAGGATGATGGGAACAAATTGAAATTTAACTCGCCAGAGAATTGGCGGATAATCCCTGCGAACTCAGATTGTGAACGAACCAGAGTGCAGGGATGCACGCATAATGAGTGGCACGTGGAAGGTCGGCATTGATATTGGTGGGACGTTCACCGATGTGATCGCCGTCAATGCGGCCAGCGGCGATGTCAGAACCGCCAAAGTGCGCAGCAAGACAAGTGATCCGGTGGCCAGTGTCATATCTGCATACAGCGCGATTGATGTTGGATGGGACCGGGTTTGCGATCTCATGCACGGCACGACCATGGCGACCAATGCCATTGTGGAGGGCAGTCTTGCCCCTGTTGCCTTGGTGGCGACGGAAGGCTTCCGCGACACCATCGAAATCGGCCGCCAGAACCGGCGTGAACTCTATCGCCTGCATGTTACGCCCAAACTGCCGCCGCTTGTTCCCGAACAGCACCGTATCGAAGCCCATGAACGGATAGGTCCCGAAGGTCAGGTTCTCAAACCCTTGAGCGAGGTGGAAGCCCGCCGGGTCGCCGAGGTTGCCTGCGGGTTGAACATCGAAGCGGCTGCCATTGCCCTGCAACATTGCTACGTCAATGCCGGGCACGAAAAGATGTTGGGTAGCGAGCTTTCCAGGACGGTCAAATATGTCGCTCTCTCCCATGAAATGAGTGCCGAGCCACGGGAGTTTGAACGCACGAACACGACTATTCTGAATGCCGCCCTCATGCCCCTAACGGCGGAATATCTGGAGAAGCTTCAGGCATGCGCCGGCGACACGACAACCATTCACCTGTTTCATTCTGCCGGGGGCATGGCGTCAGTCGATGCCGTCAAGGACCGTCCACTTGCGCTGGCGCTCTCCGGCCCCGCGGCCGGTGTCGCGGCCGCAGGAAAAATCGCCAATGAGCTGAAGCTGGAAAATGCCATCGGCTTTGACATGGGAGGCACCACCACCGACACCTGCGTGGTCATTAACGGCAAGGTCCAGGTCGGCAGTGACCAGCGTCTGGCCGGACGTCCCGTCCGTCAACTCATGGCCGCTGTTGAATCCATTGGTGCCGGGGGTGGCTCCATCGCCCGCGTGGAAGGCGCCGCCGTCCGTGTCGGTCCCGACAGCGCGGGTGCCGAACCTGGACCAGTGTGCTATGGACTGGGGGGTGAGAAGCCCACTGTGACCGACGCCAACATGTCACTGGGCTTTCTCAACCCTGAGCGCCTGCTTGGCGGTGTTATCCGGCTTAGCCGGGAAAAGGCGGAGACGGCGGTCAAGACCCTTGCCGATACGTTCGGAACCTCTGTTCATGAAACCGCGCTTGGGATTTACAGGGTGGCGAATGCCTCCATGGCCCGCGCGCTCCGCCGGGTTACCGTGGAGCGCGGTGTTGATGCGCGCTCCTGTTCGCTGATCGCCTTCGGCGGCGCAGGTCCCATGCACGCCGTGGCCCTGGCGCGGGAATTCGGCATAGCCAAAGTGGTGGTGCCCAAGTTTTCCAGTGTGCTTTCGGCCCTGGGCTGCCTGACTGCGGAACTCAGCTACGCTGAGCAGCATACCTTGCGCATGCCCAGCACCGAATGGGATAGCGGCCAGCTCAATGGGCGCTGTCAGTCCATGAAAGACCGTTTGAGCGCGCCCATTGTTGCTGCCGGTCATGCCGCCGACACGCTAAACACCCGTTTCATCGCTCTGGTGCGTTATGCAGGACAGAGCGACACGGTTGAGGTTCCCTTTGATCTGCCGTGCGATCGGGAAAAACTGAACCGGGATTTCATGGCGCAACATGCCAAACTGTATGGCTTCGCTACTGACGAGCCCTGGCAGTTGGAGACCTTGCGCGTAACCGTTACCGCGCCCTCGCAAAGCGGCATTTCTGATCTGACTGAGGCGAGGCGCAAGGAAACTACCGAACCGATTTCCGTCGATGAGTGTTGCTTTGATGCCGGCGGTCCGGTCCCGACCACGCGCTTTGAACGCGGCGCGCTACCCGTGAACTGGAAGGTCGAAGGCCCCGCCATAATCGAAGACGACTGGTCAACGATTGTCGTGCCGCCCACCGCGACAGCCTGGGCCGACCCGTCTGGCCACCTGATCATTGAAACAGGGACAGGCTCATGAGCCAGCCATCGAATCGTGGGCCAGATCCCTTCACCATCGAGGTAATCCGCAACGCCCTGACCGCTATCGCCGAGGAGATGTCCCTGATCGTCATGCGCTCGGCGCGTTCGCCTTTGCTGCGCGAGGCCGGAGACCTGTCGTCGGCCCTGACCGACAACGACGGCAACCTGATTGCCCAAGGACGTGACATTCCGGCACATCTGGGCGTCATGGGTTCCACTGTGCAGGAGTTTCTCAAACGAGTCCCGGTAGAGAAACTGCAGCCCGGCGATGTGTGGTTCATGAATTTGCCGGAGGCGGGCGGCAACCACTTGCCGGATGTGAAAGCCGTTCGCCCGGTCTTTGCCGAAGGCTCCATCCAAGCCTACGCAGTAAGTCTGGCCCACTGGGCCGACATCGGCGGGGCCAAACCGGGGAGCTATGTACCCGATGCCCGTGACGCCTGGCAGGAAGGATTGCGTATCCCGCCACTGCGTGTGTTTACCAACGAGGGCCCGGACCGTGAGAAACTTGACGTGATTCTGGCCAACGTTCGCGGCGCAGAGGAACGTGAAGGTGACATTCTCGCCCAGATGGCTTCGACCTATTCCGCCGATGAGCGATTGCAGGAGGTCTTCTCGCGCTATGGTGCCGCGGCCATACGCGCCGCCATCGCTAATCTTCACGACCAGTCGGAATCGGAGATGCGCACCGCCATTCGAACCATTCCCAACGGTATCTATGAAGGCGAAGATTGGCTCGATGACGACGGACTGGGTGGAGAGCCCATACCCGTGCGCGTCCGCATTGAAATCCATGACGAGGAAGCAACATTCGATTTTTCAGCGACCGGCGATGCCGCGGCCGGACCGCTGAACGCCACGCCGTTCACCGCATCGGCCAGCGTGTTTTATGCCATGAAAGTCATCGCGGGGCCCGAAATCCAGCCCAATGCGGGATGTGCCCGCCCGCTCAGAATTATCACGCGTGAAGGTTCGCTGTTACATCCCCCGCTCGACAAACCCGTAGTTGGCGGCAATCATGAAACGTCGCAACGTATCGTCGATGCGATTTTCAAGGCCTTCGAAAGTGTCGTTCCTGAACGTCTCACCGCTGGCGGTTCGACCACATCCGGCTTGCTGCTGTTTAGCGGCCGCGATCCGCGAAGCGGGCAGTGGACCACTCTTTATGAGGTTCATGGCGGCGGTGAAGGGGCACGTCATGACCGGGACGGTATGTGTGCGGTCCGCCCCCACATGTCCAATGTGATGAACACGCCAGCCGAGGTCATCGAGGCAAGCTATCCCATACTGGTCGAAGCCCAGGCGTTGCGCCGGGGCTCCGGTGGAGCAGGTGCTCACCGCGGCGGCGACGGTCAGGTTCGAACCTATCTGATCAACGCCCCGGAGGTTGTCATGACTTCCATGGTCGAGCGCTGCGCCATCGCGCCCTACGGACTGCAAGGCGGTGAAGCCGGTGAGACGTTTCAAATCACGTTGGAACGGGCTTGCGGCGGAACCATGGATGTTCCCGGCAAGGCTCACCTACGCCTGCAGCAGGGCGACCGGATTATCATGAAGACGAGTGGCGGCGGCGGGTACGGCAGGCCTGTTGCCTGAAAAATCAATTGCTTGGAGGAGTTACGATGAGACTTGAAAACAGAACAGCGATTATCACCGGCGCCGCGCAGGGAATGGGCGGCACAATTACGGAGACCATGGCTCGTGAAGGAGCCGATCTAGTCCTGGTTGCCCGCACACTTGGTCCCA
>JAAEUE010000214.1 GCA_024227565.1 Alphaproteobacteria bacterium
CGGGCGTTCAATGCTGCCGCCCTCGGGCCTGGCCCGAGGACGACGGTGCTAGATGTGGCCGGCACTGCTGCTCTGAACGTCTGATGTTGGGCGCGCAACGGCCGCGCGCTCATGGAGCTTCGAACGGTGGATAATGACCCAAAGCGGACAGACTCCATCGACATCTTATGCGCAGCTAAGAGTGCAATAGGCTAACGGACGGAGCTTTGAGCCGTCGCCAGTTTACATACTGCCAAGTTCGAAGCTAATGCCACCGAAGACAGTGTGATTATGATAGTCAAAGGAACCAGTTTGTGGGCCAACAAAGGCATTGTTGAATCTGATCGAATCCCCTGCCGTGCCCAAATATGCATATTTGCCGAAGATTGAAACACCCTCGACAATCTCGAAGCTCGCACCTGCTATGGCCTGATAAGCAAAACGGTTTGTGTTTCCATCGACCAAACTGAGGCCACCGCCCATCGGACCGCGTCTGAAATCAAAATAAATACTTGCTACACCGATGCCCCCTCCTGCGAACAACTTGAACTGTTCAAACAATTGGAAATCATAGATCACGTTCGCCATCACAGTGACAGAGGACAAATCCCCGGCGCTATCAGCTGTAACAGCGCCAGAAGTGAAGGGGCTCTTAAGATCGTTCTCTCGGTAGGTGACCTCCAGCTCGGTGCGAAAATTCATAGGTAAACGAGTACCGACGGCACCTTGAACAGCAAAACCAGTGTCAAAATCAAAATTTTGAGGAGGACTAACGGCGGGGGGGGGTAAATTAGTGATTCAGCACTGAAAAATGCAGCACCTCCCGCGCCGGAAAGATAGACATTAGGTGAATATTCAGATCCGTTTTCCTCGGATTTTGCGGTTGAACCGCTAACGGCCAATGCTAATCCACAAGCGGTGGCAAAAACTAATTGTCGCATTTTCTTGCTCCCCTGAATCGACTCGGCTTTCACCAACTCCTATTAAAAACTCGGGCAGCACCCCAGTTTAAGCGCTCCCCGGCCGATTAACAGGAATTATTGTTCCATCGATTACGTAGGGGCAAGATAAAACAGCCACCATTGGGTTAAACACTCATCTTTGTGTGTTTTTTGCAACACGGCGATTTTTGGCACAAATCCGCTGTGAGGGTGCAAGTTTGAAAACGTCAGAACCTGAGTGCCAACCGGACATTCTCCGGATCGGCGTAGCCTGTTATTCACCCGAAGTGTCCGCCAACAAGGCCTTCCAAACAACGGCGCCCAAGGCCGCGCCGGCCAACGGTGCCAGCCAAAAGAGCCAGAGCTGCTGCAGCGCCCAGCCATCGGCAAAAAGGGCCACCGCAGTGGAGCGCGCCGGATTGACCGAAGTGTTGGTCACAGGAATGGAAATCAGATGGATCAGTGTAAGTCCCAACCCGATGGCAATGGGCGCAAAGCCTGCAGGGGCCAGCTTGCTGGTGGAGCCCAGAATGATGATCAGGAAGAACGCGGTCAGAACAACCTCGATGATGAGGGCTGACATAAGAGAGAAGCCGCCGGGGGAGTGCTCCCCATAACCATTTGAGGCAAAGCCGCCAACGCCTGAGAAATCACCCTTTCCCGACACGATCAGATACAAGACCAAGGCTGCCAATGCGCCGCCGATCACCTGGGCAATCACGTAGGGAACGAAGTCCTTCCACTCAAACTTGCCGGCAACCGCAAGGCCCAGCGAAACTGCGGGATTGAAGTGGCCCCCAGAGATGCCACCAACTGCATAGGCCATGGTGAGAACAGTCAGGCCGAAGGCGAATGATACGCCCATGAAGCCAATTCCGAGATCCGGCACGCCGGCTGCCAGCACAGCGCTGCCGCAGCCACCAAACACAAGCCAGAATGTTCCAAACGCTTCTGCAGCTAACTTGTCCTTCATCGGCTCTCCCCCGGCTAAATCAACCCATTAGTGGGCACAGTACAGTTCGTAGGTGATTTGACCGTGCGCCGCAATGCGCGAGGGGTGGCTTGGCGTTTAGGCCGACGCGTTCTAAGGTCCGCCCCTTCAAACGGGCAGGGTGTGTTCAGCAGCATGAGTGACGGGATTGGCAAGCTCGATGTGATTGTTATCGGCGCCGGCTTGAGTGGACTTGCCAGCGCGCTTCTGGCGGTGGAGGCGGGCAAGACGGTTCGTGTGCTTGAAGCCCACGCCAAACCCGGCGGTCGCATCCGGTCGGTGTTCGACGAGCGCACCAACGCCTTTGTTGCCGATCTTGGGCCAAGCTGGGTATGGCCTGCCTTTCAGCCCGTCATTGGGCGCTGGCTTGAGAAGTTGGGTCTTGAGACGTTTGCGCAGTTTGACGCCGGGGAGGCGGTTCTGGACTATGGCCCAGATCAGCCGGCGCAAACGGCACTCATTCCAGGCCAGGAGGGCAATGAACGGGTGGTTGGCGGATCTCAGGCTCTGGTGGATGCAATGGTCTCCAAGCTGCCGCAAGGCATGGTGCTCACCTCAACACCGGCCACCGCGGTGCAGGTCATGGATGCGGGCGTCCTGGTGGGTGCCGGTAACGCTGTGCTAACAGCTGGCCAGGTCATCGTCGCCTTGCCGCCACGCCTGGCTCTCAGCTCCATTGATTGGAAGAGCGCACTGCCTGGCGGTCTTCAAGACGCGCTGGGATCCATGCCGACCTGGATGGCACCCCATGCCAAGGTGGCTGTTCTCTATGATCGTCCCTTTTGGCGTGAGGCGGGGTTGTCCGGGCGCATTGCCAGCCGCGCCGGGCCCCTTGTGGAGGCGCACGATCATTGCGGGTCAGAGGGTGAACCGGCGGCGCTTTGGGGCTTCATCGGTCTGTCGCCTGAGGCCCGTGCGGCGCTGGGCGATGAGCTGGAAGTGCACATTCGCGCCCAATTGAAACGCTGTTTTGGGGAGGCAATCCCCGAACCGCTGGCCGTGCATGTGGAAGACTGGGCCAAGAACCGGTTTGTGGCATCGCCTGGTGATTTGAGCGGACCCATCACCCATCCCGATGTTGGGCCGGAGGCGCTGCGGGAGGTGTATTTTGACGGCCGGCTGTGTTTCGCGGGCGCTGAAACAGCCCACCAAAGCCCGGGGCTGATCGAAGGGGCGTTTGATGCGGCCGAGCGGGTGGTGCTTTCGCTGCAAATTGCCACTAAATAGTTGATAATTGTTGATTTACGTGGCAATTTCTGTTCATCTTCGCGCGCAGAAAACTGCGAAAAACAGCGATTCTGCGAAACGAACCCAAATTCGCGTAAGATTTTGATTTATTGCTCGGATTCGGTCTATTTGGCCTTTTTGAGTGAGAATTTTTGTTCATGTTCGAAAAAGTCCAAACCGCGGCCCTCGGAAACAGTCACCCTGGATCCCCGCCTGCGCAGGAGAGAGCGGGGAACCCATACCCCGTCATGCCTGCGCAGGCAGGCATCCAGGGGCAGAACAGCTCTGAGCGTATTGCTCTGGATCCCTGCTTTCGCAGGGATGACGAAGGGGCGTGAGTGGGGATGACGAAAGGAGGAATGCGGGAACAGGGCGAGGAACGTGGGGTGCTGGGCGCTGGAGCGGACGTTCAATGCTGCCGCCCTCGGGCTTGACCCGAGGGCCCACCACCGCACACTCAGAGCGTTGGGCCTTGGCTCCTCGGGTCAAGCCCGAGGACGACAGTGTTAGATGTGGTGCGGGGAAGGGGGGATCCAGATGCCGCCTCAGCTCCGGCGACGGCGGCGTCTTCTCGGGCTGCCATCGCCGTCGCCATCCTGCGCCGCAACCACTTCCTTGGGCGCAGGCAAGGTAACCTCCTCGTTGAGGTGAGGGTAGGAGGCCGTCTTATGGGGGATCGCCATGGCGTCCACGAAATGTTCCTGGAAACGCTCTTCAACCGCCGTCTCGATCTTCTCGATCTCGCGCACCACCCGCTCAATCTCATCGCGGGCGCCTGAGTTCAAAAGCGCAATCCGCGCACCCGTGCCCGCCGCATTGCCGGCAGACTCAACCTTGCTCAAAACGCAGTCAGGGATGAGCCCCAGAACCATGGCGTACTTCACATCGATGTGGCTGCCGAAGGCACCGGCCAGGCGAATGCGTTCCACCGTGTCGACTTCCATCTTGTCCATCAACAACCGCGTGCCCGCATAGAGCGCCGCCTTGGCGAGCTGGATGGCGCGCACGTCGTTCTGGGTCACGGTGATGGACTGCTCGCCCTCGTGCAGCACATAGTCAAACGTGCGCCCGTTGGCCCGCACGCGGGGCGATTTTTCGGCCATGGAGCCGTCCACCACGCCGTCCTGATTGATGATGCCGGCCAGATACATCTCGGCCATCACCTCGATGATGCCCGAGCCGCAAATGCCGGTGACGCCGCTGCCGGCGGTGGCTGCTTCAAAGCCCGGATCGTCAGACCACAGGTTGCAGCCGATCACCCGAAAGCGCGGCTCCAGCGTGTCGGGGTCAACCCGCACCCGCTCAATGGCGCCCGGCGCGGCGCGTTGGCCAGAGGAAATCTGCGCGCCCTCAAAGGCCGGTCCCGTGGGCGAAGAGCAGGCGAGCAGGCGCTTCTTGTTGCCCAGCAGGATCTCCGCATTGGTGCCCACATCCACTATCAGCGTCATCTCATCAGACAGATGCGGGCTTTCCGACAGGGCCACGGCGGCGGCATCCGCCCCCACATGGCCGGCAATGCATGGCAACACGTAAACGTGGGCGCCGCCATGGAGCTTGAGGTCAAGCTGGCGGGCAGGGCGGGTGACGGCCAGGCCGGTGGCCAGCGCAAACGGCGCGCCGCCAAGTTCGACCGGATCGATGCCAAGCAGCAGATGGTGCATCACAGGGTTGCCCACCAGAACCGCTTCCAGAATGTCGTCCTGGTTGATGCCGGCTTCTATCGTGACCTGCCCCGCGAGCACATTGATGGCATCGCGCACCGCTTGGGTCATCTCAACGTCGCCGCCCGGGTTCATCATCACATAGGAGACCCGGCTCATCAGGTCTTCGCCAAAGCGGATCTGCGGGTTCATTAGGCCGGATGAGGCCAAGACTTCGCCGCTGGCCAGGTCGCACAGGTGAGCCGCAATGGTGGTGGAGCCCACATCGATCGCCAACCCGTAGGCCTCGTCATGGAAGCCGGCCCACACCCCGATGATCTGCGGCAGATCGCCTGGCAGGCGCCGGTGGACGGCCACGGTGATGGTCCAGTCGCCTTTGCGCAAAACCGGCTGCAGTTCAGCCAGAATGCGCATGTCGCACGTCACATGCGGCATGTCCCACTGATCGCGGAGGGCATCGTAGACCCGCTCAAGATCAGATGAAGGTTTGTGCATATCCGGCTCTTCCACCTCCAGGTAATGGAGGGTGGTGACCGGGTCGATCTCGATGATGCGGGCTTCGGCGCGCTTACGCACCACTTGCTTGTGCACCTGGCTTTCCGGCGGCACGTCGATGACCACATCGCCCTGAACCTTGGCCTGGCACGACAGCCGGCGGCCGGTCTTGAGCCCGCGCTTGTCGTCATAGCGAACTTCAACGGCGGTGATGTCGGTCAGGTTGCCGGCGCTCGACGAGATGCCGTGCTTGGCAAAGTCACCTTGTGACACATCAACCTGGCAGCGCCCGCAAATGGCGCGGCCGCCGCACACGCTGTCGATGTCGACGCCCAGAGAGCGCGCCGCGGTGAGGAGAGGGGTGCCGTGGGCGAACGTGCCCCTTTTGCCCGAAGGCGTGAAGACGACAAGCGCCTCTTTGGTCTGTCCGCCGTCACTCATGCCTGCCCCTTTTGCCCGCCTAGGCCCGGCGCCGGCGGCGTCCTTCGCGGTTGCCCCGCGCGCCTTCTTTACCGGGCTTTGCGGGAACCCTGTTGAATTTGATCCAGGCGCCGCCCGCCGGGTCGTGATTGAGCAGGAAGTCAGCGGCCTTGATCGCCTCGATTTCCTTGGACGGTGTTCCTTTGGTTGCCCCAAGCCCGATCAGCGGCGCGAGGGCAGCAGGATCGACACCTTCGGGCACCATAATGCCCAGCGCCTCAAGCTCAGCCACGCGCGCGGCGATTTTTGTCTCGCTGGCACCAAGCTGCACAGGGTTCATGATCGCCGACGTCATGCCATGAGCAGCAGCCATGGGCAGGAACGCGTTATTGATGCCGTGCCGGTTTGGCAGGCCGAACGAGATGTTCGACGCACCGCACGTTGTGTTGACCCCCAGTTCCTCGCGCAGCCTGCGCACCAGGGTGAAGACCTGATGACCCGCAGTGGACATGGCGCCAATGGGCATAACCAGCGGATCGACGACGATGTCGTGTGCGGGGATGCCGAAATCGGCGGCCCGCTCAACGATCTTCCTGGCCACCTCGAAACGAACGTCGGGGTCTTCGGAGATGCCTGTGTCATCGTTTGAGATGGCGACCACGGGCACATCATATTTCTTGACCAGGGGCAGAACGATCTCCAGGCGCTCTTCCTCGCCCGTAACCGAATTGAGAAGCGGGCGGCCTTTAGCGGCCTCAAGACCGTTCTCCAATGCACCGGGCACAGAGCTGTCGATGCAGAGCGGTACGTCGACCAAGGCCTGCACCCGCTCAACCAATTCCTTCATCAAAGGCGGTTCAACGAAGTTGTTGTCGGCGTAGCGCGGGTCTTTTGCCATCATGTTGGAAAAGACGGCGCCGGAGTTGATGTCGAGGATGTCGGCTCCGCACGCAACCTGTTCCAATGCGTCCTTCTCAACGGTTGAGAAGTCGCCCAGCTCCAGTTCGGCTGCCAGCTTCTTTCGGCCCGTCGGATTGATGCGCTCGCCGATCACGCGGAAAGGGCGATCAAAGCCCAGAACCACTTCCTTGGTGGCGGAGGCGACAACTGTTTCGGTCATAACGCTTGGTGTCTTTCTGGTTTGGAGGAAGGCTTAGGCCGCTTGGCCGCCATTGGCAATCAGGGTTTTCAACCGGTCCTGATCAAATTCTGTTTCAAGGTTTTGCTGTGTGGTGTCGGCAATCTCGGCAAGGTCGCCGTCCACATCACTGGTCTCGCGGCGCCATTCTTCAAGATAGGCGTCCGTCTCAGAGGCGCCAGAGCGCATGGCGGCCATATCGATGGCCTGCTCGAAGCGCTCATCGAGCTTGCGGCTTTCCTTGGTGCGCCCGGCCTTTACGATCACTTGGGCCGGCATGTCGCGCCAATAGACGATGGTAAGTTGCGGCATTGGTGTGAGCTCCAACAAGACATCAGCAGTTGGCGCACTTATGGCGGATTGTTGGCCTTGCGCGATGAAGCACTTGCGACACGGCGAAGACTGATTGCGACGATCCGAAGCGCGCAGAAGGCCTCAAGCGGCCTTGAGGGTTTGTTGAACCGGCGCCAAGCCCAAACTGCGGCACACGGCAACGGCAAGGTCGGACTTGTTCAGGGTAAAGAAATGGAACTTGCGCACACCCTGCGCCGCCAGATCCAGCACCTGCTCCACAGCCACGCTGACCGCGACCAAGCGGTGGGTTTCCGGGTCGCTTTCCAGGCCCGCGAAGCGCTGATCCATCCATTCAGGGACATTGGTTCCACATTTGGCTGCGAAATTCTTGGCCTTGAAGAAATCATCGATCAGAAGGATGCCGGGAACAATCGGCTGGTCGATGCCCGCGGCCCGTGCTTCGGCCACGAAATCCACAAAAACCTGATTATCGAAAAAGAACTGGGAGATGGCCCGGTTTGCACCGGCATCAAGCTTCTGTTTCAGATTGTAGATGTCGGCGGCTCGAGACGGGGAATCCGGGTGGGCTTCCGGATAGGCAGCCACCGAAATGTCCAAATCGGTGATCTTGCGGATGCCCGCAACCAGCTCAGCCGCATTGGCATACCCGCCAGGGTGGGGGCGGTAGTCCTGGCCTTCGGGCGCATCGCCGCGCAGGGCGACGATCCGGCGAATGCCGGCAGCTGCATATTCACGAACCCGGAGGTCGATTTCCCGCTTGCTGCGGCCAACGCAGGTAAGGTGGGCGGCCAGGTTGGTGTCGACACTGCGGCGCAGGGACTGGATAGCTTCGAACGACTTGTCGCTGGAAAGATCATCGGTTCCGCCGGCGCCGCAGGTGACCGACAGGAACCGTGGTGCGTACGGCTCCAGGTTTTCGGCAGTGTTCATCAAGCGATCAAAGGCTTTTTGGCCTCCTGGGGGGAAGAACTCAAAGGAGACTTCGATGGGCGCGGTGTTCTGCGAGGCCGTCCAGGCACGGTGCGAAAGCGTGGTCATCGATCATTCCTTTGTGACATAATGATTTACTTATATAAATAAATCTTTATGTCGCTGTCAAGCCGATTGCTGTCGCTTTTGGGAAATGGGTTAAGCTGGTCCTACACCAGCCGGTGCCAGGCGTCGCATCTGAGCGATGGAAAGACGTTTCAGGGGCAGGCTTAAGTTTCACCTCAGGTGAATAAGGGTCACTATGTGAACGGTGGCCGGCGGCATGGTGCCGTCCGTGGCCCGGGTGAGTGGAGAGAAGATCATGGCGGATACCGTCGAAGACGCTGGTGCAGGCGAAGGCCGGGGCGCACGTCGGGGCAGGCGCTCAGGAGGCGGCGCCGAGGCCCGCCGCGCGCTGCGCACCTCAGGCACGGTAACGCAGCTAACCTACATCAAACGCCAGATCCCTGAATATGAGATCCTGTCCGAAGAGGGCATGGCGCTCATTGAAGGTAATGCGGACAAGGTTCAAGAGGAAATCGGCATTGATTTCCGCGACGATCCCGAGGCACTCCAGATGTGGCGTGACGCCGGCGCCGATGTGCAGGGCGAGCGGGTGCATTTGCCCAAGGGCCTGTGCCGCGAGTTGATGAAGACCGCGCCCAAGGAGTTCACCCAGCACGCCAGAAACCCTGAGCGTTCGGTTGTTATCGGCGGTAAGAACACGGTCTTCGCGCCGGTCTATGGCCCGCCCTTCGTGCGCGATCTGGACGGCAAGCGGCGCTATGCCACTATTGAGGACTTTCAGAACTTCGTGAAGCTCGCCTACATGGCTCCCGCCATGCACCATTCCGGTGGCACGGTGTGCGAGCCGGTGGATGTGCCGGTGAACAAGCGCCATTTCGACATGGTCTATTCCCACATCAAGTATTCCGACAAACCGTTCATGGGCTCGGTGACGGCGCCGGAACGGGCGCAGGATACCGTGGACATGGCCAAACTGGTGTTCGGCGATGAGTTCGTGGAGAACAATTGCGTCTCCACGAGCCTGATCAACGTCAACTCACCCATGGTCATCGATGACACCATGGGCGGCGCGCTGAAGGTCTACGCGAGGGCCGGTCAAGCGTGCATCGTCTCACCGTTCATCGTCGGCGGTGCCATGTCACCGGTTTCCGTGGCCGGAACTTTGACTCAGGTTGTCGCCGAAGCAACCGCAGCCATCGCCTTTGCTCAGCTCTGCCGCCCAGGCGCCCCGGTGATCATGGGCACCTTTGCCACCTCGATCTCCATGCAATCAGGGGCCCCAGCTTTTGGCACGCCTGAGCCTGCGTCCCTGCTCTTGGGAGCCGCTCAATTTGCCCGGCGTTATAACTTGCCGTTCCGCTCGGGTGGCTCGCTCACGGGCTCCAAAATGCCTGATGCTCAAGCGGCCTACGACAGCGCGCAAACGCTGTACCCGGCCATTATCGGTGGCGTGAACTTCATGCTCCACGCTGCAGGCTGGCTGGAAGGCGGCCTTGTGAGTTCGTTTGAGAAGTTCATTATGGACGTGGACCAACTCGCCATGATGCAGAAGTTTGCCAATGGCATTGATCTGTCTGAGAACGGTCAGGCCATGGACGCCATTGCCGAGGTTGGTCCCGGCGGCCACTATCTGGGATGCGCGCACACTCAGGCCAACTTTGAGACTGCGTTCTACCGCACCACGGTGGGGGACAATAACTCCTACGAGCAGTGGGAAGCGGACGGCGCCAAGCGTACGGATGAACGCGCCAATGCGTTGGTCTCCAAGACTCTGGCGGAATACGAAGCTCCGCCGCTTGACCCAGGCATCGATGAAGCGCTTCAGGCCTATATTGCCCAGAGAAAGGACTCAATGCCCGATGCCTTCACATAAGACCTCAACGCCAGGCCTTAGTCGACGATAATCACCTTGCCTGTGATGGCACCTTCAACGCTCTTTGCGTAGGCAAGGCCGACCCTATGTGCGGCGACGGGCTCGTGGCCGGGAAACCAGGCGCCATAGCGCGGCACGGAGACATCCAGCAGCCCTGGGCTCACCACGTTGATCCGCAGGCCGCGGGGCATCTCTATGGCGGCACTCACGACAAAGCCGCCTAGAGCTCCGTTTGCTGCTGCTCCTCCGGACCCCATGGGGATCGGATCCCGGTCCAGCACGCCGCTGGTCAAGGTGAGGGAGCCGTTATCGTTCACAGCGTCCAGGCCGGCCAGCACCAGATTGACCTGGCCCATAACCTTACCCTTGAGGCCGAGCATGAAGGTCTCTTGGGTGTAATCGCCTAGGGTGCCGAAATGCACATCACCTGCCGTGGAGATCACAGCGTCCACCCTGCCGATCTCAGCGTACATAGTTTTTACGGAGGTCAGGTCGGCCATATCGACCTGAATGTCACCGCTGGAGCGTCCTGCGGTTATCAGTTCGTGGCGCGGTTCCAGTTCTTCGCGCACGGCTTTGCCAATATCGCCGTCAGCACCGACCAAAATGATTTTCATGCGTTGCCCCCCGTGATCTCATCGGATCTTTCCAGTTTGTGCGCCAGAATATCAGCACACCGGTCCAACGCGCCCCGGCGCTGCTCCAGATGGTCGGCGTGATCGAGCAAGACCTTCTTGCGCTCCGGAATGGTCCCGTCACCTTGCCGATAAAGGCCTGCAAAATGCCGCATGGTTTTCTGGGGCATACCGGTGTCTCGCAAGGAAGCCAACAGGATGAGCCATTCCACATCCACTGTTGAAAAACGACGTTGCCGGTCCGCCCCGCGTTCGATTGGCGGCAACAGGCCGGAGCTTTCGTAATAGCGAATAGTGTCGATGCTCAACCCGCTTTTCGAGGCTGCCTCTGAAATGCGCATGGTTCTCTCTGGCTTGTTTCAGCTCAGAGGAAGCTACCAACCTGGAGTTACTCCAGGTCAAGTGGAAATCTGCGTCTGCGCGCACTACGCCGGCAAATGGCAAACCGCCTGCAGCTTGTTGCCATCCAGATCGCGCGCATAGGCGCCGTAGTAATCAGCATGATAGTGTGGGCGCAGCCCGGGGGGGCCTTCATCAGCCCCGCCATTTGCCAAGGCAAGGGCATGGAAGGCGTCCACGGCCGCGCGGGTGCTCGCGTTGAAGGCAATATGTGTTCCGTTACCAACCGTTGCCACCTGGCGGTCGAACGGCAACACGACCCAGAAAACAGTCTGACCGCCCGGGCCTAATCCATAACCGCTGACAACGTCGCTACCATAGGTTTGCACGCCACCCAGCGGTTCCAGAGCGGCGTCGTAAAAGGCCTTGGCCCGCTCAAGATCGTTGGTGCCCACAGTCACGTGGCTGAAAAATGAAGCATCTGGCATCTGTTTGCCTTTCCCCGCTGTGTTATGACGATATATTAGATCTACCCGAAGCTGAGGAAAGAAGCTGTCAGTATGTCGCGCATTGATGAGAGCCGCCAATTTGTCCCCCTCAAGATTAGTGTGTTGACGGTGTCCGACACTCGCACACTGGAGGAGGACCGTTCTGGCTCAACCCTCGTGGCACGCCTGGAGGAAGCTGGGCACACCCTGGCAGACCGGGCGATTGTGACCGACGACGTGGCGGTTATCCGTGACAAGGTGCGAAGTTGGGTTGAGAGTGACGGCGTGGATGCGGTAATCACCACCGGGGGGACGGGGCTCACCGGCCGGGATGTGACGCCTGAGGCGCTCGAGGCAATCTTTGAAAAGCGTATTGATGGCTTCTCAACGGCGTTTCACATGCTGTCCTATGAGAAGATTGGCACCTCAACCATTCAATCGCGCGCAACGGCCGGTGTTGCCGGAGGAACCTATATCTTCTGTCTGCCCGGCTCCCCGGGCGCTTGCAAGGATGGTTGGGACGGCATCCTGAAGAACCAGCTCGATTACCGGCACATGCCGTGTAACTTTGTGGAGATCATGCCGAGGCTGGATGAGCACCTGCAACGCACTAAAAGCTAACACGATCAGGCCACGCACTTGTGACCGGTTTGCGGCATTACAGCATCATCCTTTTGACATGAGTCAGCGTATAGTTTCATCATAAGAGGCAACAACCGTGGTGGAGGAAAGAATGAACGAGAAGAAACAATTGATTTCCCGCCGCACGGTGCTGGCGTCCGCCGGCGCTGTTGCGGCAGCAACTCTGGCGGACGGTCACGCGAGCCCGGGTCACGCGGCGGCTGAAATGCTCGGTCCATCGAACCCAACGCACTTCCGCTTCAAGCTGGGTGAGTTCGAGGTGACCACCATTTTGGACGGCGCCATTCAGGTGCCCACCGTGAACAAGATTTTCGGCCAGGATCAAAAGGCAGAAGACGTTGCGGCTCTCATGGGCGCCAACCATCTGCCAGGCGACAAAATGGAAATTGGCTTCACGCCGGTGGTGGTGAACACAGGCAAGGAAGTTGTGCTGTTCGATTCAGGCAATGGCGCTGCGCGCCGGCCCAAGGCTGGCAATCTTCTGGTTGCCCTGAAACAGGCCGGATATTCGCCTGAAGAGATTGACGCCGTGGTGATCACCCATTTCCATCCCGACCATATTGGCGGGTTGATGGAGGATGGAAAGCCGGCCTTCCCGAATGCACGCTATGTGGCCGGCGAGACCGAGTTCAACTTCTGGACCGCCGCCGATCAAGCTGAAGGCCGGGTGGGCAAGCTTGCCAACACCAACGTTAAACCGTTGGCGCCCAAAATGACCTTTGTGAAGCCTGAGCAAGAGGCCTCGCCTGGCATCACCGCTATCGATGCGTTTGGCCATACGCCAGGGCATATGGGTTACCACATTGAAAGCGGCAAGAACCGTCTCATTCTCATGGCCGATGCCTGCAACCACTATGTGGCTTCAATGCAGCGTCCTGATTGGCACGTGAAGTTTGATATGGATAAAGCGGCCGCCGCGGCGGCCCGCAAAAAGCTGTTGGACATGGCGGCCGCCGACAAGATCCCGGTTGCCGGCTATCATATGCCGTTCCCGGCTGTGGGCTTCGTGGAACGCCGTGATATTGGCTACCGCTGGACGCCTGTGAGCTATCAGTTCAACCTTTAGAGCGCCAAACTCTGTAATCTTCCTGGGTGTCGACGTCAGCCTTCTGGCCGACGATACCCACATTTGCGTCCTTAAGGTTGGCAAGTGTGTCAGCCATCGCGTGGGGCCCGGACCAGCGCACGTTCTGAAACATCTGAAGAACCCGCGGGCTTCGGCGCTGGCCGATCAGCCAATAGCCCCCGTCCGGCGCCGGACCGATCACCGCGTCATTGCGCCCAAGTTCGCGAAAGCTCAAAGCGATCTCATCGGGCAAGATGTTCGGAATGTCTGAACCCAAGATGATCACAGGTCCGCGGGGCATGTGTTGAAACACGCGCTGCATTCTGTCCCCGAGATTACCTGTTCCCTGAGCAGCAATTGAGACCGTTTCTGGCCAGATGGGGGAGTATGCCGAGCGATCGGGCGCCGCCGCAATCCAGGTGTGCCAACGCGGATCGGGCGCAAGGCGGCGCAGGGTTGTGCCCAGGATGGTGCGATATACCCGAGTTGCCTCCACCGCGCCGATATCGCGTGCAAGGCGTGTTTTTACCCGGCCCGCTTCTGGGGCTTTTGCCATGATCACCAGGTGGTTCATTTGTAAAACCGCACAATGCGCTCAGGCGCTACGCCGACGAACCACATGGCCAGACAGCTTGCATTGCGCATCATGCGTTTCAGATAGCCTTCACGCCGATAGCGGGCTGCGCTGGTAACGGCGGCATGCCGAAGAGCGATGAGGCGGCCTCGGCCCACGCGGCGGACCAGTTCCACATCCTCCATCAGTGGCATGCTCTTGAACCCGCCTATGGCCTCATAAAATGCCTTCGAGATCAGAAGGCCTTGATCGCCATAGGGGAGGGCCAACACCCGGCACCGCGCTGAAACAATGTGCTCAAGCCAGCGGGCCGCAGATTGCCGGTCGTTAAGACGGAAGCGGAAATAGGCCACACGCTCCAGATCCTTTGCTGCGTTGGCCTCGGCGACGAATTGCTGAACCTCCAGATCCCAGCCGGGTTCCAGAATGGTGTCAGCGTGCAGAAACAACAACCAATCACCGCGCGCTTCTGCAGCGCCAAGAACCAGCTGATTTCCGCGACCGGGCGTGCCGGAGACAATATCTGCGCCCGCATCGTCAGCAATTGCCACTGTGTGATCCGCTGAGCCGCCATCGCTCACCACGAGCTGCTTGATCAGTCCACTCATCACTGCCGGCATAAGAGCGCTCAAAGTGGCCTCAAGCGCCTTGTCCGCGTTCAGGGTTGGGATGATGACCGTCAGCATGGTCAGCCTGATATCACCCCTTGGAAGTTGCGGAAAGTTCTAATATGTTCTTGTAATGTTCTCATTTCAGATCTATATTCGTTAACATGGTCACGGTTCGTGAATTTACAGCCCAACATGGCATCGGGCGCGGCGCGGTTGAAACCCCAACCGCCACGAGAAAGATGGCGCGCGGCCGCGGCGCGCGCACCAATGTCTCCGGCCGGTTTGAAAGCAACAAACGCCTGTTGTTCGACGATGGTTGGCAGACCCTGGATGACCAACCCGCCCTGAAGACCGAAGTGTTCGAGGAACAGCCCAAAGGGCTGATCAACCGGAATTCTTCACCTGATTTAGGGTTTGACCTTTCAGTCAATCCATACCGCGGCTGCGAGCATGGCTGCTCTTATTGCTACGCGCGCCCAGCACACGCATATGTGGGGCTGTCTCCGGGCTTGGATTTTGAGAGCAAGCTGTTCGCCAAGCCCAATGCGGCCGAGGTTTTGCGCCGCGAGCTTTCGGCGCCTGGATATAAGCCTTCGTTGATCGTGTTGGGGGGCAATACGGATGCGTATCAGCCAATCGAGCGGCGCTACAGGATCACCCGGCAGATCCTTGAAGTTTTGTTGGAGTTCAACAATCCCATAGGCATAGTCACAAAGTCTGCGCTGGTTTTGCGCGATCTGGATATTCTGCAGGCGATGGCCGAGAAGGATCTTGTGAATGTGGCAATCTCCGTCACCTCCCTCGACGGAGCAATCGCCCGCAAGATGGAACCGCGGGCCGCAACGCCCATGAAACGGATGCAGGCATTGGAAGTGTTAGCGGCTTCGGGCATTCCCACAACGGTGATGGTGGCACCGGTTGTTCCGGCCATCAACGACAGTGAGATTGAGGCCATTTTGAAGGCGGCCTCTGCGGCTGGCGTCAAGGAAGCTGGCTACATCATCTTGCGTTTGCCGCTGGAGTTGCGTGAGCTGTTTCGCGAATGGTTGCAGTCTGAATTTCCAGACCGCGCTGCCCATGTTCTCTCCCTGTTAAAATCCATGCGCGAAGGCAAAGACTATGACCCAACGTTCGGTAAACGTATGAAGGGAGTAGGGCCATATGCCTGGTCCATTGGACGGCGGTTTGAGGTTATGGCCAAGCGGCTCGGGCTAAATGAGTTCAAGCGCGATCTGCGCACCGATCTGTTTGAGCGCCCGCCGCAACCCGGTGATCAGCTCAGCTTGTTGTGAGCCTTGCAAGGCCGCGTGCTGCAGGTCAGAGTGCGTGCATGGCAAAACGTGATTCCATTCATCCGGACTTTTCGTTGGAAGAGGCGGCATTGGCTCGCGGGTTTGGCCGGGTTGCCGGGGTGGACGAGGCAGGCCGCGGCCCCTGGGCCGGCCCGGTGGTGGCCGCGGCAGTTGTGCTCGACCCAAGTTGTATTCCAGTTGGGTTGAACGATTCTAAGAAACTCACTGAATCAAAACGTGAATCTCTCTTCGATGAGATCATGAATTGTGCTGATGTGGGGGTTGGGATCGCCGACGTAGAACGCATCGATCAGCATAACATCCTGCGAGCCACATTGTGGGCCATGGGGGAGGCCATTGCCGGCCTAGCAGCACCTGCCGATTATGGCCTTATTGACGGCAATCGGCGCCCTGATCTCAAATGCCAATGCGAGACGGTGGTGAAGGGGGACGGGCGCTCCCTATCCATCGCAGCCGCCTCCATCATCGCCAAGGTCACACGGGACCGGATTATGATCGGGCTGGCCGCAGAATTTCCCGCCTATGGCTTTGAACGCCACAAGGGTTACGGCACGGCTCTCCACCAGCAGGCCCTGGCCGAAGCTGGGCCATGTTTACACCACCGCAAATCGTTTGCGCCCATAAGGGTGTTGCTGGAGGCCACGGCAGCTTAACGGCTGTTAACCATAAGAGGCCGCATCCCTTTACGGCGAATCCACATCGTGCGCCATTGTCCTAACAGTAAGTGGCGTATGAGGATCTGCACATGGGGTTTGAGGCTAAGCCCGATATCGCTCCGTTCGAGAACAAAATTCTCAAAGGAGATTGCCTGACACAGCTCAATAAGCTGCCGGCGAAATCTGTGGACGTGATCTTCGCAGACCCACCTTACAATCTGCAGCTTGAGGGTGATCTTAAGCGGCCGGACAATTCCGAAGTCGATGCTGTTGATGATCACTGGGACCAGTTTGATTCGTTTGCAGCCTATGACAGGTTCACCCGAAAGTGGCTCAAAGCCTGCCGCCGCGTCCTCAAAGACGATGGAACCCTGTGGGTCATCGGCTCCTATCACAACATTTTCCGGGTGGGCACGGCCCTCCAAGATCTGGACTACTGGCTGCTGAATGATGTGGTTTGGCGCAAGACCAATCCTATGCCCAATTTCCGCGGCCGCCGCTTCACCAACGCCCATGAAACCCTAATCTGGGCTGCAAAGGGCGCCGATCAGAAGGGCTATACGTTCAACTACAGCGCCATGAAGGCCATGAACGACGATCTGCAGATGCGCTCAGACTGGCTGCTTCCCATCTGCAATGGCGGCGAGCGCTTGAAGGATCAAGACGGCCAGAAGGCCCATCCGACCCAGAAGCCGGAATCGCTTCTGCATCGGGTCATCCTAGCCTCATCGAACCCGGGCGATGTGGTTCTGGATCCATTCTTCGGCACGGGCACCACCGGTGCTGTTGCCAAGCGCTTGGGCCGCAAATGGATCGGCATTGAGCGCGAGCAGGACTATATCGATGTGGCCACCGTCAGGATCGGCAGCATCGAGGAAGGTTCAGGCGAAGCGGTTGAGTTCACCAAGGGCAAGCGCAGCGAACCGCGCGTCCCCTTCGGCTCGTTGGTTGAACGCGGGCTCATCGAGCCTGGGGCAACGCTGTACGATCCTCATCAGCGCCACGCGGCACGGGTGCGTTCAGACGGCTCAATTGCGTGCAGTGACGCCACCGGCTCCATTCACAAGATCGGGGCTCACGTTCAGGGTGCCGAAGCCTGCAATGGCTGGACCTTCTGGCATTTTCGCCAGGGCCGCAAATACATGCCGATTGATCTATTGCGCCAACAAGTGCGCGCCGAGATGAGCGCCACTCAATAAGCGCACTCCTCGAACACCTTGTCGATGTTGCCACCCCAAGGGCCGCGAAACCGCTCTAACAGCCGCTCAGCGCGCGTTATGCCGCTTGCGGCCACCTCCTCGATCACATCGAGAAAGATGGATTCGTCGCTGCCCATGCCGTCTTGCACATTGCGGGCAACCAAGCCCGCCTTGGACAGCGCCACCACCTTGCGGGCGGTGTCCAGAATGGTGCCATCCCGGAACGGCGCGTTCACGCCGTGCACAGGAACCGCATCACGCAAGGCCTGGCGCTCTTCAGCGGTCCAGTCCTTCACCAGGTCCCAAGCCGCATCCAACGTCGAGCTGTCGTACAGAATGCCGGTCCAGAACGCGGGCAGAGCACAAAGCTCTTTCCATGCCCCCCCATCGGCGCCGCGCATCTCCAGGAAGCGTTTCATGCGCACTTCCGGGAAGATGGTGGTCAGATGGTCCGACCAGTCCTTCAGCGTCGGCAGTTCGCCCTCGTAGCCTGGAAGTTTGCCGGCCATGAAATCACGGAAACTCAAGCCTGAAGCATCGTTGTACACGCCATTGCGGTAGATGAAATACATCGGCACATCTAGCGCGTACTCCGCGTAGCGCTCAAAGCCGAAGCCGTCCTCGAACACGAATGGCAACATGCCGGTACGGTCGGGATCGGTGTCGGTCCAGATCTGCGAGCGGTAGCTTAGAAAGCCGTTTGGTTTGCCTTCCTTGAACGGGGAGTTGGCAAACAGCGCCGTGGCGATTGGTTGCAGGGCCAGCGACACGCGCATCTTTTTGACCGCGTCGGCCTCAGACGCAAAGTCCAGATTGACCTGTACGGTGCACGAACGGAACATCATGTCCCGGCCAAGGTTGCCCTTCTTTGCCATATAGGCCCGCATAATCTTGTAGCGGCCCTTGGGCATGATGGGCACCTCTTCCAGCTTCCATTTGGGTGAGAAGCCCAGACCCAGAAACCCAATGCCGAGCTCTTCATCAACTTCGCGCACCTGTTTCAGGTGGCCGTTCACCTCTGAACAGGTCTGGTGCAGATGTTTCAGAGCCGCGCCGGAAAGCTCAAACTGGCCGCCAGGCTCCAGCGAAACATTGCCGGCCGTGACCGGGTCACTGAGGCCGATGATGTTTTCACCTTCCATAATCGGATCCCAGCCAAAGCGCTGTTGCATGCCTTCAAGCATGGCCTTAACGCCGCTCTCGCCCTCATAGGGGATAGGGCTCAGATCATCTGTGTGAAAGCCGAACTTCTCGTGCTCGGTGCCAATGCGCCAATCTTCCGGCGGCTTGCAGCCGGCCTCAATATCGGCGACCAATTCGTCAAAGCTCTCAATAGGCTTGCGAGACTGGGGGGTATCGGGGGAAGGGACGCTCAAAGCAAGAACCCACCGTGTTGATTAGGACGGGGACACAGGTACAAGATCCGGCGAACCGGAGCGGATGTGCTGTACCCCTGAATAGGCTGGCGGGCAAGTGCCAATTCGGTCAGCGCCAATCGCCGAGCGCGGCTTGAACAAGCGCCATGGCAGCGGTACCGGCGGTGTCTGCGCGCATCACGCGCGGCCCAAGCGATATTGTCGTCACAAAGGGTTGATCCAGAAGCCGGCCACGTTCAGCAGGACTGAAACCGCCTTCTGGCCCAATCAAGAGCGCAACCGGTCCGCTTGGGAGCCCTTGAAGCACCGTCAACGGGGAGCTAACAGCAGCGGCTTCGTCGCAGAAGATCAATCGTCGGAGTGGATCCCAATCGTCCAGGATCGCGCCCAAACGCTCCGGTTCGCGCACGCCCGGTATTGAAAGCAAATTGCATTGCTCAGCGGCCTCAATGGCATTTGCCCGCATCCGTTCCAGCTTGATCCGAGACACATTGGTATATTCTGTGAGAACAGGTTGCAGTAGCGCGGCGCCAAGTTCTGTGGCTTTTTGAGCCATGTAGTCGAGCCGCGCATGCTTGAGCGGGGCAAACAGGTAATGGATATCAGGCAAGGAAATCTGCTGGCGGGTCTGACTGTCGGCCCTAAGTGAGCAGCAGCGCTTGGTGAGTTCATGGATGGTACACAACCATTCGCCGTCCTGACCATTGAACATACGCACCGTGTCCCCAGCCTTCAGGCGCATGACATTGCCCAGATAATGGCTTAGGGCCTTATCCAACGCCACGTCCTTGCCGGCTGCAAGCGCATGCTCAACATAGACACGGGGGGTTCGCTTTAGGGCAGCATCCATAATCCATGGTGGTAGCGTGCTCGCGCGCCTGTGTCATCCCATCACTGGCTGCGACGCAGTGTTTGCGCTACTTCTTGGGAATGATGGCCAATCAAATCGAAGACGTCAAAGTCGCCGACCGCGCCCACGATTGGGTGGAGCGTTTCCTGCCGCGTTCTGTCCGCCCCTATGCGCGGCTCTCGAGGCTGGATCGGCCTATTGGAACCTGGCTTCTGCTTTTGCCCTGTTGGTGGTCGTTGGCGATGGCCACAATGGCTTCAGGCGGCGGAGTGGCTTCGCTTTGGTATTTGCTGCTGTTTGCCATCGGCGCCACAGCCATGCGCGGGGCAGGATGCACCTATAACGACATCGTTGACCGCGACTTCGATGCGCAGGTGGCGCGCTCGCGTTCGCGGCCAATACCCTCCGGCCAAGTGAGTGTAGCCCAGGCCTGGGCGTTTCTTGTGGCTCAATGTCTTACGGGGCTGGTGGTACTGCTCCAGTTCAACAATTTTGCGATTGTGGTCGGTCTGGCCTCCCTTCTGATCGTGGCGGCCTATCCCTTCATGAAACGCATAACCTATTGGCCGCAGTTTGTTCTGGGCCTGGCGTTTAACTGGGGCGCCCTGATGGGATGGGCTGTAGTCATGGGCGAATTGAGCCTGCCAGCCTTCTTGCTTTATGCAGGCGGCATCTCCTGGACCTTGGCCTACGACACCATCTACGCGCACCAAGACAAAGAGGACGATGTGATGATCGGCCTCAAATCCACCGCGCTGAAGTTCGGCGAGACAACAGGCACCTGGCTGACCGGATTCTTTGCGGCGGCAATCATTTTTATCGCTGCAGCAGCCTTTACGGCAGGGGCCGGCATCCTATTCTACATCGGTCTGGCCGCCGCGGGGGCCCACGCTGTGTGGCAACTGCGAAAGCTTGAGATCGACAACTCAGACCTCTGTCTGAAACTGTTCCGCTCCAACCGCGACATGGGATTGATCATATTTGCAGCATTCGCGGTTGATGCGATGCTGTAAGCGTCCTAGATAGGCGGCAATGAGCACATTTGACCACTCCCGTCTCCTGGACGTTGCCGATCAGCTTCTGAGCCGCGCAAAGGCAAAAGGCGCTGATGCCGCTGATGTCATCCTTGCTGAAAGCCTGTCTGTGTCTTCCACCGTACGTTTGGGTGCGCTGGAGGATGTGGAACGGTCTGAAGGATTGGATCTTGGCCTGCGCGTCTTCGTCGGCGCCTCCCAGGCGATAGTCTCAACTTCCGATCTCGGCGAAAGCAGCCTGGAGGAAACCGCCACCAGCGCGGTCGCCATGGCGAAAGCAGCACCGCCTGATCCGAATGCCGGCCTGCCAGAGCAGGCCAGCAGCGTGTCTGACGCCGAGAGCCTTGAACTTTATGACGGCTTTTCGCCGTCCACTGATGCCCTTAAGGAACAGGCCGCCGAGGCAGAAGCTGCCGCGTTGGCGGTCAAAGGTGTGAGCAACTCGATCGGTGCTTCAGCATCGCACGGGGTGACCGGTGTGGTGATGGCGGCCAGTAACGGCTTCTCCGGCAGATATCGCCGTTCGAGCTTTTCGGTGTCCTGCGCCGTTCTGGCCGGTGAAGGCACCGCGATGGAGCGTGATTATGATTACAGCTCAAAGGTTCATCACGCAGATCTGGAAAGCGCCAGCGCAATCGGCAAAACAGCTGGTGAGCGAGCGGTCAGCCGCTTAGGCGGGCGGAAAATGCCTACGTCTCAGGTGCCTGTTGTTTATCATCCGCGCGTCGCCTCTCAGTTGCTGGGCAATCTTGCCAACGCTGTCTCAGGCAGCGCCATTGCGCGCGGCACGTCCTTCCTCAAGGAACGTCTCGGCGAAGCGGTGTTCCCCGGCCATATCACGATTGTTGATGATCCGCTTCTGAAGAGGGGACCCCGGTCGCGCCCGTTCGACGCTGAGGGTCAGCTTGCGGGGGTTTTGAACCTTATCGATGCCGGCATCCTCACCACCTGGTTGCTGGATTCTCGCACAGCCAAACAACTTGGCCTGCAAACAAACGGCCGGGCTTCGCGCGGCGTTTCCAGCGGGCCATCGCCAGGCTCCACCAATCTATATATGCAGCCGGGCAACCTCAGCGCAGAGGACCTGATCAGCGACATTGCCAATGGGTTCTACGTGATGGGGCTGATGGGCCGCGGCGGAAGTGTTGTCACCGGAGACTACAGTGAAGGAGCAAACGGCTTCTGGATCGAGAACGGCAAGATCACCCATCCGGTGACAGAGGTCACCATCGCGGGCAATCTGGCGGATATGTACCAGGCGCTCACACCTGCCGATGACCTTGAGTTCACGGGCGCGGTGAACGCGCCTACTCTTCGCATTGAGGGCATGACCGTTGCCGGTAGCTGACGGTAACCCACTCAAAGCTGATCACGCTCTGTTGCTTGAGGCGGTGAGTGAGGCTGGCGAACTCGCAAAATCGCTCTTTAAGCGCGGCGTGGAAACCTGGGACAAGCCCGACAACACGCCGGTGACCGAAGCTGATCTTGCGGTAGACAAGCTGCTTCATGAGACCTTGATGCGCGCGCGACCTGACTATGGCTGGCTATCAGAAGAAACCCAGGAAAACCCGGCGCGGCAGGATTTCAAGCGCGTCTGGATCGTTGATCCGATCGACGGCACCAAAGGGTTTGTGCGGGGCACCGACCAGTGGTGCATCGCAGCTGCTTTGGTTGAAGACGGAACGCCCCTGCTGGGGGTGATCGTCAACCCAACACGCGGTGAGGTCTTTGAGGCGGCTGCAGGCGAGGGCGCCTATTGCAATGGCGGCCGGTTGACGGCCAGCGCCCCCGGCGATGTGCCAGGGTGTCATCTCATCATGCACACCAGCATTCTTCGTTCAAAGAAGTGGGCCAAGCCGTGGCCCGAGATCAACCTGTCCATGCAAACGTCCATGGCGTTGCGTCTGTGCCAGGTCGCCCAGGGTGAGGCCGATGGCACGGTTGCAATTTCCGGCAAGTCCGACTGGGACCTGGCAGCGGCAGATCTTTTGGTGCAAGAAGCCGGTGGGCGGGTCACCAACCTCACCGGATCACCCATGCGCTACAATGGCCCTGAGACTAGCCACTATGGCATTGTCGGGGCGGGCAATGCGTTTCATGACCAGCTTCTGGCCCACACGTGTGGCTGGAAGCGCAACACTTAAACGGAGGCGGGCGCAATGAGTGACACCGTGAAAGAACCCAAACAACTTCTGCATCTGGTGTTTGGCGGTGAACTTGAATCGTTGGAAGGTACTGATTTCACTGATCTTCAGGCGTTGGATATCGTCGGCATCTATCCCAACTATGCTGAAGCTGAGAAGGCCTGGCGGGCTAAGGCTCAGTCCACAGTAGACAACGCGCATATGCGCTATTTCATCGTGCACATGCACAAGTTGCTTGATCCGGATGGCGATGGCCAATTTGGCTGAATGCTCTAATCCAGAACTGCCGCACACACTTTGCGCATCACACTTGGCAGCGCTTCTGTCGCCAACTCATGCTTTGCGACCCAGCGGAAATCGCCTTCGGGCAGAGTGGTGCCCACCGGCGGCGCTTCAGCCGACCAGATCTCCAGCTCCAGATGAAAATGGGTGAAGGTGTGGTTCACGCGCTCTTTCAGGTGCCGCCAGCGCGCCTCGACCGGGGCTTCGGTTGCAGGATTCTGGGGCCGGGTTTCGGCCCAATTGGTTGATGGAACTTCCATCATGCCGCCCAACAAACCACGTTCCGGTCGACGTCTGAGCAACACAGCTCCATCGCTGCGCTCCAACCAGAAACAGGTTCCAAATCGGGTGGGCTTGGCTTTTTTTGGCGCCTTGCGGGGCAGTGTTTCCGCCAGGCCAAGAATTCGGCCCTGGCATCCTTGCGACCACGGGCAAATCAGGCAATTGGCCTTGCGCGGCGCGCAGATCGTTGCTCCAAGATCCATCAGCGCCTGGGCGAAATCTCCTGCGCGTTGAGGCGGAACCAGGGCTTCGGCTTTGTCTTTGACCTCAGGCTTTGCATCCGGCAGGGGCGTCTCAATTGCGTAGTAGCGTGCCAACACCCGTTCCACATTGCCGTCAACTGCTGCGCAGGGCTCATCAAAGGCAATGGCAGCAATGGCCGCTGCCGTGTAGGGGCCAATTCCAGGCAGCTTCTGCAGTTCGGGTGCAGAGCGTGGAAACTGGCCGGAGTGTTCTGATGAAACAATCCCTGCGCATTTGTGAAGATTTCGCGCCCGCGCGTAGTAACCCAGCCCAGCCCAGGCGCGCAGAACATCGTCCAGATCCGCGCCAGCCAGGGCGTGAACGTCCGGCCAAGTGCGGGAAAATTTATGAAAATAGTCCTTCACAACCGCGACTGTGGTCTGCTGCAACATGATCTCCGACAGCCAGACGTGGTATGGGTCGGTGCGCCCCTGCGACCCGCCAGGAGGTGCGCGCCAGGGCAACACTCGGTGGTGACGGCCGTACCAGGCCAGCAACCGGCTTGAGAGATCTGTGGATTCTAACACACTCTTCACTGTCTTGTTGGTGGAACAGCGCTCTAACACGCGTATAGTGGTTGAACGAAACGAACGCAAAAAGCGATCATTAATGGCAACGGCAATTGGCAAACATGTGGATAGATTGACGCGCGGTGCGTTCGGCGCCCATGGCTTTGCCTACGCCCAGATTCTGACGCATTGGGAGACCATTGTCGGTTCCGAACTGGCTGATTTCTGCCAACCGGAACGCTTGCGATGGCCTGCCGGTCAAGAACGGATTAAACATGAGCGCCGCCGTTTGGGCGGCACATTGACGGTTCGGGTCGAAGGTCCGGCCGCCATTGAGCTCCAGCACGAAAGTCCACATGTGATCGAACGCCTCAATTCTTATTACGGTTACCAGGCCGTCACGGCGATCAAGATCATCCAGGGGCCGATAGACCGCGGAGTTGACACAGTTTCACGAGGGCCCGTCGCCCGCTTGCCGGAGGCCCAGGAAACGAGCTTGCAGCAGCAGGTCGGGCGGGTCGATGACGAGGGCTTGCGCCAAGCGTTAACCAGGCTTGGGCGTGGCGCGATATCGGCCAAAGCAAAACGGCGGAAATCTTGACCCTCAACCGTCTAATCATCAAACAATAGCTTTATGTCAGGAAAAAACATGACACCAACTCGACGCTCACTCCTTCTCACGGCTGCTGCAACAGCTACGCTCGGCCTCCCAGCACTGCCTGCGCTGGCGCAGTCTGTCGACACGGATAAACTGATGAAGGTTGGCCCCTTGGGGGAAATGGCTCTGGGCGATGAAAAAGCGCCGGTGACCATAGTTGAATACGCGTCTGCCACATGTCCGCATTGTGCGAATTTCCATAAGGGCACGTTTAAGGAGCTGGATGAGAAGTATATCAAGACCGGCAAGGTCAGATTTGTATTCCGGGAGTTTCCGTTCGATAACCCCTCGCTGGCGGCGTTCATGGTTGCCCGCTGTGCGCCTAAGGACAAATACTTCCCGATGATCGACGTGTTGTTTCAGCAGCAGCGCAAATGGGCTGTCCAAGGTGCCGATGTACGGGGCGAACTGTTCAACATCGCACGGCTGGCCGGTTTTACGCAAAAAACCTTTGATGAGTGCCTGAAGAACGAAGAGGTAGCCAAGGGCGTTATCGCTGTGCGCGACATGGGAACCGAGCTTGGTGTAACCTCAACCCCGTCTTTCTTTGTCAATGGCGTGGCGATGAAGGGAAACAACAGTTTGGCTCAGTTTGAGGCCATGATTAAACCGCATTTGAGCAACTGAGCGATGTTTCGCTTAAGATCAGCGACAAAGGGGTGGATATAGTGCTTGCGCCTTTGCGCGAATCGATTCGGGACCTGCATAACTTTGCGTAAAGGACGCCTTTTTTGGGGCCATATGTATGAAGTTTTCGCGTTTACGCCTGTCTGGCTTCAAATCCTTCGTGGAGCCGACCGAGTTCCTTATTGAACCCGGGCTAACAGGTGTTGTCGGTCCAAATGGCTGCGGCAAATCCAATTTGCTGGAAGCACTGCGTTGGGTAATGGGTGAAAACTCATACAAATCCATGCGCGGTTCCGGCATGGAAGACGTGATTTTCAACGGTTCCGGCAACCGGCCGCAGCGCAATATGGCCGAGGTGACTGTGTATCTGGACAACTCCAGCCGTGGCGCCCCGGCCGGCTTCAACGACAGCGATGAACTTGAAATCTCGCGGCGCATTGAGCGCGAGGCGGGCTCGGCTTATCGGATCAACGGCAAGGATGCCCGCGCTAGAGACGTTCAACTGCTGTTTGCGGACGCATCTACGGGCTCACGGTCTCCGGCTCTCGTGCGCCAGGGACAAATTTCCGAACTCATCAACGCCAAGCCCCAGAATCGCCGCCGCATTCTGGAAGAAGCCGCCGGCATCACGGGTTTGCACACTCGCCGCCATGAGGCTGAGCTGAAACTCAATGGTGCCGAAACCAATCTGACCCGGCTTGATGATGTGGTGGGCCAGTTGGAGCAACAGTTGGCGGGCTTGAAACGTCAGGCCCGGCAGGCCAAGCGGTACCGCAACCTGTCTGGCGAAATCCGTAAAAATGAGGCTGCCCAGCTTTATGCGTCCTGGCGCGACGCATCCGACACGGTGGGCAAGGCGGTCGAAGAGTTTGACCAGGTGGCCAGGGTCTTAGGTCAGCAGACCAAGCTTGGATCCGAAGCCAATCGCTCCCAGTTAGAGGCTTCAGAAAAAATACCCAAACTGCGCGACGAAGAGATGGTTCGCGCCGCTGTCGTGCAGCGCCTGTCTGTTGAGCGCGACAACATGGAAGCTGAAGAACGCCGCGCCAATCAACGGCGGAGCGAACTGGAAGGCCGGTTGGCGCAATGTGCTGAAGACACCGCGCGTGAAGAAGAACTGCTCTCTGAGACCAACACAATCAGCACGCGTCTGGACACAGAACAGAGCGCGTTGGAGAAGGCTGAAGCTGGTGATGCTGAAGCTCGTGCAACGGCTGCGAAGGCCATGCAAGCTGCCGCTGCAAAGGTTGGCGAGACCCAATCTGCCCATGACGAGGCCAATCGCAAGTTGTCTGATTTGGCAGCACGTAGGACTTCGTTGGAGCGCAATGTTGCCGATTTGGGCAATCGCTTGGCAGCTCTTGGCAGTGAGCTTTCCAAAGTCGATGATGAGTTGGAAACTCTTAGCGCTGACAATGAGTTCGCAGCTAAACTTGATTCACTTTCTGCGGATCTGAAAGCCCTCATCACAAGCCACGAAAAGGCTGGCAGTGAGGTTGAGGATGCCGAAACGCTCGTGCAAAAGCTGAGAGATGAAGAGGGCAAGGCGCGCGCCGCGTATGATGAGATAAGGCGCCAGTCCGACACCCTGTCGACCGAAGTGCGCACCTTGACGAAAATGCTCAATGTGTCCGACGGCGAACTCTGGCCTCCGTTGATTGACGCAGTGAAGGTTGAGCCTGGTTACGAGACAGCGCTGGGCGCGGCTCTTGGAGAGGATCTGGAGGCTGCTGGCGACAGCACGGCCCCGGTGCACTGGGATGCGCTTCCGCCTCTTGATGCATCGCAGCCGCTGCCAACTGAGGCCCAAGCTCTGATCGATTTCGTTGAAGGCCCGGATGCTCTCACGCGCCGTCTGTCACAGGTGGGGATTGTTGGAGCTGATGAGGGCAAACGACTGCAGGCCACCTTGAAACCGGGCCAGAGGTTGGTGTCCCGCGAGGGCGATCTGTGGCGGTGGGATGGCTACACAGCCGCTGCTGAAGCGCCAACAATGGCTGCACGACGTCTGGAAGAGCGCAATCGGCTGGGCCAATTGCAGCAAGATGCGGCGGCAGCTTCGAAAGAGGCTGATAAGGTTCGAGGGGTGCACCAGAAAACGCGTGATGATCTGAGTGCCTCGGTGGAGGCGGAAAAAGCAGCTCGTCAACGGCGCCGTGAGGCAGCTGAAGCTTTGGAGAAAGCGCGTGGGGCACTGGGTGCCCATGAGCGTGAGATGGCAGATCAGTCAGCCCGCGCGAGTGCTCTGCAAGAAGCCCGGCGCCGGGTTGAAGCCAGCACCCAAGAGGCCAATGCGGCCCTAACGGCAGCCCAAAAGGATTTGGAAGGCCTGGAGAACTCTGACGCTTTAGAAGCGGAGATCGAAAAACTCCGCACCGCAGGGGAGACTGAACGCAATCGATATGCTGAGGCAAGGGCGACCCATGATGGTCTTGAACGAGAGGCGCAGAGCCGCACCACCCGGCTGGCGGCGATCGCAGAGGAACGTGATGCTTGGGCCTCGCGCATTGATAAGGCCAGTACTCAGATAGAGACCCTGCGTACACGCGCCAAGGAAGCTGAAGAGGAGCTGGGCTCACTTGCTGGCCAACCGGCTGACTGGGAAGCCAAACGAAACAAGCTGATGAGCGCACTGTCTGACGCTGAAAAGGAAAGAAGCGAAGCTGTAGATATCTTGGCCGCAGCGGAAACCAAGCTGGCCGAACTGACACGGATTGAGCGCGACAGCCTGGATGCCTTGGCCGAAACCCGCGAGGCTCATGCCCGCATTGAAGCCCGTCTGGAAGCCCAGCGCGAGCGCTTGGAGGAAATGACCCATCGTATTGCGGACACGTTGAGCTGCAAGCCGGATGAAGCCCTTGAGATGGCCGGTTTCTCTGAGTCTTCTGAGATGCCTGACCTCACACACATTGAGACCAAGCTGGAAAAACTCAAGGCCGAGCGTGAGCGTTTGGGTGGCGTGAACCTCAGGGCTGAGGAAGAAGTTGAAGAGATAACGACCCAGATTGACGAACTCGTGACTGAGCGCGAAGACGTCATCAACGCCATCAACAAATTGCGTGGTGCTATTGGCAGCCTGAACCGGGAAGCCCGCCAGCGGCTGTTGGCGGCCTTCGACACAGTGAACGAGAACTTCATTTCTCTATTCACAAGCCTGTTCGGGGGAGGCCAAGCCGAACTGAAACTTACGGACTCCGATGATCCGCTCGACGCAGGCCTTGAAATCTACGCCCGCCCGCCCGGCAAGCGCACCCAGGTCATGTCTCTGCTTTCTGGTGGCGAACAGGCGCTAACGGCGACGGCGTTGATTTTCGCGGTGTTCCTGACCAATCCATCCCCGATTTGCGTGCTCGACGAGGTTGATGCCCCGCTCGACGATGCCAATGTGGAACGTTTCTGCAGATTGCTTCAGGAGATGTGTAGCAAATCTGAAACCCGCTTCCTGGTGATCACCCACCATCCGCTAACCATGTCCCGGATGAATCGGCTCTTCGGTGTGACGATGGCGGAAAAAGGAGTGTCTCAGCTTGTATCGGTCAGCTTGGAAGCTGCCGAGCAGCTGCGCGAAGCCAGCTAGGCGAACGGCAAGGAACTGATCTGGCCTTCGCGGACTTGTCCGTCTGAAGTTTCTACGAAAACCGCCTGCCCAGGCTCCCAGTAGCCGCGCTCGATCATTGAAAGCCCAATGTTGGCGTTGAGTTTCGGCGAGTAAATCCCTGATGTGACCTGGCCGATCCAAGGCTGATCGTCGGCTGCCGCGTGCACGGGCCACGGCACAACGCACTGTGGGCAGGGGGCACCGCCGAAGGTAACCCCGCGTATCTCCCTTTGATGGCCTGCTATGCGTATCTCCTCAATTGCGTCCTGACCTATGAACGCGCCCCCTGCGTCAAGGTCGCAGTAGTCCGCCATGCCGCATTCCAAGGGGTTGTTGTCCGAGTTCATCTCGTTGCCAAAAGACAAGAGACCGCCTTCAATGCGCTCGATAAGATTGGGGCATCCGGCGCGAATAATGAATGCCTGGCCTGCCTCCATAACGCTATCCCAGAGGGCAGGGCCCAGAGCACTCAAATTGAGATAGATTTCAAAACCGCCCTGTTTGGAGAACCCTGAGCGCGCGATCAGCTGGGTGGTTCCTTGAAACTCCACATAGCCAAAACGGAAGAACTTGATCTTGCGGATCGCGTCGCCAAAAAGTGTCGCAACCACGTCTTCGGCCTTTGGTCCCTGAACGGCTAGCGGTGAGACGTCTGGCTCATGCACATGAACGTCCATACGCGCGCCAAGCGCTAGGCCTTTGGCCCACAGGAGAACGTCTGAATCTGCGATGGAGAGCCAAAACCGATCATTTGCGAGCTTTAGCAGAACCGGATCGTTCAGCATTCTGGCGCGCTCATCAGCCAAAGGCACATAGAAGCATTGGCCAATCTTAGCGTTGGAGACATCCCGCGGGGTCATCCATTGCACAAGCTGTTCAGCATCAGGACCTGAGATTTCCACCTGGCGCTGGCAGGAGACATCCCAAACCCGCGCATGTTCGCACAGGTGCCAATACTCGCCCTCAACAGGGGCCCCAAACCCCTTCGGCAACAATGTGTGGTTGACCACGGAGAACCCGCAGCCACCGGCTTCTTCCACCTTGTCGGCATAGGGCGTCCACCGGATGCGGCTTGACATGTTCAGTCCAGAATTCGGCTCACTCATTCCCCGCGCCCTCAGCTGCCAGACCACCAGACGGAGTGACTGTTGGGCGCAAGCATCATTGGAATATGATAGCGCGCCGCCGCATCTGGCATTTGGAAACGGATCACCGTTTCGCGGCAGATCTGCATGGGCGTGGCCGTGGCGCCGTTCGCCTCGAAGTAAGCTCCGGTCTGCAACACCAGCTCAAAGGTTGCTTTAGTGTCGGTTTCGGAGAGCGAAATCTCTTCGGAGAACCGGCCGCCGGCATCGGTTGCCGAGTTTAGAACCTGAGTGCGCCGGCCATCCGGCTCAATCCTTGAGGGGCTCAAAGCTATGCCACCCGCATGGGACCCATCAACAGAATTCAGTGTATGTGTAGAGAGAACAGCCATCCTGATCCTATTCAATCGAAGCTTTGTCACGCTTGCTTGTGGTGGCCAGCACAATCGGGCTGATGACGCCTTTGGCCTTCACATTGACGCAAGCAGGCTTACCGCTGGCGATCGCCCGCTTCAGCGCCGGCACCAGCTCAGCGTGGGTTTCAACCAGCTCCCCATGGCCGCCCATGCCCTCAAACAACCCGTGGAAGGGAATATTGCGGAAGTCGGTGGCAAAGTGGTCACCGCTTTCAAACAGGCGTTCTTGCTGTTGGGAGATGCAGTCCAGGCCGCCGTTATTGTCGATCACCACCACGATGGGCATCTTCTCCTGGAAGGCGGCCTCAATGGAAAGCCCGCCTGACAGGAAGGCGCCATCACCGCTGATCAGAACCACCGTGCTTTTCGGGTTCAGATTTTTGGCCGAAAGCGCAAACGAAACCCCGCATCCCAGCATGCTGTAGGAGCCAGGGTGGAGGATGCCGGCCAACTTTTGACCCTTCCAACCGGCCAGGTTGACGGCGATTTCAGACCAAAAATGAGTGTTCCCACCATCAAACAGCAGGAAATCGTTCGAACCCAGGCAGGTTTGAACGTCAAGCGGAAGCTGCAGGGGGTGGATCTTTTCACCGGATTGTTCAGCGTGCTCGGTCTCTGTTTGCACATCAGCTAGGCTTTGTGTGACCCATTCATCGCGCTTGGCTTTGTTTAACTCCAGCCAGGAGCGCTCAAGCCTCCAGTTTCCAGCATCCTTCAGGGCACACAGAGCATCGAAAAAGGCTCCTGGATCGCTCAACAGCACCTGATCGGCGGCGCGGTTGAAATCGATCTCCTCGTGTGAGCCGTTCACACAGATGAGCTCCAGTGTATCGGGAAACAGCGGCGGATTACCGAAGTTCATCTGGTTGTCGAGCCTGCCACCAACCATGATGGCTACGTCGCATTCTTCCAGGGCGAATTTCGAGGGTGGATATTGATGAACATCAGCCAGGCCCATGTAGATGTCATTGTCCTCGCCCAGCAGCTTTTGGTGATACGGCACGTTGAAGAACGGGATGTTCAGGTCACGCGCAGCGGTTTCAAGCTGCCCTTCGGTGTTCGACCACCAAACGCCGTGGCCGCCTATCAAGATGGGCCGTTTTGCGACGGAGATGATTCGGAGGACCGCCTCAAGCGCTGCGGGTTCTGGCCAAGCGCGGACGGGTGTTCTTGTGTTCGGCGAAAAGGGCCGTTCCTGCGAAGCCGCATTTTCAGGATAGGAAGAAAACATAATGTCGACCGGCATGCTTAAATGCACCGGGCCGGGATAGCCGCTTGTTGCAATCTTGTAGGCTCGGTCAACGAACTCCCCAATGCGCTCGCCATCGGTGATGCTGGCGCTGTATTTGGTGAGGGGCGCTGCGATACTCACATCATCGATTTCCTTGAAACCACCGGCACCCTGCCGTTTCAATGTGCTGGAACCGGTCACGAAGATCACTGGGGAGCGCTCGCCCCAGGCTTCCACCATTGCGGGCACCGCATTGGCAAAGCCTTCAGGCCCCACCAGACATACGGTCGGTTTTCTCGTCAGCCGGGCGTGGCCGTCTGCAAGGTGCCCGGCAATTTGTTCATGCGGGCAGTTGATGACCCGCATCTGACATTCCATGAAGCCTTCAAGGGCCGGATTGCAAAAACCTCCGGCCAATGTGAAGACATGTTCAATGGCCTTCTCGTGTAGCGCTCTGGCGAGCAGGTTGCCGCCTCTCATGCGTTTTGCTTCACCCATCAGGCCACTCTTTTCATTCAGTCGTTGGCGCAAGGTTGGTTTCGTACAGCGCTTGCGCGGATACTCCAGAAATGTCGGTTAGTCCAATTTGTGACAGCGCCACATCTACATCCTGCTTCAAGATTTCAATGAACTGGTTCAGGCCGCGCGCGCCGTTCGCCCCAACTGCGTAGAGTATGGGGCGTCCGAGCATGACAAAATCTGCGCCCATCGCCAAGGCCTTCACAACATCTTCGCCGGAGCGCACGCCGCTGTCGAAAATCAGAGGATAATCTGGCCCCACCGCTGCCCGCACGGCGCCAAGGGCCTGGATTGCCGGCGGGGCACTGTCGAGCTGTCTACCGCCATGGTTAGATACGTAAACCGCGTCGGCTCCGGTCTGCTTGATCTGCATGGCGTCTGCTGGCGAAAGAACACCTTTCACCACGAGCTTGTGTTTCCAGCGCTCGCGCAGGCGCTTCAGAAAGTCCCAATCGGTGGAGCCGCGGTTTGCGTTTCGTGTGGTGTCCGCATCAGCTTTCAGCGCATCATAATTTTGCGGTGAGGGCACACCCATTGCCAATGTTTTCAGCGACCAGGTGGGGTGGAGTGCAAAATCTGCGAACTGACGAGGCCCCATCTTGAACGGCACCTGGAAGCCATTACGCAAATCACGAACGCGGCGGGAAAGTTGGGTGACGTCCACCGTGAGCAACAGTTTCGTGTAGCCGGCCGCCGCGGCACGATCCACAAGGTCGAACGCGGCTTCGTGTGACTGATACACGTAGAGCTGGAACCAGGTTTTCCCACCCGACTGCTCGAACATGTCCTCCAATCTTGAGGAGGCTGCAGTTGAAACACCAAGGGGGATGTTATGCTTGGCGGCCTGTTCAGCCAGGATGCCATCTGCGCCCGGCCATACCAGGTTGCACATGCCCATGGGTGCGATACCAAAGGGCAACCCCATCTCTTCGCCCAAAAACTGTTTGCCAAGCGTGCGGCCATCCACGTTCAAGAGAACCCGCGGACACAATCTGATGTTGTTCAAACTTTCGCAGTTGAGGTTTGCCGCATGCTCTGTGCCAACGGCCCCTTGCACAAAGTCAAACATCATGCGCGGCATGCGCTGCTCGGCCAGACGCATGGCGTCGTCCACATCGAAAATGGATCTTCCTGGCCAAAGGTTCATATGAGAGCGCGGTTCGAAAACCCGATGCTTTGTTGCCGATAATCTTATCGACCCTACCCAATAGGTTATCGGGCGACAACAAGTACCTTTAGTGTGTATTAAAACACTCTTGTGCCATCAAATTCCGGTGATACGATCCTTCTGACAAATGTTGAGGAGAAAGCCCATGGCAAGTGTAGTAGGGCCAGCGGTTCTGGCCGAAGACATGGTAGATCTTGCGCGTTATCCCATTGCAGATCTGGCAAGCGCAGAAGGCGCCGCATTCGCTGCCAAGTGCAGGCAGCAGTACGAAACAACAGGTCTGTGCGCGCTGCATGGGTTTATTACGCCTCCGGCACTGCAACGGCTGGCGGCTGAAGCTGAAGCCCTTTCGGACAAAGCCTATTTCTGCAAGAGCACCCACAATGCATATTTGACGGAAGAAAATGGGCTGGGAGGCGATGATGTGCGCGCCCGCCAGGAGGAAACTTATGTGGGGTCAGTTGCATATGACTTGATCCCGGAAAGTGCTGGCCTGCACCGCCTCTACAACTGGGATCCCTTGCGAGATTTTATCGGCGCCGTGCTCGGAAAGCCAACGCTCCACAGGTTCGCCGACCTGATGGGCGCGTGCTCGATCAATGTGTTCAAGGACGGCGGGGAGCATGGTTGGCATTTTGATGAATCTGAGTTTACCGTAACCTTGATGCTGCAACCTCCCGAACAAGGTGGAACGTTTGAGTATGTGCCCAAAATACGGGGCCTGGCCAACGAGCAGGAAATCGTAGGCCGGGTGCTGGATGGCGATCGTGATGGAGTGGTCGAGTTGCCGTTTACGTCAGGGACGCTGTTGATCTTTGGAGGCAATCAGACAATCCACCGCGTTGCCAGGGTCTCGGGCGCCACCAAGCGTCTCGTGCCGGTCCTGTGCTACGCCGAGAAAGCCGGTCTGGCCAACAGTCCTGAGGTGCGTAGGCTCTTCTGGGGAAGGACCGGCGAAGAGGCAAGGGCGTAGGCATGAACCGACTTGTCACAGAGCAGGACATCGAAACTTTCGAGCGAGACGGCGCGATCGTGTTGCGCGGCGTGTTCGATACAGCGTGGCTTTTTCGGTTGGCCAATGGACTGGAGAAAAACTTCCAGAATCCAGGACCTTACAGCACACTCTATACAGAAGATGGAAAGCCTGGCGGCTTCTATGACGACTACTGCAATTGGCAGCGGATCGAAGAATATGAGGACTTCGTCCGCAACTCACCAGCGGCGGAAATCGTTGGTCGTCTAATGCGCTCATCTACGGCGCAAATCTATCATGAGCATGTGTTGGTGAAAGAACCGGGCACTCAGGAGGTCACACCCTGGCATCATGATTTGCCCTACTACGGAGTTGACGGCGACAAGCTGGCGTCAATCTGGCTGCCGCTCGATGCGGTGCCGGCCAGCGCCTGTCCTGAATTCGTGGCTGGCTCTCACGCCACCGGCGCCATGTATTATCCCCGGCTTTTTCTCAGCCACAAAGACTATGCTGAGGGCGTTGAGGGGTTTGAGACGCTTCCGGATGTGGAAGCCGAACGGGCTACCTGCTCGATCTTGTCTTGGGATCTTGAGCCGGGCGATTGCATCGTGTTTCACATGCGCACATTGCATGGTGCCCCGGCGACTGCTCAGCTGAAAACGCGCAGGCGTGGATTTTCAACTCGCTGGCTTGGCGACGATGCGGTTTTCACCCGGCGTGCCTGGAAGACATCGCCGCCATTTCCCGAAGTTCACTTGGCCCAAGGCGCCGCCATGGAGCATCCGTTGTTCCCGGTCTTGTGGCAGGCGTCATGAGCGATGCGGCCAAAAATATTGACCCAGAGCTGGGCGCTCGTAATCTCCTGGTGGATTGCGTTGGGGTGACGGCGGGCGACCGGGTTTTGATCGTCTCCGAGGCCCCAGAGGAACGTCACTACGACACCCTGGTGCCAGTTTGTGTGGCCAAAGTGGCCCGAGAACTTGGGGCGAAAGTTTCCGTGCTTGCAGCGCCCTTGCCTGACAAGGTTGGAGAACTGCCTTGTGCCCTCGCCGAAGAGATGAACCGGTGCGATCATACGGTATTTCTGAGCCGGATGGCTGACCATGCCCGGTTCGTTCCGATCCCGGGTGTTGCCAGCAAGACCATTTGCTATGCGCTTGATGAGGATTTGTTGGGGTCCGCGTATGCAACCCTGCCACACGGTTTGATGAGCAAGTTACTTCGCAAGCTTGAGCATGAGTTGGATCAAGCAAAAAACTGGAGCATCACGTGTCCGCTTGGCACGGATGTCCAAGGAACGTTCGCATGGCAAGGTGCCGAAGACGAAGACTTCACGTTTGACCTGTTCCCGGTGACCACATTCAAGCCAGTGCCCTGCAGCACGATGAACGGTGAAATTGCACTCGCACACTGGCTAATTCCCGGCGGAAAGGCCTGTTACGAGCCGGCGTTTCTGCCGATCCGCAAGCCGGTGATGGCCCATGTTACAAATGGCCGCCTTGAGCGCCTTGTGGGCGACGAAGACGATGTCAGGCCTGTGCAGGCACACCGGGAGATGGTGGCGGCCAAGTTTGGCATCGACCGGGATTTTGTGCACTCCTGGCACGTTGGTCTCAACCCGCACACGTTCTATTCCGGACGGGCCGACGATGACCTGGAGCGCTGGGGCGCAGTATCGTTTGCCAGTCCGCGCTACCTGCACTTTCACACCTGCGGCGACTACGCGCCTGGGGAGATCGCATGGTCGGTATTCGATCCCACGGTGCGTGTGGACGGGGTTGAGTTCTGGAAAGAGGGTGTTTTCGTATGGCTCGAGCGCGAAGACAACGCACAACTGATCGCTCAGTACCCTGGCGCAGACTGTCTCTTCACCATGAGGCGCGATGTTGGGGTCGACTTTTAGGTCCCGGACACTAATGGAGCCGTCAGGCGTTGCAACGTGGCAATCACGCTGTTGGCGGTGATGCGACCGGTCTTTGGGTTCTCGTCAGATGGGATGTTGTTGATGGTCATAGTGGCATCGCCTGAGTCTGATTCTATGGTCACTGTCTGCCGATTACGCTTGATCTCAGGGTCCGCCCAAACCTCAACCATGGTATTGTCCGGCCCAACGCCGGCCAGGGCCAAGGCAGCTGCCACATTCACATTTGCAGGAAACCCGATGGCTGCCTCGCGGGCCGTTCCCTGAAACACGCATTGTGCCTCGGCAAAGCTGTGCACATCGATGTTGTTCTCCACCAAGTGCGGTGCGCCTGCCAGCCCTCCTGGAGGTTTGCGGGTTTGCAAGGTCACCTTGTAGATTTCACCGACCGCCATGGCTCGCACCGTATCAAGCCCGATGAGCGCGCCTGTGGGCACCACGATCTTTGCCCCGGTTTGCCGGGCTTGATCCACAAGATCCATGTGGCCCAAAAGCGCCCCAACCGAGAGCGGCATCAACGTGCGCCCTTGAGCGATGGCCGGTCCGGCCACGTCGATAAATGCAGAGGCGGGTGCACAATCAACAATGACGTCGGCTTGGCTTGCAAGATCACTCGCGGCCATAACCTCTGGAACGGTTTCAAAGCCGGAAACCTTGGCGCGGGCGCCAGCCAGATCACGGGCGGAAACAGCTGTTAATCGCACGCCGGGCACATCACCCTTGTCGACCGCGCGGGCCACCTTCAAGCCAATCGCCCCAAGACCTGCGATTCCTAGCCTAATGTCGTGATCAGTGTTCATAGCAAACAGCCTTTATCCGAATATTGCGCGCACCAGCATATAGGCACCCGCCACAAGCAGGGCGATGAAAAAGATGCGGCGGAACTGAGCTTCCGAAATTTTGTGGCGCAACCGCGTCCCCAACATCAGTCCAACCACCGTGGGCACGACCGCATAGCCCGCAATCAACGCCATGTCCCAGGGCACGAGCTGATGGCGGGTGAACGAGATGGCCAGCGAGCATGAGATGGTTATGAACGTTAGCCCGAGAGCTTGCACCATCATTTCACGCTTCAACCCCAGAGCTTGGAGGTAGAGAATACCTGGCACAATGAAGGTTCCGGTCAGTCCGAACACGACGCCGCCAACGCCGCCAGCAATTGGCGAGAGATACTTCTCACGGTGCCCAGGCGGCGGGATCTGCGGGCTCACTAGGCTGACAAGCGAATAGGCCGCCAGGAACAAGCCAAGGACACCGAGAAGGAAATCGCCGCTGGTAGCCGCCAGAATGTCCACGCCGAACCAAATGCCCACAAACGCAGCCAAAAGGAAACTCCACAGCCTGCGGATCAAAACAATCAGTGAGGGCCCGGCCAAGGCCTGCCAGACGTTGGTGATGATCGTTGGGCCCAACATGATTCCCATGGCGGCTTTTACCCCCATGGGCGCGGCCATAAAGGCCAGGGCGACGGGCGGCAGGCCAAGCCCTATGGCGCCCTTGATGAACCCCCCGATCAGGAAGGTGATTGTAACCAAAGCAACGGTTTCAACTGTCCACATAAAGGCTCCAGGCGGCTTAAGCGGGCGCGCCCGCAGCCTTTATGGCCTTGTAGCAAAGAAACGCTGCAAGACAGAGGCAGAGCAGGGAGAGGCCAGGCCGCACCGCTCCGCCCATCAACATCAGAGGCAGGGACGCACATGTCAAAAGAGCCGGGGCGTAGAACCGTACCCATTTTGCGCCCTCAGTCCTGGCTTTCTGAAACAGGGGGAAGACCGCTGAGAACAGTGCGATGATCAAGAAGAACAGCGCCCATGGCCGCGTGAAAAACAGGGTATAGTCGTTCGAGATCGCCAGGGCTCGAGCCAGGTTCAGCTCGGCAATGTTGCCGAGCACCACTCCCAGAATCATCGGGGCCAGCGGGAACCCAAACTGGCGCATGAAGAAGCCCAGGATTCCGAACCAAAACAGGGTCCAGATATCGTCGGCTACATTGTTCAGAGCGAAAACCCCGATGGATGCAAGCCCAAGAATGACGGCGGCCAACATATACATGCGAATCCGCGTCACCAGCACGAACACGCGCAGCATGACCGATTGCATGCCCAGCATGATAAAATTGGCGACGAAGAAAGCGATAAAGATCGAATAGGCAAGCACTGGTTCTTCTGAAATGAAGCTGGGGCTGGGCACGATGTCATGGATCAACAGGGCGCCAAGCATGATGGCCGCCGTGACGTCACCTGGGATGCCCAGTGCCATCAGCGGGGTGAGGGCACCGCCTTCCACCGCGTTGTTCGAAGATTCTGGGGCAATGATGCCTTCCGGGTTTCCTGTGCCGAAACTGTCAGGGTCTTTTGACGCCTTTTTGGCTTGGTCGTAAGCCAGAATGTTGGCGATGGAACCGCCAGCGCCGGGAAGAATGCCCGTAAACATGCCAATCAGCGCCGAGCGCACCACAACAGTCCAGCGCTTGGCCAGTTCCTTCAAGGCCCGGATATGCTCAATCCTCACCTGGATATTGCCAGTGTCGGTCAACGCGTGTTGGGCTGCAGCTCTGCCTTTCACATCCGAGAGCAATTGGCTGAAGGCAAACAGGCCGATCAATACGGCAATAAAATCAAAGCCGGACAGTAGATAGTCAGAACCAAAATCAAAGCGGCCAACTCCCACGGCTTCATCCTCGCCAACTGTGCGCACTAGTAGCCCCAGCGCCCCGGCAATCAGGCCTTTAACGAGGTTTTGGCCGGCAAGAGATGCGGTGACGGTGAGGGCAAAGATCACCAGCATGAAAAAGTCCCAGGGCTGAAACTCAAGGCCAATCCGCGCAAGCTGGGGCGCGAACAGGACGAGCAACACGGCCGAAATCATGCCCCCGAAAAAGGATGACCACACCCCCAGCCCGAGTGCGAAACCGGGCTCACCCTTTCGCGCTAGCGGAAACCCGTCAAATGTTGTGGCAACCGATGAGGGGGTGCCCGGAATGCCGGTCAAAATTCCCGACATAAGCCCCCCAGATAGTCCGCCCACAAGCACGGAAATCATGGTAGCCAAACCTTGTGCAGGCGGCATGGAAAAAGTGAAGGGCAGCGTCAGCACCACCGCCATGGCGATGGTGAATCCGGGAATGGACCCCGCCAGCAATCCGGCGCCAACACCAACAATCATCAACAACAGGGTTTGAATATTCCCGATTTCGGCAAAGGCGAGAAGGAGATTGTCGACGACCATTATGCTGTCTTCAAATCCCGGTTAGCTCGCCGCGCGGCAGGATCACACCGAGGCCGTAGGTGAACAACAGCCAAATACCGCCGACAGTGAGCAGAGCAATTGTGGTGTGGATGATTACGTCACGCCCGGAGAAGGGACCAAGCACACTAAGCAGCAGGAAAACGAAAGCTGCACCCCCGAGCAGCATCCCGACCCACGGAAGAATCAACAAATAGCCAAGAAACAGAGCGAACACGCTGAGCACATTGCGCCACTGCGCAAAGAACGCGGTAAAGCCCGACCATTCGATTTTCTCCTCGTCGGGCGTTGGCCCCCGGCGGACAGATTGTACAAGGTAGATAGTGCTGAGAAGCGTCACGATCCCAATGATCAATCTGGGCCACGTAGCCGGAGAGAGCTGGCCGTAATCAGGTTCGCGAATTTCCAGCGTGGCCATGTACAGCCCGCCACAGGTAACAAGCAGGGCGATGGCAATAATGGTATCCCTGTTAACGCTGGACATTTGGACACTTAAATTGGAGGAAAGAATGCGCCCGGTCCCACAAAGACAACCGGACGCAGCTCTTGGCAGATTACTTCTTGTACATGCCTATTTCGATCGCAACGGTTTCATAGTCGCCGTACAGCGCGTCAGCCCACTTTCGATAATCTTCGGGACCCTGATACCGTAGGCCAGTGCCTTTGGCATCCATTTGCTTCATCAAATCAGGCACTTCAGATGCTTTCTTAAAGATGCTTGCCCAATGTTCGATCACATCCTTAGGCGTACCCTTGGGGGCAACAATGCCGCGCTCCAGAGCGAAGGTCATGTTGACGCCTTCCTCTTTCAATGTGGGCATATCGGGCAATTGCTTGGCCCGATCGTTGGCGGCAATGGCAAAGCCCTGCAGTTCACCGGACGTCAAATATTTGGATCCGGACGCAACATTCAATGCGCCCACATCAATGGCGCCCGACAGAAGGGCCGTCATCCGTTCGCGGGTGCCATCGTAAGGCACGTAAGAGAACTCAACCCCCATCTCCTTGGCCAGCAGGAGCCAGATGAAGTGGCTCGTGGAACCGAATGTGGTGCCCGCCTTGATTTTCTTCGGATTGGCTTTTGCGTAGGCGGCAAATTCTTTGAAGTTCTTGTAAGGAGCGCCGGCCTTTGCGCCCACGATGTCAGGGGTCATGGTCAGGTTTGCGACAGTGTCGAACCCATCATACTGAAAATCCACCCGGCCGTTCAGGAAGCTGGTGATGGCGCTCTGATGGATTGCAAAGAGCGTGCAGCCGTCGGCTTTGGCCTTGGCAGCTTGCTTTGCACCTTTGTTGCCGCCTTGGCCTGGAACGGTCACCACTTTGATCTTTGGCTTCACATCCATCTGTTGGATGGTCTTCTCAAAGATAGAGAAGATTACGTGCGTTCCGCCACCGGCTTTCCACGGTACGATCAATTGCGCGGTGTCGCACGGGATGTCCGCAGCGCTGGCGGAACTGTTTCCGGCTACCGCAAAGGCGGCTGCAGCGAGGGTCGTTGCGAGAAGTTTTTTCATTCCTGTCTCCCTGTGTTTTGACCTTCAGGCCAATGTTGTTCTCGGCCAACTCTTCAGATTGTTACGTCTGAAGAACGGTTAGCGCGACTATAGCCTTGCGTTCGGCGCTTGCAAATGCTGGATAGCGGTCTTCCCGCCCTGCGGTTTGCTCGCCACCTTTTGTGGGCACAGCAATTATTGAGGAGTTGATCGGTTATGCGCGATCTCGAATTGCCCGGACGTTCCCCGGTTCACGCCCCCCAGGGCATGGCCTGCACCTCTCACCCCCTGTCGAGCCAAGCAGCGATTGATGTGTTGAAAGCCGGTGGCAATGCCATAGACGCCGCTGTTGCAGCAGTGGCAGTGCAAGGTGTGGTGGAGCCGGGATCCACAGGGATTGGAGGCGACTGCTTTTGCCTCTATGCGCCGCAGGGTGCCGCCCACAACATTGTTGCATTCAATGGCTCCGCCAAGGCTGCTGCCGGTTACAACACCGCGTGGTTCGCAGATCAGGGCATCACGAGCATTGAACAACAAACACCACATTCGGTGACGGTGCCTTCAGCCCTTGATGCCTGGGACAGGTTGGTGCGCGATCATGGCCGCATGCCTCTTGGCGAAGTGCTGCAGCCGGCCATTGGGTATGCCAGAGACGGGTACCCAATCTCATCACGCGTACACGTGGATTTCGCTGATTGCGCGGCGCTCATGTCTGGTGATGAAAATGTAGCATCTGCCTATATGCCCGGCGGGAAATCGCCTGAGGTTGGTCAGATGCTTCGCCTGCCGGCACTCGCAAAAACCTTGCAAACCGTGGCAGATGAAGGCCGCGATGCCTTCTACAAAGGTGAAATCGCACAGCACATTGTTGACTATCTGCAAAGCAGAGGTGGTGTTCACACCATGGAAGATTTTGCGGCGGTGGAGGGGATCTACACGAACCCGATCTCCACTGAGTTCCGCGGGCACACGGTTTGGGAATGCCCGCCAAACGGTCAAGGCGTGATCGCTCTTCTTTTGCTGAACATCATGAGTGGTTTCACTCCCGACGGGTCAGGTCCGATCACAGAAGAGCGTATTCATGCAGAATTGGAAGCCTGCCGGCTGGCTTATCGGGCGCGTAACGTTTATCTCGCTGACCCAGCCTATGCGGCGGTTCCGGTGGAGGAATTGTTGTCGGAAGAATTCGCGGACCGTATGCGCTCAGCCATTGATCCAGCCAAAGCTGGCGAGCCCCCTGTTGATGTGGATCTGCCCCGGCATAACGACACGGTTTATGTGACTGTTGTCGATAAGGATCGCAACGCCTGCAGCCTCATCAACACGCTTTTCATGGGCTTCGGTTCAGGGCTCATGGATCCTCACACAGGTGTCTTGCTCCATTGCCGCGGCATGGGCTTCTCGCTTGATCCTGAAAGCCCGAACCGGATTGAAGGTGGCAAGCGGCCGCTCCATACCATCATCCCCGGCATGGTCACAAAAGGCGACAAGGTGGTGATGCCATTCGGCGTCATGGGCGGTCACTACCAATCGTTCGGCCATATGCAATTCCTCACCGGGATGTTTGACTACGGTCTGGATGTGCAAGAGGCCATGGACCGCCCCCGGTTCATGGTCGATCCGTTCGATGGCGAAGTCGAAATGGAGGAGACGGTGCCCAAAGAGATAAGGGAAAGGTTGAAGGCCAAGGGTCATAGGATCGTTAAGCCGAACAAACCGGTTGGTGGGTCCCAGGCGATCTGGATTGATTGGGATGAAGGCGTTCTGACCGGAGGCTCTGACCCGCGCAAGGACGGTTGCGCGATCGGGTACTGAACCATGAGCCCCAACACAATTGCGATCCTCATGCCGGGCGATATGGGCCACGGTGTCGGCCGTGCTTTGCGCGAACACGGCAAGCATGTCATCACGCCACTTAATGGCCGCAGCGACAGGACAAAAGGGTTGGCTGAAGCTGCGGGGCTGCACGATGTGGGCTCCATCGAAGCTGCGATCAGGGAGGCCGACTTGATATTGTCCATTTTGCCGCCGGCCTCAGCCCTCGCGCAGGCCCAAGAGGTTGCAGACGCCATGGTGTCCACGGGCGCAAAGCCTTGCTATGTGGATTGCAACGCGGTTTCTCCCGATACCGCAGTGCGCGTAGGTAAAGTCATCACGGGCGCCGGTGCGCCGTTCCTTGATTGCGGCATCATCGGATTGGCACCTGGAAAGGGCGGCGGAACCAGGTTCTATGTTTCCGGTGCCGACACCGGTCCAATGCTCGCGCTTCATGGCTTGGGGTTTGATGTGTCTTCGGTTGGTGATGAGCCGGGCAGGGCGTCGGCCTTGAAGATGTCCTATGCCGGATTGACGAAGGGCACTTGGACCCTTCACACCGCGGTTTTAATGGCCGCCCAACAGCTTGGGGTATTACCTGAACTGCTTGAGGAGTTTCGCATCAGCCAGGCCGCCACATTGAAGGACATGGAGACCCGCGTGTCCCGCCTGCCGGCGGACTCAGGACGTTGGGTCGCCGAAATGGAAGAGATTGCCTCGACCTTTGCCAGCGCAGGCGTCACGCCTGGATTTCATGAAGGTGCAGCAGAAATGTTTTGTCTTCTGGCACGCACGCCGTTTGCCAGCGAAACCCGCGAAACCATTGACCCCAACCGGACGTTGGAACAGTCCCTGGCGGTCTTCGGTGAGCATCTCGAGCCAAAATAGGCCACAAAAAAAGGCGGTCCCGCTGGACCGCCTTTCTGACTGTTTATTGGCCTGACCGTTATTTAGCCATCCATGCTTTGAAGCGTTCGTTGACTTCGTCGCCATTGTC
>JAAEUE010000215.1 GCA_024227565.1 Alphaproteobacteria bacterium
CTCAGACTACAAAATGAGAAAGGCTGTCAAAACCTACAACACAACACCAAGGAAATGCCTCGGATACAAAACGCCAGACGAAATCTTCAAACGTGTTGCACTTCAACCGTGAATCCACCTCCCTGCCTGCGCAGGGATGACGAAGAACAACCTCTAGCGCCCGCGGCGCGGAGTTTTTATGCCGCTGCGCGATTCCCGGTAGGTGATGGTCATGCCGGCGGCCACGATGATGGCCGCTCCAACCCACACCATCACATCAGGCTTCTCGTTCCAGAAGATCCACCCAAGCAACGCGCCCCAGATCAGCGCGCTGTAGTCGAACGAGGCGTTCACGGCGGCTGGCGAGTTGCGGTAGGCGACGATCATCAGATAAGACGCCGCCCCGCCAATGAGCCCGACCGCCAGGAACAGCCAGAGGTGGACCGGCTGGGGCGCAACCCAGACGAAGGGCAGCAGGGGCACTGTGGCCGAACCGGCAATAACGGTGGAATAGGTGTACATGGCCACGTTGGTTTCGGTGCGCGAAATCCGCCGGGTGTGGAGCATGGCCAGAGCGAAGAACACCGCCGAGGCCACAATGAACAGCGCTTCGGGCTTGAACGCATCGGTGCCCGGCCGCAGCACAACCAAGGCGCCGGCAAACCCGATGATCACCGCCGCCCAGCGATAGGGGCCAACCCGCTCGCCCAGCATGGGCCAGGACAGTGCGGTCACAAACAGCGGCGCTGAAAACGCCACCGCAATGCCTTCGGCCAGGGGCAGGGTTTTGAGGCCCCTGAAGAACAGGGTGAGGGCGGCGAACATGAACAATCCGCGCAGAAAATGGGCAAAGGGCCGCTTGGTTTTGAGGCCGCCAACGCCACTGACGACGATGGCGATGGTCACGGGGATCAGTCCGAAGGCATAGCGGAAGAAGACGATCTGCACCGAGTCGTATCCAGCCTGGCCGAACCATTTGGCCAGGGCATCGGCAAAGGAGAACAAGAACACGGCGCCGATGATGGCCGGAATGCCGCGCGCCAGGTTGTGGCCAAGCGGGCGCGCGTCTGTTTGGGCTGTCATGAGGCCGCGTTCCTGAGGCCGAGGACTGCCCGTCGCCGGGATGGCGTGCGAGACGTGGTCCGCGCTTCCCGCTCCCCTGCGAAAGCAGGGGTCCATAGCGCGGAGTGTGCTGTTGGCCTCGATGGATTCCTGCTTTCGCAGGAATGCGGGGTGGGTAGCATGTGAGTTTGCTTAGCTACGTCTATAAGTTCTGCCTGTGTCACAGCATGTCTTCAAAGGGCACGATGGTGGATTTCACCGTCTTCATGGCCATGGCTTGGCCCACGGCGTCATTAACCCCTTCCTCGGTGAACGGGAAGAGCGTTTGCATTTTGCGCCAGGGATATTTGTCGCGGGCCTGGTAGAGCATGTCCACACCAAGCGGCAGGTCGTTGGCGGTGAAGGCCCAGGAGCCCAGCACGTTGAGGTCTTTGGCGCAGATCCGGTGCCAGCTGGTCATGATCTCGCCGGCATCGGTGAACTGGCCCATTTCCACATATGTGCCGCCGTCACGCAGGAACTCGATGCCTTCAGGCCCCGCGGTGGGATGGCCTGAACAGTCCATCACAAGATCGGCGCCATAACCGCCCACAATATCGCGCACGGCGGCAATGCGGTCTTCAGGTTTGAGAACCTCCTCGATGTTCACCGTGGCTTCAGCCCCAAATTCGCGGGCAAGCTGGAGGCGAGGTTCCTCCGGTGCGCCCACTGCGATGACCCGCCCAGCCCCCATTTCCTGGGCCGCGGCAATGGCCAGAATGCCGATGGGGCCGGTGCCTTGAATGACCACCGTGTCGTTCCATTTAAAGCCGCCGGCCTTCATGGCACGGTTGAAGGCGCGGATGCACGACGTGATGGGTTCGGACAGAGAGCCCAGAAGCAGGGACATGTCGTCGGGCAGTTTGTAGATCTTCGTGCCGGGCAACTCTTCCAGATCCACAAACACATACTCGGCCCAGCCGCCCCACAAATGGGGCGGTTTGTCGAAGCCCAGATAGCGCCCGTAGTAGACCGGGGTGAGGCATTTGTTGGCGGTTTCGGGATAATGCAGGCACCAGTCGCAATGGCCGCACGGCATCAGCGGCGGCAGCATCAGCTTGGACCCAACCGTGATGGGCTTGCCCATGAAGTCGGTCTTCAGCTCAGCGCCGATCTCCACAATTTCACCGGCCAGCTCATGGCCCAGTGTGAAGGGCCAGGGCAGCTCCTTGGGCCAATGGCCGCGCAGAATATGCTGGTCGGTGCCGCACACCCCGCAGGCGCCGATTTTGATGAGCGCGCCCTTGGGCGGAACCTTCGGCCAGGGCACCTCGTTGATCACCACGTCAGAGCCTGGGCCAGAGTGGGTGGAGACGCGAATGGTGCGCGAACCGTTTGCGGGCATTGGGAGGGAACCTGTGAAAGAGTGAACCTGAACCTTATTCCAAGCAAGTCTGGCGCGGCGGGTCAATGTTGTTGTGGCCGGCGGTGCGCCGTTCTATATCCTGAAGCCCAACCCCTTTGTGCCGTTGATGGTGCGCCCATGACCGAAGTGCTGTTCTATCATCTTGAAAACCGCCCGCTTGAGCAGGTGTTGCCGCAGCTTTTGGAGAAAACTCTGGAGCGCGGCTGGCGGGCGGTGGTGCAGGCCGGCTCGCCGGAGCGGGCCGAGGCGCTGTCGCAAACCTTGTGGACCTACCGCGAGGAAACGTTTTTGCCCCACGGCAGCGCTGCGGACGGCCATGAGGAGATGCAGCCAATCTTTTTGACCGCTGAAGACGTAAACCCCAATGGGGCGCACATCAGGTTCTTCGTGGACGGCGCCTCCAACGACGATGTCTCAGGCTATGAGCGGGCGGTTTACATGTTTGATGGGCACGATGAACACGCCGTCGCGGCGGCCAGGGAAACCTGGAAGAGCGTCAAGGCAAACGGCCATGACGCAACCTATTGGCAACAGTCGCCTGAAGGGCGCTGGGAGAAAAAGGCGTGAGCGGCGGCAACGCCGATGATTTTGCGGCGCGGCGCGCGGACGCCCGGAAAACGGCGGCAACCCGGCTGAAATCGCATCTCGATGCAGGCGATGGCCAGGGCTGGTTTGAGGACGTCTATAAGAGCGCGGCCGGCGATCCGGCCCGGGTGATGTGGGCCGATCTTGAGCCCCATCCGGGCCTGGCCGAGTGGATCGGCCGCAGCGGCAACCTCTATGAGGGCAGGGCGCTGGATGTGGGCTGCGGGCTTGGCGACAATGCCGAAGCATTGGGCCAGCTTGGCTACGAGGTGACCGCGTTCGATCTCTCCCCCACGGCGATTGAGTGGGCCAGGCAACGCTTCGCCGGCTCTCCGGTGTCCTATGTGGCGGCGGACCTGTTTAACGCTCCAAAAGAGTGGGCGCGCGCGTTTGATTTCATTCATGAAACCTACACCCTGCAGGCTTTGATGCCGGGGACGGGCCTGCGCCAGAAGGCGGAAAAGTGTCTGGCCGGATTCTTGAAGCCCGGCGGCCGGTTGCTGGTGATTGCCCGCAGCCGCCCTGAAGGTGAGGTGCCCGGTGGACCGCCCTGGCCGCTGGCCCGGTCTGAGCTGGACGGGTTTGTGGAGGCCGGGCTGAAACTGATGAATTTTCAAGAGTTTGTCTTGCACGAAGACGATGACATCCCACATTACCGGGTGGAATATGTGAGGCCTCAATGAGCGATGAAAAACCAAGCTACCGGTTGCTGACCGGCCCTGACGACCATGTGTTTTGCGAGCGTGTGGCGGATGCGTTGGCCGAGGGCTATGTGCTCTATGGCTCACCGGCCATCACCCATGACGGAACCTCGTGCATCGTGGCCCAGGCCGTGGTGTTGCCCGAAATTGCCAAGAACTAGGCGGCGCTGATGAGTAATGATAGGGGGACCGGGCGCGCTCCCGGCCTTGGACGGTTCACGGACGTGGTCCGCGACTTCATGCAGATGGAAGCATCCGGCGGCATTTTGCTGGTGGTCGCCACCGTGCTTGCCATGGTGTTGGCAAACACAGGCTTTGGGCCCCTTTACACTGCATTTCTGGAAACCAAAGGGGCCATCAGGATTGGCGCCTTGGAGATCGCCAAGCCTTTGTTGTTGTGGATCAATGACGGGCTGATGGCCGTGTTCTTCTTTCTGGTTGGGCTGGAAATGAAGCGCGAGTTTGTCATCGGCGAACTCTCCAGCCCGGCCCGTGTGGCCCGTGCCGGCATCGCCGCGATTGGCGGCGTGGCGGTTCCGGCCCTGATCTACTACTACATCAACAGCCATTCACCGGAAAACATCGGCGGCTGGGCCATTCCGGCCGCCACCGACATTGCCTTTGCCCTTGCGGTGCTTTCGCTCCTGGGCAACCGGGTGCCGATTTCGGTGAAGGTGTTGCTGTTGGCGATCGCGATCTTCGACGATTTGGGCGCGATCTTGATCATTGCGTTCTTCTACACAAACGAGCTTTCCACCACCACGTTGATGATGGCGATTGTTCCGGTCACCGGGCTGATTGTGGCCAACCGAATGGGGGTCACCCGGGCGGCGCCCTATATTGTGATGGGGCTTGTGCTTTGGGTTCTGGTGCTGAAATCGGGCGTTCACGCCACCTTGGCCGGTGTCATCACTGCGCTGGCGATCCCTCTGTCCAAGCGCGAGGGCTCCGACAGCACCCTGCTGGAAGACCTGGAACACGGGCTGCACCGCTGGGTGGCGTTCGCCATTCTGCCGTTGTTTGCCTTTGCGAACGCCGGCGTTTCGTTCACCGGCATCGGGGTGGAAAGCTTTGTGGAGCCGGTCAAGCTGGGCATTTCCATGGGCCTGTTTGTGGGCAAGCAGCTTGGCATCTTTGTGTTGCTCTGGCTCACCATATCGCTGAAGCTCGCGCCCATGCCGCAGAATGCCAACTGGCTGCATCTTTACGGGGTCTCGATCCTCGGCGGGGTTGGGTTTACCATGAGCCTGTTCATTGGCTCGCTGGCGTTTGAGCATAGCGATTTTGAAGCCCCCATCAGGCTTGGGGTTCTGGCAGGGTCGCTGCTGAGCGCGGCCTTTGGATATCTGGTGTTGAGGATCGCGTGCGCGCGCGATGAAAGGAACAACAAGGGAGAAGGCTGATGGCGGTTGCGACATCCTCCAGCATTGCGGAAACCTATGCGCGGGACGGCTTTGTGTTTCCCATCGACGTGGTGAGCGAAGCCGATGCACAGGCGGCGCGGGCTGATCTGGAAGCTGCTGAGGCGGAGCTTGCCGGCGATGCTGAAAAGCTGGCCCTGCTGCACTCATACCCTGACCGGCTGCTGCCCTCGTTCGACCGGCTGGTGCGCAATCCAGCCTTGATTTCTGCGGTGTCTGAGGTGATGGGGCCGGACCTGATGGTGTGGAGTTCCGGGCTGTTCATCAAGGAGGCCAACTCACCGAAGATCGTCTCCTGGCACCAGGACTTGACCTACTGGGGGTTGGATGATGCCGACGAGGTGACGGCCTGGGTGGCGCTCTCGCCATCGAACGTTGAGAGCGGCTGCATGCAATTCGTGCCGGGCAGCCACACCCGCAATCTTGTGCCCCACACCGACACGTTCGATGAGAACAACCTCTTGACCCGCGGCCAGGAGATTGCAGTTGAGGTGGCCGAGGACGAAGGCGTGGATGCGGTTTTGAAGACCGGCCAGGCCTCGCTGCATCATGGCCATCTGTTTCATGCCTCCGGGCCCAACCGCACGGACGACCGGCGCATTGGTTCCGCCATCCGCTACATTCCGCCATCCATGAAACAGCGCTCCGGCGACCGGTCGCTGGTGGCGCTGGTGAGCGGCGAGGACCGCTTCGGCAACTTCACCATTGCCGGCCCACCCCGAGGGCGGCTGGCGGAGGAGGATTTTGCACTCTGCCGCGCGGATGTGGAGATCAAGCGCCGGGTGCTCTACGAGGGCGCCGAAACCAACCAGGGCAAGCGCTACTGAGGCGGCGGCGGGGGCTGTTCTGCGAAGATGAACAAAAATCTCACTCAAAAAGGCCAAATAGGCTGAATTAGAGCGTTATTTCAGAAGCTTACGCGAATTTGGGTTCGTTTCGCAGAATCGCTGTTTTTGGCAGTTTTCCACCGTTGAACATGAACGACCATTATCAACTATTTAGTGGCAACTATTTAGTGGCAAAATGGAAAAACGCGCCGCAACGATAAACTGGAGCATACTCCGCTCAATTTGAGCGGAGTATGCTCTAGAGATGTGCCCCCCAGCGCATCTCCGTTCGAAAAGCTTTCCTAGGGCAACCTCCGATCAGACGGAATCGTCTGGTCGGAGATAAGTTGCTCGTTCGTAACGATA
>JAAEUE010000216.1 GCA_024227565.1 Alphaproteobacteria bacterium
GCACGCTTGCCGGAAGGACACGATTCATGGCGCAACGCACTTCGGCATGGAGGCTGAACCCCTGTTCGTTGACACAGCGTTGTTGGGTAGGCTGCGCCTCGAAGGGGGAGACGGATTGCAAGGTCAACACTTTTTGACCCGCTCGGGGCCCGAGCGCGATGCGGTAGGTGCAGGCGGCCGATTGCAGGGGCGTCATAGCGGTATCGGTGTAGGTTTTCTTGAAGCCTTCCCTGGCGCAACCTCGTTGTTCTTTTCTGGCCCCAGCCGCGCCGTCCTTGGCGCGTCGTTCGCTGAACTGCGAAGATTCACCGGATCTTCGGTTTCAGCTCACCCTGTTCTTCAACAAGATAGCCTTGGCGTGTCAATAACTTCATGATGCGCTTTATGATCCGGCCCAGTAAAACCTGCAGCTCTTCGGTGGTGGGGTTGCGCACGCGATGGAATACCGCAACATCGCCGGTGGTGCGATAAACCCCATCAAGCACGAGGCAATGCAGATGAATATTCAAATTGGCGGCGGATCCGAACCGTTGGATGAGCGTCACGGCGCCGGTTGCGGCCTGCGGGCGTTGCAGTCCCGCTTGTTTGATCAGAAACCACGAAAGGGCGCGCTTGACGACCTGTAAGACCGGCGAGAGCA
>JAAEUE010000217.1 GCA_024227565.1 Alphaproteobacteria bacterium
AGCGGCTCGCCGCGCCTGACCAGCGCCATCGCTTTCATCTGGACCGTGCTCTCACAAATTTTTGTTTCGGTAAATATGTCAGGTCCTGCAGTGTCGCCCGTTGACCTGCATCAAGGCACTCTGGTCAATCTTGACGTCTCATAAGAACAGGTCGAGCTGAGATAATCAGAGCGTCTATGCACGCCAATAGGACCTGGATACTGAGTGCAATGGTGCCCACGCACAGGTTTTGCTCAATGAAGGTATGGGAATGACCATGTCGAACGTGGTTGTACGTCCTATGTTTAATCAATGAAAGGGATCAATGATGACAACAAAAAAGGTCTTACTTGCCGTCTTAACCTCGTTGTCCGGTGGATTAATCATGGCTGGCCCGGCTCAGGCCGCTCTATCGATCGGATGCACCGACATGAAGTCCGATTCAAGCGTGGAAATCCTGTTAGGCGCAGGCCCCGTCCCGAATTTTTTGTCTGTAACCATCGCGCTCGGCGACAGGCACCTTACAACTGTTCCGGGCCAGCCGGGTGAACAAGTCAGCATTGCTCAGGCCTATGATGACGGTGAAGTTGTCCGAGTTGATCTGGTCGATCCACAGGCGCAAAACAAGATCGCCGCGATCCGTATCATTAGAGCCAACGACAAAGCCGGTCCATTTCAAATCGGCTATGTCCAGCTAGAGGGCGACGTTGCAGTCGGCATCACCTGCGAGGGTCCGTGATTTTAGAGACATTAGCTCATCGGCGCCTGCCTTGTTTGGAGGCGCCATAATTGGAGTTCCGAGATGTCATATAATTCCCGCAGCGCAAATTTGCCCAGAATGCATTACCAGCGCACAACTCACGCCGAAAGGCGTGATCAAGTTCAAAGCCGCTCAATGATTTTCTGCCAGTTGTTCCGGGTCAGTTTGTTTGTCACAGGTCTTTTGTGCGCGTTTGCATCCTCTGATAACGCTAGGGCAGCTTTTGCTGCTGAGCGCGACATCATTGGTTTCAATTCGACGGGAACCGTATTTGTCTTTGAGCAGTTTGGCCGGCAGGACGGCTCCGGTTTTCCATTCTCTGAACTGTTCTATATCAGCACGGCATCCAACTCTTATGCGTTCCTCCCAGTAAAACGCCGGATGGACAATGAACGAAAATCAATTAAAGCCGCACGAAACAAAACGCGGAGAGCCGCCAAACGATTGGGCATAGATACTGGCGGCTTTGCCAGTCCCGGCCGGCTGGCAGCGAGCGACGCCATTACCGAAGTGTCGCCTCCGGACGACACAATCACCTTTGGAAGGTTTTATTTGCCAACGGGTGACGCTCCGAAGTACGAAATCACGCTTACGGAGGCCGTGTCCCCTGAGGCACGTTGTGCTGATCTAACTCAGGGCAACGAGAAAAAACTCAAACTCACACTCAAAAACCTGCAATCACAAGACACGAAAATCCTTCAGGACGACGGTAGCATACCCGCCAGCCGTGGATGTCCGACCGACTATTCAATCTCGGATGTCGTTCTGTTTGATCAGGCGGGCGGAGGAACCGTGATCGTTGTCCTGATTAATATGATCAGATTTGGCTTTGAAGGTCCGGACCGGTTCTTTATCGCTGTATCCGGCAAGCTTAACTGATACCCTCATTTTTCGTCTCCGCACTTGATCGTCATAGTAGACTTGTTTGATTGTCTTGTTATGTGAACTAACCGGTTTACGGGCATAGTGCGCCAAGCCTATGAGGAGGGTGACTTCCTGGTCAATCTCTCCGGCCGTCTCTTCAGAATAATCCATAGGCAACCGGCCGAATGATTGGTCGCCAGGTAACGCGAGCTTTCGCGCTCATAAACGGTCTGGCCGCATTTGATTCAACGCAGCATCGAGATGCAGGCCAATAGCTTCTGATGCCCGGTGGGCCGGATCATCTGCAATATGAGCATATCTTTGGGTTGTCGTTGATGATTTATGGCCAAGCAGTCTTCCAACAACCGGAAGTCCGAACCCGGCGCCAGCACCGATGCTCGCGTGCGTGTGGCGAAGGTCATGTAGCCGGACATCATCGAGTTTGGCGGTCGCTCGGATGTGGTCCCACGGTCGTTTGAGATCGTGGCGCGGCCGGTTCAGATCGGAACTTGGCACAACGAAATTGCCAATTCGTTCGGCGGATGAAAGAATGGCGATGGACGCCCGGTTGAGAATGACAGTCTTTCGGCCTGTCTTCGAATCTGGCAATAGCAGTAACCCGCGCTCCACATCGACTTCGGACCAGCGTAAGTGGAGGATTTCGCGCAAGCGACAACCCGTAAGAAGGAGCAGGCGGATCGCATTGGTTATATGCAAAGGATAAACGGTGTTTCGCCCCCCCTTTGGAACATGTTTGGCTCTTTCGCCTTTTGCCATCACTACCCATGGGAGTCCGTCGGTCTCAGCTTGAATCAGAACTGCACCCAAGCGATTAATTTCGTCCTGTGAAAGGTAACGCTCGCGCCCATTCTCGCGGAAACGCTTGATCGCGCTGGCTGGATTCACGCCCTTTTTCACATAGTCATTCTCGGCGGCCCATGAAAAGATGCTGCTCATGTATGCGATAATCCGGTTCGCACGATGGGGATGATCGGCCAACCGAACATGGATCATGTTGACGTTTTTGACCGTTACATTTGCCGCCTTCAGTTTCCCAATGGCCGGCAGGACGTGGCGAGTGATGCCGGAGATGTAATCTTGGCGCGTCCTTGATTTTAGCTTTGGTCCGTGCCCGGCCAAATAAACTTCGAACAACTCGGAAAAGCAGACTGCCTTTTTCAATTCTTCACGATTGTGAGCAGGATCATCGCCGAGTGAGACTGCGCCCAGAATGCGCTTCGCCTCGGTGCGGGCCTGATCCGGCGTGACTATGCCATACCGGCCGAGCGTGTATTGCCGACGGACTCCAAGGTTGCGGTAACGGCAAAGAAACGTCTTCCGGCCGCTGGGTTCCACACGCACGCCGAAGCCTTGCAGGAAATCGTCCCACACGAAATATCTTTTGTCGATAACATCAAGCCCGTCTAAGTTCCGTTTTGTGAGTTTCATTACCCAAGGCCATCTATTGAAGTCATAAACTAGCAGGCAAAAATGGCGTCCAAATGGCGTCCAACACAAACGAATTGGGGTCCATCGGGATCAAACCGCAAAATGGGATAAATTGATATATTACAACAAGAAAAGAAGAGTCGGCATAAGGCATCAATCTCTGTGAATTCGCCCAAATCTGATTCCTAATCTGAGGGTCACAGGTTCGAATCCTGTCGGGGTCACCACACTGCAACAACGATCCGTGTTCGTTCAATTGCTGCCGGCACCGGATCCCTCGCCCTCGAGCGTGTGGCGGAAATCCACAGTGTGGAAAACCATTCCTGTGCTCCGAAAAACAAAGTAAGATTGTTCAAACGTTTGGGAACAAATGGTGTTTGGGCTGGGCAACTTGGTTGGGGAAACTGCCGAACTTGCTGGCCGTGGTTGGATCTCTGTCTCTTGGAGTTTGTTATGTCGTTGTTGAGAATGCTCATCTGCGCCGTCCTCTTAACTGTCGTCCTGTCTTCCACGCCCAGCGTGGCGCGAGATGTGAGAATTGCCTTTAAACGCGGCGATTTCTGCTGGTCCTATGTGGGAGATGCCTTGCGCTTTTCCGGAAGTTCGGCCGCGATCAGGTGGTGACCGCCGAGATGTCCGGCGAAGCCTGGTTCGGGTATCAGAATGCAACCGTGGTGAAATGGTCGTCCCGGCTGCCGTTTCTCAACGGTCCGAACAACTTCTCCATGTCCCCCGAGGGTGTGAGCAACAGGATCGAGGTCAGGTTGCCATACTCAGGCTTATATTGGTTTTCCTTTGGGCCAAGAGCCATGGAAGGCGGCCGGGGCAGCGTGGTGATCTGCGCCTACCCGCGTGGAATGCAGCCCTATAGATGATCCCGCGTTTGGCGGCCCGGCGTCACATGTTCGGATAGTTCGGCCCGCCGCCGCCTTCCGGCACGGTCCAGTTGATGTTCTGGGCCGGGTCCTTGATATCGCAGGTTTTGCAGTGCACGCAGTTTTGCGCGTTGATCTGGAACTGCGGGTTCTGGCCATTGTCGTCATACAGAACTTCGTAGACCCCCGCCGGGCAATAGCGCTGGGCCGGCTCGGCGAACTTCGGCAGGTTCTGCGCAATCGGCACGCTCTCGTCAGCCAAGGCGAGATGGATCGGCTGGTCCTCCTCATGGTTGGTGGCCGAGAACGACACATTGGTGAGCCGGTCGAATGACAAGACCCCGTCAGGCCGTGGATAGTCAATCGGCTTGCATTGGTCTGCCGGCAAGGTGCAGGCATGGTCCGGCTTGCCGTGCTTCAGGGAGCCGAAGAAGGAAAAGCCCAGCTTCTCGCGCATATGCATATCCAGTGCGCCCAAGGCCAACCCGCCGAGCAGGCCGAATTTCGACCAGAACGGCTTGGCGTTCTGCACCGTCTCCAAATCCTCATAGACCCAAGACTTGCGGTAGGCCTCTTCGTACGCGGAAAGCTCATCGCCCTCACGGCCAGCCTGAACCGCCTCGAAAGCGGCTTCGGCCGCCAGCGTGCCGGTCTTCATGGCATTGTGCGAGCCTTTGATGCGCGGCACATTCACAAAGCCTGCCGAACAGCCGATAAGGCAGCCGCCTGGGAAGAACAGCTTGGGAACCGACTGCAAGCCGCCCTCTGTGATGGCGCGGGCGCCATACGCCACCCGGCGTCCACCCTCCAGCACGTCGGCAATCAGGGGATGGTGCTTGTAGCGCTGGAATTCCATGTAGGGGAACAGGTGCGGGTTCTTATAGTTCAGGTGCACCACAAAACCGACGGACACCAGATTGTCCTCCATGTGGTACATGAAGCTGCCGCCGCCGGTTTTCGTGCCCAGCGGCCAGCCCATGGTGTGGGTCACCTGGCCCATATGGTGGTTCTCCGGCTTCACCTCCCAGAGCTCTTTCATGCCAATGCCGAACTTTTGCGGCTCGCGGCCCTTGTCCAGCTCAAACTGATTGATCAGCTTTTTGGAGAGCGAACCGCGCACGCCTTCGGCAATGAAGACATATTTGCCGTGCAGCTCCATGCCGGGCTCAAACTCGCCCTTGGGCTCGCCATCGCGGCCAATGCCCATGACCCCGGCCACCACGCCTTTAACCGAACCGTCATCGCGGTACACCAGCTCAGAGCAGGCAAAGCCCGGATAGATCTCAACGCCCATGTCTTCAGCCTGCTCGGCCAGCCAGCGGCACACATTGCCAAGCGAGACTGCGTAGTTGCCATGGTTGTTCATCAACTTGGGCATGCCGAAGTTTGGCAGGCGCAGGGCGCCCGACGGCCCAAGAACATAAAACCGGTCAGACGTGACCTCAGCCTTGAGCGGTGCGCCTTTTTCTTTCCAATCGGGGATCAGCTCGGTGAGAGCGATCGGGTCAACCACCGCGCCGGAAAGGATATGGGCACCAACTTCGGAGCCCTTTTCCAAAACGCACACGTTGATTTCGCTGCCATTGGCCTCTGCCAATTGTTTCAGCCTGATCGAGGCGGCAAGGCCGGCTGGCCCCGCACCAACGATCACAACATCGAATTCCATGGATTCGCGCATCTCAGCGCTTGCGTTTTCTTCGCTCACCGGTTTTCTCCCTGTGGACGGGCCCGCACCCCGCAATGCCCCGACTGTTCGCGGTGTGTTATACTCAAATCATGACCCCGCCGGAAAGCACAAACGAGACCTCATTGCGCGACACTGCGGCGCTTCTGCGCTGGTATGTGGACATGGGGGTGGACGAAACCATCGGCGAGGTGCCGGTGGACCGCTTTGCCGCGGCCGCTGAACAAAAGGCAAAGATGCACGCCGCAGCGCCCGCGCCGCGCGCTGCAGGGCGCGAGACCCAAGGGTATTTTCCACCGGCCGCAGACAGCCCCCGCGCTCCGCCGAGCGCCAAGGGCCAGGGCCTGCTCTCGCCGGACACCTCGATTGCCGATGCCAAAGCCTTGGCGGCCCAGGCCGGCAGCATTGAGGATCTGCACGCGGCGTTGGCCGGCTTTGACGGCTGTCCTTTGAAGAAAACCGCCAAGAACCTGGTTCTGTCCGACGGCAATCCGGCGGCCCATGTGATGCTGATCGGCGAGGCGCCGGGCGCCGATGAAGACCGCCAGGGAAAGCCCTTTGTGGGCCGCTCGGGCCAGTTGCTGGACCGCATCCTGGCAGCCATCGGCCTTGACCGCGCCTCGGAGGATCCGGCCACATCGGCCTTCATCTCCAACACCATCTTCTGGCGCCCGCCCGGCAACCGCAAGCCCACGGCGGCAGAAACCGAAACTTGTCTGCCGTTCATCTTGCGGGCGATCGACTTGGCCGACCCCAAGATCATCGTGTGCCTGGGGGCAACGCCCATGCAGCGCCTGTGCAACACCACCGAGGGCATTCTGCGCTCGCGCGGCAAGTGGCGCAGCGCTCAGGTGAACGGCCACGAGGTGCCGCTTATGCCGACGCTCCATCCGGCCTACCTGCTGCGCCAGCCGGCCCAAAAGGGCCTGTGTTGGCGCGATATGCTTGACGTGAAGAAGAAGCTGGACGAGTTGGAATAGGGGGACTGTCGTCCTGCCGCTCTTCGAAGGTACCGTTCCTGTCTTGCTCTTTGGTGTGTGATTTTGTCCCGATTGATCAACGGGCCAATCTTTGTTCTCAGCTCCTTAGTGCTGGCCCCGAAGCTTGGGGCGGCCGTCTTTCTTTCCACCGCCATTGTGGGCACCATGGCCGCGGCCCTGATCATCGACCATTTCGGCTTTCTGGCCTACAAGCCCCAGCCGATAACCGTGTTGCGCGTGGTCGGAGCGCTCATGGTGATTGGCGGTATGATGCTGATCCAGTGGAAGAGGTGAGCTGACCTCACTTAGTCCAAAATTTGGATCAAAACCGACATTCCCAAAGTCGCTGCCAGAACAGACAGTTCCTGCAAATCGCATCACGTTGGGATGGTGAGCAGCAGGAGATGGCTATGGCCAAGGGATCAAGCGCAGCCGTGGCTGCCGGCGTGCCGGTGGCGGGCAACGACACAGCCAGGGCCGTGACTTATTTGTGTGCCGGTCTCTTCATTTTTTCGTTTCAGGACATCATCGTCAAACTGCTCTCCTCAACCTTTCCAGTGCACGAGCTGGTGATGATCCGCGGTCTCATCGCGGCGCCGCTCATCTTTCTTTACGTGCATTTTGATTCTGGCTTTCAAACCCTTTCAGTAAAGCGGCCCTGGGCCCATTTGCTGCGCTCGTTCTGCATGTTCCTGTCCTACATCACGTTTTATCTCGCCCTGGCCGCCATTCCCCTGACCACGGCGGTGGCTTTGTTCTTCACCGCGCCATTGATCATCACCGCGCTCTCCATCCCCATGTTGGGCGAGCATGTGGGTTGGCGGCGTTGGCTCGGGGTTCTGTTCGGCTTTTGCGGCGTGCTGGTAATTTTGCGGCCCGGCTCCGATGGCTTGCAGTGGGCGACCCTTCTGCCTGTATTGGCTGCAGCGGGGTACGGCTTTTCCCAGTTGCTAGGCCGCCGGCTTGGGGCAAAAGACAGCGCGTCGGTCATGTCGTTCTATACCAACATCACCTTTGTCTACTGCGGCGCTGCAATGGCCCTGGTTCTGGGCGACGGGGCGTATGCGGAGGGGGCTGAAGGGGCCATGAGCTTTCTGTTGCGGGCCTGGGTTGTGCCCAACGGTTTGGAGATGGCGATGATCGCCACCACCGGCGTTATCGCCACTTTCGGGTTTATCTTGCTCACCCAGGCCTACCGGGTGGGGGAGGCCAACAAGGTGGCGCCGTTCGAGTATTCCGTGATGTTGTGGGCCAGCCTGCTCAGCTTCATCTTCTTTGGCACCCTGCCGGACACGTACACCCTGATAGGGGCCGGCATGATTGCCGCCAGCGGGATCTACATTCTCTACCGCGAGCGCACCAACAAACAGAGCGAGCTGAAAGGGCGCGGTCCCTATCAAACCCGCTATGCCATGAAGTAAGGCGTCTTGCAGGCCGCAGACGCGAACTCTAGAATGTGCTCATGAATGCAAATGTTGCAGAAGGCAAACTGGCGCCGCGGGTGGGGGCTCACGAGATGTTGTCGGCCGAGCAGTTGCAGATCGTGCGCAAGCGCTCCAACTGGCGCGCCACCGCCCTGGTGCTCCACGCATGGGGGGTGATTTTTGCGGCCATGGCCCTGTTCGCCTGGTGGCCGAACCTGTTTACGTTCCTGTTGGCTGCTGCAATCATCGGCGCGCGCCAATTGGGGCTTTCCATCCTCATGCACGATGGTGCCCACGATTTGCTGCTCACCAATAAAACCTGGAACATGCGGCTGTCCCAATGGTTCTGCGCTTTCCCAACGTTCACTGACACGGTCGCCTATCGCCACTATCATCTGAAGCATCACGCCCATGCCCAGCAAAAGGACGATCCGGATCTGGTGTTGTCTGCCCCGTTCCCGGTGACCCGCAAGAGCCTCTACCGCAAGATCTTCCGCGACTTGTCAGGCCGCACCGGCTTGCAGCAGCGCACGGCCCAACTGGCCAATGCCTGGGGCACCGGGCCCATGAGCCTGGGCGCGCGCATTCGCAAAATCGCGCGTGATCTGGGCGGGCCGCTAGCGGCCAACGCCATTTTGTTTGCAGGCCTTGCGCTTGCCGGCCACTGGTATCTCTATCCCGCCTTGTGGCTGGTGCCGCTGCTCACGGTCTATCAGATGGTGTTGCGCATCAGGAACATTGCCGAACACGCGATGGTGCCTGACGATAACGACCCGTTCGGCAATGCCCGCACCACCTTGGCATCTCCGTTGGAGCGCGCCTTTCTGGCGCCCTACTGGGTGAACTATCATGTGGAGCACCATCTTCTCATGTGGGTGCCATGCTACAACCTGCCTAAGTTCCACACGTTTCTGCAACGCGGCCCGCTTGCCTCGCGGGTGGAGATCAAGAAGGGCTACCTCACGGTATTGGCCATGGCCACCTCGTCGCGCGATGATGACGGTGGCGGCAAACGGGTGCACACCGAAAAGCGCCGCTACGCCGGCATCGTCATGGACGCACGTTGATCCTCGGCCGGCGGGCGAGGGCGGCACTCGTGCTGTGCACCCTGTCGCTGAGCACAGGCGCAGCGGCGCAGTCTCCTCAACAGTCACGCGCACAGCAAGCTCTTGCCGGCCAGTTTGTGCGCCATGCGGTGGCCTATTGCGGCTATGAGGCAAGCCGGCGGGGAGAGACACTCAGTGCCACTGAGTTTGGCGAGGAATATGCCCGCGACCGGCAGTTTGCCGATGGGCTTTGGCACGGCACATTTGCCTGCAAAGAGGCCTACATTGGCGCCAGCTGCATGGCCGCGCGTTGGGCCTTGTGCCAGCGCACCTTCGCTGAATATGGGCCGGATGGGGCGCTACTTCCTGGATTGTTGAAGCCGATTATACACAAATAGGTCTATTATCGCTTCAAATCGCGCGTTAACGTATGCGTGAAATATCACTAACCTTGCCGCACTTTTGACACGAGTTGATCATAGGCCCTCCATCAAGAGGTGGTGCAAAGTGGGACCAAAGACATGAAGACACTCTATACGGCAGCCGCAGCCGCTCTATTGCTGGGCGCCTGTTCAACCAGCCCGTTCACGGGCGAAGAGAAAATTTCCAACACGGCAATCGGCGCAGGGGCCGGCGCTATTGTGGGGGCCGCTGCTGGCGGCCTCATCGACGGCAGCCGTAAAGCCGTGCTCATTGGCGCAGGCATTGGCGCGCTCGCAGGCGGCGGCGTTGGTGTTTACATGGACAAGCAGGAAGCGGACCTGCGCAACCGGCTGGCCAGCTCCGGCGTGAGCGTCACCCGGGTGGGCAACGACATTATCTTGAACATGCCGAGCAACATCACGTTCGATGTCGGCCGCTCTGAAATCAAGCCACAGTTCTTTGAAGTGTTGAATTCGGTGGCGATCGTGCTGAACGAGTACAACCAGTCTATTGTGGACGTTATCGGCCACACCGACAGTGACGGTTCATCGGAATCCAACCAGAGACTGTCTGAAGCACGTTCGGCATCGGTTTCACGTTATCTGGTGACACAGCTTGTGGACGGCCGCCGGCTTGAAACCGTTGGCGCCGGCGAAAACCAGCCCGTGGCCAGCAACGCCACCCGTGCGGGCAAATCGCAAAACCGCCGGGTTGAGATCAAGATCGTACCGCTGACGGCGTAAGGCCGTCAGCCGCGTCCCTGCGAACGCAGGGGTGCCGGTGCAACAGGTTCTCGCGGCCCTATTCATAGGGACATGCCGGTTATCTATCGGGGTTTTGCACCACTTTGGCGAAGTACGAAAGTCGTCATTGGGCCGATACATATGTACAGTAGGCCCACTTGCAACATGGCCACAAACACAGCGATTGCCATCATCCATTTGAGGCCCAATAATTGAATCAATTGGCTTGCCGAGGACCAGATCTCAGGCAAGGAGATGGCCATAACTCCGAAGAGTATGATCGACAGGCAAGCTGACGATGCGAATGCACCCAGCACGAATGTCCATTTTTCTTTTTGATTTGGAGGCCGTTTGTGCGTCTGGACAAACAGTTGCCCAGCATAAATTGCGGCGGGCATAATGGTGACCAAACTCACGCCAGAGGGCACTATTATCAGGCCTGTGGCACTGATGACGACCAAGACAAATTGAAAGGCAAAATCGACAAGATTAAACTTCAGAATAAGCGACCACATAGTCATTGTTGATCCCGGGTGCGAGCTATCGGACTTGCACCGCGGTCTGGCGGGCAAAATCTCACGAAAGCCTCAGTTACTCTGCAGGCACTTCTAACGCCATATCTAGAAACTGATACCGGGCTGCCGCCTCTGACAGTGCATGGGTGGTTAGCGCATTCCTCAAGTGAAAACCGTTTGACAAATATGTGCGCACATATAAAATTTTGACACGAAAAACGACGGGGTTTAGCGTGTCATATACAAGAGGCCCGAACGAGGCGAGAACTCGTCCCGGGTCCGATCACAATGGAGAGCGCGATGACAATCAAGATCACATTCACCAGCCTGGCGCTGGGCCTCGGCCTGATGGCCGGAACCGCCATGGCCGACACGGTCAAAATCGGCATGAACGCGCCGCTCACCGGCTTTGCCGCTGCGGATGGAAAGTCGGCGCTCACTGGCGCGGAGCTTGCGGTGGAGCAGGCCAATGCGGCGGGCGGCATTGACGGAAAACAGATCGAGTTGGTGGTCTATGACGATCAGGCCTCGCCGAAGGAATCCGTGCCCATCGCCCAGAAGCTGATTGAGAAGGATGGCGTGCCGATTGCCATCTCCGGCAGCTATTCCGGCGCCACCCGTGCCGCGGCGGGCGTCTATCAGGACGCCGGTGTGCCCTTCATCTCCGCCTTCGCGGTGCATCCTGACATCACCCGGGCCGGCAACTTCGTGTTCCGCACCTCATTTGTGGGCGAAGTTCAGGGCCGGGCAGGGGCCAAGCTCATCGGCGAAAGCCTGGGCAAAAAGAAGGTCTCCATCATCACCTTGAAGAACGATTTTGGAAAGTCGCTGGCGGCCGGTTTCAAAGAGGCTGCAGGCAAGTTCGGTATCGAGGTTTTGAGCGAGTACCAATACTCCATCAAGGACCGCCAGTTCGGGCCCATCGTCTCCAAGGTGAAGGCAGACAATCCGGATGCGATCTATGCCTCAGGCTATTTTTTCACCGCCGGCCCCCTTGTCAGCCAGCTGCGCGCTGGCGGCATCACCGTGCCGGTGATCGGCCAGGAAGGCTATGACAGCCAGAAGTTCATCGACATTGCCGGGGCTGCCTCTGAAGGCACCATCATCACAACCTCGCTGGACCGGGACTCAACGGCCGAAGAAACCAAGAGCTTCATTACCGCGTTTGAAAAGAAAGCCGGCTTCAAGGCCGACATGGTGGCAGCCTCCGGACACACTGCCGCAAACGTGGCAATTGCCGCGTTGCGCAAGGCGGGCACCACCGACAAGGCGGCGATCCGCGATGCCATTGCCGGGCTCACCCTGAAGGCTTCCACCGGCACCATCTCGTTCAATGCTTTGGGCGAGGTGAAGAAGGATGTGCAGGTGCAAGTGGTGAAGGATGGCAACTGGCATCACCATTCCACCATCTCCGATGCGGAGCTTTTGGCACCGCCTTCTAAATAAGCGAGCATCACAACCATTGTGGTCCTCAGGTTTTCTGTGCCGTCCTCGGGCTTGACCCGAGGACCCACGGGCTGGCTTGGGGCGTGGTCCTGGGCCCTCGGGTCAAGCCCGAGGGCGACATTGGGATGGGCCAAGGTTTCAACCGGAAGGCGTGAGGGCCTCATGCGAAAGGGATGGCGTGATAGCCAGATGACCACTCCTGACCAGATAGCGATCTAGTGCTTTATCTTGAGCTCTTCATCCAGGGCATTATTCAGGGCAGCATTTATGCCCTGATCGCCCTTGGCCTCACCTTGGTGTACGGCCTCTTGCGCATCCTCCATGTGGCCCACGCCGCCCTGTTCACGCTTGGAGGTTATCTGGGCGTCTTGGTGACCAACGCCACCGGCTCGCTGGCGCTGGCCATGCTGGTGGCCATGGTGGTGTGCGGCGTTGTGGGCATGGGGCTCTATAAGTTTGCCTACGAGCCCATTTTGGGCAGTCCGCCGTTTGTGCCGCTAATCGCCTCCATCGGCCTGTTCATTGCCTCTGAAGAGCTGTTCCGGATGATCTTCGGGCCCTATGGCCTTTCCTATGCGGTGCCGCCGCTCAGCGGCCAGGTTGCCCTGTTCGGCACCTTCTCTCTGCGCCAGGCCGAGGTTCTGGTCATTGTGTTGAGCTTTGCCATGATCGCCATCCTCGGCTGGCTCTCGCTGAAAACCCGGACGGGCATTGCCTGGCGCGCCACGGTGGCAGACCCGGAAATTGCCTCCTCCTTCGGCATCGATATCCAAAAGGTACGCTATCTCAACTTCTTCATCGGCTCGGCCCTGGCGGCCTCGGCCGGCGTTCTGGTGGCTGTGCTCAACAACCTGGTGGAGCCCACCATGGGGTCCGTGCCGTCCTACAAGGCGCTTGCCATCATCGTCTTGGGCGGGCTTGGCAGTGTGCCGGGAACCTTGGCCGCGTCAGTGGCGTTGGGGGTCATTGAGAGCTTCGGCACCATCTATGCCGGCAATTTCATGGACCGGGACGCCATTGCCTTTGCTTTCCTCATTCTCGTGTTGATGGCGCGCCCGCAAGGGCTTTTGGGGAAGGCGTAGCATGGCTTACGAGATTACTCTTCTCACGACCATGGCCATCAGCGTCCTGTTTGCGCTCAGCCTCAATTTCATCTCCGGATTCTGTGGCCAGATCAGCCTGGGCCATGCGGCGTTCTATGGGGCAGGGGCCTACACGTCCGCCATGCTCGCCAAGGCCGGCGCACCGTTTCTGCTCACCCTTCTGCCGGCCGGTTTGGTGGCCGGCGCCATTGGCCTGATTGTCGGCTTTGCTTCGCTGAGAGTGCGCCATGATTTCCTGGCCATCACCACCATGGGGGTGGGCTTCCTGTTTATCGGCCTGGTGCGCCAACAGGATGTGCTGGGCGGAGAGTTGGGCATCTCAGCCATTCCCTCAACCGGCCTCGGCAAGATCGGCTTCATGGCCTTTGCCATGGGGCTGGCGGCGCTGTTTGCCGGCTTCTGCGTCTACGTCAAACGCTCCTGGATGGGTTTTGTGTACGACAGTATTGCCGACAATGAGGATGTCTCTGAAATCATCGGCATCCCAGTGTCGCGCTACAAACTTATAGCTTTTGCCATCGGTACCGCGGTGGCCGGTGTGGCCGGCGGTCTTTATGCCCATCACGTGCGCTTCATCGCGCCGGACAGTTTCGGCTTTGTGGAATCGGTCACCGTGCTCGCCATGGTCATCGTGGGCGGTATTGGGTCCATCTGGGGGGTGGCGTTTGCGGCGGCCTTCCTCAGCGTGCTGCCCTTGTGGTTCCAACCCATCGATGATTTCAAAATCCTGCTCTATGGCGCCTTGCTGTTCGCCATGATGCGTTTCAGCCCCGGCGGTCTGGCCGGGCTGGTGGCCCGTCTGCGGGGTGTGTCATGAGCACGCTTCTGGACATCCAGAATGTCACCGTGCGCTTCGGCGGTGTCACGGCGGTGGAAGACGTCTCGCTTCGCATCGGCGAGCGCGAGCTCTTAGGCTTCATCGGCCCCAACGGTGCGGGCAAAACCACGCTCATGCGGGTCATCACCGGCATGGTGCGCCCGCAAGCCGGGGCAGTTGTATTCAAAGGCACCGATATCAGCACCTGGCCCATCCACAAACGCATCCGCGGCGGCCTGGCCCTGGCCCAGCAGATCGTCCAGCCATTGCACGCCTTCACCCTGCTGGAAAATGTGGTGCTTTCAGCGGGCGGCGCCAAAACCGGCAACCCGATCACCGCGCTGCTTTCAAATGCCAGAGACGACGAGCGTGCCGTGGCGCTGGAACTGCTTGAGCGCACCGGCATTGGCGCGGCTGCCGACCGCTATCCCGGCGAACTCCCCCTGGGCTTTCTGAAACGCCTGGAGGTCTCCCGCGCTCTGGCTCTCAAGCCCGATCTCCTGTTGCTGGATGAGCCTCTGGCCGGTCTCAACCAGGCCGAGGCGGAAAGCCTGGCTGACCTGATTGCCAAGCTGGCGGCCGGCGGCCAAGCGATCATGCTGATCGAGCACAACATCCGCGAAGTCACCCGCATCTGCCCCACGCTTTATGTGCAGGACAATGGCCGCGCGTTGGCCCACGGGCCGGCCGATGAGGTGATGGCAGACCCGGCAGTGCGCCGCGCCTATCTGGGCTTGGAGGAGGCATGCTGACGGTCGAAAACCTCACGTGCGGCTACGGCGACATCAAGGCCGTACACGATTTGAGCTTCGCCGTGGGCACAGGCGAGATCTTCGCCATGCTGGGCGCCAATGGGGCGGGCAAGACCAGCACGATCATGTGTCTGGCCGGGCATGTGGCGGCCATGTCGGGCAGCGTCTCTCTCAATGGCACCACCATAACAAATCAGCCGGCGCAGGCCCGTGTTGGCCACGGCATGGCGCTGGTGCCGGAAGGCCGCCGGGTGTTTGCCGAGCTTTCGGTGGAGGAGAACCTGGTGGTTGGCGGCCACACGGTTGGCGGCCCTGAGCTCACTGCGAACCTGGAGCGGATCTTCGGCCACTTCCCGCGCCTTGCTGAACGCAAGACACAAGCGGCCGGCTCGCTCTCTGGCGGTGAGCAACAGATGCTGGCCATTGGCCGGGCGTTGATGGCCAACCCCCAGCTTGTGCTCATCGACGAGCTTTCGCTGGGCCTGATGCCCAAGGCGATCGATGCCTGTTACGAGGTGTTGCAGGCGCTGAAGGCAGACGGCCTGAGCATCCTCTTGGTGGAGCAGAACACCACCCGGGTGCTGGACATTGCCGACCAGGTGATCGTGCTGGAATCGGGCGTCAAATCCTGGGAAGGCACGGGCGCCGACGCCGATGGCAATGCGGCTCTGTTGGAGGCCTATCTGGGGACGGCGGGGTAGACTGCTCTAGGACGCGCTGCGCCGGCGAATAAACTCTGAAAGCAGAATGAATGCGCTCATGAACAACAGGAGCAATGTTGCAACCGCAGCAAGCGCCGGGCTGACCCGCAACAGGGCGTCATCCCACATTTGTTTGGGCAAGGTGGTGACTTCTCCACCGGTCACAAACAAAGCGATGGTCAACTCATCAAACGAGATGATGAAGGCGAACATGAAAGCCGCAATCATTCCGGCCCGGATCAGCGGGAACGTCACCAGCCACAGTGTTTTGATCTTGTTGGCGCCGAGTGTCCAGGCGGCCTGGTCTAGCCGGATGTCATAATTCTTGATCACCGCCATGATGGTGATCACCACGTAGGGGATGGCCAGGATGGTGTGTCCGAAGACCAGCCCGATTGTCGTGCCTGTGAGGCCAAGCCTCGAATAGAGATAGAACAGCGCCACTGCGATAATGATGTTCGGGATGATGATGGGCGAGACCAGAAAGGCAAAAACCGCGCCCTTGCCGAAGAAGTTCTGGCGGGCCAGGAAGAAGGCCGCCGGCACGCCTATGCACATGCCAAAGAATGCGGACATGATGGCCACAACGAACGAGCGCAACGCCGCGTTGAACCAAATGCCTGAGCCTATGACGGATTCATACCATTTGGTCGAAAAGCCCTTTGGCGGCCAAGATAAAAACCCAGCTTCGGTAAACGACACCGGAATAATGAAGAGCGCCGGAAGCGCCAGAAAGGCAATCACCAGCAATGCTGTGACCCAGGCTCCGCCGCGGGCAAACGAGGTTCGTGCAACATCGGCGCGGCGCGGGAAAATCGTGTCCCAAAGCCGCCCCATCCACTCGGTGAGCGTCGCCATGAGCTCAATGAACAGACCGCCCAGAACCTTGCCGATGCGCGCAACCAGCCCGCTTCGGCCACCCGACCCTTGCTCACTTTGGCCAGACAAGGTGGAGAGGCCAAGCAACCGGTCGTAGAGGACAAAGATGGCCACGACCGAGACAAACAACAGCATGGCCACGGCGCCGGCAAAGCCCCAGTTCAGCACTTCCTGGATCTGGAAAATGATCACCTGAACAATCATCGTGTCGCGCGCGCCGCCGAGCAAAGCCGGTGTGATGAAAAAGCCGAGCGCGGTGATGAATACAAGCATTCCGCCTGCCGCGATGCCCGGAACCGATAGCGGAAAGTAGACCCGCCAAAAGGCCGGCCCGCCGCGCGCACCAAGGGTGGAGGCCGCCTTGGTGAGATTACGGTCGATGTTTTCCATCACCGACAGCATGGTCAAGATGCACAAGGGCATCAACGCATGCACCATTCCGATCATCACGCCGGTGAAGTTGAAGATCATGGCGACAGGCCGGTCCACAAACCCAAGCGCTTCCAGCCACTGGTTGATTGCCCCTTTCCGGCCAAGCAGGACAATCCAGGCAAACGTGCGCACCAGAAAACTGGTCCAGAACGGCATCAGGACCCAGATAATCAGGGAATTGCGGGTGGACGATTTGACGGTGGCCAGAAGGTAGGCGACCGGATATCCGGCAAGGATCGCAAAGACCGTGGTCCATCCGGCAATCTTCAACGTGATAAGGAGAACTTTGACATAGGTCGCCGAGGCAAACAGATGCTTGTAGTGAACCGCAGACAGGGCGCCTTCGCCATCAACGAAACTGATGCTCAGCAACAGCACCGACGGGTAGAGGAAGAAGAAACCAAGGAAGAGAGCCGCGGGATAGAGCGGCCAAAAACGCCAAATGCGCGATTTCAGAGCTGGTTTTAGCGATCCGCTCATGCGGGCGCTTCGCCGCCGGCTGCCAGCGCAACGGTGCGGTCTGCCGGCCAGCCGAACTTGATGGGACTGCCCTTGCCGGTCGTTCCAAGGGGGCCGGTGGTCAACTGTGTGGACGTGATTTCCTGCCCGTTGGCAAGCTGCGCATAGGTCTTGGTGACAGCGCCCGTGATGATGGTTTCGTTCAAGGTGGCCGACACCATGTTGTCGGCTTTTCCGCGCGCGCCAAGAAGGCTCATGCACTCGGGCCGCACCATGATTTTGCAGACATCCCCCTTATTCAGCTGCGTATTCGGCAGCGCTTTGAAAACCGCCCCATCTGGCCCGGATGCGGAAATCTGTTTTGACGTGCTGGTTTTCACCACACACTCGATCATGTTGCTTTCGCCAAGAAAATCGGCGGCGAACTCCGTTTGGGGCCGGAAGTAGAGGTCATCCGGTGTGCCGAGCTGTTCGATGCGGGCGTTGTTCATCAGGCAAATGCGGTCAGACATCACCATTGCCTCTTCCTGGTCATGGGTGACGTAGAGCACGGTGATGCCAAGCTGCTCGTGCAGGTGTTTGATTTCCAGCTGCAGGTGATCGCGCAGTTTCTTGTCCAGCGCGCCGAGGGGCTCATCCATGAGAATGATGGAGGGCTCATAGACAAAGGCGCGCGCCAGAGCGATGCGCTGCTGCTGGCCGCCGGACAGTTCCTTGGGCAGCCGCTCTGCCACGTGAGACAACTGAACTGTCTCCAAAACGCGGCCCACATTCGCCTTGATGTCCGCCTCGCTCATTTTGCGCATCTTCAGAGGAAAGGCGATGTTTTCGAAGATCGTCATATGTGGAAACAGCGCATAGTTCTGAAACACCATGCCGATGTCGCGCTGGAATGGCGGCAAGTAGGTTGCCTGCTTGCCATCGATCCATATCTCGCCGGCGTCCGGATCATTGAGCCCGGCAATCGCCATGAGCATGGTCGTTTTACCGGAGCCTGAAGGCCCCAACAGGGTGAGAAACTCACCTTCAACCATTTCAATGCTGGCGTCGGCGAGCGCCACGACAGAACCGTAGGTCTTGCGCAAATTGCGCGTTTTAAGTTTAAAATTTTCGCCAGTCATGTGCCGCAAACTCCGGACAAAAACAAACGGGCGCGGTTCTTACCGCGCCCGCCACCATTTGTATTCAGCCACTGAGGCCTATGACAACAGCCAGGCGTTGAACTTCTCACTGGCAGATTCTTTGTTCTTGCCCCAGAAATCAGTGTCCACGTTGACCATCTTCTTGATGTACTCAGGATTGGTCGGCAGAACCTTTGCCCGCTCGGGATCGACAAATTCGTATGCATCCGGTGCGGTTGGACCGTAGGCGACGTGCGGCGTGTACAGTGCCTGCTGCTTGCCTTGTGCACAGAATTCGATGAATTCGCGCACCAGGTCCGCCTTCGGGCCACCCTTGAGGATCGTCCAGCCTTCGAACGTCCACAGTGCCTGGTCCCAAACCAGTTCAACCGGTGCACCATCGTCAATGGCAACCTGGGCACGGCCGTTCCAGGTGAACAGGCAATCTACTTCACCGGCTTTCAGAAGCTGTGAAGTTTGTGCGCCGCCGGTCCACCAGACCGCCACATCATCCTTGATCTTGTCGAGGCTCTTGAAAGCACGATCAAAGTCGATCGGATAGAGATCGGCCGGGGCAACGCCATCGGCCATCAGGGCAGCTTCCATTGTGTCAAACGGATGCTTGCGCAACGACCGCGCGCCTGGAACACCCTTCACGTCCCAAAGGTCTTTCCAGTTCTTCGGCGGGTTTTTGCCCATGGTATCTGTGCGATAGGCGATCAGGGTCGCATAAACATCGGTGCCCATTAGATGAGGCGTGCGCATCGATTCTGGAATTTTGCTCAAGTTCGGGCCGGGGCCGCCTTTCGGAGCAATTTCTTCAAGGTATCCCAGATTGACCAAAGACTGGTGAGATGCTTTTGACAGGCTTGCACCGTCCCAGGTGTAGTTCTTGGCTTCAATCATCGCCTTGATCTGGCCGGTGGGCTCGTGGGAGCTCTGCAGGCCGACCACTTCGATGCCGGTTTCCTTCTTAAACGGCTCATAGAACGCTGCGCCAAAGCCAGGAGTGAACGGGCCACCCGGGTCACGCATGACGATCTTGCGTTCGTTCGCCCACGAGGGTTTCACGAACGGCGCCGCCAACACGGTCGCCCCGGCGGCTGTTGCGCCAAGAAATGTCCGGCGGCTGAAATTTGATAATTTGTCTTTTGTCATTGCAGTACTCTCCCTGGAAAAGTTTCGTCCTCGCCACTTAACAGTTAAGCTTAAGTTGGTTGCGGAGGCAATGACCAACCCAGATCGAGCGGTCCTGCTTGAAACTGGTTCATGATCGATCCTGTTCCACCATCAGTATCTGGTGGCATTCCGCATTTGGCCGGGCGCGCCTGGGGCTAAGTTCCAGGCCCCACTCGCGGCGGATGTTGCCTCGATGCCCTGCGCCGTCTCATCGCCCCCGGGTGGCGATAAACACCCCAACCCCGGCGCGGAAGGCCAAAAAGCACATCCCGAAATAGAGCGCCTGAATGAGAATGCCGACCACAGACATGTGGACCCAGTCCATAGGCGACTTTGGCAAAGGCGGCCTTATCACCACAAACAACACAGCCGTAATGGCCACCACCAGGCCGTATCGCAGTGCGAGCAGGGGCATTGGTTCGGTGTATTGCAGGGCCGATCTTGGCCACCACATAACCGCCCGACCATAAGCACAGAAACAGCACGGGGGCGGCAACGAGCCATTTGGGTTTTGCAGCGGACAATGCAGGTGAGCCTAGGTGGGGGCTGGCGGGAAGGGGACGGTAGGCGAAGACGGTGAAGGCAGCAAGGGTTGGTGGGGCTCGCCTGGCGTTGTCCAACGTCGATAATCATGTGTTTGCGCGCTGCCAGGTCGATGCTAAATGGGTTTTACTGCCCCTTGCACCTACCGAAGGCTGATGACGATGGCGAACCAACCCGTTTTTCCCAGACCAGAACTTGACCAGCGCCTGGCAAATGTTCTCACCATTTTGGCCGATCAGAAGCTGGATGGGATCGTGATCAGCGTTCCGGAAAGTATCTACTATTTGACCGCCCTTGATCATTGGGGCTTTTTCGCCTGCCACATGCTGGTTGTTTCGCGGGAGGGCCGGATGATCCTGATCTGCCGGGCCATGGAAGGCATCACCGTTGAAAACCAGGTCCACAATGCTGAGTTCTATGGCCATGCCGACCACGAGAACCCAGCCGACTTTGTGCTCAAGGCGCTGAAGGCGCTGGGTCTATCTGATGGCCGCGTCGGCATGGAAAAACGCAGCCTGTTCCTCACCTCCAGGATCGCCGAAGACATTCAAGACAAGACGCCAAGTGTGGATTGGCACGACGCGTCCGGCCTGGTGGACGGCCTGCGGCTGGTGAAATCGCCGCTGGAGATGGAGTATACGCGCAAGGCCGCCAAAGCCGCAGACGCGGGAACCCTGGCGGCGATTGAAGCCATCGCGGACGGGGCCAGTGACTATGAGGTCTCGGCCGAATGCCACCGTGCGATGATCCTGGCCGGCAGTGAATATCCGGGCTTTGGGCCCTTCATCCGGCCAACCACACGCCTGGGCGAGGAGCACACCACCTGGTGCGGCGAGGTGTTCAAAACAGGCGATGCGGTTTTCCTGGAAATCGGCGGCGCCTACCGGAAGTATCAGGCGCCGATGGGCCGTCTTGTCTATGTGGGAAGCGCGCCCGATGGCGCTGAGGCATCCGCTGAGCTTGCCATCAACGGCATGCGGGCCATCTGTGACGCCATCAAACCGGGAGCGAAAGCCGGGGAGGCCTATGCGGCCTGGCGCGAGGTCGCCCGCGGCGCCGGCTTGATCGGCTACGAGCGCCACCATTGCGGCTATCTGGTGAGCATCGGGTTTCCGCCAAGCTGGACCGGCGGAAGTGCGGTCACCAGCCTGGCCCCGAACTCAGAGCTTGAGCTCAAGGTGGGCATGACCTTCCACGCCCATTCCTGGTTCACCAACACCGATGTGGTGGACTACTTCATTTCCAACACAGTGCTTTTGACAGAAAACGGCTGCGAAGTTCTCACATCGCAAACGCCGGAGACACTCATCGTGCGATAGAGCAACCCCCGATCAGACGGTTACGGCTGAGCGGGGGTAAGTTGCTCGCCCGTAACGAAAATCTGGTGCATCTTCCGCTCAGTTTGAGTGGAAGATGCACCGGCGGGATACGGCAAGCCGAAGGGAAACCATACCAATGAAAACTCATATTGTTTTGGCCCATCCAGAGGCCAGTTCTTTCAATGCGCATCTGGCGGGCATCTCGCAATCGGCACTCAGCGCTGCCGGAGGGCAATGCACGCTGTCCGACCTCTACGCCATGGACTTTGACCCGCGCGAAGGGGCACACCACTACACAGCGCGCAAAGACGAGACCGCGTTTCATGTGCAGACCGAGCAGCGTTTCAACGCGGAGAACAACACCACCCCGGCAGACGTTGAGGCAGAAGCGAAATGCCTGCTGGAGTGCGATTTATTGATTGTGCATTTCCCGCTCTGGTGGTTCGGTCCGCCGGCGATCCTGAAAGGCTGGATGGACCGGGTCTTCGTTTATGGCCGCCTGTACCGCAGCACCATGCGCTATGACGCCGGAATTTGCGCGGGCAAGAAGATGTTGGCCTGTGTCACCACCGGCGCCAGCGAAGACAATTGCGCTCCCAACGGCCGGGAGGGCGACACACGGCTTCACCTGTGGCCCATTCTCTATCCCTTCCGCTATCTCGGGTTTGATGTTCTGCAGCCGGAGGTCATGCATGGGGTCGGCAGCACCGCATTCCTGGAGGGCCACGAAGGGGGCTTGAGCACTCTGGATGCTTATTCCAGTCGCTGGGCCGCCGCGCTTGAGGCGCTCTCATCGCGGCCGCAGGTCCAATACAACCGCGACACCGATTTTGACGAGACGAAAAGACTGCTGCCGGGCGCGCCCACCTACTCGCCGTTCATTCAGCACACGCCGACCGATCACACCACATAAGGCGACGGCATCGCGCCGGCGTCCTGCAACAGTCCCATCAGCCGCCGGCCATACTCGGCATAGATCGCGGCGCTTTCATCTTCTGACGCCGTGGCCGCGTCCGGGTTGTGGAACACCGAGGCCATGTGGGGCTCAATCGAGATGCCGCCGTCATAGCCGTCCTCGATCAACGCTTTCAGGATCTCCGGGATCCGCCCATGGCCCTCGCCGGGATAGCTGTAGATTTCCGTGGCGCCCTCCAGCGCTGCATCCTTGATATGCACATAGGCCACATGCTCGCGCACCTGCCGGTAGAACTCCAGCGGGTCCTGGGTCGCGCCGCCGGCCTTTGCCGGATCGAGGGTGATTGCCGGGTTGCCGGTGTCGAACACCAGCTTCAGGCCGGGCACATTCTCCACCAGCTCCAGGGTGTGGCGCCAGCTCATGCCGCCATAGTTCATGCAGTTCTCGTGCACCGGCGTGAGCCCGGCGTCGGCGAAGCGCGCCTGGATTTCGCGCAAGCGTGCAAAGCGTTCTGCCGCGTGCTGCTCTTCGCCCTTGCAGCGGGCATAGCTCATGATGCGGATCAGTTTCGTGCCCAGCCGCTTCATGCGCGGGATGGCCCGGTCCACCTCCGCCAGGGTCACGTCGAACGGGTCTTCAATGCGCTTGGCCCAGTTGGCGATGGTGGAGCCGAAACAGTTCACGTGCACATCGGCTGCGGCCAACATGTGGCAGGCATCATTGAATTCGCCTTCCTCCAGATCATGAATGTTGGTGCCGCAGATGCCGCGGGCTTCAATGGCGTTCCAGCCGAGCTCCTTGGTGACCCGGATCTGGACCTCAAGGTTTTGCGAGGCCTCATCTGCAAAGCCGGTCAAATACATCTCTCACCCAACCTCCACCTTGGCGCCGCCGTCTGCGGCGGATTTGTAAATCGCCTGGATCAGCGCAACCGACCGGCGCGCCTCTTGGCCGGACACAAGCGAGGCACGCGATTCGCGTAAAGCTGTAACTGCGTCCTCTAAGTTGCGCTGATGCCATCGAAAATCGATGCTGGAGGGATCAGCGGCACCAGCTCCCGGTGCCTCTGCGCCAAGCCCGAACTCGGTGCGTATGCGGGCGTCCTCATCTCTCTCTGCGGCGAACTCCCAGACGCGAAAACGGTCATCGCTCATGAACACCGAACCTTCAGAGCCGGTGATCTGCACCTCGGCCGGATGCCCCTCCCTGGACCAGGACGCCGTGGTGCCCTGGATGACGCCGAGCGCCCCGCTTTCAAACTCCAGCATGGCCACGGCAGTGTCTTCAACTTCGATGCCGCCATGGGCCAGGAGCCGGGTTTCGGCCCGCACAGATTTCACATCCCCCATGATGTGGACCAATAGATCGATGGTGTGGATCGACTGGTTCATCAGCGCCCCGCCGCCGTCCAGCGCCCAGGTGCCACGCCAGGCGCCACTGTCATAGTATGCTTGCGTCCGCCACCACTTCACATAAACATCCGCCAGGTTTATCTGCCCGAAGCGCCCCTCCGCCACAGCCTGCTTCAGCAGCTCGGTGGCCGGGTTGAAGCGGCGCGGGAAGATGCCTGCCAGCATGGTGCCGGCCTCATCGCAGGCGGCAATCATCTGGTCAACCCGCTGGGTGGTCACCTCCAGGGGCTTCTCGCACACCACATGCTTGCCCGCCGCTGCCGCTGCCAGAGCCGGCTCAAGATGAGCCCCGCTCGGGGTGCAGATGGTCACAAGGTCCAGGCCGTCATGGGCCATAAAGGTGTCCAGGTCCGCAAAGCCCTGGCCGCCGTGCTGGCTGGCGAAGGCGTCGGCCTTGGCCTGGTCGCGCGAGAAGCAGGCCACAAGCTCTGCGTCCGCCATGGCCGCGATAGCCTTGGCATGAAACTCTGCGATCATGCCAAGGCCGATGATGCCAAAGCCGATGGATGTGCCGCTCAAGGTGTCTGCCCCTTTGTTTTCCGCCGCTTCAAACTGATCGTAGCGCCGCAGCGCCCTTGCCTCAAGCGCGTTCGCGGGACGGGGCTTCAGCATGGCCAACCTTGTTCCCGCTCGGCCCATGCGCCATTATTCTCCGCCAAACCTGACGGCCCATTCTGGAGGAACCTGCATGAAGTTCGGCCACGTGAGCATGGTTGCGCGCGACACTGATCGTCTTGCAGATTTCTACAAGATGGTCTTTGGCTGTGAGGACACCGCCACGCGCTGGACCATGTCGGGCGAGCGCATTTCGCGCGGTATCGGCCTGGCCAATTGTGAGATCTATGCCGCCTGGCTAAGCCTGCCGGGCGTGGACGGTCCGTTTCTGGAGATCTTTCAATACAAAACCATCGAAGAGCGCCCAACGCCGCCGGTCAACCAGCCCGGCTACGGACATATTTGCTTCCAGGTTGACGACATCCGCGCCGTGATGGACGCGGTAACAAAGGCGGGCGGCGAGCCGCTTGGCGAGATCACCGACCTGGGGACGGAAGATGCGCCGGTTCTGTGCGTCTATGTGCGTGATCCAGAGGGAAACGTTGTGGAGCTGGAGCAGCACTAGGGCAACCGCCGATCAGACGGTTACGGCTGAGCGGGGATAAGTTGCTCGCCCGTAACGAAAATCTGGGGCATCTTCCGCTCAGTTTGAGCGGAAGTTGCCCTGGAGCGCGAGGCGGGGGCTATTGGCGGCAATCGAACACCAGCTCCTTTCCGCGTTCAACCCGCTCAAACCGCCAGCCTTTGTCCGCACTGCACTTCCATTCCACCTGAGCATGGGTTGTATGCTTGGCAACCTCCGGCTCGCTGCAAAGACCGTCGTTGACCTCAAATACGCACAATTCGCTCGTTCCACAGTTGGTTTCTATGCGCGTCTTCGCGTTGCACCTTGGGCGCTGGCTTTTGTCTGAAAAGCTGCGCAGGTCGGCGCGCCTAACCATGTACGGTGTTGCAGCGGTTGCAGTTGCCTGTTTCGGCTCCGAACACACCACCAGCGCGCCATTCGCCCCCTCGAGCATGCGCGCGCCGGGATACTTCTTGCCGGAGCTCCGGCATGCCGTTCGGGCAGATGCAGTTGTTTTGGTTTCAACAGCCACGCCCACCACGAACAGAACCGCGTAGTCCTGTTTGCGGCAGCCCGAGATCAAGGGCATGGAATGACCCGGGTTCACCGGGAAATCTCCCTTGCTCGCGCTGTCTGGCGTGCAGGATGCGTTTGCCGATGAGGGCCGGTAGCGCGCCGAGCGGCAGGGCAGGTGGGTAACGTCATAGAGCTTTGCGCCAAACCCAAGCTCCCAACCCATGCCGCCCTGATTGTCCATGGGGTGAACCGTCAGCACGGAGATGGTTTCCCGGTCGCCCGAGACCAGGTATTTGCCGGGCGGGAGCGAGAAGTCCGGCTTTTCCATAATCAACCCGTTCTCATCCAGCCACCAATCGGTCTCGTCGAACTTCCACTTCGCCGGGGCAACGCCGCCGGACGTCTTCAATCTGTCAAAGCGCCTCAGCCACACGCCGCGCGGGCCGGGATCTTTGCGCCACAAACCCCAGCGCTCCGCACCAGTGCCGGCGCTCGCGTCCGGCTCCCCCAGGGCTGCGATATACTGGGTCGGGATGCGCTTGAACATTTGCCGCGCCTCGGCAAACGCTTGCGTGGACAGCACAATCAGACCCGCTGCCAGAAGCGACCGGCAGACCCGCCGCACCAGCGTGGATTTTGAGATCATGGACATTCTGGTTTCCCCGCAAGGTTGATTGAGTGCTCGGGCCGGCATCAGCGCCGCCAGCTGTCTGCTGCAGATTTACCCGCAAGTTGGGTGTTGAACGTGCACGACAGCACCATCACCTGGGCTTTCACCGCAACGGCGCCGGACGACGTTCCAACCACCACGACCGTTTCCTGCGGGAAGTTTATGGTGATGAGCCAGCTCCGTGTGGTGTGCTGGTCCGAGGTGACGGCAACGGCAACAAGTGTCTCTTTTATGGTTGAGATGAGCTGCGTCGGCTTGGACACCGGCCCGTCAATGGCAACCCGCAAGGACTTGGCCGGGCTGGCCGATGGGCCCCAGAACAGTCCAATGCGGTCGCGCAGGTTCACCCCGTCCTGGGCCAACACCCAGGGTGAAAAACGCTGTGTTCCGGCGGCCTCGCCGAGATGTTTGCTGCGGCCAAAGTTGATCGAGCCGCGTCCGTCGGTCACCTGGCACTCGATTGCCGAGTTTTGGCTGATGTCAGCCGCCTCTGCTGATGTGGGCGCACTTGCGCCTGCCGCGGCGAAGAGGAAAGCGGCCCACGCCCCAACACGCAGACACCACGGGCGCGCACGCATCTTTGAGTGCTGTGTTTTCGCCAATTTTTTGTTTCTGCCTGCCATCAAATGCCCACTCATGCGCATATGTGGCATGCTGCGTGATTGCCTGTCATGTTGCAAATTAAGATATTGTTGCTGCATATTTGCAGCATGGCATTTCCGCAACCCACGTTCCTGCGAAAGCAGGAATCCATGCAAGCCAACCCTGCGCCTAGAGCTATGGGCCCCTGCTTTCGCAGGGGCGCGGGAATGGGACGAGGAACGTGGGGGGCTGAGCGCTGGAGCGGGCGTTCAATGCTGCCGCCCTCGGGCCTGGCCCGAGGACGACGGTGCTAGATGTGGCCGGCACTGCTGCTCTGAACGTCTGATGTTGGGCGCGCAACGGCCGCGCGCTCATGGAGCTTCGAACGGTGGATAATGACCCA
>JAAEUE010000218.1 GCA_024227565.1 Alphaproteobacteria bacterium
AACAGTCTTCATATTGGCCTAGGTCCGAAAAGGGTCAAACCTGTGCATTCGATTCCTATGGGATTATCTCGTTTGCGACATCGTTCGAAGGCCTCGAATGGGCTCCAAGCTGACTTTCTTCTCAAATCGCCTGAAGGCAACTAACGGCACATTTCCGCCGTGCCGACGTTCGCACGAAACTGTCGCGAGTTGGGTGCTGGCCGGATGTTTTCCGGAGCGGCGTCAACGGTGCGCGTTTATGGCCACGCGGCCCTGTCATGTGCCTGCATCTCCAGCTTGTCAGATGGTCCCCTCCATGGGGGTCCGCTCGCCCGCCAGATAGCGGATGACATCAGTGTAGTCGAAGGCAAGGGAGATCAGAATGGCCCCGGTAATGACCATCATGATCAGCCGCGGCGCCTTCGGCAATTCGGCCTGGCGCAGCTGCAGGCCCAAGTAGACGACATGCGGGGTCCAGAACACGATGTGCGGGAGCCCGAGCAGTTTGACGTAGCCCACCACGTCATAAAGCTTGGCTGTGGCAAAGCCCGCCGCGAAGCTCGCGATCACAGCGAAAATCCCCGCCTTGCGGCTCTGCTTCCAGATGAGCAGGGCGAACGGCAACACATAGGCACAGACAAACAATACCTTCAGCCAATGGCCAACCCAGGCAGGCTGAAGGGCGAGGGCCTCTTCCATTGTCATGGATGCATCGTTCCTGTTGTTGTGCCAGGCTTCTGCCTGGCCCTATTGCATTTGTGGCCCACACCCGGAACAATCAAGCGATGTCTGAAAGAGGGAACGAACCGGCATCGGTTGAACAGGGCGGGGCGGTCTATCGTATCACAGTGTTGATGCTGATGGCGCTCCTGGTCGGGGTCATTGTGTCTCTGGCCGCCATCGCCTTTGTGGAACTGGTTGCCTGGCTCAACACCACATTGCTGATCTCCCCGCGGGCCCGGGTTCAGGTTGAAGCTGCTGCGTGGGTGGTGCCTCTGGCCACGGTGGCTGTGCCCACGTTGGGCGGTCTCGTCGTTGGCGTGATGCTCTCCAGGCTGTCGGATGAAAAACGCGGGCTTGGGCCGCCCGATGTGATCGGCGCGGTGCAATTGCGCCGCCAGCTGCCAGGTGCCCGCGCAGGCATTGTGTCCACGGCGGCTGCGGCGGTGTCGCTCGGCGTGGGGGCATCGGTTGGGCAATACGGCCCGATGGTCTATCTCGGCGCGCTGATTGCCAGCGTGATCAGATACACCCGCCTGCGTGTTAAGAACCTGGAGGCGATTTCGATTGCGTGCGGCGTGGCGGCGGCCATCGCAACGGCCTTCAACGCGCCCATTGCAGGCCTGGTGTTCGCCCACGAGGTGATCTTGCGGCACTATTCCTTGCAAGCCTTTGCGCCAGTGACCGTGGCGTCGGAAACCGGTTATGTGGTGGCCAACGTGATGTTCGAGCGGCCCGCCTTGTTCCTGGTGGACTTTTCAGGCGTGCAGCATGGCTATGAGTTTGCGCTGTTTGCGTTGCTGGGAAGCCTGGCAGCCGGGGTTGCCGTTGCGTTTATGCTGTTAACGTTGAAATGCGGCCAGCTTGCCGGGCAGACCAAACTGCCCCCGGCCTTTCGCCCGGCCGCGGCCGGTTGTGCTGTGGGGATCGTGGCGCTGTGGCTGCCTGATGTTTTGGGGATCGGCAAGGAGACCTTGCGGTTCGCCACCATCGAAGGGGCCTTCCAGTCCTGGGAGCTGGTGTTTCTGGTGGCCGCCAAGATCGGCCTCACCGCCTTGTGCATCGGCTTTGGCTTTGCCGGCGGGGTGTTCAGTCCGGCCCTGTTGATCGGCATCTTGTTTGGTGCCCTGTTCTGGACCGTGCTCAACGGGATGACCGGCATCGAAAACTCCGGCATCGCGGTCTATGCGATTTGCGGCATGATGGCCTTGACCAGTCCGGTCATCGGCGCGCCGCTCACCACAATTCTGATCGTGTTTGAGCTCACCCGGAACTACGACCTAACGATCGCGGCCATGGTCGCGGTGGTGTTCTCCAATCTAATCGCCTATCGTACCTTCGGCCGCTCTCTGTTCGACGTGCAGCTTGGGCGCAAGGGCGTGGACCTGTCGGCCGGGCGCGACCAGGCACGCCTCATGTCAGAGGTGATCGGAAGCCGCGCCTTGCAGGACTATCCGTGTTGTCAGGCCGGCGAAACGGTCCGCACGGTGATCGGCAGGCTGGCCAAAAGCCAATGGGGTGAGGCCATGGTGACCGATGAGGCGGGCGTCTATCTGGGCGTTCTGCGGCTGCAGGACGTCATCGATCAACCAGCCGCCGCCGCGCGCGACGTCATGCAGACCGGTCATGTGACGTTTGAAACACAGACCACCATCTGGGAGGCCATGGCGGCCTTGAAAGGGTTCGTGGGGGATGCTGTTCCGGTGGTTGATCCCGCAAGCGGAAAGCTGGTGGGCACCGTGACCGAAACCATGATCATTGAGACCTATCTGGATGTTGTTCACGACCTGAGGCGGGAAGAAAATGCGGCCGCTTAGACTGATCCTCATCCTCGCCGTCTTCTGCGCCCTGGCGCGGGCCGGCCTTGCCGCCGAGCAAATCACTGTTGTCTCCTGGGGCGGGGCTTATGAGGCGGCGCAGCGGCGCGCGATATTTGCACCGTTCACCGCCCAAACCGGGATCAAGGTCAACATCAAAGCCTATAGCGGCGGCGTTGAACCCTTGCGGCAAAGGGCGGCTGCCGAGGGCTGGGATGTGATCGACATGACGGAGGACGACGCGATCTCCGCATGCGGCGAGGGCGCGTTGAGCCCGCTCGCGTTGGACGACATTCTGGTGCCGCCGCGTAGAGGCTCACTTGTGGGAGACTTTGAGCGTGGCGCGTTTCAGAAATGCTCGGTTGCGCAAAACATATACGCAACGGTGTTTGCCTACAGCCAGACGGCGTTTCCCGGCATCAAGCCAAACCGGGTGGAGGACTTCTTCGATTTGAAGCGCTTTCCAGGCATGCGGGCCCTGCAGCGCAGCCCGGATGTGATTTTGGAATGGGCCTTGTTGGCGGAGGGCGTGCCGGTTGCCCAGGTCTATGATCTGCTCAGTACAGAGCGCGGGCTCAAGGTGGCGTTCGGCAAGCTTGAGGAGATCCGCAGCGCCATCGTCTGGTGGACCGACCCGGCCGAGCCGCCGGCGCTGCTGGCCAAAGGTGAGGTGGCCATGGCGAGTGGGTTCAACGGCCGCTTTTTCGCCGCTTCGAACAGTGAGCGTGCACCTCTTGCGATTGTCTGGGATTCCCAGCAGATCGGCTATGAGGTGTGGGCCATTCCATCAGGGTCCAAGAACCGGGAAAACGCAGAAGCCTTTATCGGATTTGCGACCCAGCCCGATCAGCTGGCCCGGCTGGCCGAGCACATCCCCTATGCCCCCACACGGCATTCGGCCCTGTCTCGTGTGGGGCTGCATTGGCGCACCCAGGTTCCCATGCGCTATCATTTGCCGAACACGCCGCGGCGCAACGAACGGGTGCTCTACCGCGACAGTCAGTGGTATGCGAGCACCCGGGCTCTGCGCCAACGGCGGTTTGAAGATTGGCTGGCAAAGACCCAAGATTGAGAGCTTGGCTTCAGGCTGAAGCGGTGTGCAGGTTCTGAACGCGCGCCTTGTCGAGCTTTGTTGCGTTTCCGTCTTTGTCAAAGGGATGTTTGAAGGTGAAGGCGAACGGTGCCGGGCCATTTTCGTGCAAGTGGCGGTGCCGCTCCACACCTTGCGCCCATGTGGGCCGGGTTTCCGCACCTTGCCACCACAAGACCAGAGGCGGCCAATGGGGTTTTTGAAACCACTCATGCCCATGCTTCAGGGCTTCATCGTGGAGTCCGAAGTATGTGAAGACGAACAGGCTCTCCATGTCTTCCCAAAGCGATAGGGTTGCCGGTGACCATCCGTCTCCGCGCTCTGTGTAGAACTCCGGATAGACCTCTTGGCCCCAGGGTTCCGGACCGGGATCGGAGGCATAGCCGGATCGGGCGACCAGGCCGGCCGCTTGATCCACCATCTGAAGAATCGGGTCGTTTCGCGCATGGAAGCCGTCATTCGCCGTGCTGTCTGCCGGTTCGATAAATTGGCCGAATGTGTAAAGCGCCAGCAGCATGTGTGATCCCAATGGGCGAAATTTGCGCAAAACCTATCGGCGCCGTGCCGGAAGATCAAACAGTTGATTTGGGCTTTGAGCAGGCATGACATCTGCAGCTGCCATGTGGTACTCAGCGCCATGGCCGCAACCTACGATACCATCGGTGTCAATTATGCCGATCTCAGAAAATCCGACGCCCGGATCGAAGCGGCGATGGCTCAGGCTCTGGGCTCTGCCAAGTCGGTTCTGAACGTGGGTGCGGGAACCGGCTCCTACGAGCCTGCGGACCGGAAGGTCACCGCTCTGGAACCTTCAGCGGAAATGATCGCGCAGCGCAGCGCGGCGGCGGCGGCGGCGATCCAGGGGCATGCGGAAGATCTGCCCTTCGACGACAAGGCGTTTGAAGCCTCAATGGCCATCCTGACCATTCATCATTGGACCAACCAGCAGAAGGGTCTGAGCGAGATGCGCCGGGTGACGCGCGGACCGGTTGTGCTGCTCACCTTTGATCCCGATCACCGGGGCTTCTGGCTGTTGGATTATATCCCCGAGCTTGCCGACTTGGACGATACCCAAATGCCCAAGTTGGCTGATTATGAGAGGTGGCTTGGCAAGGTGGAAATCTCCACTGTGCCGGTGCCCCATGACTGCACGGATGGCTTCATGGCGGCCTATTGGCGGCGGCCTTCGGCCTATCTTGATCCTAAGATCCGCGCCGCCATTTCCCCGTTCTGGGCCTTGGGTGACATTTCTCGACAGCTGAACAAGCTGGCGCAAGATCTGGACGACGGCACCTGGGCGAAGCGCTATGCGGACGTGCTGGCGCTGGAGGAATACGATGCCGGCTACCGGTTGGTGGTGGCGAGCTGAGTTGCGCCAAACTCGCATGTCTCGGCGCCGCAGCTTAAGGTCAGGCCTCTGATTGGGCCATGCCGCCCCTGGCCCGGCAACGCAGGGCGGAACACAAACCGCCTCAAATTTCAAAATCCGAAAGTTTGCATCCTTCCGTCTACGTCCCTCGCCCAAACGCGAAGACCGGGCACCGCGGCTGTAACACGCCCAACTGTTCGCAATGTTGCGGCACAGAGACCGGTTGAAAGCGCATCTGCCACCGCAGCCGACTTGTGGCGTACGGTGAGCGTTCGGAACTGGCTCGGGGAACCGCCTGTTCGCGGGTCGAACAGGTGCGAAAAGCGCCGCCGGGCCCCAAAAGTGAGGGCTTCAGCAGCCGAGGTTGCCAGAGCTTCATTGCTGAGCGGCAATTCGATCCCACCTTCACGCTGCCGCACGCGCCAGGGTGTACCATCAGGTTTATTGCCAACCGCTCGTAACTCGCCCATGTTCACCAGAACCTGCGCCCAGCCTCGTGCACGCAGGATCCCGGCGATCCGGTCGGTGATGTAGCCTTGCGCGATGCCGTTGAGCGTAAGACGGTAATTTTCCGGCAGTTCTACGCGATCCGGCGTGACTTTCAGATGCTGATAACCGACACGTTTAAGCACCTGTTTGACCTCCTCTTTCGGAGGTCCGTCAGACCGGGGATGGGCCGCGAACCATTGCGCATAAAACTCCCAGAGTGGCTGCACAGTGGGGTCGAACAGCCCTTCCGTCAGTTGACTTATATTTTGGCTCAACGCGAGTAGTAGCCGCATGTCATGTGATGGTGCCACTAGTTGGCCCTGCGCATTCAGAAGTCGAATCTCAGAGCCACTGCGGTACAGGCTGAAAACCTTCTCCAATCGTTCTAGTTCTGCCAAGCAGCTAGCAATTGCAGCGCGCGCTGCATCCCGGTCTCTGCCGCAAATGATCAGCTTTGCATCAGCACCCAAGGCGGTTCCGGCCCATTGGACACAAGAGCTTCCGGCTTTGGCGGGCGCAGGCGGCAGCGCGGCGGCGGCCGCCATGACGGTCAGCACGCGGCGGCGCGACGGGGCTTTTGGTCTAGCTGGCATCAGCGCCGTCCTTTCCGCCCACAGGCTTTGCTGCGGCCGGCTGGCGCCGGGCCTGGCGCATCTTCAGGGCAAGACAGGTGTTTGCGTCATAGTAGGTGGCCTGGCAGCGCAGACAGTGGATGCACTCATTGGGATTGATGTTGCCCATGGGATGAATGGCCTGGACGGTGCAGCGGGTCGCGCAAATCTTGCACTCGCGCCCGCATTGGTGACGGCGCTTGAGCCAGTCGAACATGTGCATCCGCGCCGGCATCGCCAGGGCTGCGCCCAGGGGACATAGGTAGCGGCAGAAAAACCGCTCGATGAACAGACCGGCCGTAAGGAGCAGCAGAACGTAAAGCCCGAAGGGCCAGGGCCGCGCGAACTTCATAATGATCGCCGTCTTGAACGGTTCGGCTTCGGCAAGCTGGAACGCCCAGGTCAGTGATTGCAGCGAGGCGGCACCGATGCCGAGGAAGATGATGTATTTGATCGGCCACAGACGCTCATGCAGAGCCCACGGCACCTCTATCTGCCGCACCTTCAGCCAACCTGCAATCATGTGGATGAATTCCTGCAGGGCGCCGAATGGGCACAACCATCCGCAAAACACCCCGCGCCCCCAAAACAACATGGCAACGGCAACAAAACCCCAGAGAATGAATATCAGCGGATTGAGCAAGAACAAGTCCCACCTGAACCCGGTGAGGAAGGCGTGGGCGAAGGTGATGACATTGACCACGGAGAGCTGAGCACCGGCGTAGAGGCCGATAAACAAAAGTGTGAACGCCAGAAACACCGTACGCACGCCCACATAAAGCCGGAAGCGCCGGGCGAGGGCATCCTGGAAGATCAAAATGGCGCTAAGCACCATCAGCATGGCCGCGAGCAGAATGATCTCGCCCGTGCGCGCGCGCCAGATTTCCTTCCACACAACCGGTCCAGGGCCGGCATCGACCGCTTGCCCCATCGCACCGGCATTGAGCAGGAACGCGTCAGCCAGGCGGTAGTCGAGGGCAAATCGGGTAATGCGCTCGCCGCCGCCGTCCGTTTCCCTGGCCACAAGCAGGTATAAACGCCAAGGAAGAACCGGATCAAAGCCCGTGGCCGCAGGGATTTTAAAAGCCCCGATTTCGCGAAATTCAGGCCCGCCTTGCACCTGCAGGCGGTCTATGAAGCGGTAATTGTCTTTGCTCAGCCGGATGGTGTTGGCGCCCTGGACCACTTCAATGCGGTCGAACACCCCTGAACGCCTCCAGGCCGTGCCCTTGTAGGAATACAGGCCGTTTGCTGCCACGAGGATGGCATTGTCCTGCGCGCCCATTTCCGCGAACAGGGCCTCGTAGGCGTGCTGGCCGAGAAGGTTCTGGCCGATCTTCGGCGGTGTTAGGAGGGCTGCATTGAGCTCGCTGTAAAGACCGGCCGGATTGTTGCTTGCCGTTTGAAGGGCCTCGGCAACTTCACCGCGGGTGATAACGCGCCGCGAGACGGCACCGGCCGACAGCAATTGCTGCCAGCTCATGGCCTCAAACGATGCCCTGTCCAGGCGGCGCTTGGCCTCGCCGTCGTAGAACAGACCGCGGGAATGCGCGACGGCCCGAGCGGAACGGAATATTGCATCGCGCATAACCGCACTGGAGACGCTGGCGCCGGCCACCACATCGGGCATGGATGGCTCGGGCGAGGAGACCTCGGAGATGCTGGCAGACCTGCGGATATCAAGCCCGACAAATCCTGAAACAAAGGCATTGAGATCGGCTGTGGTGATGCCAATGACAAGGATCGGCTCCTGATGGGTCGCAATGCGTGCGCCGGCAATCTTGCCATCCAGGGTCAGGGCCACGTGGATGTCGATGGGCTGGCCGGAATAGCCTACCGATCCGGAGACTTCGTCGGTTGAGAACAGATAGCCGTAGAGCCGACCGTTCTTGGCCACTTCAGCCGCGGGCGGCTGGCCCTGAACGATCTGAATTGCGATGCCTTCCCCCCCGTCGCCAAACAATGCACCGTCCAGAGCCAAATCGAATTCGGTGGCTTGGGCAGGGGATAGCGGAACGGCGGTGCAAACGGCGGCCAGTACCACGATCCACGCGACAGCACGCAAAAAGACCCTGGCGAGTTTCCTTTTTCCGCGTGCGGGTTCCATTGTGACGTCATTGTACGAACGGCGTCTGCAGATCAAATTGACTTCGGTCAATTGCCATCCGGGGCAGTCAACACGTCGCAGGCACCGCTTGACATCGGTCAAGTCACGTCAGGGTTGCATGTCCGAACATACGCGGGGAACAAAAGCGAGGAAAACCAATGGGCGGAATGATCCGGTATGGTCTTATCTTAGGTGGATTGGCTTTAGCGATGGCAGGCGCCGGTCTCGCCCCCACTGCCGCCTTGGCGCAATCATCTGACAAAGCGGATGTGAAAAAGCACCAGACCTCCCCCGGCGGGCAATATCAGCCCAGCCTCGATGTTCTGAAGGACCTCGGCGTTCAAATACCCGGCCGCAAGCCCGATGACCCGTTAATCTCACAGCAGGAGTTTCAGCGGGCCACCAACATCTACTTCCAGCGCTGTGCTGGCTGCCACGGTGTGCTCCGCAAGGGCGCGACCGGCAAGGCGCTGACCACCGACGTGACCCGTGAACTCGGCTATGAGCATTTGCGTGATTTCATCACCTATGGCTCGCCCGCGGGCATGCCCAACTGGGGGACATCGGGAGATTTGTCGAAGCAAGACATCGACATGATGGCCCGCTATCTGCTGATTGATCCGCCGCAGCCGCCTGAATTCGGTATGCCGAAAATCCGCGCATCCTGGAAGGTTCATATTCCGGTCGATCAGCGGCCAACAAAAAAGATGAACGATCTTGACTTGGACAATCTGTTCTCTGTCACACTGCGCGATACCGGCGAGATTGCACTGATCGACGGTGCGTCCAAGAAAATCGTCAAGATCATCAAAACCGGTTATGCGGTTCACATCTCGCGTACCTCCGCCTCGGGGCGCTATTTGTTCGCGATCGGCCGCGACGCCAAGATCGTGCTCATTGATCTGTGGATGAAGGAAGCGACCGCGGTGGCCGAAATCAAGATCGGCTCTGAAGCCCGTTCAGTGGAAACCTCCAAGATGAAGGGCTGGGAAGACAAGTATGCCATCGCGGGTGCCTACTGGCCGCCGCAGTTCGTCATCATGGATGGCGCCACGCTTGAGCCCAAGAAGGTCGTCTCCACTCGCGGCATGACATACGACACCCAGGAATACCATCCAGAACCCCGCGTGGCGGCGATAGTGTCGTCCCACTATCACCCGGAGTTCGTTGTCAACGTCAAGGAGACCGGGAACATTCTGCTGGTCAATTACGAGGATCTGGACAATCTGAAAATAACTACCATTGCCGCCGAACGGTTCCTACACGACGGCGGCTTTGATGCTAGCGGGCGCTACTACTTGGTGGCCGCAAATGCACGAAACAAAGTGGCGATTGTCGACACCAAGGAGAGCAAGCTCGTTGGGTTGGTGGAAACCGGGACAACGCCTCATCCAGGTCGCGGTGCCAACATCGTCCATCCAAAATATGGACCGGTGTGGGCGACCAGCCACCTGGGCGACGAAACGATTGCCTTGATCGGCACGGATCCTGAAAACCATCCCGAGCATGCCTGGAAAGTGGTGCAGTCACTTGAAGGCCAGGGCGGTGGATCGCTGTTCATTAAGAGCCATCCAAAGTCGGGTCATTTATATGTGGACACCCCGCTCAATCCGGAGGCGGAGGTCTCGTCTTCCATCGCAGTGTTCAAGGTTGCTGAGCTAACCCAGGACGAGCCCGAGTATACCGTTCTGCCGATTGGCGAATGGTCCGGCATCTCCGAAGGCGCCCGCCGCGTTGTTCAGGGGGAGTTCAACAAGGCAGGTGACGAGATCTGGTTCTCTGTGTGGAACGCCAAAGACCAGGAATCTGCAATTGTGGTCGTCGATGATAAGACCCTGAAGAAAAAGGCCGTCATCAAGGACAAACGCCTGATCACGCCAACTGGAAAGTTCAACGTCTACAATACGCGCGAAGATATCTATTGAGCCACACCAACTGATATTTTCGAACCGTTGGTTCGACTCAAGATCACCAATTTTCCAGTCAAGCCGAACTGGGATCCCTGCACCGGCGAAGCTGGCGTTTCTTCCCACCGCTCAGCTCAAAACGGGGATTAATGACACAAAATTGGCACGTTACAACAATGTCACGTCAGACCAGTTGGCCGGGGTTTGTTGCGCTGATCATCCAGGACGAGCTTGGCATGATAATGCCGTCTTCCGACTTGTTCTGCCGCTCAATCGCTTCGCCAAGAGCAGCCTCGATTAAATCGCGTTTCTCTTCTGCCTCGGCGCCGGCCTCCCTGAACACTTCTCCGGCAGGCCCAATAGCGAGCTGAAATGCAATCGCGTCACTAACGTTGTTTCCTACCAGAACCGGGCAATCGACCCGCTTGAATTCGACGTCCTCATACCCCGCAGATTTCATCATTGCGCCAACGGTTTCCTCATTGGACATTGAGAACGGACCCGGCCCGCAAGTCTGAGCATCGTCGCCAGGTTGCGGGAGAAACTCCAGCACCACGTCCTTAGCCATGGAAAGCCAGGGATTGTCGGCGCGTTCCCTCCAGACGATGTGAACCATTTTACCACCTGGGCGCAGCGCCTTGCGCATGTTGCGCAGACCCGCGACCGGATTGGCAAAGAACATCGTCCCGAACCGCGCAAACACAAAATCAAAATTATCTGCCGGTAACGTTATCTCCGCATCACCGCGCATGAACCGGATGTTATTGACACCTCTTTCCTGCGCATCGTTGATGGCGAAGTCCAGAAACGCGTCACAGCAATCCAGACCAACAACTTCACCTTCAGGACCAACCAAATGTGCGAGCTTTATGGCCGTGTCGCCAAAACCGCAGCCGACATCGAGCACGCGATCACCGGGCCGGACAGGCAGGGACGGGAATATTGCCTCGCTATGCTGGGTCAGCCCTCCTACGAGAACATGTTTGAACCTAAAGAATTTGGGTGCGAGTATCTCGTTCCAGAAGTCCACAAACGCGGTGTCTTCGGGTTGTGGATTTGCAGATTCCGTAACTGACATTGTGTGTTGTCCTCCTATTGTTGGCTCACCAAATTGGGGGTGAGCTCATCAACGTCTTCCCCCAAAGTGCACTGAAGCGTGCACCATTGGCATATTATCGCCCATCTGCGCCATATCGCCCATCTGCGCCATATCGCCCATGTGCGCCCAGACGGCATCTTGAGTGCCTCGGGGTTGAACGAGGTCCGTGCGGCCAGGCAAGGAGCATCCCCTCTCGCCGGGTTGTTGGCTGGAGCTCCAAGCCCACCATACGCATTTCGCGTGGAAGTTGCCAACGTCAGGCTTCTGTTGGTGTTCCGTCCGGCGGTATTGAGGGGTGGGGTGGACCGGCGGCGGCATGACCGCTTTTGAGGGCCTGTCCTCCGTCTCTTGAGCGCGCGCCAGACGGCAAATGATGACTCTTGCCGGACCTTGGATGCCGGCTTCAGCGCTCATGATGGGGGTCGGGATTTGCCACTGCTGTAAGGTTCATGGTTAGTAACCCTCCGTCCTTTGGCAAGCTGATGACCGCGACCGCGGTCCGGGCCGGACGGTGTACTCCCATCTTCTTGGTATAGGCAGCATTCATCTCAGCAAAGTTTTCCATCTCGGTGAGAAAGACATTGATGTGCAGCACATGCCCCAGATCGGATCCTACCGATTCAAGCATGATTTTAAAGGCATCCAGGAATTGCTCCGTTTGCGATGTAACATCTACGCCAACCAACTCTCCGGTTTGCGGGTCAACGCCGGCCGTTCTCCCGATCATTATGAGCTGACCGGCTTTCGCAATATGGCTGTAGGGCCCGATCGGTGTCATGGTGTTGGGAGGGCTAGATGTTTCCACATTCAACTGCATGGCGTGCGTTCCTTGTGTTCAGCCGCTTATCATTCCGTGGCCGCAAACAGGCACGGCGGCCCATTACGAGCCGCCGCAGTTCGCGTGCAGGGTGGGGCGAAGATCAAGCCGTCGCGGCAGATCCCACCGGGCTCTCTTGTTCCGTTTGGCTGGCGGCTACAACCAGGAAGACCGCAACCTAAAGCGCCCAACAGTAGCCTGCATCGAGGCTTGTAAATCCAAGCACAAAGGGGGCAAGGGCAAAGGCGACTGCGGCTACGAAGTCGATGCCCAGATGCACCTTGAAGGGCACCACCGGCACGGCGCTATCGGCGTAGCCCGTGAGCATGCTGTAGCTGATCACCGCAACGCCCGCGAAGGCAGGGATGCCAGGGCGGCAGATCTCGGAACGGTGCGGCCCCTGGCATCCGGGACATTTTGCCGGCGCAAAATTCCGCGATGACGACCGGAAGCCCTAGTCCGCCTTAAACCGCTCTTCATCCAGGATCTTTCGCAATGCTTCCAGCTTGGGCAGCATCTCTTCAATGTCCGCCCAATTCACCTTGCCGTCCAGCTTGGTCACTTCGTGCATCAGAACCGCCAGGGCATCCTCGCGCGCCCGGCGGCCTGCATCGGTGATCTGGACGATCTTGCCCCGACCATCATCGGGATCGGCGCGCAAGCTGATAAAGCCCTGCGCCTCAAGCCGCGTCAGGGTGTTGGTCATGGCGCCGCGGGTCACCTGGAAGGCTTCGGCCAATCGGGCCGGGGTGCGCTCTCCGCCCAGGCGGACGAAATGGTTGAGCACGCCAAACTGCGCCATGGAAAGCCCATGGGGCAGAACCCGCGTCATGATGGCGGCGCTGAGCTGGCTGATGATGCCGATCTCGTTGAAGAGCCGGAATGCGAGCGGGTCCTGGTCCATGAAGCGCCTTAAGCTTTGATCCGTGTTGTGGCCGGCCAGCGTGGGCTGGGGGCAACCTGTTGACCATAGCCCAGCCGGGCCAGCATCTGAACCCTTCCGCCGCCCGGTGCAAGCAACGCGTGACCGGTTTTATAGAGGTCTGCGATCTCCTCGTATTCCTGCAGGATTTGGCTGAGCGGCTGCATGCCGATGCCAAGGGCGGTGGCTTGCAGGTTGGCGCGCACATAGGCAGCGCCCGCGGTGAGCTGCTCAGTGCGGCTGTTGCCCTCTGTGGTGAGCACCAGAAAGCCCATGGCGGTGCCGATAACGGGCCGGTACATCTTGATGCCTTCAGCAAAAGCGGCAGTGGTGGGGTCCGCCATTTTCTCACGGTCCAGAATGCCAGCCAGGCTGAGCAATTCCAGTTTGAGGCCGCCCAAATCGATACCGTCCGGATTGGCTTCAATCTCCGCTCTGCCGATGCGCATCAGATCGATACTTTCCTGTAGTGCTGCAGGGGTGCGCATCTCCCGTTCGAAACCTTGCCAGGTGAGGTCGCGCAGCTTGGCAACGCCAGCCTGATCGAGAATGGTACCGGCGCGCAGGGCAGAACCTGCGGCCGCTTTTATCCGGGCCACGTCAGCGTTGGGCAGTGGGCGAGCGCTGTCGAACGGTTCCTTGTTGGAGCGCCTGTTGGGAATGTGAGCAAACAGGGGGTCAGATGTGGCCTGACCTTTGATCAGCTTGATGTGGGCAACCGGACGGGTGTCGAGCCGGGGCTCGGGTTGGCCGCCCGGGAACGGGGTGATCTCAGCGCCGTAACCTTGCTCGGCAGCGGCAATCTTCAAAAGCTCCAGGAAGCAGCCAAGACCGATGGTGATTTGGCGGTCGAACGGATCGGTAACCGGCAGGCGCCGCTCGGGCTCGCATGTGAGCACGGCCTCGGTGCCGCTTTTCAGGTCAACCAGCCAAGGCTGACGGTTGTGCGGGTTCGGCGCCAGAATGGCATAGGAGAGGGCGATTTCGATGGGTGAACGGCCAGCGCCGGCCTCGCTCCACGGGGTGAGGGCGTCTTCAGGGGTGCGGGTGGCTGCATAGGTGCCGGCACCGGCGGCCAGGATCACTGCGGTTGAACCGGCTATTTTCAGGAACTTGCGTCTGGTCGGTGTCATCATGCGCTCCATTTGATTTAACGTTAAACTACATATAGCGCAAAACTTTATTTAGTTCAACGTTAAATTATAATTCTTGATGATCGACGATGCCGTGCCGAATGCCAAGGCTCTGGAAGAAGGGTTCAAAGTCGGTCAGTTCCAGGGCTTCGTGAGCTGACCGGGCGCCGAGTTCCGGCGCTTGCCCAGCCAGCCAGCGCTTGATGAGGGCGGCAGCGGGAATTGAGGGAATGGACGGGCCACTATCGCCTTCGGCGATCAGGTTCCAGGAGATTTCAGCCTGGCGTCCAGCATGGTCTGGCCCGGTGAGGCGGATGAACATGCCGCCGCGCTGCTCTCCCCAGTTCAGATGGTTAGCCACCGGCTCCATCAGTCTGGCCAATGGCACAAGCGACGGCAACACCCCAAGCCGCACCAGCCAGGCCATGGCCGTCAGCGCCGAATGCCCCAGCTCAGGCTGCGGGGCAGCGCCAAACCAAAGCGCCTTTAAACCGGGGAAAACCTGGCGCGCCAGCAAAAGGTCCGGCACGTCCACCAGCGAAAACCGACGGGCGCCCAGGGGAGCTGCGCCCTCCAACTGAATGTTATGGGACATGCTGTCCATCAATCCGAAGGCCTCGCACGGCTTTCCGGCCCTGATGATGGGAATGGGCCGGCCGGTATAGCTTGCAATGGCTCTGATCGCGCTCAGGCCCACCCGGGCATGGGGCGAGGGGGATATACCCCCGGTGTAGGTTTCAACGCTTGCCAGCGCGGGCTTCAGCGACCGGGCCGCGGCAAAGCTCAAGGCCGGCACCGAGCTTGCGCCGGAGATGGCCATGCGGCCGGCCTCCAGCGCCAGGGTGTTGAGGCATCCGATCCCGGCCACAAAGCCCGGCGCATCGGCCAGATCGAGATAGTGAGCGCGCGCCCGAAGCGCGGCCTCCGGCACCGAGTAGGGGGCCTTGCCATAGCTTTGAAACGGGCCTGCAGCATCCACCACCACCTCTGGCTGAAGGCGCGCAATCTGGCTGGCCAGATTATGGTTCCGCTCAAACCTTAAAGGCGTAAGGGTTGCGGCGGCAGGCTCAGCGCACAGGGCTTCAGCTTTTTTCTTGGAGCGGCCCGCGATGATGAGCTCAAGTTCGGCCTCATCGGCCAGCAGGCGCACCAGGCGCGCGCCGAAGCGTCCATAGCCGCCGATGATCAGAATTTTTCTCAAGCCTTTTTCCACCGCATGGCTTTAGTCTGTCTTGAATTCATATAGGGTGCCGCAATGGCAAAAACGATTCGCATTATCGGAATTGACCCCGGTTTACGCCGCACAGGGTGGGGCATTATCGCTTCGGAGGGAAGCCGCTTGAGCCATATCGCCAACGGCACCTTGAAAACAGAGGCGTCCGCCTCGCTCTCTGAACGGCTCCTGCAGATCCACACACAACTTTTTACGGTGCTGGCAGAATGGACGCCTGATGAAGCGGCGGTGGAGGAAACCTTCGTCAACAAGGATGCCCGCGCCACCCTCAAGCTTGGCCAGGCTCGGGGCATTGCGTTGCTGGTGCCCGCCAGCGCCGGCCTCCTGGTGGCCGAATACGCCCCCAACATGGTGAAGAAGTCCGTGGTGGGGGCCGGCCATGCCCACAAGGACCAGATCGGCGCCATGATCAACATCCTGCTGCCGCGCTGCAAGCCGGACAGCGCAGATGCCGCTGATGCGCTGGCGGTGGCCATCACCCATGCTCACCACAGGCAGGCATTGGACATGCAAAAGCTGGCAGGATAGGCGTTATGTTCTTGACTTGTTCTGACGCTCCTCCTAGGCCTTCTTGCCAACTCATCCTCCGTTTGGGCGACTGCTTATGATCGGTAAACTCAAGGGCATTGTGGATTCGTTCGGCGAAGACTGGGTGATCGTCGATGTGGGCGGCGTGGGCTATCATGTGAATTGCTCAACCAAGACCCTCGGCAACCTGCCGCCCGTGGGCGAAGCCATCTCGCTGGCCATCGAAACCTATGTGCGCGAGGACCAGATCAGACTGTTCGGGTTTGCCGCCGAGCTGGAGCGCGAATGGTTTCGCCTGCTGCTCACGGTCCAAGGGGTGGGCACCAAGGTGGCGCTTGCCATCTTGTCGGTGCTCTCAGCAGCGGATCTGGCCAACGCCATCGCGCTGCAAGACAAGGCCGTTGTGTCTCAAGCTCCAGGCGTTGGGCCCAAGGTTGCCCAGCGCATCGTTTCAGAACTCAAAGACAAAGCCCCGGCATTTGTGCCCACCGACGGCGCAGGCGCGGATCTGCATACCGCCCTGGCGGCCAATGTCGGAACGGCAGTTACGGATGCGATTTCAGCGCTCACCAATCTGGGCTATGGCCAGACACAGGCTGCCCCTGCGGTGTCACTTGCGCTGAAGGAAGCCGGCGACGATGCGCCTGCTGAGGTCTTGATCCGCCTGGCCTTGAAGGAGCTGGCGCGGTGAGTGATGACCGTCTTGTAGACCGCGCCGAACGGGGCGAAGATGCTTCCGAAGGCTCTATCCGCCCGCTGGTGCTGAGCGATTTCATCGGCCAATCGCGGGCGAAGTCGAACCTGAAAGTGTTCATTGAGGCGGCCAAGTCGCGGGGCGATGCTCTCGATCATGTGCTCTTCGCCGGCCCGCCCGGCCTCGGCAAGACCACCCTTGCGCAGATTGTGGCCCGCGAGCTGGGCGTCAACTTCCGCGCAACCTCCGGCCCGGTGATCGCCAAAGCCGGCGATCTGGCGGCGCTGCTCACGAACCTTGAGGAGCGCGACGTGCTCTTCATCGACGAGATCCACCGGCTCAATCCGGCTGTGGAGGAGGTGCTCTATCCTGCGATGGAAGACTTCCAGCTCGATCTTATCATCGGAGAGGGGCCTGCTGCGCGGTCTGTGCGCATCGATCTGGCCCGCTTCACCCTGGTGGGCGCCACCACGCGCACGGGGCTTTTGACCACGCCGCTGCGGGACCGGTTCGGCATCCCGGTGCGCCTGGATTTTTATGACGAGACCGAGCTGTTGCAGATTGTTGAGCGCGGCTCGCGCGTGCTCGGCATGTCCGTCAGCGAAGATGGGGCCCGCGAGGTGGCGCGGCGCTCGCGCGGCACACCGCGCATTGCCGGGCGCCTTTTGCGCCGGGTGCGGGACTTTGCTTCGGTGGCCGGCGTGGAGCAAATTGATCTGGCCGCCGCCGACAAGGCCCTTGGCCATTTGGAGGTGGACAAGCGCGGCCTGGACGCCCTGGATCACCGATATCTGAGGGCGGTCGCCATCAATTTTGGCGGCGGGCCCGTGGGGATCGAGACCATTGCGGCCTCCTTGTCGGAAGCGCGTGATGCCATTGAGGAGATCATCGAGCCCTATCTCATTCAGCAGGGTTTCGTGAACAGAACACCGCGTGGCCGCATTCTCACCCCACATGCGTTCGATCATCTGGGTCTGGCCACGCCCAAATCGCTGGCCACAAACCAGGCGGAACTGTTTTCGAGCGAAACCGATGGCGACTGAAACATGGCCGGACATTGCCGGGAAAATCGAAGACGGCGTCCACCGGCTGCCCATCCGGGTGTATTATGAGGACACGGACTTTTCCGGTGCGGTCTATCACGCCAACTATCTGAAATTCTGCGAGCGTGGCCGCTCAGACTGTCTGCGCCTTCTGGGTGTGCATCATCATGAGTTGCACTGGCATGAAACCGAAGGTCGGATGGGTTTCGTCGTGCGGCGCATGCAGTGCGAGTTTCTCAAGCCGGCACGCATCGACGATCTTTTGGTGGTGGAGAGCAGGTTCAAAGAGCTGCGGGGCGCCCGCATGGAGATCGGCCAGCGGGTTTTGCGCCAGGACGATCTATTGTTCAGCGCAGAAGTGACGGCCGCGTTGGTGGATGCAAACGGCCGCCCCAAGCGCATGCCGGCAAGGATTGCCGAGGCAATTGAAGGCCATCTTTAGAGCGGCCTTGCACCCCTGCGAAGGCAGATAACTGTGTTCCATCTACTCCGTCATCCCCGCGAAAACGGGGACCCAGAGCGGCTGGCATTTGAGCTGTGCGGCCCTTGGGTCCCGGATATTTTGCTTGCGCAAAACTCCGGGATAACGGGAGAATATTTCTAACCCAATTTAAAATTGGTCACATGGTCCGGCGCGGTCACGCCGTCCAGGTTGCGCGGGTCGGCCTGGAGCGGCAGCGTCTGTTGGGCCAGCGGGAGCACGCCCGCCCAGATCGGCAGCGCATAATCCTCGTCGTCATCCACAGGGCCGCCGGCCCGCACCTTGGCTGAGGCTTCATCGATGGGCATGGACAAAATGGTAGTGGCTTTGAGCTCTTGGCCGGTCATCTCGCGCAGCATCTCCCAGCGTCCGGGAAACAGACCATCCACAAAGGCCTTAAGACGCGCTTCCTTGGCATCTGCGTCCTCAACCTTCCAGGCGGTGCCGAACAGGGTGACAGAACGATAGTTGACCGAATGGTGGAAGCCGGAGCGGGCCAGCACGAAGCCATCGAGCGCTGAGGCCGTGAGGCACACCTCAGCGCCTTCAGATTTGCGCAACATGCGGCTGGCAGAAGAACCGTGCCAGTAAACATGATTGCCCTCGCGCCACTGGAACGTTGGGGTCACCACCGGCGCGCCGTCCAGCACGTAGCCCACATGGGCGAGGGGGAGAGCATCCAGCAGAGCATAGACGCTCTCGGCATCGTAACTGCCACGCTCATATAGTCTACGCAGGCGAGCGCGGTCGCTCGGGGCGTCGGATTTCTTACTCATTGAGCAACTCCGTGTTTGAGTTCCTCTTGCAATTATGAGAAAAATGGATATTCAGAAATATCCAATTTTCAAAGATTTGAAGATACCACTTTGGCAAAACCAGAAACATTCAGCCCCGCGCTGCTGGGCGTGGCCCTTGAGAGCGGGGCGGCCAAACCGGCCTATCAGCAGCTTTATGAGCAGGTGCGTGATCTGATTCTGTCCGGCCGCCTGCCCTCTGGCGCGCGGTTGCCGTCCACGCGCAGCTACTCCAAGGAGCTGGGGCTTTCGCGCACAACCCTTATCGCTGCTTATGACCAGCTTGTGAGCGAGGGCTATCTGGAGGCCCGCCGGGGGGCCGGGATTTTTGTGTCACAGTTTTCGCCTGAACACCTGATGCTGGTGAACCGAACAGCGCCGCCGGTTTTACCAAAGCCCGGTGCGGCCCGGCGGCGGGCGGCCCGGCCGGTTCCGTTCTCAATCCGCGCCACCTCGCCGGCAGATTTCCCTGGTGCTGAGTGGGCCCGCTTGCTGCAGAAAACCTGGCGTGGGCCCATCGCAGGCCATTTTGGCGAGCCCCACGTGGAGGGGCATCCGGGCCTTAAGGTTGCCATTGCTGATCACTTGCGCACATGGCGGGGCATATCCTGCAGCGAGGACCAGGTTCTGATCACCAGCAGTTCTGCTGAATCCATTGACCTGATCAGCCGCGTGTTGTGCCAGCCCGGCGACAAGGTTTGGCTGGAAAATCCAGGCTACATGCCCATGCGACGGGAGATTGTGGAAAAAGGCCTGGAGCCTTTCTATGTGCCCATAGACCGCGAGGGCATGATGGTGAACCTGGGCGTGGAGCTGGCAAAATCAGCCCGCATGGCGATCACCACCCCGCCGCGCCAATTCCCGCTCGGCATGACCATGTCCCTGCCGCGCCGGCTGGACCTTCTGGACTGGGCCCGCAGCACCGGCGCCTGGGTTGTTGAAGATGATTACGACAGCGAGTTCCGCTACGAAGGCCGGCCACTGGCCGCCCTCATGAGCATGGATGAGACCGGCCGGGTGCTCTACCTGGGCAGTTTTTCCAAGGTGATGTTCAAGTCTTTGCGCCTGGGCTACCTGGTGGTGCCGCCTGATTTGAGCAGCCAGTTTCACGACGCCCATGCAGAACTTGGGCCGCAAGCCTCCAGTGTTGCCCAGCCGGCCTTGGCGGAGTTCATCACCTCTGGCCAGTTTGCCGCCCACATTCGCCGGATGCGCCGGCTTTACGCCAGGCGCCGTGCGCTTCTGTTGGACCAGTTGCTGGAAAAGTGCAGCGGGCTGGTAACACCACAACCGGCCAACAGCGGCATGCACATTGTGGTTTCGATTGAGCCGATCTTGCGCGCCCGCCACTCAGATGTTGAGATTTGCCGCAGACTTCGCCAAGACGGCATCGAGGCGCAACCTCTCTCGTCCTTTTATGCCGCTGGATTTGATCCAGGGGCGGCAGGGCAGGGGCTGCTCTTGGGCTTCTCCGGTTTTGAGGAGAAAGAGCTCGAAGTGTCTGTGACCGCATTGGCCGCGGCTCTTTCTGACCTCGCCGCGGCGTAGGTTCAGTTGGTCACAAAGCGGCTGATGGTAACCATCTGTTAACCAGGAATTGCTCATGTGCGCCTAAGGAGCTAAAGGTGCGCGGGAATTGGCCGGTCTGTTTGCGATAGCTGGATCTTGCGCCGCAGTTTTGACATAGTTAATCGGCTTTTAGCACCGCGCGCCGTCGATTTCCCAAGCGCGGAAAACGCTCCACGAACATAGCAGTCTTAAGGGCATCGCTTACATGGATCTCACGTTATTTGCCCAAACGGCCGGAGCAGTGCCGGTCGATGTTGCCGGCGCAGAAGCCGGTTTCTCATTATGGGCCCTGTTCTGGCAGGCCCACATTGTTGTTAAGATCGTGATGATCGGGCTGATGGTCGCTTCTGTTTGGAGCTGGGCCATCATCATCGAGAAACTGTTTTTGCTCGTGCGTATCGAACGCAGAACGAACAAGTTTGAAGATCAGTTTTGGTCCGGCCGCTCGCTGGAAGATCTTTATGCCTCCATGGCGCAGGAGAACAATCGGTCTTCGGCCGCCTTGTTTGTGGCAGCCATGCGTGAGTGGAAACGTTCGCAGGAATCCATGATGCGGGCTGGCTTCATTGGTGTTCAGCAACGTATTGAACGGGCCATGGACGTTGAGATGCAAAAGGAAATGGCGAGTTTGGAATCCAGACTGCTGTTCCTGGCCACCGTTGGCTCAACCGCCCCGTTCGTTGGGCTGTTTGGAACGGTTTGGGGCATCATGAACTCGTTCCGGGCGATCGCCATCTCAAAGAGCACCAACCTGGCTGTTGTCGCGCCGGGGATTGCTGAAGCCTTGTTCGCCACGGCTCTGGGCTTGTTGGCCGCGATCCCGGCTGTGATTTTCTATAACAAGATCACCAACGACATCAGCAAACTGGCGGTTCGCTTTGAGAGCTTCTCAGGGGAATTTTCATCCATAATCTCACGTCAGCTTGACGAGTCGGTTTAACCATGGGGGCCGCACTCCAAGGACGCATCAGAGGGGCCAGACGACGGCGCCGTTCGTCCTATGCGCCGATGACGGATATCAACGTGACGCCGTTTGTGGACGTCATGCTGGTGTTGCTCATCGTATTCATGGTCACAGCCCCCTTGCTCACGGTTGGTGTTCCGATCGAACTGCCGGAATCAAAGGCCAAGCCGCTGCAAGGTGATAAAGAACCCCTGGCGGTCACAGTGAACGGCGAAGGCAAGATCTTTTTGCAAGAAACCGAGATCGAACTCGACACACTGGTGCCGAAATTGCTCGCCATAAGCCAAAACGGTTATAATGAACGCATCTATGTTCGGGGCGATCATCAAGTGGACTATGGCGTGGTGGCCAAAGTCATGGGCACCATTTCAAGTGCCGGGTTCAAACGAATCGGGCTGGTTACCGCGCCCGAAGAGATAAAGTAAGATCGTAGGATCATGCGCTGGAGCCTGATCGCATCAACTCTAATACATACTGCAATCTTGCTTGCAGCCGTCGTCGTATTGCCGTCTCCAGATGAATATGACCCGGTTGAAGATGAAGCGGTGCCGGTTGAAATTGTCGATGTTGCCGAGTTCTCCAAGCGGGTGGCCTCGGCTAAGGACGGTGAGGAGAAGGTAGAAAAGCCGGCGCCCAAGCCGGAAGAAGAAAAGCTGCAGGTGGCGCCGGCGCCCCAGAAACTGCCCCAGGTTGCCGAATTGCCGCCGCTGGACGAAGTGATCGACATCCCGGCCCTGACAAAGCAACCCGAGCCCGAGCCAGAGCCCGAAAAACAACCTGAGCCCAAGCCCAAGGCCGAACCTGAGCCCAAGCCTGCGCCTAAAGAAGTGAAAACCGAACCTGAGAAGCCAAAAGCCGCAAGGCCAAGGCCGCGGCGCAAACCGAAAATCGCCAAGAAAAAGCCGAAAAAGAAACGAAAATTTGATGCGGATGCATTGACGGCGCTGCTCGACAAGAGCGCCGAGAAGCCTTTGCTTCAAAAGAAAACTGAGGAGACCGGAACGCCTCGCAAGGCAAAGCACGATGCGTCAGGTGACGACACCGTGCTCAGCGCGACGGAGAGGGACTGGCTCATCCAGAGGCTTTCGCAATGCTGGATTATTCCCGGCGGCGTGAAAGATGCAGCACGATTGAGAGTGACGGTGGAGTACGAAACAGATTCAACGGGGCACATCGTGGGCAATCCGCGAAACGTCAACGCGCCCAGTGATGAGGTGGGCCGCATCGCCGGTGAAAGTGCGGTGCGTGCGGTGCTTGATTGTGCGCCGTACGACCGGTTTGAAACGTTTAAGAATCACAAGTTCCGTGTGAACTTCGATCCAAAAACTATGTTGAATGGCTGAACGGGGTTGAGATGATGGGGAGTTTTATGAGGACAGAGGGCCGCGTTTTGGCAGCTATACGACAGTTTACCATGGTGCTTATTGTAGCGGTTGCCGGTTTCCTGGCACCCGTGCATTCGGCGCACGCCGTAATTGAGATCGATATTACCAAGGGCAAGGTTGAACCGATGCCCGTAGCGATTCCCAGTTTTGTCGGCGATCCAAAGTTTGGCCCCGATATCGCAGGCGTCATCAGCAACAACTTGCGCCGCTCCGGCCTGTTCAACCCGTTGCCGCCGTCCTCCTACATCGAACAGATCACCAGCTTTTCCGCAGCGCCCCGGTTTGGCGACTGGCGCATCATTAAGGCCCAGGCCCTGCTAACCGGTCAGGTCACCGTGCAAGGCGACGGCCGCCTGAAGGCTGAGTTCAGGCTATGGGACGTGTTGGCGCAAAAGCAGTTGACCGGTTTTCAATTCGTCACCACACCGCGTAATTGGCGCCGCATTGGTCATCTTATTTCCGATGCGGTCTATCAGCGGCTCACCGGCGAAAAGGGCTATTTCGACACGCGCGTTGTGTATGTCTCGGAAACCGGGCCGAAATCCAAGCGCGTTAAGAAGTTGACGATCATGGACCAGGACGGCTTCAACAAGCGCGCCTTGACCAACGGCGGCGATCTGGTGTTAACCCCCCGTTTCAGCCCGACCAGTCAGGAAATTACCTACATGTCGTACGCCAGCGGGCGTCCGAAGGTGTATCTGCTGAACATTGAAACCGGCCAACGCGAACTTGTTTCGAACGATCCCAGCATGAGCTTCTCCCCGCGCTTTTCGCCTGATGGTCAGCGGGTGATCATGAGCCTGCAGCGTGGCGGCAACTCCAACATCTTCACGATGGACCTGCGCACCCGTTCAACCCGGCAGCTCACCAAAACCGCGGCCATCGACACGGCCCCGTCTTATGCGCCGGACGGACGCCAGGTGGCCTTCGAATCAGACCGTGCAGGGTCTCAGCAGATCTATGTAATGAACTCAGATGGAACCAATCAGCGCCGTATTTCCTTCGGCAAAGGCCGCTATTCGACCCCAGTTTGGTCACCGCGCGGTGATGTTATCGCGTTCACCAAGCTGTCCAAGGGGCGATTCTTGATCGGCGTGATGCGTCCGGACGGTTCCGGTGAGAGAATATTAACCGAAGGCTACCACAATGAAGGACCGACATGGGCACCCAACGGACGAGTGCTGATGTTTTTCCGAGAAACCCGCGGAGAACGAGGTGGTGCAAAGTTGTACTCCGTGGATTTGACCGGATATAATGAACAGGAGATCAAGACCGGAACTTGGGCATCGGATCCAGCCTGGTCGCCGCTCATCCAATAAATGCCATAGTTTTGGTTATGAGCGATCACCATATTCTGCAATTGGATTCTAGAAGCTTGAGTCGGGTGGAGATTACACACACCGCACGGGGCTTGTGACGACGAGGAGTGGGACGAATGACACGTCTTCTTGAAGGCTTTAAAATTGTAGCCATCGCATTGGCGCTGCTAGGACTGGCGGCCTGCTCGTCGAAAGACAAGCCGGATGTTGCTGCCGTGGACGTTGAGAATGCGACCCCTGGTTCGCAGCGCGATTTCACCATTAACGTGGGTGACCGCGTATTGTTCCTGGTGGACCAGTCAACCCTGACGCCGCAGGCTCAGGAAATTCTGCGCCGCCAAGCCACATGGCTTCGCCAGTATGGCCAGGTGACCATTCAGGTCGAAGGTCACGCCGACGAGCGCGGCACACGCGAATACAACATCGCGCTGTCGGCCCGCCGTGCGGAGGCCTCCAAGAACTTCCTGATTGCTCAAGGCATCGAGCCTGGCCGCGTGTCGACAATCGCGTTTGGTAAAGAACGCCCGGTTGCGCTGTGCGCCGAAGAGAGCTGCTTCTCCCAGAACCGCCGCTCGGTTACGGTCATCACAGCCGGCGCCGTTGCAGGCTAGAACTTGCAGCAAAGGGGCAGCTAAAGCGCCCCTTTGCCCAAAAGTTCCATCAAATTCCACTCACGAAAATATGCATTGCCCGGGCGATGGGCGAGGCGGCACACTTAGGCTTTAGTGCAACCTTGTCCAGGGATTAGCCCGATGAGCCGCAGTCATCTGCCCACACGTCGTTCTGTTGTTGCTGCCGGCACGGCGGCCCTTGCCGCAACGTCTGTGCCTGCGGCGGCCTTCTCCGCCAGCCGGCCTGCGCCCATGTGGGAGATCACCGACTGGTTGAACGGCGATGGCGGGAACGTGGACACCCTGAAGGGCAAGGTCGTCATCATCGATTTCTTCCAGCTGTGGTGCCCGGGCTGCAATCGCTTCTCCGGCCCGTTGATGCAGCACTGGCAGGAAAAGCTCGTCAATGAGATTGAGGGCGGCCGCCTGCAGATGGTGAAGATCCACACCGTGTTCGAAGGCCATGACTATCAGAACGCCACCAAGCTGAAGAGCTATGTGGCCGAAAAGAAGATCACCATGCCTGTGGGGATTGACCGCCACGAGCCGGGCCAACGGGTGCCGATCACCATGCGCCGCTACCGCACCAGTGGGACACCGGAGATGGTGATCATCGGACCGGACGGCATGATTGTCTTCCAAAAGTTCGGCGGCTTTGATCCTGAGCCTGTGGAATCGATGTTCGTGAACCTGCTCCAGAAGGTGGCAACCTGATCTACCGCACAATCGCGCCTGTTGAAGCTCTCCGGCGACGTCCTATGTTTATACTGATGCGGAACACCAACCGGGTAAGCGACAGCTATGTGGAGCCCAAAAATACTTTGTGCATCCGCCGCACTTATGCTGGCGGCCACCGAGCTGGTGTTTGCCGGATCAAACGGCTTGGGGTTTCCGGATGCCGGGGCGTCCATTCGTCGGTTGAACCGGCAGGCTGTAGACAGGTTCAATAGTTCCTCATCTGACGTGCGCCGTTCGCAGCGCCATCAACAACAAATACGCAAAGCCCGCGAGCAGACGTTCCTCAAGGAACGCCTGGAGCGCCGCAAGAAGCAGGACCTGGAACGCGAAATTCAGCAGCGCTAGCGCTTGCCGGGCGGCACATCCATGGCCGGGTTCTCATCAAAAAAGCCATCCGGCATCCAGTGAAAATCAGCATAAACCACCGGCTGAACCGGATAGTCCTCCGGGCGCGGCAAATGATGGAAGTTCAGGGTGTACCACACCACCACATCCTCACCCTCCAGCGAACGGTCTGCCTTGGTCCATTCGGCCAAGCCGTCGCTGCCCGGATCCTGGTTGGGATACATGCCGGCGGGATACTTCTCTGTGGCTGCAAATTGCGTCGCCCAGAAGTGCTTGTACATGAAGGCACCGCGCTTGCCAGTGGGGCTGTCGGCAGGAAGGATCGGCAGGCTGTTGTTGCCGGGGCTGAGCTTGTAGGCGGTGTTCTTGCCATAAGCGTTATGCTTCTCGGGATTGACGATTTTCCAGTATCGCGCCCGCGACATGTCCAGGGTCCGCTGGGCTGATGTTTCTGTTTTGAGTTTGGTTTCGACGATGTTGATTGCAGCGGCGTGTGGATTGTGCTCGCTCACAGGGGCAGGTTCGAAATTGACCTCGCGCACTGCATTGTTCGGCCCATCCACCGCCATGTCGAAGCGGAAACTGAACACGTGCTGGTGCACATGGGATTCGATGCCCGGTCCAACCACAGCGCCATAAGGCGAGCTTTCGCCTGGCGCAATGGCAGACGGGAAGGGGATGCCGGTGGCCTTCACCTCCACCCCGATTGTGCCGTCTTGATAGAAGTACCAATAGAACCCGTAGATGTAGTTGCCGATGGTGCACAAAGAGGAGATTACTAAGCGCCGCGAGCGCACGACACGCGAGGTGCCGGCCCGGCCGTTCTGGAACTTCCACAAGATGCCGTAGTCTTCCTCATGCATGCATACCGCGTTCTTGATCAACCTCGGCGCGCCCTGCCAGTCGTGGCTGGAGACATCGAAATAGTGGATGTGCCCAAGGCAATCACAGCCCAGCGCCAGCGAATCCACGGCCTGGCCCAGGCCATACTCGCCTGTGTCGAAGGCGTTGCGGCGGAAGTTCCCGCCACGGGGATCGCCATAGGGCACCACCATTTCGGCCATGGAGGCCCGATGGATGATGGGGCGGATTTCGCCGCCGTGCTCATAGCCGATTTCGTGCAACACCAAAGCTTCGCGCAAATCGTAGCCAATTCGAACATGCCAGTTCTGCCAGCGTACCTTGAACCCATCCACCTCAAAACTCGGTCCTTCAGGTTGGATAATGTCCAGCGGTTTGACGTCATCACGCAAATGCTCCGTCCGGTTCATGGGGCCAGGATCCGGTGGCAGTGGCACGGCGCCAAAATCCTCTATGCGGATGAGTTCATAGGTGGCCAGGTCCACCACCGGATGCAGATTGGCAATGGGCCGCGCGTAAGGATTGTCGCCGGCCTCGTTGCCCACCCAGCAATGGCAATACGCAAGCCGCCTGCCTTCCTCATCTTCGATGCCGAAATGCCCTGCGCCCCAGGATTCAACCAGCATATTGGACATGTCCTCAATGCCGCGCGCCCTGCAGGCGGCCTGAAACTCAGGATGCGCACGGATGAGCTCGTCCACGGCGGCAAACTCGTCGGGCACGATGCGGGCCTGGACGCCGGGCACATGTCCCCAATCTTCAAGAGAACCATCCGCCAGCCGCACGATGCCGTTGAAAGTGCAATTGCTGGAGGGTTCATAGGAGCAGATATAGGCCTGGCGCTCTGCCGTGCCCGCCGCCAATGCGGCTTTGCTGGGCTCGTTCAGGGAGATGGTTTCAATCCAGGCGCTGTCATCGAGCCCACCATGGCTCTTGATGGCGGCAGCAGCGGCGGCTATTTCTTCTGCAGTTAACGGATCGAGCGGATGTGCTGTCATTGGGGTGTCTTCGTGTTATTCCGGTGTGCGAGCTGACATCAGTTTTCAGAGCCGCGCAAGGTGAGAGCTATGCTGAACATCGAAAAATTGCACCCTGACTTTGGCGCCAGGATAATGGGTTTGAATTTGAACACAGATTTAACCCCGGGCGTTGTGAGCGAAATCAAGTCGGCTATCGACGATCATTCCTTCCTGTGTTTTCCAGATCAGGAATTTGATGATGATCGCCAGGTGGCGTTCACCCGCATGTTCGGCGAGCCTGAGCCCGACCATGTGGCGCTCGGCCAAGAGGGGCGCGTCGAGTATCTTGGGACCATCGGCAACATCGACGCAGACGGCAACCAACGCGGCAATGCGGACCGGAAAACCGTGTTCTCCACCGGCAACAACATGTGGCACTCAGACAGCTCGTTCCGGGAAGTGCCGACGTTCATCTCGTTGATGGCGGCCTACGAGGTTCCGGCCGAGGATGGTCACACCCAGTTTGCCAGCGGCCGTTCGGCCTATGCGCGCCTCACGGGTGAGGAGAAGCAACGGGTGGACGATCTGATTGTGATCCACAACTACGTTTTTTCACGTAGCAAGGTTGCACCAGACGCGGTCACCCCGTCTCACGCAGCATCCTTGCCCCCGGTTGAGCAAAAACTGGTGCGCACCAACCCTGGCAATGGTGCCAAGAACTATTATGTGGGCTCCCACGCTGAACGCGTGGTGGGCCGGACGGACGCAGAGAGCCGGGAGCTTTTGGATGGTCTGCTGGAGGCCATGACGCGCAAGGAGGATATCTATTCGCACGCCTGGCAACCTGGCGAAGTCGCCATTTGGGACAACCGCTGCCTGTTGCACCGGGGCACCGGTTTTGACGCGGACAAATACCGGCGCTACATGCGCCAGACCCGCGTCATCGGCGATGGGTCTTCACTCACAGAATATGGTGGCAGATGAGGCCCTAGGCGCTAAAGCGCTCGTGTGAGAACGGCACCAGGTGTTCTGGTCTTTTTCCGCTCATTCCCCAGTCCGCCAGCATTTGGGTCACAGAGGGCGCGATGGCCCAGCCGTGGCCGGACCAGGCGGTGGCATAGATGGCATTGTCGGTACCCGGTACCAGGTCGATGACCGGAATATCGTCAACCGCCACTGATTCCAGATGGTCCGCATCGGCAAGTTCAATGCCCACGCCCTCCAGGCTGGAGTAAACCGCCACGGTGTCAGCCAGATTGGCCTGCATGGAGCTTTCAATGGCCGTGCCCGTTTCAGTCACCGGGTCCCAAATGCCGGGGTAGCCGCCTGAGATCATGAGGCGGTTTCCGGCTTCTTCCTTGATGGCAAGGGTGCGGCTGAGGTGACCGATCAGGTGGTTGATCGGCATGTGCGCCAGGGGCTCGGTCAGCATCACCTGGAACGCGCGATTCCAAATAGGCAGCGAGATGCGGTCCTGCAGCATGCCTTGGACGCCGGCGTTGGAAAGAACGAACAGGCTCTTGCCGACTTCAATGCGCTCGCCGCTTCCGGTGATAACCGCTGAAGCTCGTCCACCGTCCGTCTCAATGCTCTGAACGGGCGTGTTCTCCGAAATCACCACTCCAGCTTTTCGCGCCGCAGCAGCAAAGGCGTTGGTAACGGCTGTGTGGTCCGAGACCCCGTCCAGTGGGCAATAGAGCGCCGCGATGATGTCGTCACACACCTCGGGTTCGCGCTCGCGCACCTGGCCTTGAGGCAGCATATGGGTCTCGGTGCCATGCTGGTTTTGCAGCAGGCATCTGGCCTCGGCCATCTGAAGATCACGCGCGCATTCAATCAGCAACAGATGCCCCAGCCGTTCAAAGAACTGTGGCACGCCGAGCCGTTCATGCAGTGAGGGCCACATCTCGTGGGCCAGTTTCATCAGAGGCAGTTCGCGCCAATCGCGCCCATTGGCCCGGGTGCCGCGCCGTCCGGGCCCGGCCGATGCGCCGTTGCCGATTTGCTTTGCTTCCAGAAGGCGCACATCTGCGCCCCGCTCTGCGAGCCACCAGGCGACACCAGCGCCATAAACCCCGCCACCGATAATCACGAATTCTGTCATGGCCTGGAGACTAGAGGTGCCGGGGCAGGTGGCCAAGGTTTATCAAGCGCTTATCTTCAAGTTCGCTGGAGGAGGTCAGGCTTCCGTGTAGCTTCCCTCATAGGTGATTGGGAAATTCACCGACCGGGCGATGAAGCAATACTTGTGAATTTCTCGGTGAATTTGATCGGCCTTCGCCAAGTCCGTCCCCCGCGCCACCTCAATAGCCGGCCTCAGCACGGCGCTGATGAAGCGGCCCGTGCCATCTGGTTCAGACTGTCCTGTACCCACCGGATTATCCACATAACCGGTGACCACAATTCGCGCCGAGCTGGCCAGGTGCAAATACCAAAGCATGTGGCAGGCCGAGACCGTGGCGATGAGCATGTCTTCAGGGTTGTGAAGCGTGGGATCGCCGCCGAGAAGGGGATCGTTGGAACAAAATATTTCAGGCTTGCCAGGCGTGGTCACCGACCAGTTGCGGGTGTAGCTGCGATAGCCTTTGGTCCCTTCGCCCTTATTGCCTGTCCAGACAACCTGTGCCGTGAAATCATGCTCTTTCATAACGACGGTCCTTCTTCAGATCTGCTGCTTACGAACTGGGCGGCGTGCTCGAAACCTACCCAATGAAGATAAGCTTCTGTATGTCAGATTCACTCTGGTTTCCAGGCCGTCTGCGCCATGAGCTGAAGGATTTGGGATGTGTCATTCCCAGGCACCGATCGAGGTTAGCAATAAGTGTTTCTATAAGTTCTGGCTCGCACGCCCGGAGGCGAAAGAAATCCGACACCTATTATCGGCGACGAATCCCTGCTGCGCACGGTACAATTCTGATGCCCACACCAAGATTACAGCGGTTCATCCAGGCCCTTTGGCATAGAAATCCAAAGAACGAGCTGCGAGTCGGGCGAATGACGCGAGAGATGGCCTTTGCCATGTGTGTCCTCGACGAGAGCGAAGCCGCCAGCAGCGACCGTCCGGACGTCGCCGTCACTCGTCTCGTATTCTACGGAGCCATCAAGCCTCACGGTTAGCACCGGTTCAGGTACCGTGTGCCAGTCGACCTGGCGCATACCTGCAGGGATGCGGGTGAAGCGTACGCGTGATGACGGATAACCGTTGGTGACATCGAATGGTGTGGCGTCGCGATGGACCGACAGGGTTTTTGTCGGAATTTCAACCTCGTCAAAATGCGATTCCCCATCCGGCGTGGCATAGATGCGTAGACACTTCATTGTGGCGGCCTCCTGCGAGCTTTCCATGACGAAAAGATGTGTGCATTACCATGAAGCAGGAGCGGGGCGACACCGTCGTCTTGGGCCATTTCGCTCTTAATCCTGATTAAGCCCAAGTTCTTTCTGCAACTTCTTGGTGAGCCCAAGCGAAACGATGTGGTGCGACTGTTCCAGGTATTGCTTCAGCTCATCGTCTGACAAACCCGGCTCAGCATAATGCTGGATCCATTTCATGCCACGTGAGGCGAGATAGGGGGCTGGGCGCAGGCCCTCCTGGGTGCGCAGAATCTCATAACCGATATCGCTGACCTTGAACGTATAGGCCGGCTGTCCATCGGCCCAGCCACCTATGGCAAACACCTTGCCGCCAACTTTCCACACATGCGCGCCGCCCCACTGGACCACATAGGAGGTGGCTGCCAAAGAACCGCAAAACTCATTGTATTCATCATATGTCATGCTCACATCCTGCCGCCCCTTGCGTGCTTCGTGCAAGCAGGTTCGCTCCGCTGCCGGTGGACTGGTGACAGGTTTGGGAATTGGACATGTGCTGGTCCTACCTGGTGCGCTAAAATCAACGCAAATCCGGATCTCAACAGGAAGCGCATATCATGACCGTCACGATCAGACCGTTGGCACAAGCCGACCGGGAAAAGTGGGAAGAGCTCTTCGAGGCTTATGCCCAGTTCTACAAGACGACCGTGCCGGAGGGGGCATTCGATACGGTGTGGGGTTGGGTTTTTGACCCCGACAATCAGTTCTGGTGCGACGTGGCCGAAATGGAGGGTGGCCGGGTGATCGGCTTCACCCAGTACCAGCTCATGCACCGCTCATTGGGCGGTGGCATGGTGTGTTATCTGAGCGATCTTTTTGTGGAACCGGAGATTCGCGGCACCGGTGCCGGCCGCAAGTTGATCGACCATGTGGTGGAAGCCGCCCGCGGCATGGGCATCACCAACGTGCGCTGGCTCACCCAGGAGTTCAACTACCCCGCCCGCAAACTCTACGATACCTATCAGCCAAGATCTGACTTCATCCTCTACACGATTCCGGTCTAAGAAGAGACAAGACCCAACAGATGACGAGGGCAGGCAGTGTCTCTCTCAGAGCAAGCCGGAATCGCGGCGGAGCATTTTCGTGAACACGGCTATGCCGTCATCCGGCGATTTTTGGAAGGCGAGGAACTGCTTGCGCTCCAGGCGGAAAGCCGGCGGATCTATGCTGAGGGACTGAAACACCATGCCACTTACCGGCACGGCCATCTGGCTTTCGAAATTCTCCCCGAAACCGACTTTGATCAGCGTTATGTCATTCAGGCCTATTGGATGGCCTGGATCAGCCCCTATTTTGAGACCCTGCGCCGGCACCCCAATTATCTGGCCGTGCTGGAGCCGCTGCTTGGGCGCAGTGTCAAACAAGTGGCTCAACAGATCCACTGGAAGCCTCCGGGTGCAGGTCTCACCGGCTACCGGTTTCACCAAGACCTGCGTTTCCGGGCAAGCCAGGCCGACTATCGCGACATCGTGGGCTCAACGGTGACGACCGGATTGGCCATTGATCCCTCGACCCTATCAAATGGCTGTTTGCGGGTCGTTCCCGGTGGCCATAAGCGTGGCTACCTTGGCCTGTCCGATGAGGGCAGCGGCCAGATCATGTTGGGCCACACGCAAGAAGATGAGCTGCGCGCCGTTGGCCTTGATCCCGAAACGGTTGTTGACCTTGAGCTGGAGCCGGGCGATTTGGCCCTTTGGGGCCTGTTGACCCCGCATGGTTCGTTGCCGAACACATCTGACCGGGACCGCGCGTTTGCGTTATCGAGTTATGTCAAGGCTGAAAACAGCGAGCGCGGCGAGTGGGCCTTTCGCGATGGGGAAAGCGTTCCGCTGGGGCCAGAGCCCAAGCTCTGCAAGTATGAGAAGCTGTTTGAAGAACCAGGCCCGCTCTACGATGAAACCGCTTGGTGGCGGCAAGACCCCTAGCCCGGTGCAAACAAAAAAAGGGAGCGGCGAACCGCTCCCTTCAAATTGTGGGTTGAGGGGGTTACCACATGGCAACCGGGTTGATGATCATCTGCACCGCACCCTTCAGGCGGGCTTGGCCCAGCACGAACATAAATTCGTGCACGCTCTCTTTGGCCAGGCGGCCGGTGTTCATGGTTTCCAGAATGTAGATCCCGTTTTCCTTCAGGAAAGTCACGTGGCCGTAAAACACCTTGTCGCCTTTTACCGGCGGCACGGCTTCCACGCCCCAGGTGTCTGCACCCACGGCCATCACGTCCAGCGTAGAAAGGTAGAGCGCCCCTTCGTTGCTGAGGCCCGGCTCGCCAGAGACCCAGACTTTTGGTTCTTTGGCCAGCTTGCCGTCGGTCCAGCCGGTGTGGAACAGAACAACATCGCCTTTGCGGATTTCGACGCCTTGGGCCTTGGCAGCAGCGATGATCTCCTTGGAGCCGAAGCCCTGGCCGGCGTTCATCACATCAACGCCGAAGTGTTTGGCCATGTCGATCATGACCCCGCGGGCCACGAGCGGCGGAATGCCATGGATGCCGAGTTTTTTCAGACCTGTCAGTGCGGCAAAGTCCTTGCCGGAGTTGCAGTTGTAAAACGTCTGGCTTTCACCCAAATGGCCAAGGCCGTCGATTTGCGGGCCGGTGCCCCACCACAGCTGGGTGACGTCGTCATTGTAGACGATGTCCCAGCCGAAGTCCTTGTCCATCTTGCGGCCATACTGCTGGTTGGGTTGCACCACCTGCAGCATCATTTTGCGCGGCGGGAAGGCCGGCATGTTGGGGTCAACAACGATACCCAGTGGGTGGGTTTCGCCCTTCTTGATGAGCTTGGAGGCCGCCATCACCGATTCTGGAGTGACCATGTTGGCAGCGCCAATTTGGTCATCCTTGCCGTACTTAGAGGGTTTGCACTCGGCGGCCATCGCTGCACTTGCCGCAAGCGCAAATCCGCCGGCCAACAGTGCAGTGATTGTGTTTTTCATGAGACTCTTCATTCCATCCTCCCGGGATTGGTCTTTTTGATTGTGGGCAAGATTGCCGCAAGGCCAGCATATAAGCCCGGCCGGGCAATGACCAGAACGCTGCGCCCCCTCTTTCGTAAGGGGTGTGCCAGCCTGCAGTGCAGCCATGCATAAACGGTGCTGGTGCCCTGTCCGTTATGCTGCGATACATGTGGACCGGCAGTCTGGAGCGTTGAGCGGCCCATGAAACCCAACCTTCTCATTCCGTTTTCCATTGGCCATTTCGCCAATGATCTGGTGCCGATCGGGATGTATCTCATCATTCCGGCCTTTGGCACGGCCATGGGTCTGACGCCGGCTGAGATCGGCCTTCTGTTTATGATCCATTATCTGGGCTCGTCTTTGGCGTACTTTCCCGCAGGTCTTCTTGCCGATCATGTGGCGAACCGGGGCATCTTGTTGGCCTTGACGTTCTTCTGGGTGGGGGTGGGCTATTTTTTGGCGTCGTTCATGGAAGGCTTTTGGGCCTTTGCGATCCTGATTGCCGTAGCGGGCATGGGCGATGCTGCCTGGCATCCCATTGCCACGGGTGTTCTGGCGCAAATTCACAAGGCCCGGCGCGCCTATGCGCTTGGCGTGCACGCCATTGGCGGCCATCTTTCTGAAGTCATTGCGTTGCCGGTTGTGGGATTGCTCCTGGCCTGGTGGGACTGGCGCGTGGCCATCCAGATTCTGGTGATCCCTACTTTGCTCATGGGCGTGGTGTTCTTGTTCATCGCGCCCAAGGTGCCGCGTCATGTGAACTCCCGGCCAACCCGCGCAGATTTCTCCGAAATTTGGAAGGTCTGGGCCACCAAGGCGGGCGTGCGCGTGATTGTCTTGTTCACGCTCTACAACATGGCTCTGTATGCGATCATCACCATGATGCCGCTTTATCTGAAGGACCACCATGCCTTTGGCTGGCAGGACACATCCATCGCCATGGCTGTGATGATGCTGTTTGGTGCCATGGGGCAACCTTGGATGGGCAAGATTTCAGATCAGATTGGCCGCAAGCCGATCTCCGTTATGGGCAACGCCATTGCGGCCGTTGCGGCGCTTGTTGCCTACCTGTCCACTTCCATTGAGGTCACCTTGATCTCATTGGGTGTGGCCCTGATCGTTGGTGTGGCCATCCGCGCGGTTCTGCTGGCCGCTGCCGTGGATCACGCCGGAAACCGCGAAGGCACCAGCTTGGGCCTTGCCTTTGCCTTCATGGATGGCTTTGCCGCCTCAGCTGCCCTGCTGGCCGGGATGGTGGGCGAGATCCATCTTGCCTATGCTTTCTTGTTGGCAAGCGGCTTCTCGGTGCTGGCCACTGTTCTGGCGCTTTCCATGCCGTGGCGCAGGGCGGTGACGGTTGCGAGCGAGCCCGCGGCGTCATAGTCTTGGCGGCGAACTTGGGAAAATACAATGGACCAGCATCTGCGCAACGATCAGCTCTCCGAAGCTCTTGAACGAGCAGAGGCCGACTATATTGCCCGCACCCCGCAAAGCCAGGCCTGGCAGGAGCGGGCTTCTGGCGGGCTGCCCGGCGGAAACACCCGTACGGTCTTGCACTTTGCGCCCTATCCCTTGCGCTTCGTTAGCGCCAAAGACCAGTGGCTCACCGATGCGGACGGGCATAAGTACCGCGACTATCTGGGCGAATATTCCGCCGGCCTGTTCGGCCACACCTGCGCGCCAATCATGGCGGCTGCGCAAAAGGCCATCACCGACGGCACCGTTCTGGGCGGCCCGAACACCTACGAGGTGGAACTGGCCGAGCTCGTATGCGCCCGCTTTCCCGCTCTTGAGCTCGTGCGCTTCACCAACTCTGGCACCGAGGCGAACATGATGGCCTTGGGAGCAGCCCGCGCCCACACCGGTCGCGACAAGATTATGGTGTTCGCCGGCGGCTACCACGGCGGCGTGCTCTACATTGCGGACTATGCGGCCCGCTCAAATGCGCCGTTTGACTTTGTGACCGGCACCTACAACGATCTTGAGGCAACCCTGGCCGCAGCTGCAGGGGTTGAAGATGAGATTGCCGCAATTCTGGTGGAGCCCATGATGGGTGGGGGCGGGGCGATTGTCGCTGATACGTCGTTTCTGGCCGGGCTCAAAGATTTCGCCGATCAGCACGGCATCGTTCTAATCTTCGATGAGGTCATGACATCGCGCAACGGACCAGGCGGCCATCAGGTCGAAACCGGTATCACGCCTCACATGTCCACTTTCGGCAAATATCTCGGCGGCGGCTTCTCTTTCGGTGCATTCGGTGGCCAGCGCGAGATCATGCGCCGCTTTGATCCTTACGAACCTGATGCTCTGCCCCATGCCGGCACGTTCAACAACAACGTCACCTCCATGGCGGCCGGTCTGACCGGCATGCGCGACATCTACACCGCAGAGCGCGCCGCGGCCCACACAGAGCGCGGCAATAGATTGCGCAGCAAGCTCAATGAGGTCATCGCCCGGCATGGTTTGGCCGCCCAGGTGACAGGCGCCGGGACCATCATGTGTTTCCACTTCCATGGCGAGACGGTGCGAACCCCAGAGGACACCAAGCTCACCCGACCGGAGGCTTATGCACTGTTCCATCTGGAGATGCTCAAGCGCGGAATCTACTTCGCCCGCCGTGGTTATGTGAGCCTGTCGTTGGAACTGACTGATGAGGACGATGCGGCTCTGCTGGCGGCGTTTGATGAGGTATTGGCAGAACACGGCGAGAAGTTGTGCCCGTAAGCACAGGTTTGTCACTTTACAATCTGTTTACCGGCCATGTCCTTAGCGCATGGGTGATCTGTCCCGCGCGGTGGTACTCATCCATTTTCCCCCTCCTATATTGCAATGCAGCATAATTATTTGCGGATGCGCTTCCCCCGCTTCGCAATCGCAACACAGGAGCGTTTAATGACCGCTAGTAAGAAAATGACAGAAGCTCAGGACTTTGCCGCTGCAGATCTCGATCGCCTGATGGCGCACTACATGCACATTGGAAAAGAGCTTCGCGCAACAACGTTGCGAAGCATTTTCGGGTCTGTTTTTTCATCCAAGCCCAAAAACCGTGATCATTCCCTGTTCCTGCCCGGCGCCCTGGCCGGCAGCGCACGCTAGGAACCGATCTTCATCCGGGCGCCAAGAGGCCGGCCGGTTTATCTGATTTCTGGAGCAATCAATGACCACTCTAAGCAACACCCACCCTGCAGCACAGCATGCTGCGATGCAGGATCATCTCACTCATCTGTTGAATGGCGTGAGCAATCTGTTTGTATCTTTTTCGCGCGCAATCGCGTTTTCCAGACGGTGCGAGGCGGAATTCAGCCGCCAAGGGAACGTGTCACCCGAAACCGTGAAACGGCTGATTGCTGAAGTCTGATCCCACCGGGGGATTTGAGTGGCGGCGGGCCTCAAGTGCCCGCCGCCATTTTTTTGGTTCAGTAAAGCGCAACCGGATTGCCCGGTGAGCCGGTGCCGCCCTTGATTTTGAGGGGTGACCAGACGAACAGGAACTCATAGGCCTTGTCTTCAACCAGTTGGGTCAAGTCCATGTTCTCCAGGTTCCAGATTCCGCGCCGGGTCTGCATTTGCAGATGGCATTCGAACGGCTTGTCAGCGTTTTCGCCGGGAACCGCTTCCACCGCCCAGGTGTCCGCGCCGGTCAATATGATCTTCCGCTCAGCCATGTAGTTGCAAGCAGAAATGCCGAACCCCGGCTCGCCGGCATTGAACGCAGCCACGCGCTTCTTTTTCTCTGCTGCATCGTATTTGTCCCAGTCTTTGGGATGCCAAATATTGCCATGACCGGTGTGCAGGAACACGCAGTCGCCCTCGCCAATCGGCGCAATGCCCTGCCGCTTGACCATCTCTTTAATGTCGGCGTCGGTGATGATGCCCGGATCGCCTTTGCCTTTGGGAATCGCCAGGTCTCCGCCGCCGCGCAAGGCAACAGCGTCCAGCAATACACCTCTGCAGACAAACCCTTTGTGCGCCACGTGCTCCACACCCAGATCGCCCATGCCGTAAGCCGACGCCGTTTTGCCGAGCATGCGGCCGTTGTAGAAGTACATGCCTTGTGAGGTTTTCACGCCAATATGGCCAGGACCGTCGAACTGGGTGCCGATTTGGCCGATTTCCGTGGCCAGATAATCGTCATTGTACATCAGCATGTGTTTGCCGAAGGGCCCTCCTGTGGGCTTGCCGGGAATGGTTAGCCGCCAGCCGCGCGAGCCAAATGCCGGAGCATCGCCTGCATAGATCTTGCCCAATGTGGCCGTTTTGCCCTGTTTCACCAGACCCACCGCCTTCAACACGATCTCAGGAGTTGTCCGGTTCACCGCGCCAGCCTTGTCACCAGCACCCCACTCACTGGGTGCCCAAGATTCTTTGAACGGCGCGTCATTTGCTTCCTGCGCGCTCAACGTGCCGGCAAAGCCCGCTGTCATCGCAATCGCAGCTGCATATTTAAGTGTCTTGAGCAGTTTCATCCTCGACCTCCTTGTTTTGGTGCGCTGTGCTTACTTGGGGTAATCCTCTAACTATAGGTGCGCCCGGCGCAGTGAGTCACGTAGATTCCCAAACCACGAAGTTTCCGAGAACAGTTCGGCTTTGAACGAACTATTTTCGCCCCTTTCGATGCTAAAAGGCCTGCATGACATCATCACAAATCAATCGGCCGCTGGAATTCTGCCTGCTGGCGCTGCTTGCCCTCTTTTGGGGCTCGTCCTATCTCTTCATCAAAGTGGCCCTGGAGAGTTTCCCGCCACTCACACTGATTGCCATGCGGGTCAGTCTGGCAGCCTTGCTTCTCTATATGGTTGCTCGTTGGAAAGGCCATCGCCTTCCGGCCGACCTGGCCATCTGGCGACAGTTGTTTGTGCAAAGTTTCTTTTTGTGTCTGGGCGGTTGGGCGGTTCTGGCCTGGGGCCAGCAGTTCATTGACAGCGGCCTTGCGGGCATCCTGAACTCCACATCCCCCATCTTCGTCTTCTTCATCACTGTGTTGTGGACACGCCATGAAGCGGTCAGCGGGCTCCGGCTGACCGGCGCTCTGCTGGGGCTGGCCGGCGTGGTGCTGATCATCGGCGTGGATGCATTGCGGGGCCTCGGCCAAGAGGTGGTTGGTCAGATTGCGGTTCTCTTCAGTGCAGTGCTTTACGCCGGATCGGCGATTTACGGTAAGCGCTTTTCTGGTTTGCCCAGCACCATCACCGCCTCAGGCACGTTGATCTGTGCGTCCGCTGTGCTCATTCCGCTCAGCATGCTGGTTGATCGGCCCTGGATCCTCAATCCCTCAGCAGTGTCGATAGGCGCAGCACTGGCCCTTTCGGTGATCAGCTCCTGCCTCGCCTTGCTTTTGTATTTCCGGCTTATCAACACGCTCGGCTCAATGGGCACGGCCAGCCAGGCCTATTTGCGGGTCGGGGTGAGTGTTCTGTTGGGTGTGGTTGTGCTCGGAGAACACATTCACTGGCCGGTGGCCTTGGGTTTGTTTGCGGTCGTGGCCGGCGTCATCGCGATTAATGCCCGGCCGCAGTAATTTTAGAAAGGCGCTCTTGGATTGGTTTGATTTCTAGCCTAAGCAGAAGTCAACAACCAAAAGACCGTCCGGAGACGCCAGATGCCTTATTCCGAATACCGCCCTGAGCTTATGGGCTCTGCCACGCTTGCCCCTTCCGGCGCCATTGAAGCGGGGTCGTGGCAGACGTTCGAGCTGGTTTATACGGCTGGCAAATTTGGCATCGACGACACGGGCTCCCTGAAAATCGCCATGCGGTTTGCCACCGATTTCGGGCCCGTGCAGTTCGATGATCCTGCTGCTCCCGGCTACACAACCGCTGTGGCGTCCAACGGTGCTGTGCTCGATCTGCGCTGGGAATTCAAACGCAATATCCGGCCGTGGAGCCGGGCGCTCTATATCGGCGTTCAAAAACACTTCCTTGCCGAGGGCGACATCATCACCATACGCTTCGGCGACAAAAGCGGCGGCTCCAAAGGGGTTCGGGTGCAAACCTACTGCGAGCGGATCTTTGAGTTCCGGGTGTTTGTGGATGCGATAGCGACCTATGATTATGTGGCACTGCCGGAAAGCCCACATATCGACATCGTGCCGGGCCCCCCGGTCACATGGCGTGCGGTGCTGCCAACCCTGAAGTGCACCGGTGGCCCGTTTCGGCTATCCATCAAGGCTGAGGATGCCTGGGGCAATCCCAGCAATCAGGTGAACCAAGCCGTACAGTTGGTGCCCTCCGTCCCGGTTCAAGGATTGCCTGCCCAGGCGCAATTTGAGCCCGGTGCGTTTGCGCTTGTGCTTGACGATCTCAAGCTTGATACGCCAGGCGAAGTGATGGTGCAGGTTCTGGACGGCACCGGTGGAGAGCTCTGCCGAACCAATACCTTATGCGTTCAAGACGATCCGCAATGGCTGCATTTCTGGGGCGACCTCCACGGCCAATCGAACGAAACGCTTGGAACCAACACCGCCGAAGAATACTTCCTGTTCGGGCGCGACAGGGCCTTTCTGGATGCCTGCTCCCACCAGGGCAACGACTTTCAGATGACGCAAGCGTTCTGGACCGACCTGAACGCGCTCACCGCCCGGCTCGACGATCCAGGCCGCTTTGTCGCCATTCCGGGCTACGAATGGAGCGCTAACACGGCCATTGGTGGTGATCGCAACGTGTTCTACCGGCACGAAGGGCGCCCAATGTACCGCTCATCCCACGCCCAGATCCCCGACCTTTCAGACGAGGAAACCGACGGCCACAATGCGCATGATCTGTTCGAACATCTGAAAGACGAAGACTGCGTCTGCTGGGCTCATTGCGGCGGCCGTTATGCCAACATCACTTATGCCCACGACGGGAAGCTGGAAGCCTCAGTTGAGGTGCATTCTTCCTGGGGCACTTTCGAATGGCTGCTCCATGATGCCTTTTCCAAGAATTACCGGGTGGGCATTGTCTGCAATTCCGATGGCCACAAGGGCAGGGTAGGCGCAAGTTTCCCCGGCGCCAGCTTTTTCGGCGCCTATGGCGGACTGACGTGCTACTTGGCCAGCGAACTTAACCGCGACGGAATCTTCGAAGCCCTGCGTGCCCGGCGTCACTACGGCACTACCGGTAACAGGATGTATCTTGATGTGCGGGCACAGATTGCAGGCGGTGCCAAGCGCTTTGAGCGAGACCCGGCCGAGTTTGGCGACGCCCCCAGCCAGGACGTGAGCGAACTTTTGGTGGGGGATATTGCCCAGGTTACCGACGATGAAGTTGAGTTCAGCGTCATCGCCATCGGTTCGGCTGCCATCGAGAAGATTGATGTGTTTGATGGAACCGACCATTTGATTACGCACCGCACCTATGGCGTTGATGATCTCGGCGCGCGGTTCCGTCTGACCTTCTCCGGCGCTGAGTACCGCGGCCGTTCGCGCACCACCACCTGGGATGGTGATCTTCAGATTGACGGCAATGAGATTGTGTCGGTGGAAATGTTCAACAATTGGAACCTGGACCGGGGCATCCAAGAGCAGGGCGCAAAGACTGTCTCCTGGAAAGCGGTCACCTCGGGCAACTATTGTGGCATCGATTTCAACCTGAAAACTCCCGATAAGGGTGATGTCACAATTAACACCCCCCATGTGCGTGAAACGCTCGCAATAGCAGATCTTGGGGTTGAAGAAACCGTGGTAAGCGCTGGAGCGCTTGACCGTAAATTTGCCGTCCAACGGCTGCCGGATACCCTCGACGATTGTCGCGCGGAGTTTAAAATCATCTGTCCCATACGCGCCGAAGGCGACACACGGCTCTATGTCAGGGTGCAGCAAGTCGACGGCCACAGGGCGTGGACCAGTCCAATCTACCTTTTCCGGTAGGCAGTTCACCATGTGGAAACATTGGGCAGAGAAGCCCGATTTCCGCAGACACTCCGCCGCAAACACGGTAGCCTTTTGCCAGGTCTTAGTGTGTGGGTCCCGAAGGCGTGATTTGACCTGCCGCTGCAAAATATGTAAGTAATGCTTACCTAATTTTTTGGACTCCAAGGAAGGCGCCCGTTTCCATGGGACTTCAAGATCTAAAGATCGATGACAAATACGATCTCTCCAAAACCCGCATTCTGACCAGCGGTGTGCAGGCGCTTGTGCGCCTCACCATGATGCAATCCGAGCGTGACCGCGCCGAAGGGCACAACACTGCGGGCTACGTGACCGGCTATCGTGGCTCTCCCCTTGGCGGTGTGGACCAGCAATTTATGCGCGCCACCAAGCATCTGGAACCCTACAACGTTACGTTCCAGGCCGGTCTGAACGAAGATTTGGCGGCAACCGCCATCTGGGGCGCTCAACAGGCGCAAATGCGCGGCGAGGGCGCCTATGATGGCGTGTTCTCGATTTGGTATGGCAAGGGCCCAGGAGTAGATCGTTGCGGAGACGTATTCCGCCATGCCAACGCGGCCGGCACCTCGCCTCTGGGCGGCGTTCTGGTGATGATGGGCGATGATCACGCGGCGGAAAGCTCCACCGTGCCCCATCAGAGCGAGTTTGCCCTGATGGACGCCATGATGCCGGTGCTCAACCCGTCCGGTGTTCAGGAGATTCTCGATTACGGCATTCTGGGCTTTGCCCTCTCACGCTATTCGGGGTGCTGGGTGGGCATTAAATGCGTCCACGACAATGTTGAATCCACCGCTATCGTCGACGGCAGCCGTGACCGGGTGAAGGTCAACATACCAACCGATTATGAAATGCCCGAAGGCGGGCTTAACATACGCTCCTGGGACGACCGGCACGAGCAAGAAGAGCGCACCCATACCCATAAGCGGTTTGCCGCAACAGCTTTTGCTCGGGCCAACAACCTCAATGAGATCGTGCTCTCGGGTGGCCGGGTGCCAAGAATTGGCATTGCCACCACCGGCAAGTCCTACCTGGACGTGCGCCAGGCGCTGGATGAGTTGGGCATCGATGAAGTTGCGTCCTCGAAGATCGGCATTCGGGTTTTGAAGATCGGCATGGTCTGGCCGCTTGAGCCGGACATCATTGAGGAGTTCGTCAAAGGCCTCGATCTGGTGATCGTGGTGGAAGAAAAGCGCTCGCTCATTGAGACCCAAATCAAAGAGCAACTGTTCGGCCGCCACCGGGTGCCGCAGCTGATCGGCAAGCGCAATGAAAATGACGAGCACCTTTTCAAGGCTTTCGGCACGCTTGATCCCAACGATATTGCCATTGCCCTTGGTGAACGGATTGGCGCGCGCCAGAAGAACGAGAAAATTGAAAAGGAACTGGAGCGTCTGAGGGCTGCCCAACGTTCCCTATCCAATCTGCATGAAGTGGCCACGCGCATTCCCTATTTCTGCGCCGGCTGCCCGCACAACTCGTCAACCATTGTGCCCGAGGGCGGCCGTGCCTATGCGGGCATTGGCTGCCATTGGATGGCGCAGTATGTGCCCGAACGGAACACTGAAGGTTCAACCCACATGGGGGCCGAAGGAGCTAATTGGATCGGTGAGGCGCCGTTCTCGACCCGCAAACACGTGTTCCAGAACATTGGCGACGGCACCTACAACCATTCCGGCATTCTGGCGATCCGCGCGGCAGCCGCTGCCGGTGTGAACATGACCTACAAGATCCTCTACAACGATGCGGTGGCCATGACCGGCGGTCAGGCTCATGAGGGCGGGTTGACGGTTCCGCAAATTGCCCAACAGGTAGCCGCAGAAGGCGCCCACCGCATTGTGGTGGTGACGGACGAGCCGGACAAGTATCCGGCAAGCACAGGCTTTCCACCTCACACTGCCATCCACCACCGCCGCGAGCTGGGCAAAGTTCAACGCGAGCTGATGGATGAAGAAGGCCTCACGGTACTGATCTACGATCAGACCTGCGCTGCAGAGAAGCGCCGCCGCCGCAAGCGCGGCACATTCCCTGATCCAGCAAAGCGCATCATGATCAATGAACTGGTGTGCGAGGGCTGCGGCGACTGCGGCATCAAATCCAACTGTGTTGCCATTGCACCGGTGGAAACCGAGTTCGGCCGCAAGCGCAAGATCGACCAGTCTTCCTGCAACAAGGACTATTCCTGCGTGAACGGCTTCTGCCCAAGCTTTGTGAGCATTGAGGGCGGCGAGCTCATCAAGGGCCAAGAGCAGAAGACAACCATCGAAAGTCCCGTGTTTGAGGCTTTGCCCGAGCCGGAGCTTCCAAGCCTTGAGACCCCCTGGTCGATCCTGGTAACCGGGATCGGTGGCACGGGCGTGGTGACGGTTGGTCAGATCATCGCCATGGCGGCGAACCTGGAAGGCAAAGGCGCCGGCATTATTGATATGGCCGGCCTGTCCCAGAAGAACGGCGCGGTTGTTTCGCACCTCAAAATCGCCGAGCGCCAAGAAGACATTTCCACCATCCGGGTTTCGGCCGGCGGGGCCGATCTTCTGCTTGGCTGCGATCTGGTGACCTCTGCTGCAGAACACAATCTGGCTGCTGCCGGCGAAGGCAAGACCCGCGCCGTGGTGAACGACTATGAGACCATGCCGGCCATGTTCACCAATGATGCCGAATACAAATTGCCCGGTGATGAGCTTCGCATTTCGATTGAAGCCCGAATGGGGCAGGGCCGCACCGACCTGATCAACGCCACGAAGATTGCAACGGCGCTGATAGGCGACAGCATTGCTTCAAACCTCTTTACGCTCGGCTATGCCTGGCAAAAGGGCTTGGTTCCCGTAACCTCAGAAGCCATCGAGCGGGCCATCACACTCAACAATGTAGCGGTTGAGATGAATTTGAAGGCCTTTGAGTGGGGCCGCCGCGCGGCCCACGATCTGCCGGCTGTGGAGAAGATCATCGAACGGGCGGAAGAGGCCCAGCAGACTGCAATTACGCAAACCCATAACTTGTCGCAAACCCTGGAAGAAATGGTGGACCGGCGCGTTGAGTTCCTCACCGCCTACCAGGATGCGGCCTACGGGGAACGCTACCGCAAACTGGTCAACAATGTGCGCTCGGTGGAGGAGAACATCAGTCCGCGCTCAAACGTCTTGGCCACTGCAGTGGCGCGCTACTATTTTAAACTGCTTGGGTACAAGGACGAATATGAAGTGGCCCGGCTATATACAGACGGCGGTTTCACCGAACAGGTGAAGTCCCAGTTCAAGGGCGACTACACAGTGAAGGTTCATCTTGCGCCGCCGCTTTTGAGCCGACGGGATCCTGAAACCGGCCATCTGATCAAGCGCGAGTTTGGCCCGTGGATCATTGCGGCTTTTGGCTGGCTGGCAAAAATGAAACGGCTACGCGGCACGGCGCTCGATATCTTCGGGTACACCGGCGAGCGCAAGCAGGAACGCCAACTCATCAAGGATTATGAAGCTACCGTAGCGCGCCTTTTAGGCAAGCTTTCGGTTGCAAACCTCGATTTGGCGGCAGAAATTGCTGCGATGCCGGAACACATTCGCGGCTATGGCCACATCAAAGAGCGCCACATCACAGAGGCAAAGGCCAGGGAGGCCGAGCTTTTGGCGGCCTATGAGGCCGGCCGCACATCAGCTCCTGCCGCACTGGCTGCTGAATAGCTGCTCTCGGTGTTACACGAATTGGTGTCTGCGGCCAAAAAAACCTGTGCAATTGGTCCACGTATCGCTAAAACAGCGCGGTCTAATCCAAAGTAGTGGATATGATGGGCTGATATCGTGATACAAGCTTTGGCCAGTAAGCATAAAAAACGTATCGCCGAAATCAGCTGGTTGAGGTGCCGTACTGGCTTTTGAAGAAGGGCCAGGCGACAAGGGAGGGACTGAGTTGTGACCACAGGGGCTGAGGCCGCCAGGGCCGGAGATACCTTTCCGAAATTGCTTTTGCGCAATGCCACGAAGTTCGCCGGCAAGCCTGCCATGCGCGAGAAGGATCTCGGCATTTGGCAGACCTGGAACTGGGAAGATGTGCTGGACGAGGTGAGAGCCTTTTCCGTCGGATTGTCGGAACTGGGCATCGGACCAGGCGATAAAGTTGCGATTGTGGGTGATAACCGCCCCCGGCTCTATTGGACCATGGCGGCAACGCAAGCGTTGGGCGGCATTCCCATCCCGGTCTATCAAGATTCCGTCGCCGACGAGATGATCTTTGCCCTGAAGCATGCCGGCGTTAAGTGCGCCGTGGTGGAAAACCAGGAGCAGGTCGACAAGCTTCTGGAGATTCAGGAAAAATACAAAGCCATCACGGACATCATCTACTGCGATCCGCGCGGCATGGCCAACTACGATGTCAAGGGCGTGCAGGCGTTCAACGAAGTCCAGGACACTGGCCGCGCCGTGATGAAGGCGAACGGCGACCGGGAAAGCCAATGGCTTGAGCAAATCGCAAAAGGTGGCCCGGAAGATACCGCCATCATCCTCTACACGTCCGGCACCACGGGCGCACCGAAGGGTGTGGTGCTCACCATGGGTTCAGTGGTTTGGGCCGCCAAAGTTGCCAACGAATTCGACAAGCTGGATGTGAACGAAAGCGTCATCGCCTACCTGCCCATGGCGTGGGTCGGTGACCACGTGTTCTCCTACGCCCAGTCTTATGAGTGTGGATATTGCGTCAACTGTCCTGAAAGCCCCGAAACCGTGGTTGAGGACCGGCGCGAGATCGGCACGACCTATGCCTTTGCGCCGCCGCGGGTCTATGAGAACGTCATCACGCTCACCATGGTGCAGATGGAAGATGCCAGCAGCATCAAGAAAAAGATGTTCGACTACTTCCTCGGCGTGGCCCGCAAGGTGGGTGAGAAGATCCTAAACGGTGAGCCGGTTGCGTTCACAGATCGCATCAAATATGCGCTGGGCGAGTTCTTGGTCTACGGACCTTTGAAAAATCGCTACGGGCTCTCCGATGTGCGCGTCGCTTACACGGCCGGCGAGGCCATCGGGCCTGAAATCTTCCGGTTTTACCGGTCACTCGGCATCAACCTCAAGCAGCTCTACGGCCAAACCGAAGCTGCGGTTTATGTGACCAATCAGCCGGACGGCGAGATCTACGCCGACACCGTGGGCAAGACCCTGGAAAGCATCGAGATCAAGGTCGATGACAATGGCGAGGTACTCTACCGCTCGCCTGGCGTGTTCAAGGAATACTACAAGAACCCGAAGGCCACCAAGGAAACCAAGACCAAGGATGGCTGGGTACATTCAGGCGATGCCGGGTTCATTGACGAACGCGGTCACCTGAAAATCATCGACCGTGCAAAAGACGTGGGCAAGCTGAAAGACGGCACCCTGTTCCCGCCGAAATACATCGAAAACAAGCTGAAGTTCTATCCGAACATCCAAGAAGTGGTGGCGTTCGGTCATGGCCGTGACTACGTCTCGTGCTTCATCAATATCGATCTCACTGCCGTGGGCAGCTGGGCGGAACGCAACAATGTGTCCTACGCCAGCTATCAGGAACTGGCCGGTCATCCGGATGTCTACGCGATGATCGAAAAGCACGTGGAAGAGGTAAACCGCGAGCTCGCCGGTGAAGAGCGCGTTGCGGGTGCCCAGATCAAACGCTTCCTGATCCTGCACAAGGAACTGGATGCGGACGATGGCGAGATCACCCGCACGGCGAAGGTGCGCAGATCGTTTGTGGCAGAGCGCTATGCGCCTCTGGTGAAAGCCCTCTACGACAAGAAGAAGACCAATCAGCACATCAAGACTGAAATGACCTTCGAAGATGGCCGCAAAGGCATGATCGAAGGCGATGTGCAGATCCGGGACATGCAGCCGGCCCCGCCCCAAGCCATGAAGGAGGCGGCCGAATGAGTGCTGCAGAAAATCTGGATCCCGCTCCTGAAGTGTTGCTCGACATCCAGAATGTCAGCCTGTCGTTTGGCGGGGTTAAGGCCATTCGCGACGTGAGCTTCAACATCAACAAGGGCGAGATCCGCGCGATCATCGGGCCTAATGGCGCCGGCAAGACGTCCATGTTGAACGTCATCAACGGCTTCTATCATCCGCAAGAAGGCACCATCACCTACAAAGGTACAGCGCGGCACGACATGCGCCCTCACGTGGCGGCGACGCAAGGTATCTCGCGCACCTTCCAGAACGTTGCCCTGTTCCGCGGCATGTCCACTCTCGACAACATCATCACCGGCCGGACCTTGAAAATGAACAAGGGCCTGTTCTGGCATCTCTTCCGGTTTGGTCCGGCAGAAAAAGAAGAGTTGGAACACCGCGAGTTCGTGGAACACATCATCGACTTTCTCCAGATCCAGGCCATTCGCCGCACGCCCGTCGGGCGCTTGCCTTATGGCCTGCAGAAGCGGGTGGAGCTGGGTCGTGCACTGGCGGCTGAGCCCGAGTTGCTGCTTCTGGATGAACCTATGGCCGGCATGAACCTGGAAGAGAAAGAGGACATGTCTCGCTACGTGCTGGAAGTGAACGACCAATTCGGCACCACAATCGCTCTTATTGAGCACGATATGGGGGTTGTGATGGACTTGTCCGACAGGGTGGTTGTGCTTGATCACGGCGAGAAGATTGCCGACGGCACACCGAACGAAGTCAAGTCCAACCAGGACGTCATCGATGCCTATCTCGGCGTCGCACATTAGAGAGGACTGCCGGGATGGGTGATCTGTTCTATAAGGTTTTCGTCAATCCATTTGTCGAAATGGTCCAAATTCCCGACCTGTTTGTGCAGGTTCTGTGGGAAGGGTTCGTGTCTGGCACGCTGTACTCGTTGATCGCACTCGGCTTTGCGCTCATCTTCAAGGCCTCCGGCGTGTTCAACTTTGCCCAGGGCATCATGGTGGTGTTCGGTGCTTTGTCGCTCGTGGGTCTCTATGCGCTGGGCATTCCTGCCTTGTTGGCGCTGGTTCTGTGTCTGGGGATCATGTTCGCCCTCGCCGTGGGGGTCGAGCGCATCGTGCTGCGTCCCCTGGTCAACCAGCCGGACATAATTCTGTTCATGGCGACCATCGGGCTTACGTATTTTCTCATCGGTTTTGGCGAGTTCGTCTTTGGCGGAGAACCAAAACTGATGCCCACCGAGGCCCTCGGTCTGCCGACCGGCGCGTATGAAATCGAAATGCTGGGTGGACGGGTGATCCTGCAACACCTTGATATCGCCGCCGCAGTGATTGCGGCCATCATGGTGGGAAGCCTTGCCATTTTCTTCAACAAGACCCGTATCGGCCGAGCCTTGCGCGCGGTGGCCGACGACCACCAGGCGGCCATGTCCGTCGGCATCACCTTGCAGCAGATCTGGGTGACGGTCTGGTTTGCGGCAGGCATCGTGGCATTGACCACCGGCATAATGTGGGGCGCCCGTTCCGATGTGTCCTTCGCGCTGCAGATCGTGGCTCTGAAAGCCCTGCCGGTGCTGATTCTCGGCGGCTTCACCTCCATTCCCGGCGCCATTGTCGGCGGCCTGATCATTGGTGTCTCTGAGAAACTGGCAGAGTTCTACTGGGGGCCTTTGGTCGGCGGATCGATCGAAAGCTGGGTTCCGTTCTTCATCGCCCTGATCTTCTTGTGGTTCCGGCCACAGGGTCTGTTTGGCGAAAAAATCATCGATCGCGTATAGGAGGGCGGAAACATGCTTTACCGTGAAACCGGCCAATTCAAGACCAACTATCGCGACGATCAGGCGGTCTTCCCGATCCTCCAGGACAAGATCGGCATCATATTGCTGCTCGCCTTCCTGTTTCTCGTCGTGCCGTTCACCTTCAACGATTTCTGGCTTGGCGGGATCATGATCCCGACGCTGATCTTTGCCTGCGCAGCGGTCGGATTGAATCTGCTCACCGGATATGCTGGCCAGCTTTCGCTGGGCACCGGCGGCTTCATGGGCGTCGGCGCCTATGGATGTTACAAGTTGGCGACAATCTTCCCGGATGTGAACATCCTGATCCACATCCTGCTCAGCGGTTTCATCGCGGCTGGCGTGGGCATTATCTTCGGTATTCCATCCCTGCGCATCAAGGGCTTCTATCTGGCGGTGGCCACGCTGGCCTCGCAGTTCTTCCTGGAATGGGCCTTTGGCCGTGTCGCATGGCTCTACAACTACAACGCATCAGGCGCCATCGAAGTGCCTACCCGAACCCTCTTCAGCCTGCCGATCACCGGTCCAACGGCAACCTCAGTCACACGATATCTGATTGTGCTGACCATCGTTGTCGTGCTCACTTGGGTAGCCTCGAACATTGTCCGTGGCCGTTTCGGCCGGGCCTGGATGGCTATCCGGGACATGGATATCGCAGCGGAGTTGATCGGCATCCGCCTGCTGCCCACCAAACTGACCGCTTTTGCGATCTCGTCCTATTATTGCGGCGTTGCTGGCGCCATGATGGTGTTCCTGTGGCTTGGTGCTGCTGAGGTGGAGAGCTTTGACATCAACCATTCGTTCCTGATCTTGTTCATGGTCATCATTGGCGGCCTCGGCAGTCTGGTTGGTTGCTTCCTGGGTGCAATCTTCATCTGGAATCTTCCGATCTTCCTGCGCAGCGTCTTCGGAGACGTCATGCATGCATCCACCGTTGAGCATGTCACCTTCATGCTGGTGGGCGCAATGATCATCATGTTCCTGATCGTGGAGCCGGCGGGACTTGCGAGATTATGGCAGATCGCCAAACAAAAGCTTCGGGTTTGGCCTTTCCCTTATTAGGTTTGCAGGCGTTAGGTTTAGTCAAAAGAGGAGTTTCGCTATTTCATCCGGGAGTGTTAGGGTCAGGTCAGATCTCCGATGCGGGATCCTGAAACTTAGAAATTGAAATGGCGTTAGACCGTCCTGCCGCCCTGGCGGGACACCAAACGAGTGGAGGAGAATACCACATGAATTTCAAGAAACTTGCGATGGGCGCAGGCGCTGCTGCGATGCTGGCAACAGGAATTGCCGCCAGCTCCGCGGCAATGGCTGACATCTACATCCCACTGCTGACATACCGGACCGGCCCGTTTGCGGGTTCCGGCTCGGTGATTGCGAACGGCATGCATGATTATCTCACCATGCTCAACGAACGTGACGGCGGTATTGGCGGTGTCAAGCTGAAGGTGGAAGAATGCGAAACCGGCTACAACGCCCAAAAAGGTGTTGAGTGCTATGAAGGCACGAAAGGCAAGGGCGCTGTTGTCTACAATCCGTATTCAACTGGCATCACCCTGCAGCTGATCCCAAAAGCCCCAATTGACAAGATTCCGATCCTGTCCATGGGTTATGGCCTGTCCGCAACGGCTGTTGGCGAGAAGTTCCCCTGGACCTTCAACGTGCCGGCAACCTACTGGAGCCAGATGTCCGCCATCATCAAATACATCGATACAAATGGTGGTATCAAAGGCAAGAAGATCGGCTTCACCTATCTTGACGTTGGCTACGGCCGTGAGCCGATCCCGCTTTTGGAAGAGCTCTCCAAGGAAATGGGCTTCTCCGTGGTCAAGATCCCGGTTGGCGTGAAGGAAATGCAGAACCAGTCGTCCCATTGGCTGCAGGTTCGCAAAGAGCGCCCCGACTGGATGATCATGTGGGGCTGGGGTGCCATGAACCCGACGGCCATCAAGGAAGCGGCCAAGACCCGTTTCCCGATGGATAAGTTCATCGGCGTTTGGTGGTCCGGCGGCAACGTTGATGTGGTTCCTGCCGGTGCAGGCGCGAAGGGCTACAAATCGGCCAATTTCCACGGCACGGGCACGGACTATCCGGCCATTCAGGACATTCTGAAGCTCGTGGTCAAGAAGGGCAAGAGCCAGGCGGATGAAGCGTCCGTCGGCAACAACTTCTACAACCGCGGCATGAGCAATGCGGTTGTGGTTGCAGAAGCCATTCGCACCGCACAACAGGTCACCGGCAAGAAGGACATTACCGGTGAAGACATGCGCAAAGGTCTGGAAGCCCTGAACATCACGGCTGAACGTCTGAAGGAAATCGGTCTTGAAGGCTTCATGAACCCCATGAAGGTGACCTGTAAGGACCATGCCGGTGCCCACGCCATCTACATTCAACAGTGGGACGGCAAGGCTTGGAACAAGGTCTCTGACTGGATCACACCGATGCGTGACAAGGTCCGTCCGAAGCTGATTGCAGCCGCCGACAAGTATGTCTCCGACAAGCCTGATTGGCAGACGCAAGCGTGCAAGTAAGGCTGATCTGAACGCCTGAACAAGAAGGGCCTGCCCCAGAAAAAGGGGCAGGCCCGATTTACGACAAACGAAATTCCGTAGCGGAGGCATCTCTCGTGAGCGCTCAAGCAGAAACCGTTGCAGCCGAAGATCCGGTTCTCTCCATCAGCAATATCGAGGTCATTTACGACCATGTGATCCTGGTGTTGAAGGGCGTGTCGCTGGAAGTTCCGCAAGGCGGCATCACGGCACTTCTCGGAGCCAATGGCGCCGGCAAGTCGACCACACTGAAGGCAGTCTCCAATCTCCTTCGCTCCGAACGTGGCGATGTCACCAAAGGCCAGATCATGTTCAAGGGCGAGCGCATCGACAAGCTTTCGCCGAACGAGCTGGTCAAACGCGGCTGCATCCAGGTGATGGAGGGGCGCCACTGCTTCGAGCATTTGACCGTTGAAGAAAATCTCCTGACCGGCGCTTTCACCCGCAAAGACGGCCGAGCGGCAATCGCCGACGATCTGGAGATGGTCTACAATTATTTCCCGCGTCTGCGCGAACGCAGCACAAGCCTTGCCGGCTATATCTCCGGCGGCGAACAGCAGATGTGCGCCATTGGCCGTGCGCTCATGTCCCGCCCAACCACAATGTTGCTGGACGAGCCGTCCATGGGTCTTGCCCCGCAGCTGGTGGAAGAGATCTTCGAGATCATCAAGAAGCTCAACGAGCAAGAGGGCGTTAGCATGTTGCTGGCCGAGCAGAACACCAACATCGCGCTCAAATACGCCAAGTATGGCTATATTCTGGAAAACGGACGCGTGGTGATGGACGGCGATGCTGCCGAGCTTCGCGAGAACGAAGATGTGAAAGAATTCTATCTCGGCATTGCCGGCGATGACCAGAAATCGTTCCGCAACGTGAAAGCCTATAAACGCCGCAAACGCTGGTTGGCGTGAGGCCGCACATGTCTGAGCATTATGACGATCTTGAAACCCGCTCTGCCGATGAACGCGAAGCGGGTATTTTCGGCCGTCTGCCTGGCTTCATCGAAACAGCCAAACAAAAGGCCCCGGGCTGGGCGAACCGCTTGGACGGTGTGGATGCCAGCGCAGTTACATCCCGTGAGGCTCTGGCCTCGCTCCCGGTGCTGCGCAAAAGCGAGCTAAAGGATGCCCAGGCGGAAGAACCTCCCTTTGGCGGCTTCATTGCTGCAGACCCCGATAAGCTTGGCCGTATATTCATGTCGCCGGGCCCGATCTTCGAACCCCAAGGCACCGAGCCTGATCCTTGGCGCGGCGCGCGCACCTTCTATGCCGCCGGTTTCCGACCGGGCGATGTGGTCCACAATTCCTTCGCTTATCACCTGACCCCCGGCGGCTTCATCTTGGATTCCGGCGCGCAGGCTCTGGGATGTTCGGTCTTTCCAGCCGGCATCGGCAATACGGAAATGCAGGCAGAGGCGATTGAATTGCTCAAACCCGTCGGCTTTACCGGAACCCCGGACTATCTGAAGGTGCTGTTGGACAAAGCTGAAGAGATCGGCAAGGACGTCTCATCCATCAAGCGGGCCCTGGTGGGCGGCGGGGCGCTCTTTCCTGCTCTGCGCCAGGAATATGCCGAACGGGGCGTGGCCACGGTGCAGTGCTACGCGACGGCAGATGTGGGCGTGATCTCTTACGAGTCATCAGCTCTCGAAGGCATGATCATCGACGAAGGCTGCATCGTGGAAATCGTCAAGCCGGGCACCTGCGAGCCGGTTGCCGACGGCGATGTGGGCGAGGTCGTGGTGACCACATTCAATCCTGTGTATCCGATGATCCGGTTTGGCACTGGAGATCTTTCCGCCGTGCTTCCCGGCGTAAGCCCATGTGGGCGCACCAACATGCGCATAAAGGGCTGGATGGGCCGGGCTGACCAGACCACCAAGATCAAAGGCATGTTCGTGCATCCCAGCCAGGTTGCCGAGATCGGCAAGCGCCATGCAGACATTGGCCGTCTGCGTCTGGTTGTGAGCCGCGATGGGGCCCAGGATGGGATGGTTCTGCAGGTTGAAAGCGCAGATGCGTCAGACGGTCTGGCGGATGCTCTTAAGGCGACCTTGAAAGACGTGACCAAGTTGAACGGGTCGGTTGAATTCGCCGCAGAAGGGGCCTTGCCGAACGACGGCATGGTGATCGACGACCAGCGCGACTACAGCAAGTAGGTCTGGGCTCCAAGCGGCAGCTCCACACAGCCGTCTTTGCCGCGAAAGCGGGAATCCAGGGCGATTGGCTCTGGTTCACACGGCCTTGAGTCCCGGACATTTGCTGCGCAAAGTCCAGGATGACGAAGGGATTACTGAGACCTGGCTCAAAGATCCCCGAGCAGGAAGTCGAAGTTATCGCTAGAGAACGCGCCCGCAAGGGTGTCCTCGAACAAGATTGTCTGTCCATCGCCGAAATCAAGCAACGTATCAGCACCAACCTGGCTGAGCGCACCCTGCACATCGGCAAAGTCCTCAAAGCCGGCGATCTCATCCAGCCGCGCCACATCATCAGCAAGGTTGAAGTCCGTGATCACGTCCTGGCCGTCCCCATCTGCAAAGACGAAGGTATCTGCTCCAAGGTTGCCGGTGAGCGCATCGTTGCCAAACCCGCCAATGATCACGTCATCTCCCGCTGAGCCAATGGCCGTATCGTTGCCGCTGCCCATGTCAATCGCCGTGATGCCGGTGAGCGTCACGTTCGAGAAATCATAGGTCTGGCTCTGCCAGTTGGCCGTGATCTGCACGTCGGCAAAGCCGTTTGCGGAAATTTCTTCCACACCATTGGCAAAGCTGCCGAGGAAGCCAATGTTGGTGCCGTCAGCTGTTGCCAAGATTTGGTCAAACCCACTGCCGCCATCGATTGTGTCAAAACCATCGCCGGGGCCAACCAGGAAGTCATCATCCCCGTCGCCGCCAGATAGATTGTCGTCGCCAAGGCCGCCAATGATCACATCGTCCCCGGCAGAGCCAAGAACCGTGTCATTGCCGCGCCCGGCATCGATCCATTGAATGTCGGTGAGGGTAACGCCGGTAAAGTCGAGCGTTTGCGCCTGCCATGTGCCCATGATGCCCACATTGGCAAAACCTGCACAGCTGAACTCTTCAACCGACGCGTTGAAATCTCCAATCAGCCCAATGCTCACGCCATCCTCAGTGGCCAGCACCACGTCATAGCCGTCTCCGCCGTCAAAACGGTCAAAGCCATGGCCAAGGCCAATCAGGAAGTCGTCGTTGCCGCCGCCACCGTTCATGGTGTCGTCACCACCCGCACCAAGGATCTGGTCGCGCAGGTCCGAGCCGGTGGCGATGTCGTTGCCGAGGCCGCAATCAATGTAGCAGGGCAGGGCAGAGCCGCTGAGATCGATGGTCTCGGCCCACCAGTTGCCAATGAACTGGGAGAACTGAACCTCCACGTCAAACGCACACATGGCTTCTGAGGCGGCTGTGCCGTCTGTCACGGTGTAGAGGAACGAGGCGGTTCCAGAGAAGCCAGCTTCGGGTGTGAACACCACTTCGCCGTCTTCGGTGATCTCAACCGTGCCGCCCTTGGCATCATAGACAGACACCAACGAGAGCTCGTCGCCATCCGGGTCGCTGTCGTTGGACAGCATGTTGGCCACCGGAATAACCACCTTCTGATCGGGCAAAACCGTAGAGCCAAGATCGTCCACTGCAACAGGGGCCTCATTATCGACCCGGGTGATCACATCGGCGATCTTCCAAATGGTCCCGTCTTCAAACTTGATCTGTTCAACAGTGTCAGCAGTGCTGCCGCCAAGGGTGTTCTTGACTATGATGCTGTCGCCGCCGTTTTCCCCGCCAAACGAGATCAGCAGATCATCGCTTCCCTCCAGGCGCACCACGAATGTCTGGTCAGCCTCATAGCCGGAAATCTCGATGACATCCTTGTCCTTGTGGCCGCCATCTTGGATGGTGTCTGCACCATCACCCTTTGCGTACACATAGGTGTCGGAGCTGTCGCCACCGTTCAGATTGTCGTCGCCTTCGCCGCCGTCCAGGGTGTCGCGGCCGCGGCGGCCGTTCAGGTCGTCGTTGCCATCGCGGCCTTCCAGGGTGTCATTGCCCCGGCCGCCTGAAAGGGTGTTGTCGTTCTCATCGCCTGAAAGGGTGTCGCTCTTGCGCGAGCCTGTGAGGTTTTCAATGTTGGTGAGGGTGTCCCCTGCAGCATCTCCGCCCTGGGCTGTTCCAGCCGCAAGGTCCACCTGTACGGCTTGTTTTGAGCGCGAATAGCTGGCCGTGTCGGAGCCTTCGCCCCCGTCCATCTCGTCAGCGCCCTTGCCACCGTCCAGCGTATCGTCTCCGCCGGCGCCGTTCAGCTCATCATCACCGTTGTTGCCATAAAGCTTGTTGGCTTCGCCGTCGCCAGTGAGCACATCGTCGTGCTTTGAACCCAGAACGTTCTCCACGTTCACCAAGGTGTCGCCTTGGGCGTCACCGCCCTGGCCTGTGCCAGCTTCAAGATCAACCGTAACGCCAGATTTGGAGCGTGCATATTCAGCCCGGTCACCGGAGCCGCTGCCGCCGTCCAGATGGTCGGCGCCGCGACCGCCATCGAGCCGGTCATTGTCGTCTCCGCCTTCCAGCGTATCCTTGCCGTTGCCGCCCAAGAGGCGGTCTGCGCCATCTTCGCCCTTCAGGGTGTCGTCGCCATTGCGCCCCACCAGAAGGTTATTGGCGCCATCGCCAACGAGCAGGTCGGCATATCTGGAGCCGTACACATTCTCGATGCTTGTGAAGGTGTCGCCTTGGGCTTCGCCGCCCAGGCCAAAGTTCAGGCCAAGATTTACCGTGGCGCCTGCCTTGGATTTGCGGTACTCGGCACGGTCAATGCCGTCGCCGCCGTCAAGATGATCTGCGTCGGCGCCGCCTTCCAGAATATCGTTGCCGGCATAGCCGAACAGACTGTCATTGCCACCAAGGCCCTTGATGGTGTCACGCCCAGAGGTGCCCTTCAGAACGTTTCCGTTCTGATTCCCGTTTATTTTCGCCATTTTTCCTAGCCCAGTGTTCTTATGCCAGCCCGCCATTTCGCACTGCGGATCAAGCAATCTTGGATTTGACCTTAAGTGAGAGAGATTTAAGGGTTGAAAACGAGGCCTCTAGAAATCGGGGGCCGGTGTTTACCGCTTGGTAAGGATGGTCGATCTCCCCTATCCGTCATCCCTGCGAAAGCAGGGATCCAGGGGCGCAACCACACTGCGTGTGGCCCTGGGTCCCGGATATTTTGCTGGCGCAAAAATCTACGATGACATTTCGGGACGTCAGACGAACTCGAAGTGATCTACCGTCAGGGCACTCACCAGAGTGTCTTCAAACAGGATGGATTGACCGCCGCCAAGGTCCAGAAGGGCATCCGCCCCAACCTGGCTGAACGCGCCTTGCACATCTGCAAAGTCGTCAAATCCGGCCACCTGGTCCAGACGCACCAGATCGTCTCCGGTGCCAAAGTCGGTGATCACGTCCTCACCTTCCCCGTCACGGAACACAAAGGTGTCTGCACCCAATCCGCCGGTCTGCGTGTCATTACCAGTGCCGCCGATGATCACATCGTCGCCGGCCGAACCGATGACCACATCGTGACCACCTGCCATATCGATGGCGGCGATGCCGGTTAGCAGAACGTTTGAGAAGTCAAAGGTTTGCGCCTGCCATTTGCCAAGGATCGAGACGCCGCTAAAGCCGTTTGCGGAAATCTCTTCAACCTCATTGTCGAAGTCGCCAATGAGGCCGATCTTCACATTGTCGGCGCTGGCGAGAATCTGGTCATAACCCGCGCCGCCGTCGAAGGTATCAAAGCCGTGGCTCACGCCGATCATGAAGTCATCGTCGCCATCCCCGCCCAGCAGCGTATCATCACCCATGTTACCGATGATGACGTCGTCGCCTGCAGAGCCGATGACCGTGTCGTTGCCGCGGCCCGCATCGATAGCAGCAATGTCGGTCAGGATGACGGTTGAGAAATCGAGCGTCTGCCACTGCCAGGTGCCCATGATGGTCACATTGGTGAAGCCGGCGCAGCTGAACTCTTCCACGGTTGCGCCAAAGTCGCCGATCAGCCCGATCTGCACATTGTCAGCCATGGCCACAACCTTGTCGTAACCGGCATCGCCATAGAACCGGTCGAAGCCGTGGCCCAGATCGATCAGAAAATCGTCATCGCCGCCGCCGCCGCTCAAGGTGTCGTCGCCCAGATTGCCCAAAATCAAATCGCGCAGGTCCGAGCCCGTCGCAATGTCATTGCCGTAGTGGCAGTCAATGTAGCAGGGCAGCTCCGATGCGCTGAGGTCTATCACCTCGGCCCACCAGTTGCCGATGAAGTCTGAAAACCCGATTTCAAACTCCAGATTGACCGTCGCATCGGCTGCCGCGGTGCCGTCGGTCACAGTGTACTGGAACGAGGCCGCCCCCACGTATCCCGCATCGGGGGTGAAGGTGATGGTGCCGCTGGCGTCCATGGAAACCGTGCCGTTCGTGGCGCCGAACACCGAATGTACGGTCAGGTTGTCCAGATCCGCATCGCTGTCGTTGGCCAGAAGGTCTGCCGCCTGCAGAATGATGGCTGTGTCCTGGAACTGCGTGCCGCCGTCGTCGTCAAGCGCCACAGGCACGTTGTTGTTGGCCACTGAATAGATGTTCCAGTAGTAGATGTTGGTGCCGTCATCCAGATGCACCTGCTCGATTTCCGAACCGCTTGTGCCCAGCATGTCCACCAGGGTGATGCTGTCGCCGGCGTTCTCGCCGCCAAAGGTGATCACGATGGTCGAACTGCCGGGGGCGGCGCGCTGCATGAACACTTCATCGGCGTCGTAGCCATGGATGTTCAGCCGGTCCCAGTCAGAATAGTAGCTGCCCCGGTCATCGATGGTGTCGGCGCCGTCGCCTTTGGTGAACTCGTAGGTATCAGATCCGCGCCCACCGATCAGATCATCGCTGCCGGCGCCGCCGGTCAGGACGTCATTTCCGTTGCCGCCATAAAGGTCATCATCGCCTTCGCCGCCGTTCAGCGTGTCGTTGCCATTGCGTCCATAGAGCAGATTGTCGGCTGCGTTGCCGGTGATGATGTCGTTGTAGCGCGAGCCGTAAACATTCTCGATGCTCACATAGGTGTCGCCCTGAGCTTCGCCGCCCAAACCAAAGCCCAGCGCCAGATTGACCGTAACCGCTGAGGACGAGCGCCGGTATTCCACCCGGTCGATGCCCTCGCCGCCGTCCATATGGTCTGCGCCTGTGCCGCCCTCCAGCACATCGTTGCCGCCGTTGCCGAACAGGCTGTCGTTGCCGCCAAGGCCATAAATCGTGTCGTTGCCTGATGTTCCGTTCAAGGTGTTTGAACGGTTGTTGCCGTTTATTCTGGCCATTGGACCTTCCCCAGTACAAGTTGCCATCCCGCTATTTCGCACTTCGCGGGTTATGTGATGTGGACGAACCTTAACCGGGACAGATTGAAACGCCGGAAACAGAACAGTTAAACACTGACCGGCTGGATTTACCGGTTGGTAAGACCTGCGCTGTGCCGCCAGAATCGCCGATTTCTGGTTTAGTGGGGAAAATTCTGAATTTTTTTGTAACCGGCGCCAAGGAATTGCCGATCTGATGCGTCTTACAACCAGACATGCGCATGGCAACGAGCGATAATGCCCTGGCCGAACTGGCCGGAGGCGGCGACAGAGACGCCTTCCGGGTGCTGCTTGAGCGGCACTACGACCGGATGTATCGGCTCGCCTACCGCTATTGTGGCCGCCAGGCCGATGCTGAGGACATAACCCAGGACATCTGCCTGGCACTGCCGGGCAAGCTGCGTTCGTTCCAAGGCTCCGCCCAGTTCACCACCTGGCTTTACCGGGTGGTGCTGAACGCGGCCAAAGACTGGTCGCGGCGCGGGATTGCCGCAGACAGGGCCCAGGATACCTATGCTGAGATGAACGAGCTTACCAAAGGCGCAGAGGCCGATACGGCTGAACAGATGGCCTGGGTTTACGAGGCGCTGGGCGCCATGAGCGAAGATTTACGCGCAACGGCGCTTCTGGTCCTTGCTGAGGGCCTGAACCATGCTGAGGCGGCTGAAGTATTGGACGTGAAGGAGAGCACGGTTTCGTGGCGCATGCACGAGATCAGAAACAGTCTGAAGCGTCTGGTGAAAGCAGGATAGATGAGCAACGAACTGGACAAATTAGAACAAGCCTTCCGGAATGAAGGCCCGATTCTGCCCCGTGAGGAGGCGCGGAAGGCGGCCATTTCTGCGGCTATGGAGCGGTTTGACGAAGAAAATTTGGAGACACGCCAAGGAAATCACGTCGGCGCCCGTCTGAAAGCACAAGGCAACAAATTGCTAGACGCTATCAGACGGAGACAATCCATGACTTTGACAACTGAAAAACTAGGCTACTTCCTCACCGGCGGCGCGAGCATCGCGGCCATGGCCCTCATCGCGATCAACACCGGGCTGGTGCCCGAACTGACACGCCAGCAAGGCTGGCAGGACAATGCGCCTGTCACAAAGCAGGACGGGGCCAAAAAGGAGCAGCCGCGCTCCGACCTCGCCAAGCAACCGGTTGCAAAGACTGAAGTTGCCCAAGTGCCTGCAGAGGCGGACACGGCGAGCGAGCCGGAAGCGCGCGTGGTTGCGGAAGAAAAGGTCATGTCACGTCTCGTCCCACCGAAGCGTTCCGCCGATGTGGGCCAGCTTGGGGTGCAATCTATGCTGAATGACCGCGCCAGCGGCTCGCGTGTGCGGGCAAAGGTCTTACCCCAGCCCATGGCCGCAAAGCGGTTGCAGCGGCCTGTTGATGTCCTTCAGCCGCCGCAATACGAAGTTCAGGGCCGCAATAAGTTCTCAAACCCTGAGGACAACCCTGTGAAGGTCGTGGCCGAAGATCCTGTCTCCACCTTCTCGGTGGACGTGGACACAGCCTCCTACGCCTTCCTGCGGGCCTCGCTTAACCGCGGTGTGCTGCCCCAGAAGAATGCCGTGCGCATCGAAGAGATGATCAACTACTTCGACTATGCCTATGAGGGCCCAGACGATCGCGCCCAGCCGTTCAAGGTCACTGTGGCGGTGATGCCTACCCCGTGGAACACCGAGACCAAATTGATGCGCATTGGCATCAAAGGCTATCAGTTGCCCAAGACCGAGCGGCCGCGCACCAACCTGGTGTTCCTGCTGGATACCTCAGGCTCCATGCGGGCGCCCAACAAGCTGCCTCTGCTGCGCTCCTCGTTCAAGCTGCTGCTGAGCAGCCTGCAGGCCGATGACACGGTCTCCATCGTGACCTATGCCGGCAGCGCCGGAACGGTGCTTGAGCCCACCAAGGTGAGCGACAAGGCCAAGATCCTGGGTGCGCTGGACCGGCTGAACGCAGGCGGCTCAACAGCAGGGGCTGAAGGCATTCGCCAGGCGTACCGGTTGGCTGAACAGAATGCGGTGAAGGACGGCGTGAACCGGGTTATTCTGGCCACGGACGGTGATTTCAACGTGGGGATCACCAATCCTGAAGAGCTCAAAAGCTTCGTTGAGCGCAAGCGCAAAACCGGCGTCAGCCTCTCGGTTCTGGGCTTCGGCATGGGCAACTACAATGACGCCCTCATGCAGACCCTGGCCCAGAACGGCAACGGCAATGCGGCTTATATCGACAGCCTGAATGAAGCCCGCAAGGTTCTGGTGAAGGAAGCCGGCTCCACGTTGTTCACCATCGCCAAGGACGTGAAATTGCAGGTGGAATTCAATCCGGCCAAGGTTTCTGAATACCGCCTGATCGGCTACGAAACCCGGATCCTGAGGCGCGAGGACTTCAACAATGACAAGGTGGACGCGGGCGACATCGGCGCTGGCCACACGGTCACCGCTCTCTACGAGATCACGCCGGCTGGCGCCAAAACGCGATTGGTGGACGGACTGCGCTATCAGAAGAAGGCGGCCAAGGTTGCTCAGGACAGCGACGTTGGCAACGCGGGCGAGTTCGCTTTCCTGAAGATCCGCTACAAGCAGCCCAAGGGCACCAAGAGCACCTTGATCACCACGCCCGTGACCACAGCCAACCAGGTGGCAGATGTTGCCGCAGCCCCAACGGATGCGCGCTTTGCAGCTGCCGTGGCGGCCTTTGGCCAGCTCCTCAAGGGCGGGCGCTATACGGGCAGCTTTGGCTACGACGATGTCATTAAGCTGGCGCTCGGTGCCAAGGGTGTGGATGAGTTTGGCCACCGGGCAGAGTTCGTGAACCTGGTCCGGGCTGCCAAAACGGCTGCCGCGCTGTCGCCGCAGAAGCAGTAGGGCAGGGGCACCTTCCCTGCATTACCCGTTCGTCACTCCTGCCCCTGCGATCGTCATCCCTGTGAAGGCAGGGATCCAGGGCCACAAGTTTCAGAGCTTTGCCGCCCCTGGATCCGGTTGGTTCACGATACAAGTGCAACACCCTAGACTGGGTGCTGCTATGGGACATTGTTATTCACATCTTTCGTTGAGCGAGCGGATCGAGATTTATCATCTGCACGCCAACCATTCATCTGTGCG